>CAZPHV010000044.1:0-28795 GCA_964586455.1 uncultured Aquimonas sp.
TGATCCGAGCAAACTGCCGCTTAAGTTCCAAACAGAATGCAACGCTACACTAGGCTTGCCGCCAGCGCGGCCATGCCGCGCAGGTGCAGCGCGTGCCATCGCAGTGCCCGCGCGCCCTCGCAGCGCAAGCCCTCAGGGCGAAACGAGCGCGGGTGCCAGGCTGGCGCGCGCGTCTTCGAAGCGCGGCGCTTCGGCGGTGTCGGCCAGCCGGTAGGTCACCGTCTCGCGCGTGCCGCCGACCGCACGGAAGCGGTGGACGCGTTCATCGACCTGCACTACCTCGGCGCAGAAGGCATCGCCTGCCGTATGCGGCGCGTGCTCGCTGGAGGCAGTGATCTCGACGCAGGTCACCACGCCTTCGACGGTGTAGCGCCCCTCGGACCAGAAGCGGTTCAAGCCATCGGGTGTCTGCCCCCAGACCCGCAGACCGCCATCGGCGGTGACTTCTTCCCAGGCCCAGCAGCTGCGGCCCTCGTCGCGCGAGAAGCACCACAGCCCCGAGAGGGCTTCGGCAAGCGCGGCGTCGCGCGGCGGGGCCGCCGCCCCGGACGCCAGGGCAGTGGAGAGCAGCGCGGCAAGCAGGGTGGGGTCGGACATGGGCAGGTCACCGGAGCGGGGAGCGTGGGCGGCAATGATACGAAAGAAGGTGCTTCACGCTGGATGCGTTTCGACTACACTCCGGCAGCCACAACCACAGGGGGTTCACATGTCCGCATCGCTTCCGCAAGAAGCCGGCCTCAGCCTGCTCAAGCGCCTCGCCAGTGACGACGCCTTCCGCGCCCGCTTCGAGAAGAATCCACAGGCCGCACTGGAAGAAGTGGGCGTGCCGCAGGGCGTGATCGCTGAGCTCAAGCCTGACTGTATTGAGCCGAGGGTCTTGGCTGATAAGGGGGTGTTTGAGGCGCTGGCGAAGGACGTCGCTGCTGAGCAGTTTAAGGATGCGATGCTCATGGTTGTACCCACCATCAAGGGTTATTGACGCTTCCCAGAGTCCCTCTTCCTGACGTCACGCGACGCGCCGATCCCTCGGGAATCAGGCTACAGGTGTCTTGCGTGGGGGGTATGGGGACGCCTTAAACGCCGGCGCGATGACTGGCTCAAGATTCACCTTTTCGCTCAGTTGTGGACTCGGAAAAGGCCTCAACCCTCTGCCGCATTGATCTTGCTGCGGAGCTCCAATAGCTCGTTCAGTGCCTCGCGGCTAAGGCCGGTCTCGTCCACAGTCGCCTCGAACTCGCGCAAATCCGCTCGCGCTGAATCCAAGTCTGAAAGCTCAAAGCGAATCCTAGCAAGCGTGAGCTGCGCACGAGTTGACCAATAGGCGTTGTAAGGGGCCAAGGCTTGGAGCATATCGGGCTCCGCATAAGCCCGCCCGCGATTGTGAGTCAACCATGTCGCCTGTGTTTCAGCCTCGTGCAGCTGTCCTGCTTCGATCTGAGCGCGCATGAGCTCAACTCGCGTGGCGAATGTGCTCACGCTACTCAGATTCTCGAGCAACAGTGCAGCCGCTTCCCGAGCATTGCCGGCCAAGCGCTGCCGACGAGCTTGGCCCAACACACGCAACTCGGTGGGCACGGAAGCAGTGGCAGCCTGTTCGGCATCAGGCTGATCAGCCGCCGACAGCTCAGTGGATAGACCGAGCGAGGCCCATTGTTCGAGAGATCGGGTTGTTGCCTCGAGTGAGAGCGTGTGTCGCGCCTCGCGATGTGCAGACGTTAGGGCCTGCAGCAGTTCGGGGTCTCGCATTTTGAGGTCGCCATCGACGATGCCCTGTGCATCAACTAAGGACGCCTCTGCAAGCGCAAGCATCCGCCAGGGCAGACCGGACGAGTTGTCGATGGAAGTCCTCGTTGCAGCGATGAGCTCGATCGCCTGCCGTAGCTGACCACGATCGGCAAGGTGACTGGCCAGCGCCAGTGCGCGGCTGGATTTGCTGATAGCTGCATTAGTGGCTGTGCCGCTGTCTAAGATCTTTCGCGCGCGATCGAATTCGCGCATTGCGGCGAAAGCGGAGCTGTATAGGCGGTTCTCAACCCGAAAACCAAGCTCTCGGGAAGTCTCAAATTGATGAATCGCCTGTTGGGGCTCATTGCTTGCCAGAAGCAACGCACCGAGCAAGTAGTGACCTACGTTGCGCCTGGGGTTGCGCGGCTCGATGTTGCGTTCGACTGACGCTCTTGCGCCATGAACGTCGTTCAAGTAGAGCCACTGAGACCACGCCAAACCGCCCCAGCCGGGGTAGAAGTCGGGGAACTCAACGGTGAGCATTCGCCAAGCCTCGATTGTCGCGTGAGGGCTACCAACAAGGGTCTCCCTCAACGCAGTCGCGTGCCTGACCTGCAGATGTGTCAGCCGGCTGGCGTTGGAGAGGGCCTGGTCCAAGTGCGACAAGGCGGTGCTCTGGTCGAGACGATCATTCATGATGATCGCGAGTTCCAGCGAGGCGGCTGCGAATTCCGGATCCAGCGACAGCGCGGCATTCAACAGAGAAATGGCATCCGACACATTTCGCTCAAGAAGGAGTGCTCGTGCGCGTGTGTAAGCACTCAGTGCATCGAGATTCGGCGTCGTCACCCGCTCCAGCGCGCGCGAGTCTTCACTGACCTGATCCACGGCTTCACCCAAGCGCCCGCGCAGCTTGCGATTCACCTCGTCCACCAGCGGCAGCACCGCTTCCGCGCCGCGCCCATCGGCGTACTCGGAGTACACCGTTGCCTGGGTATTCGGGTGGATGACTTCGGCCGTAAACCGCAGCCGCCCCCCCACTTCCGCCAGCGTCGGCAGCACCAGGGCGCGGGCGCCTTCGCGCATCGCGATCTCGGCGCCGATGCTGCGGTCCACCGGGCTGTCGCTGTCGCGCTGCATGCGCTGCAGGGTGTCGCGCACCTGCAGATCGGACAGCACGTTCACATGCCGCGACTGCTCCAGGCCGATGCGGAAAGCCTGCTCCAAAGAATCATCGAAGCGCGGGTCGCCGGTCAGGTTGCGCAGGTCGGCCAGCACCACCCAGTCGCGCTCCGCGAACGCGATCGCCGGCGCGGGTGTGAGGAAATGCCAGGCCGGCAGGGCCACCGCCAGCAGCAGCGCAATCACCTCGAAAGCCAACATCACTGGCCTGCGCCACAGCGGTACTTCGCGATGCGCCTTTCCGCTCCAGGCGGGCGCCTTGAAGGGCGCGATGCCTTCTTCGCCGATCTCGTAGACCGGCACGGCCTCGGCCACGCCCTTGAAGCGGAAGTCGCCGTGCGCTTTCCACTGCACGCGCGACAGCACGGCGCCCAGTTCACCCTCGGCGCGATGGGCGAGGGTGTAGGCCACACCCGAGAGCAGGATCTGGCCGGGCAGGGCCATGCCCATCAGGCGCGCCGCCACCGGCTTGGCCAGGCCCTCGACCTCGGTGGGTTTGGCCCCCTTGGCGACGTCGGCCAGGTCGTTCTGCCAGGTCATCACCTCGCCGACGTGCACGCCGATGCGGGCCGAGACCTCGATGCCGTGCTCCAGCGAGAACGCGCGCAGTCCGCGCTGGTAGGCCAGCGCGAAGGCCACGGCCTGGATGGGCCGCTCGAACAGGCTCAGGAAACCATCGGTCTTGTCGATCTCCTGCCCGCGGTGCTCGCGGATCAGGCCGCGCAGCAGGCGGTCGTGGGCGCGGATCAGCTCGGTGGCGCGCACGTCGCCCAGCCGTTCAACGAGTGCGGTGGAATCGCAGAGGTCGGTAATGACCACGCTGCGCAGCAGGGCGCGCGCGCCGTCGGGCGCGGGTTCGGTGTCGAGGTCTTCCGGTGCAAGTTGGGCGTTCATAGGTGTCGCAGCTCCTCGCACGGCGGCGGCGCGGACCGCCCCCAAGGCAGCCGCGCAGCTCAAGCGGGCTCCCGGCCCCGCATGGCAACCCCGGCCTCCCGCCGGCGTCGTTCAGGCGGCCGATTGTGCGGCAGTCTCGTTCGCTTCGCCATTGCCCAGGGCACCACCCCGGCCGATGCGACCTGCTGTCGGTAGCGTGTTGCTGGGGGCGCGAAGCAGCAGCTGTGTCGAGCATGTCTCGGACAGGACGCGAGGAGAATCCACCTTCGAACCCTGAGCTTGTTGCGCAAGTGCAGCGAGCGGTACAGTCCGCCCTCGCATCCAAATGACTAGTCGGTTCATGAAGGTACGGCGCCGTTTCGGCAGCGTGGTCGAGATCAGCGAACGCCGGCTGCCTGATTTGAAGAGCCTGTTGAGGGGCGCTGCAGGTCTCGCTGTCCGGGTGGAAGCCACGGCGACCTGCGTGGTCTCTGGTGCGCAAGCAGAGGTTTCCGCGAGCGAGTTCAGTGTGCTCAGCCGTGTCTCTCGCAGCGAGTGGATCGATGCCGAGGCGCTGTGTCGGGCCGCTGATGTCGACATGGATCTGATCCTCTCGATGGTGGACAAGCGGCTCCTGCTGTCGGATCAAGCGGAGTGCAAGGGCTTGGTGGAAGCCGATGCTCAGCTCGAGGCTCGCGGTTGGCTCCCCATGGCGGCGGCGTATCACGCAGCGACGCGTTGGTCTGGCGTGCTGGGTGATGAAGCTGTGCGTGATCACTCGCCCGACGCGGTGCGCGCGCGCATGGATCAAAGCATGCGGCAGTTTGGCGCGCCGCCACCGCACCTGCCCGAGCACCCGGAAGCCACAGTCAGGATCGCTCTGGGTGAGCAGCGCGTGTCACCGGCGCTGAGCGCGCTCCTGGGTGACCGCGCCACCCGACGCGCCTATCGCACTGACCTGACGCTTCCCTTCGGCCAGTTCGGGGCGGTACTGCACGCTGCCTTCGCTGCCCAGGGTGCCCGAACCCTTGCGCCGCACTGCGTCGCCATGAAGCGCACGAGCGCGTCAGGAGGTGGCCTGCATCCCATCGAGCCCTATGTACTGGTTGTCAACGTCGAAGGGCTGGAAAGCGGGCTGTACCACTACGAGTGGGGCAGGCACGCGCTGGCCTTGCTGCGTCCGGTGGACACCGAGACACTGCGAAGCTGCATCGAGCGATTCGTCATCGGCCAGTCCTATTTTGCAGAGGCGCACGCGCTGGTGTTTCATGTGGCGCGCGCCTCCAGAAACACCTGGAAGTACAGAAAGCACGCCAAGGCCTACAAGGTGTTGTTCATGGATTCCGGCCACCTGTCGCAAACGCTCTATCTGGCAGCGGCCGACCTCGGCTTGGGTGCCTTCTTCACGGGAGCCGTCAACGACGCGGATTTCGTCCAGTGGGCGGGTCTCGACCCTCTGGACAGCATAGTCATAGGCGCGAACGGATTCGGCATCATCGATGCTTCGCGCACTGAACTGGATATGCGGCCGGAGCCTTGGGAGGCTTGATCCTGACGGCAGGGTGCACGGTTCGCCCAGGGGGTGCTGTCCCTGCACCCTCGACAATGACACGTAGCAAGGTTTCTCAAGAGGCCAGCGGGCAGTTCGCCGGCGCCCCGGCTTCGGTTCCTTTCCTCCCCGGCGGCACACAAGGAGTGCAGCGCGATGCAGAACAATCAGACCGTGGAGTTCGTCAACCGTCTGGCCTATGACATGGCCTTCCGTGAATCCCTGCTGCGTGAGCCCGCGGCAGTGCTGGGCCAGTACGGATTCGACGCCGACCTTCTGCCGGGCGAGGGTGGGATCACCTTGCCGGAACCGGAAGCGCTGCGGCAGATGGTCAGCGAGATCGAGCTTGAGGGGCATGGCCGCATGGCCATTCTTATTTTCAGTGTCTGATGGCGGAGAGGTTGGCGCCCGACCGGTGCGCGCGTGTCTGTGTACGAAGCATGCATGGGTTGGACTCGCTTGATGTCGGTGTTGCCTGAGCGTGTGCGCAGGCGTCATCTGCACTTCATCGCCATAAGGGATGAAGTGCAGATCGACCTCAAGGCGCTATTGGCGGGGAGCCCGCAGCCCGGCTCCTGCATCAGGATCGAGCTGCTCTGCCCGATCACGGGCAAGCGGATTGCCCTGGGTGCCGAGGAGCTTGGGCTGCTCTGCGAGGTTCCGGCAGACCGCTGGAGCACCACCGAGTCTCTGCTTGCGCGGCTTGGAGTCTCGGCCGCGCTGCTGGCTGGCCTGGTGGAGCGAGGCCTGCTGCTTGCGGCCGACGTAGAGGGGTCACACGGGGCGCTGTAGGCCGAAGATGCGCGCCTGGGTCGATCAGCATGGCACCCCATCAGCCTGCTTTATCACGCGATGAGTGCCTGGTCTGGCATCTCAAGCGACGACCCCTTGGCGGAGAAGCCGGGCACGGCGTCGCCCGAGCGCCTGCGAAGACACATCGCCAACCATGGCCCGGCACCGGAGCAGTTCTGGCGGCACCCCCAGGGCGCAAGCAGGACATGGCTCAAGGATGACCTGGGTGACAGCGCGTTGGCTGAGCTGTGCATGCACAGGAGCACATCAAGAGCGTTCTGCGTCCAGACGGCGATTGCCAAGGACGTGCTTGCCCGCCTGCTTCGCCTGAGTTTCGGCATGCTCGGGGTGCGGGAGATCGCTCCAGGCCTCTCAGCGGGGCACAAGCTGAGCCCCTCAGGCGGTGGGCTCCACCCGATCGAGGCGTTTGTTGTCTGCCTGAACGTCGAAGGGCTGGCCAGCGGCTTGTATCACTACGAGTGCGGGGCACATGCGCTGAGCGCGGCGAAGCTCGAGAACGTCGAAACGCTGAGGTCGCGGATGACAGAACTGCTGACCGGGCAATCGTTCTTCGCGGACGCGGCGGTCATCATCTTCCAGGCTGCACGATCGAGCCGGAACTACTGGAAGTACAGGCGTCACGCAAAGGCGTACAAGGTCCTTTTCACGGACGCAGGGCATCTGTCGCAGACTTGGTACCTGGCCTGCGCGTCCGAGGGGCTGGGCGCCTTCTATACCGGCGCCATCAATGATCGCGATTTCTGCGCGTGGGCGGAACTGGACCCGGCAGAGTTCGTCGTGATCGGCGCGAACGGCTCAGGCAAGGTCGAGCAAGCCGATAGCCCCTTGCACCTCAATGCCGAACGACTTGTGCTTGATGCGCGCCCGTGAGCCGCCTCAGCGCCAGCCGATAAACTTGCGCCCGAGCGCGTCCTCGGCCAGGCGCCGCATGCGCGGTGAGGGGTCTGTCGCCGCGACGTTCTGCAGGTGCCACTCGGCATGCTCTGGCAGCAGGGCACGGGCCAATTCGGTCAGATGCAGCCGGGAATCCAGCGGCGAGCCAACCAAACCCGTGACCGTGCGGGCGGCCTCGCAGAACATGTACTGGGGCACGGTGTCGCGCTGGGTGTGCGTCATCAGGTTCAGCGACACCGACAGTGTTTCCGGGGCGATCTGCGAGTGCACGTCTTCGAACGCGCGGTAGAGCATCACATCGCCGGTGGCGAGGCGCTCACGCGCGATGTACTGCAGATCCACGGTTTCGCCGATGGCGCGGTCTGTCCACGGGTCGGACCAGCGCCAGTGGTCCGTCAGGTAGCCGCTGCCGCAGTAGCCGACGGTGAGCAGGTGGAAATTGTGGTTGTGCGGAATGCCATACCCGAACGCGAGGCGCTCGTGGTGTGAGAGCTTCGAGAGCGCGTTCTCGGGCTGCCAGAAGTTGGCACGCAGCAGGTAGTCCGGGGTGACCCGCAGCACCAGCGACTGATAGTTGTAGAAGTTGCCGGCCTGGAACTGATCGCCTTGCTGCAGATGGGCCTGCAGCATCCAGTCGCCCAGAAAATGGGGGTTCTGCGCCAGCGCCCGCAGCGGCTGGGCGGCCGTGCGCAGGCTTTCGGGCTCGCGAAAGTCGATGTTCGCTTCGATCCAGTCCACGAACTGCTGCAGCGAGATCGCGGGCTCAGGGTGCGTGTGGAGCTTGAGACTCATGCTTCGGCTCGCGTCTGTTCCAGACTGGCCTGCACGCGCTGCGCCAGCGCAGCGATCTGCGGATGCGGGTCGCCGGAGGCGGCGCCCAGAAGTTCTTCGATGCGATCGGGGGCCAGCCTGTTGCAGGCCTGGGTCGCCGCCCAGCGCAGGAAGTACTCGGGCGCGCCGCGCAGACGCTCAGCAAAGGCTTCCGCTCCGTGATGCCGGGTAGCGAGCAGGAAGTCCAACATCAAGCGCTCGCGCGCGGCGTTGACCCGCGCCGGATACATCATCTGCGCCTTGTGGGTTGCAGCATCGAAGCTCCAGACGAAGCCCCGCTGTCGCGGGCCGTCAATGCGCAGACACAGCGTAGGCCCCTGCACCTGCCAGTCGAAGCTGGTTTCGACACCGGGGCAAAGCCAATGCAGACAGCCGTCAGCCAGCGCGGCCTCATCGGTGTGCCGCAGCTGTTGCCGTGAATCGAATACGTCGTTGACGACTTCGCCCGAGGTTTCCAGGCGTCGATAACGATCTTCCCGCGCCACAGGCGAAAGCGGGACCAGTACGAAGCTGCCGGATTCGGTGACCCGCGAGCTGCGCGTCTCTGGCGCCAGCGTGGTCAGCCGCAGGCGCACAGCGGGGGACTCATGCAGTACCCATTCCCCCGGAGCGCAGCGTGAGGGCAGATGGTCCTGCCGGTGGCGCAGAAGCAGAAGCTCACGCAGCAGCAGGCGGCGCAGGCGTGTCCTCACGTGACGGCCTTGGCAGCGCTGCATCAGCTCGCGCAGCGCATCCGCGCTGTTGGCTGCAAAGGCCTCCTCAGCTTGGACGGACAGAGCGTTGAGAAAGGTCGGGTTCTGCATCGGCATGGCGTGTACCTGCAGGCCGCGCCGCGGGGGCGCGGCCTGCAGTCAGCCCTCAGCGCTGGGCGGCGAAGATGAACGCGGTGGAGGCCGCGTTGGCCTCCGGACCGGTCATGGCCATGCCGCCGCTCTCGACGCAGGGATCCTTGCGCGCAGCAAAGATGAAGAGCGTGGACTTAAGTTCGCCCGAAGAGGCCGCGAGGCTGCACTCTTGATCAAGATCCGGCAGGTCAACGTGCTTGCTCATGTTGGATTTCCTTACGTGCTTGTTAGGCCCTGAAGCGGGCGCCGGACGATAGCATGGGCCTGAGCCCCGAGGTTCGGGGCGCTTGTGTGCTGGGCCGTTCGCCTAGCTCTCGGCCTCGGTCGACTTGGCACCGCGGGCAATGCCTTCGGCGCTGTTCTGACAGGCCATGACCTCGCCGACGGGGCGCGCAGGGCTTGGTCGGCTTCGCTCGCGAGATCGCGCAGCCCGCGCGGGTAGGCCAGCGCGAAGGCAGCGGCCTGTACCGGGCGCTCGAACATCACCAGGTAGCCGTCGGTCTTGTCGATCTCCTGGCCGGCGTGTTCGTGGATCAGGCGGCAGGCTAAGCGGTCGTTCTGGTGTAAGACTTCGGCGGCGTGCGCATCGCCCAGGCGTTCGAACACGGCGGTCGAGTCGACCGGATCGGTCACCAGCAGGGCCTCCTGAAGCGCACCGCCCCTGGTGTCGTGTGCTTCTGAGCCACCTTGCCCAGACCCTCGCAGCCATCAGACGCCAGCACGGCGCAGGCGGTAGCGTGGTGACCTGCGCTGGGCCTTTTTGCCACTGCGAGTGCGGGCAATGCGCCGGTCTATCGCCCGTGAATGGACCCGCAATGAGTGCATGCAAGAAATCGCTAAGCTACTGAGTGCGGACGCGTCATCTTGAGCTCGCAATCTGAGCGCAGCTCGGCGAGTCTTTGCATCGCTTTGCTGAGCTGGGATTCATGCTCGCTTCTTCTGGAGGCGGACCCAAGAATCTTCCCGGACTCGAGGTCCACGATCTTTGAATCGCGCTTGGCTGGAGGCCACGTGCCGATTAGATTTATGGATACCGTGATCTGGTCTGGAGGGAGTTGAGCATGAAAGTCGCAGAACGCGTCATAAATTATGGCTTCGCCGGGACCGAAATCTACTGTTGTTGGTGGGGTTAGCTCGAATCTCGCCGAATTGGATTCGTCAACAGCGCATGCTGTCAACGTTTGATATCCCGGGCCCCAGAAGCAACAGCTAATCAGCGTCTGGTCGTGGTTGTGACCAATTCTGTAGATATTGGCTGCGGCGCGCTTTGCCCAAGCCGGGGTATTTTCATTCAGCGGGTACCAAACGTTCGCGCGCAGCATCCAATATGGCGATCGCCAAAGCACGAATGAGGTGACGTCATATGGATTTCGATGCTGCTCGTGCATGCCGCTTTCTACGACTTTTAGAGCCCACTTGCCCAGAAGATCACGAGTCAGACAAAGCCGCTGGAGGGCGACAGCAGCGCGTTCATCACCTTCTGGCGATACTCCAATAGGATAGGCCCCGAAGTCCCTAAGAAACTCGTCCAGCGAAATGGGCGGGAGGCTGGTTCGACCAAACTTCTTCATGGTCGAGATCCCAATCGTTTCCTAGCCCGGGCCTTCAAAAAGAACAAGTCGGTTTCCACGAGAGAAGAAGCCGCTCGATCCAGCGAGTCGCACGGCAGATCTCGCGCGGCGTCCAGGATAGCGGCCAGTCTGTACGGTGTCGAACTCTCAAGGCGTATGCCAGTGGATTGGAGAGTGTGGCCGCACACAAGGTGAGAAAGATTGGAGCCGCTCAGAAGTCTTGCCTGGAAATTCAGGCTGTGTGAGCCCTCTGGCAATGCCAGTCCGAAGCCCGGCGGGAGAAGAATCCCACCTCTGAAGTCTGCCCAGTCATGAACTGGAGTCACGTTGATTTGGGTTGTTAGTGCTGAGACTGGATTTGCCGATGCGTAAATCGTCGCAACGGACAAGAGTGGTTCAAGAAAGAGGTGAGCGCTCGGAAAGTTGGATATGAGGAACGTGTTATTGGCGCTAGACTCAACAAGGCAGATCTCGATCTCGCTGCTTCGGTAAACGGTAAGTCCCGTCCTCAGATCAGCGGATTCCAACGAGGTGTGGTCAAGAAGTTGACGCCTGATCGTGTCTTCGGCAGTCTCGATCGCAATTGGGAGAACGTCCAGCCCCAACGATCTGGGTGACCTCGCCCTTTGCGCCCCCCGCAGCAACTGGGTTGCTCTGCTGTAGTCTTGAGCTGCTTGTTGCATTTGCTGTCTTGCTTGGGCCTGCCGAGTATCGCGGCGTCTACCTGTGGGTTAGAAGCCACTGCAGGCGCCTGTTGGCGCCTGCAGTGGAAGTGCCTCGTTCAGGCCTCAGCCCGGAACATGAGTGCCGGGCGCTGATCCTGAGGCGGCAGCATCATGTCGTCGAAATCCGCCAACTCGGTCGATGACTGGTTCTGGGGAGGCATGACTTCTTCAATCTCATTCTGGTTCATTCATTTTCTCCATGATCGACGGCGGCTCCGTCGTCCCGAAGGCTAATTCACTCTGCACCGGCGTGCAACGGAAGCTTCACGACAGTAGTGCCGGCTGTCCCGAACTGTGCAGGCTGTTTGTCCCCGGGAAACCAAATGCGCTGTTGCCCTGCTGCGCTCGGGAGCCTTCCGCCGCCCTTCGATCATCGTCTCGCAGGTGCGCGCGGCTTCTCGCGCGCTTGTTTCCCTCAAAGAATGTAGCGACTCAGGTCCTCATCCTTCACCAGCGCGCCAAGCTTGGCTTCGACTTCGGCCGCGTCGATACGCAGGGTGTCGCCTTCGCGGTCGGGGGCCTCGAAAGCGATCTGCTCCAGCAGCTTCTCCAGCACCGTGTGCAGGCGGCGGGCGCCGATGTTTTCGCTGCGCGCGTTGACGTCGAAGGCGATCGCGGCGAGGCGTTCGATGCCGTCGTCGGTGAATTCAAGCTTGACGCCTTCTGTGCCGAGCAGGGCCTGGTACTGACGGGTCAGCGAGGCCTTGGGTTCGGTCAGGATGCGGCGGAAGTCCTCGCGGGTCAGCGCGGTGAGCTCCACGCGAATCGGGAAGCGGCCCTGCAGCTCGGGAATCAGGTCGGACGGTTTGGCCAGATGGAATGCACCGGATGCAATGAACAGGATGTGGTCGGTGCGCACCGTGCCGTACTTGGTGTTGACCATCGAGCCCTCGACCAGCGGCAGCAGGTCGCGCTGCACGCCTTCGCGGCTGACATCGGCGCCGTAGCCTTCCGAACGCTTGGCGACCTTGTCGATCTCGTCGATGAAGACGATGCCGTTCTGCTCGCAGTTCTCGATGGCCTGCAGGCGCACTTCGTCTTCGTTGACCAGCTTGGCGGCTTCTTCCTCGATCAGCTGCGGCCAGGCGGCGCGGATCTTCAGCGTCTTCTTCTGCGACTTGGCGCCGCCGATCTGGCTGAACATCTGGCGGATCTGTTGGCCCATGTCCTCCATGCCCGGCGGGGTCATGATGTCGAGGCCAACGTTCATCTGCGTTTCAATCTCGATTTCGCGCTCATCGAGCTTGCCTTCGCGCAGCTGCTTGCGCAGCTTCTGGCGGGTGTCGGAATCGCTGCCGCCCTCATCGGCCATCGGCCAGCCGGACGGGTCGCGGCGACGCGGCAGCAGGGCATCGAGGATGCGCTCTTCGGCGCGGTCCTCGGCCTGGCTGCGCACGCGCGTCTTGGCCTGCTCGCGGTGCAGCTTGACGGCCTGGTCGGCGAGGTCGCGGATGATCTGCTCGACGTCCTTGCCGACGTAGCCGACCTCGGTGAAGCGGGTGGCTTCGACTTTGACGAAGGGCGCGTTGGCGAGTGCCGCCAGCCGGCGAGCGATCTCGGTCTTGCCGACGCCGGTCGGGCCGATCATCAGAATGTTCTTGGGTGTCACTTCGTTGCGCAGGCCCTCGTCGAGCTGCATGCGCCGCCAGCGGTTGCGCAGCGCGATCGCGACCGCGCGCTTGGCCGCGTTCTGGCCGACGATGTAGCGGTCGAGTTCCTGGACGATCTCGCGGGGGGTCATGTTCATTGCGCTTCGGTCCGTCGTTGCCGTGTGTGGAGGCAGAGGTTGGCGGTTTTCTCCCCTCTCCCCCTGAGGGAGAGGGGGCGGGGGAGAGGGGTGGAAACCTTGCGGGGCGAGTTTTCCCCCTCTCCCCAACCCCTCTCCCACAAGGGGCGAGGGGCTTGAAGCCAGTGCCGATTGGGATTGCGGGCACTTGATGCGCGGGGGGTGGCGAATCTGATTCCGAATCTCCAGTCCGGGGATCCCAATCGGAGCAGCGCCCTACAGCTTTTCCAAGACCACGTTGTGGTTGGTGTAAATGCAGATATCGCCCGCGATCTTCAGCGCGCGGGTCGCGACTTCGTCCGGCGGCAGGTCGGTGGATTCGAGCAGGGCGCGGGCGGCGGCCAGGGCGAAGGGGCCGCCGGAGCCGATCGCGATCAGGCCGCCTTCGGGCTCGATCACGTCGCCGTTGCCGCTGATGATCAGCGAGGTTTCCTTGTCCGCCACCGCGAGCAGGGCTTCGAGCTTGCCGAGGCGGCGGTCGGTGCGCCAATCCTTGGCCAGCTCGACGGCGGCGCGGATCAGCTGGCCGTGCTTTTCGAGCTTGGCTTCGAAGTGCTCGAACAGGGTGAAGGCATCGGCGGTAGCGCCGGCAAAGCCCGCGACCACGCGGCCGTCGGCGATGCGCCGGACCTTGCGCGCGTTGGCCTTCATGACGGTGTTGCCGAGCGTGACCTGGCCGTCGCCGGCAACGACGACATCGCTGCCGCGGCGGACGCTGACGATGGTGGTGGCGTGGAAGCTTTCGCGCATGGCGGCCTGTGGCGTTCGTGGCGGCGCGGTCGCGCCCGGAATCCTCCTAGCTGGGGGCGTGATGGCGGGCTTGCAAGCGCGGCACGCGGCAGCAGCATCGGCCGCTATGCCGCTATGCCGCTATGCCGCAATGCCGCTATGTCTCGATGTCTTGATGTCTTGATGTCTCGATGTCTCGATGCTTCGATGCTTCGATGCTTCGATGCTTCGATGCTTCGATGCTTCGATGCCGCGAGTCGAAGCGCGCATAGGGTGGGCCCTGGCCCACCGGAGCTTGACGTTCACCTCGGTTCACGCGCTCGTCGTCACCCAAGGCACCCCTTGTGGGGCGCGATGCGCGGCGACGGGCGCGTCGAGTGGTCGCGGTGGCCGCGACCGCGACCGCGAGTGGCGTGTGCGTGGCGGCGCGCAGTCCATGGTGGGCCAGGGCCCACCCTATGCGCCATTGCGCGTGCCGCACGCCTGACGCTGGCCCGACCGCCGACCGCCGACCGCCGACCGCCGACCGCCGAACCCCGAACCCCGAACCCCGAACCCCGAACCCCGGCCCTACCTCGGCAGATCGAAGACCAGCACCTCGGCGCCGACTCCGTGCGCGATACGCACCTCGGGCTCGTCCTGCAGCTTCAGTGCATCGCCGGCCTGGAGCGGCTGCCCATTGACGATGACCTCGCCGCGGGCGACGTGCACATAGCCGAGGCGGCCCGGCGCCAGCGCCAGCGAGGCGGTTTCCTCGCCGTCGAACAGGCCGGCGTACAGGCGTGCATCCTGACGCACGGTCACCGAGCCCTCGGCGCCGTCCGGGCTCATCACCAGACGCAGGCGGCCGCGCTTTTCTTCTGGCGCGAAGTGGCGCTGCTCGTAGCCCGGTTCACCGCCCGAGGCGGCGGGGAGCATCCAGATCTGCAGGAAGTGGGTTTCACCGCTGGGGTTGTGGTTGAACTCGGCGTGCTGCACGCCGGTGCCGGCACTCATGCGCTGCACTTCGCCGGGCACGATGCTGGCGCGGTTGCCCACGGAATCCTCGTGCGCCAAGGCGCCGTCGAGAACGTAGCTGACAATCTCCATGTCGCGGTGGCCATGCCGACCGAAGCCGGTGCCGGCGGCGATGCGGTCTTCGTTGATCACGCGCAGCGGGCCGAAGTGGACGTGGCGAGGGTCGTGGTAGTCGGCGAAGGAGAAGCTGTGGAAGCTCTTCAGCCAGCCGTGATTGGCGTAGCCGCGGTCTTCGCTGCGGCGCAGGGTGAGCATGGTGGGCCTCCTTGGTTGAGGCATGAATTGTCCGCCTGCGCGCACGCTCAACCGAGCCCCGATGGCATGACGCAGCGTTGCGGGGACGGAACGGCGGGCGGGCGCCCGAATGAGCGGAAGGGCCAAGGTCTACCGAAACCCCATTCGCGCCACGGTCTTCATCAAGCCGCACGTGCTTCGTAGGGTGGGTCTTGACCCGCCGGGGCTCGCAGCCCGCCGCGGTCTTCATCAAGCCGCAAGTGCTCCGTAGGGCGGGTCTTGACCCGTTGGGGCTCGCAGCCCGCAGCAGTCATCATCGAGGCTGCACGTCCTCCGTAGGGCGGGTCTTGACCCGTTGGGGCTCGCAGCCCGCAGCAGTCATCATCGAGGCCGCACGTCCTCCGTAGGGCAGGTCCTGACCCGCCGGGGCTCGCAGCCCGCCGCGGTCTTCATCAAGGCTGCAAGTGCTTCGTAGGGCGGGTCTCGACCCGCCGAGGCGGGATGCTGGCCGCGGTCACCACCAAGGCCGCGAGCGTTCGTAGGGTGGGTCTTGAACGACCGAAGCTTGACCTCGCTGCGGTCACCATCGAGCCCATAAGTGGTTCGTAGCGCGAGTCTTGACCCACCGGATCCGAAATCTCGCCGCGCTGCGCTCCGCTCCGTCAAAACACAGGCCGTGCCTAGGTGCGCACCTTCCTGCGCACGCGGCTCTGAAATGGACCGCGGCGAGCTGCGAACATCGGTGGGTCAAGACCCACCCTATGGGCCGTGCGAGTGGGATCGTTGCGCCCCGCCCTGGCCCTCATCCGGCGCGTTGCGCCACCTTCTCCCGCGGGGGAGAAGGGAAGAGCGGGTGGCCCTCACAGTCCACTACCGAACCCGAACCCGAACCCGAACCCGAACCCGAACCCGAACCCGAACCAGAACCAGAACCAGAACCAGAACCAGAACCAGAACCAGAACCAGAACCAGAACCAGAACCCCGAATCCCGCCCCCCGAATCCCGAATCCCGAATCCCGCCCCCCGAATCCCAAAAAGCAAACAGCCCGCACAAGGCGGGCCGTTTGCTTTGCTACTACAAGCTCAACTCACTCGATATCGAGGAAGCTGCGCAGCTGTTCCGAGCGGCTGGGGTGACGCAGCTTGCGCAGGGCCTTGGCTTCGATCTGGCGGATGCGCTCGCGGGTGACGTCGAACTGTTTGCCGACTTCTTCCAGCGTGTGGTCGGTGTTCATGTCGATGCCGAAGCGCATGCGCAGCACCTTGGCTTCGCGCGGGGTCAGCCCGGCGAGCACGTCGCGGACCGTTTCCATCAGGCCGGTGACGGTGGCGTTTTCCATCGGCGACTCGATGCTGGTGTCTTCGATGAAATCGCCCAGGTGGCTGTCTTCGTCGTCGCCGATCGGAGTTTCCATCGAGATGGGCTCCTTGGCGATCTTCAGCACCTTGCGGATCTTGTCCTCGGGCATGTCCATCTTGACCGCGAGCTCTTCCGGGGTGGCCTCGCGGCCCATCTCCTGCAGCATCTGGCGGGAAATGCGGTTGAGCTTGTTGATCGTTTCGATCATGTGCACCGGGATACGGATGGTGCGGGCCTGATCGGCGATCGAGCGGGTGATGGCCTGGCGGATCCACCAGGTGGCATAGGTCGAGAACTTGTAGCCGCGGCGGTATTCGAACTTGTCGACCGCCTTCATCAGGCCGATGTTGCCTTCCTGGATGAGGTCGAGGAACTGCAGGCCGCGGTTGGTGTACTTCTTGGCGATCGAGATGACCAGACGCAGGTTGGCCTCGACCATCTCCTTCTTGGCCTTGCGGGCCTTGGCCTCGCCAATGGCCATCGTGCGGTTGATTTCCTTGATGTCCGACAGCGACAGCGACAGCGCCTGCTCAAGGCCGGCCATGCGCTCCTGTTCGTTGACGACCTGGTCCTTGACCTCACGCAGGCCCGACGACCACTTCTGCTTGCGGCGGATCATTTCATCCGCCCAGGTCAGATCGGTTTCGGCGCCCGGGAAGGTGCGCAGGAAATCCTTGCGCGGCATCTTGGCCTGACGCACGCAGAGGTCGGTGATCGCGCGCTCATGGCCGCGAATCTCACCCACCACTTCGCGCAGCTTGCGCACGAAGCCGTCCATCTGCAGCGGGTGCAGCTTCAGGGCGAGGAAGATTTCAGCCATCTCCTCGCGCAGCTTGATGACTTTCTTGTCGGCCGGGCCGACCTTGCCGTGGCCCTTCTGGAACTTGCCGTACAGGCCGCGCAGCTCGTCCATGCGACGGGCGACTTCGGCCGGGTCCGGGCCGGTGTCGGCAGGGCTGGCATCGGCGTCGTCTTCGGCGACGTCGTCCTCTTCCTCTTCCTCGGCGTCCGCATCGTCAGCCACGACCACGGGCTCAGTCACGGGATCGTCGATGGTGTCGAGGAAGCCGACCACAATCTCGTTGAGGCGCTTCTTGCCCTCAAGATGCAGATCGTAATCTTCCAGAAGCATCTGCACCGACCAGGGGAAGCTGGCCAAGGCGCCCTGCACCTGCAGCAGGCCTTCCTCGATGCGCTTCGCGATCGCGATTTCGCCCTCGCGGGTCAGCAACTCGACCGTGCCCATTTCGCGCATGTACATGCGCACGGGGTCGGTGGTGCGGCCGGCTTCGGAATCCAGCGACGACAAGGCCGCCACGGCTTCTTCAGTAGCGGTGTCATCGTCGGTGCCGCGCGAGCCTTCGGCCAGCAGCAGCGTTTCGGCATCCGGTGCGACCTCATGCACCGCGATGCCCATGTCGTTGATCATTCCGATGATGTCTTCGATCTGCTCGGACTCGACGATGTCGTCGGGCAGCAGATCGTTGATCTCGGAATAGGTCAGATAGCCCTGCTCGCGGCCCTTTTGAATGAGCTGCTTGATCTCGGACTGCTGTTCCTGCTTTTCGATGGCCATGCGGCGCCCGGGTTGGATGCGGGTGGAAGTGAACGCGGCAGTATACGCGGCTGGGGGCCGCGCTGCCATGTTGATGATTGCCAAGCGGTTTTTGGTGGGGCGATGTTCAGGCCCGCGCTGCGCGGGGGATGCAAGAGCTCTGCCGTCAGCTTTTCAGCCAGAACGTCACCGGCCCGTCGTTCACCAGCGACACCCTCATATGGGCACCGAACTCGCCGGCTTCAACCTCTGCATGCTGATTTTTCGCCAGCGCGAGCAGGGCCTCGAAGCGCTGCCGTCCGAGCGCGGGCGGTGCCGCGGTGCTGAAGCTCGGTCGCATGCCGCTATCGGTGTCCGCAGCGAGGGTGAACTGCGGCACCAGCAGCAGGCCGCCGCCGGTGTCCTTGAGTGCGAGGTTCATGCGGCCTTCTGCATCGCTGAAGACGCGGTAGCCGAGCAGCTTCTGCAGCAGTCGCGTGACCTGGGCCTCGCCGTCGTCGGGTTGTACGCCGATCAAGGCCAGCAGGCCCGGGCCGATGCGCCCGGTGCAGCGGTCGTCGACATCGACGCGCGCTTCGGTGACGCGCTGGATCAGGGCGATCATGTGTGGCGAGCCTCTCCTCAGGGCTGGGGCCGCGGACTATCCGGGCTAAACTCCGCGCATGTCCAGCGCCCCTGATCCGCGCGGCCGCGATCGCGCGCTCGCTGTCCTTCTGCATGCCCTGATGCGGCTGATCGGCCGCCTGCCGTTACGCAGCCTGCACGCGATCGGCGCTGCGCTGGGCGGCTTGGCCCTGCGCTTCGACAACCGCGAGGCGCGGATCGCGCGCCGTAACCTTGAACTGTGCCTGCCCGAACTGGACGAGCACACGCGTGAGGTGCTGCTGCGCGATGCGCTCAAGGATGCCGGTCGTACGCTGACCGAAACCTGCCGGCTGTGGACGCGACCGCAGGCGGAGAATCTCGGCCTGATTCGCGAGGTCGTTGGCGAAGACCTGTTCCGCGACGCGCTGGCAGCCGGCCGGGGCCTGATCGTATGCGCGCCGCATCTTGGCAATTGGGAACTGCTCAACCAATATCTGGCATCGCATACGCCGGTCTCGATCGTCTACCGACCGGCGCGGCAGGGCTTCACCGAGCTGCTGCTGCGGCGCGTGCGCCAGCACCCGGGCGTGACCCAGGTGCGCGCGGAAGCGGCCGGCGTGCGCCAGCTGTTCCGCGATCTCAAGGCGGGCGGCGTGCTCGGCATCCTGCCCGACCAGCAGCCCAAGCAGGGCGAGGGTGAGCACGCGCTGTTCTTCGGCCTGCCGGCGCTGACCATGAGTCTGGTTTCGCGCCTGCTTGAGCGCACCGAGGCACAGGTGCTGTTCGCCTACGCCGAGCGCCTGCCCGCGGCCGCGGGCTTCCGCATCGTGTTCCTGCCGGCGCCGGACGCCATGGCCGGTGGCGATCGCGTCGCGCTGGAGGCCCTGAACCGCGGCGTTGAAGCCTGCGTGCGTCGGGCCTTGCCTCAGTACCAGTGGGGCTACAAGCGCTTCAGCATGCAGCCGCATGCACGTCGCAGCGTGTATGACCACGCTGGCCCAGTTCAACGCGACTGGTAGCGTTTTCCGTCACACCGGAGCGCGGCCGTCCATCCCGATGTCGCGGCATTCGCAGGTCAGCGCCTGCAGCCCGAGGAGCCGAGCATGCATCCCAGCCCATCCGATCCCCCGAACCTGCCGCCCATGGCTTCCTCCCGGCCCGCGGCTTCCGCCGAGGCCGAGCCAGATGCTGCAGCAGCGCTGCGGCCGCTGCATCCGAACGCGCGCTACGGCTACCACTTCGGCTATGCGCTGCTGGCACTGCTGCCGTTGCTGCCGACCGCGTTGATCACGAGCAGCCACGACTGGTCCAGTTGGGAGGTGCTTGCGCTGGTGCTCGGCCTCGGACTGCTGCTGCAGCTCGCGGCATTTCTGCTCGCGCGCGCCAGCTTCCGCCGCACCCGCTACGTGCTGGATGCCGAAGGGCTGCTGATCGTGCGCGGCGTGATCTGGCGCAGCGAGACCCGGGTGCCGCGCTCGCGGGTGCAACACACCGACATCAATCGCGGTCCGATCGACCGTTGGCTGGGTCTGGCAGAGCTGAAGGTACACACCGCCGGCACGCGCCTCGCCGCGATCAGTCTCGGCGGCCTGGGTGAGGACGACGCCCGCCGCCTGCGCAACGATCTGCTGGGAGAGGACGATGACGCCGTCTGAGCCGGACCGGCAGCGATCGGAAGCAGACGCAAAGCCCTCGCATGCAGGTGCAGGCCCGGTAGCTACAGCGGTCGCGCCTGACGAGGCTGGGCTGGAGCTGGGCAGCGCAGGCGACGCTGCAGTGATGCGGCTCCGCGCCGAGCACGATCGGCGCTTGCATCCGCTGTCCTGGCTGTTCGTACTGCTTGCCTCGCTGCGTCAGTTCGCGCTGCCGCTGATCGCCTTCGTCGTGTTCGGCCGCAGCGCCGACGAGGACGACCTGTGGTTCCAGGCCATCGGTCTGGCCGCCGGCGTGCTGCTGACTCTGGGCGCGGTGGCGCGCTATTTCACCTATCGGTTCCGCATCGAGCGCGGCGTGCTGGTGGTGCGCTCGGGATTGTTGAACCGAAACCTGCGGCAGATCCCCTTGCGTCGCATCCAGAACGTTGCGCTCAAGCAGGGCCTGCTGCATCGCCTGCTGGGCGTGGCCGAGGTGCGCCTGGAATCCGCAGTGGGCGCGGGCACGCCGGAAGCGCAGATGCAGGTCCTGTCGCTGGCCGATGCCGCGGCGCTTGAGGCGGTGGTGCAGGCGGCAGGCGAAGCGGCCCAGGCGGCCGCCGGCGAGCCGTGTGCGGTGGGCATCACCGCCACGGGTGACGCTGCCCTCGCCTCAGCAGGCGCCGATGGCGATGTGCTGCTGAAGTTGGACACCACCGAGCTGATCAAGCTGGGACTGACCTCGAACCGGGGCCTGGTGGTAGGCGCGATCGGCTTCGGCGCCTTCGTGCAGTTCGGCGGCGACGGCTTCGGCAAGACCGTTGCCAACACCGCCGAGGCAGGAGTCCTGTACGCCGATAGTCTGGGCCTGGGCTGGGCCCAGTGGCTGCTGCTGGGCGCAGCGCTGCTGTTGGGATTTCTGGCAGCGGCGCGGGCGCTCGCGGTACTGCTGGTGGTGGTCCAGTACCACGGCTTTCGCCTGGTCGAGGCGGCCGGCAGCCTGATGGTGGAATCGGGCCTGCTGACCCGCCTGCGCACGCGCGCACCGCGCGCGAAGATCCAGCGCTGGACCGTGCACGACAGCCTGCTGCACCGGCTGTTCCACCGCCGCAGCCTGCGCGTGGAAACCGCGGTGCTGCAGGCGATGAACGATCAGCAGGCGCTGACCGAAATCGTTCCGATCGCAGCGCCGGCATCGATCGATGCGCTGATCCAACGCTGGCTGCCGGCCATCGACTGGGGTCAATGGCAATGGAAGCCACTGCACCCGCGGGCCTGGCGGCGGGTGCTGTTTCCCTCGCTGCTGCTGATCCTCGGCCTGACGGTGCTGGCGGTGCTGCGCTTCGGGCCCTGGGCCTTGCTGTTGCCGCTGGCCCTGCTGCCGCTGGCGGTGCTGCGTGCACGCCTGCTGGCGCGCCGCTGCGGCTACGTGCTCACCGATCAGGTGCTGGCCTGGCGCAGCGGCTGGCTGGACCGCTACGTGTCCTTCGCTGAAGTGCACCGGCTGCAGGGCCTGCGCCTGACCCAGTCACCCTTCGACCGTCGCCACCGGATGGCAACGCTCTACGCCGACACCGCCGGCGGCAATCCCTTTACGCATCAACTGGAACTGCGCTATCTGCCCGAAGCCGAGGCACGCGCGCTGTTCGCCGAGCTCAGCCGCCGAATCGCGCGGCGTCGGCTGCAGTGGTGAGTCGCTGTGCACCGCATTGCCTGGCCCCGCCGCACACGCGGGGCTGACAGGTTTTCGTACGGGGTGGAAACTCAGCGGCGCTTGAGTCGCTGTTCCAGATCGTCCGGCACCACAAACAGATAGCGCTTGCCCTCGCGGGTTTTGTTCAGAAGACGAAATGTGTCTGCCATGGCCAGAAGATCCTTGCGCGCGATGTCGTAGGACACGCCGTGCGAGCGCTGGTGTTCGTCGATCACGTAGGCGAATCGCGGGTGCTTCAAGGCATGCCGCAGCAGGGCGATCTGGCGGAAGTTCAGCTTGCCGGCCAGGCGCGGATTGAGGGTCAGCATCTGCTCGGCTTCGCCGATGTCGCGGACCTTGTTGCGCAGGTAATCGTGCAGCGTGTCGACCGCCTTGCGCACCACCTCCAGTTGGTGGATCAGGAAGTAGCTCAGATCGTTGTCGTCGGTCTCGGTGTGCAGATAGGCGCGGCCGTACTGGGTAGGGGCCTGCTTGATGATCTTCGAGATCGAAATGAACTCGGTCAGCCAGTAGCCCTCGCGCGCCATCGCCCAGTAGAACAGCGCGCGCGCCGTGCGGCCATTGCCATCGCAGAAGGGGTGGTCGTAGCCCAGCATGAAGTGCAGCGCGACCGCCTTGACCACTGGGTGCAGAAAGCCGCCGTGGGCGTCGGGTAGCGTCGAGTCGGCATTGGCGAAGTCGCACAGGCGCTGCAGGCGTTCGGGCAGTTGCTCTGCCGGAGGCGGTGTATGCAGTACGACATGGCTCAGGTTGTCGACAACCTCGATGCGTTCGTCCGGGCGCCGCAGACGACCGGCTTGATCCTCGCTGTCCAGCGTACCCAGGGTCAGCATGCGCTGCAGCTCGCACACCATTGAGGAGGTGAGTGGATCGTTGCGATGCTCGCGGATGAACTGCATGGCCACGTAGTTGTTGGCGATCATCCGCTCACTGCGGTCGCGTGGCTCGCGGCCGGACCGGATCATTTCGCGCGCCACGTTTTGTGTCGTCGAGGCCCCTTCGAGCTGGCTGGAGTTGATCGACTCCTCGATCAGACTACGGATCAGGAAGGTCTTTTGCTGCTCGCTGTTGGCGATCGCAGGTTCCGCCTGGATCGAGCCGGCGGCATAGCGGTCCAGCCAGTGCAGTTCGCGCTGTACCTCGCCGGGCAGGCCGTACTGGAAGGGCTGGCCGTTCTTGTCGAACAGTGGCAGCGACCGGTAGTTCTTGCGGCGGGCCAGCTTGATGCCCAGCCACCACTGTTCCGCGCTCAGGCCTTCGGGGGGCTGCAGGTGGCGCAGCTTGTCCCAGTGCAGATAGCGGCCTTGGGCATCGACGTCGATCGACTGGCTGAGCAGGCGACTTGCAAGCGCGGGATTCTGCGCAAGTGTGGCCGTCAGAAGCGGCTCGATGCGGGGCGGATCTACCGGCAGCTGCATTTGGTTTACCTCAAGTAACTCAGAGGCTTATCTGGGCAGCCACTATTTCATGCGTGTTTTTGGAAAACAAGCATGAGGCGCGCCGGAGCTCACTCCCGCCAGAACCCCGGCGTCAGCAGCACCAGCACCGAGAACACTTCCAGGCGGCCCATGATCATCGCGAAGGTGCCCAACCAGACCGCGCCGTTGTTGACCTGCGCGAAGTTGTTGGCGACGTCGCCCAAGCCCGGGCCGAGGTTGGTCAGGGTGGCCACCGCAGCACCGAAGCTGGACAGGATGTCGAGCCCGGTCAGGTTCATCGCGAGGGTCAGCATCACGAACACGAACATGTAGATCGCTAGGAACCCGCTGACCGACAGCACCACGCTCTCCGACACCGGGCGGCCGCCCATCTTGACCAGGAACTTGCCCTTGGGATGGACCAGCTGCTTGACCTCGCGGAAGCCCTGTCTCAGCACCATGATCACGCGGGCCACCTTGATGCCCGAAGCGGTTGAACCCGCGCAGCCGCCGATGAAGGCCAGGCCCACCAGCAGCAGCGGCGCGATGCCGGCCCACTGACTGAAGCCGACCGTGCCGAAGCCGGTGGTGGTGAGGTTCGAGACCACCTGGAAGGTCGCGTGCCGCAGCGACTCGCCGGCGGAGGTAAAGGTGCCGCCGAACCACAGCGCGGCCGCCACGATCAGGCTCGCACCCAGCACGATGCGCAGGTAGTTCTTCAGCTCCGAGTCGCCGTAGTAGGGCTGCATGGTGGCGCGACGCCAGGCCACGAAGTGCAGGCCGAAGTTCATGCCGCCGATGGCCATGAAGAAGACGGCCATCCAGTCGAGCAGGGCGCTGTCCCAGTAGCCGAAGCCCGCGTCATGGGTGGAAAACCCGGCAGTCGAGATGGTCGCCATGGCATGACAGACGGCGTCGAACAGGCTCATGCCGCCGACCCAGTAGGCGGCCGCGCACAGCACCGTGAGGCCGATGTACACCGCCCACAGGGCCTTGGCGGTTTCGGCGATGCGCGGGGTCAGCTTGGTGTCGCGGGTCAGGCCCGCACTTTCGGCGCGGAACAGCTGGGTGCCGCCGATCTTCAGCATCGGCAGGATCGCGACCGAGAGGATCACGATGCCCATGCCGCCGACGAACTGCAGCAGCTGGCGATAGAACAGCACCGAGCGCGGCAAATCATCGAGGCCCACGATCACGGTGGCGCCGGTGGTGGTGAGCCCGCTGGTGGCCTCGAACATCGCCGCGGTGAAGCTGAGATACGGCGGCGCGTACATGAAGGGCAGGGCCGACACGAAGCTCGCCAGCAGCCAGGTCAGGGTGACGATCAGGAAGCCGTCGCGCAGGCGCAGCTGGTAGTCGATGTTGCGCACGGGCAGCCACAGCGCCACGCCGATCACGCCAGACAAGGCGAAGCTGGACAGGAATACGTGGCCGGTGCCGTCGCCCCAAATGAAACCCAAGACCGCAGGCGGCAGTTTCGACAGCGAGGAGACGGCCACGATGATGCCCAGCACGCGCTGGATTGCGAGTACGCGGCGGCTCACAGCCAGGTGGCTCCGGCGTGGAACAGGGCGGTCAACTCGGGCAGGCGGTTCTTGTCGGTCAGGAACACGATCAGGTGGTCCTCGGGCTCGATGATGACGTCATGGTGGGCGATGATGAGTTTGTCGCCGCGCACGATGCCGCCGATGGTGGCGGACTCCGGCAGCTTCAGCTCTTCGATCGCGCGGCCGATGATGCGCGAGGTCCGCGCATCGCCGCGGGCGACGACTTCAATCGCTTCGGCCGCGCCGCGACGCAGGCTGTGCACGCGCGCCGGCGCGCCTTCGCGCACGTGCGCAAGCAGGGCGCCCAGGGTGATCTGCTGCGGGCTGATCGCGATGTCGATGCTGCTGCCCTCGACCAGGTCCGCGTAGGCCGGCCGATTGATCAGCGACATCACCCGCTGGCAGCCCATGCGCTTGGCCAGCATCGCCGACAGGATGTTGGCCTCGTCGTCATTGGTGAGTGCGCAGTAGACATCGGTCTGGTCGATGTTCTCTTCGCGCAGCAGGTCTTCATCGGCGCAGTCGCCGACCAGCACGATCGAGTTGACCAGGTCTTCGGCGATCTTCTTGGCGCGCTCCTTGGAGCGCTCCAGCACCTTGACGCTGAACTTGCCCTCCAGCGCCTTGGCGAGGTTGCGGCCGATGTTGCCGCCGCCGGCGATGAACACGCGCTTGGCCGGGCGGTCGACGCGGCGCAGCTCGCTCATCACCGTGGTGATGTTCTTGCGGTCGGCGAGGAAGAAGACCTCGTCGTCGACGCAAATGGTGGTCGCCGCGGTCGGCACTATGGGCTTGCCCTGCCGGAAGATCGCCGCGACACGCGCGTCAACGCCGGGCGGCAGATGGTCACGCAGCTCGCGGATCTCATGCCCGACCAGCTTGCCCTGCTCGACCGCGCGTACCGCCACCAGCTGGGCGCGACCATCGGCGAAATCCAGCACCTGCAGCGCGCCGGGAAACTCGATCAGGCGCTGCACGTGATGGTAGACCTGCGCCTCGGGGCTGATCGCCACGTCCACTGAAGAGCGATCGCGGCGGATGAACTCGGCCGCATTCAGGTAATCGCTTTCGCGCAGGCGGGCGATGCGGGTAGGCGTGCGGAACAGCAGGTCGCAGACCCGGCACGCGACCAGATTGACCTCGTCGCTGGAGGTGACTGCCACGACCAGATCAGCGTCTTCGGCGCCCGCGTGGCTCAGCACGCGTGGCAGGCTGGCATGGCCCTCGACCGTGCGGATGTCGAGGCGCTCGGCCAGCTCGCGCAGACGTGCGACATCGGTGTCGACCACGGTGATGTCGTTGTTGTTCTCGGTCGACAGCGCCGCCGCCACCGAGGAGCCGACCTGGCCTGCGCCAAGAATCAGGATCTTCATGCCTAGCTTTGCTCCCCTGTGGCGCGTGCTGCCGTTGCATAGGCGCATGTTGCAGCGCAGATGATCGCATGTGCTGCGCAGCCCGGGGTCATGCGGGAACGACGCGCGCGTACCAGTCTTCGATTTCCGCCATGCGCGCGGCGGCACTGAAGCGCTCCAATGCGTAGGCCTGTCGCGGCGGCGGCGCCTGCAGCAGTGTACGCAGCGCCTCTGCGAGCGCGCTGGAGTCCCCGACCGGCAGCAAGGGCCTGCCGATCACATCGATGAGATGCTGCGCACCTTCGCTGGCGCTGGCGATCACGGGCAGGCCGCTGCGCATCGCCTCCAGCAGCACCAGGCCGAAGGGTTCGTTGCGGGCCGGGCTCACGAACACATCGAAGGCCGAGAGCCAGTCGGACGGGCGCTCGACGAAGCCGGGCATCAGCACTTCGGCCGGCGCCTGCGCACGCAGGCTCTTCCAAGCGCCGCCATGACCGACCAGGGCCAGGCGCATGCGTCGCGGGTCCGGCTGCAGCTGCGACCAGGCCTGCAGCAGAACGTCCATGCCCTTTCCGGGCTCGGCGCGGCCGAGCGCGCCAATGAGCACGGTGTCCTCATCGAGACCAAGCTCGGCGCGCAGGCGCGCGCGCGCATCGGCATCGAAGCCCGGCGCCTGCGTCCAGTTGTCGATCTGCACGCTGCGCGCGCGCAGGCGGTCAGGAATCGCCGGCAGCTGCCAGGGCGCAATCGCGATCAGGCCATCGAGATCGGCGTGCTGCTGCGGCTTGTAGTGGATGTGCAGGGTCGCGACCCGACGCAGGCCCGGCACACGCAGACTGCGCAGGGCGCGGCAGCCGCCACTCAGATGTGCATGCGCTACGTCCGGCCGCTGCTGCTTCAGCCAGCGCCGTACGCGCCAGCGCGACAGCCACTCGCCGGTATCGATGATCTGTACCTTCGGCGAGAGCCGATGCGCGATCGCATCCGCGCGCTGCTCAAAGGCGCGGTGCCGCAGCAGCACCGTGACCTCATGCTGCTCGGCCTGCGCATTGGCCAGTTCCACGGCATAGCGTTCGCTGCCGGCAAAGCGGCGGGTGAGCAGCAGGTGGGCGATGCGCATCAGGCGTCCTTGCCGCCGCGCAGCTCGATGCCGAGGTCGCGCAGCTTGCGGTACAGATGCGTACGCTCCATGCCGACCGCCTTGGCCAACTTGCCGACGCTGCCCTCGCTCTGTTCCAGCCAATGAAGCAGGTAGGCGCGCTCGAACTGGTCGCGGGCTTCGCGCAGCGGCTGTTCGAAATCCGGGCGGAAACCGGTCTCGGCGACCGCTTCGTTCGCGGCGGCCTGGGCCGGCGCGCGGCGGCCCAGCGCGGCTTCGACTTCTGCGGCCGCGATGTCTTCGTCGCCGCCCAGCACCAGCAGGCGCTGCACCAGTGCGCGCAGCTCGCGCAGGTTGCCAGGCCAGGAATGCGCGCTGAGGCGTGCCGCCGCGGCGGCCCCCAAGCGACGCGGCGGCAGGCGGTCGCGGTTGACGAAGTGATCGGCCAGGCCCTGCGCCTGCAACAGCACGTCGTCGCCACGTTCGCGCAGCGGCGGCACCCGCAGCGGCAGCACATTGAGCTGGTAGTAGAGGTCCTCACGCAGGCGCTGGGCCGCGAGCTCGCTTTCGAGGTCGCGGCTGCTGGCGGCGATCACCCGCGCGCGCAGCGGCACCGGCTGGCGGCCACCGACCCGCAGCAGCTCGCGGCGTTCGAGCACACTCGACAGCCGCAGCTGCAGCTCGGGCCCGAGTTCGGTGAGTTCATCCAGATACAGCGTGCCGCCCTCGGCGCGCTCGATCAGGCCGGGGGCGATACCCGCTTCGCCCTCCGAGCCGAACAGCGTCGCCGCAGCAGCCTCATCGGCGATCGCCGCACCGGCGACGGTGATGAAGGGCTGGCCGGCACGCGCCGAGTGTTCGTGCATCCAGCGCGCCAGCCCTTCCTTGCCGGTGCCGGTTTCGCCGAGCAGCAGCACCGGCGCATCGACGCCGGACAGACGCTCAAGCTGGGTGCGCAGGCGCTGCATCACGGCGGACTCGCCGAGCGGGGCCACGGCCGGGCTGAGCTGACGGCGCAGGGCGAGGTTGTCGGCGCGCAGGCGCATGGCTTCGAGCGCGCGCTCCAGGGTGATCAGCAGCTTGGCCAGCGTCACCGGCTTTTCGATGAAGTCGTAAGCGCCCAGTCGCGTCGCCTCGACGGCGGTTTCGATGGTGCCGTGGCCCGACATCATCACCACCGGGGTGTCGTCGCCGCCGGACTTCCATTCGCGCAGCAGGGCGATGCCATCCGTGCCGGGCATCCAGATGTCCAGCAGCACGGCATCGAACCGATCGGACACACGCGCCGCGCGCGCGGCCTCGGCATGCTCGGCGGTGACCACCGCATAGCCTTCGTCCTCCAGCACTTCGGACAGCAGCTGGCGAATATCGGGCTCGTCGTCGACCACGAGCAGGCGGGAGTTGGGCATGGGGCTGGGTTCCTGCGGAGCGCCGGCGCAACAAGCGCGAGCGCGAAGCCTGCAAGGATAGCGGCAGGGTGAGCGAGCGTGGCGTTGGGCGTGTAGATGCTGCGGGTTCGAGGGGCGCGGTGGTGGTTTGCGGCGGGCTCGGTGCGCCACAGGCGCACCCTACGCGGATCGGGCGTTCGGCCTCGATCGGTCTGCGGCGTCTCTCGTACTCGTAGGGTGCGCGTGTCGCGCACCAATGCGCACCAACGCGCACGAATGACGCGATGGCTCCAACGAAACCTCAACAGCGTGGTCCTGCTCTTCCGCCGAGGCCCCATCGCCCATCGGTGCGCCACAGGCGCACCCTACGC
>CAZPHV010000044.1:28895-45377 GCA_964586455.1 uncultured Aquimonas sp.
TTCGATCGGGCTGCGGCGTCTCTCGTTCTCGTAGGGTGCGCGTGTCGCGCACCAACGCGCACCAACGCGCACGAATGACGCGATGGCTCCACCGAAACCGCAACAGCGTGGTCGTGCTCTTCCGCCGAGGCCCCATCGCCCATCGGTGCGCCACAGGCGCACCCTACGCGGATCGGACTTTCGGCTTCGATCGGGCTGCGGCGTCTCTCGTTCTCGTAGGGTGCGCGTGTCGCGCACCAATGCGCACGAATGACGCGATGGCTCCATCGAAGCCGCAACGGCGTGGTCCTGCTCTTCCGACGAGGCCCCATCGCCCATCGGTGCGCCACAGGCGAACCCTACGCGGATGGGGCGTTCGGCATTTCCACTCGCCTTCAGCTGTGATCGGGCTGCGGCGCATTTCATCTCACCGAGCGCGGCTTTCCACCCCGCACACTCAGGCCGGCACGCGCATCCGCAGATCACCGGTCCAGCGTTCGCCTGACTCCAGTCGAATCGACTCGAAGATGCAGCCGGGTTCGATGCACAGGAAGTCATTCGCGGCTTCGGCGCCCAGATCGGGCAGGGCCTCGGCGCCAGCGCGTCCCGGGTTCCAGACCACCCAGTCGCGAAAGCCCTCGGCCTCGATGGCGAGCGCGTCATCGCCGCACTCAAGACGCAGGGCGGGTGCGGGGCCGCGGTAGATGCGGTCCATCGGGGGGGCTGGCGCCAGGGCCGATTCTGCGGATGCTGCTTGCAGGACAGCGTTCTCCTCGAAGCCGCAGTCCGCCAGGCCGAACACGCGGCACTTGGAGGGCGCGCCCGCGAAGTAGCTGTGCAGCGCACAGCTGAACTCGAAGGCGCGGGTGTCGAGATTCTCGACTTCAAGTTCCAGCGTCAGCGCATCGCGCTCGATTGAGGTCAACAGCCGCAGCGCGAACCGATGGGGCCACAGCGCGCGGGTTGCCTCCGAATCGATGAGTTCAAGCTGCAGTCGGTTCGCTTCATGTTGGCGCACCTGCCAGCGCTGCGTGCGCGCAAAACCGTGCCGCGCAAACGGCCCGCGCGCATTGAACTGCGGGAAGATCACCGGCACGCCGCCGCGGATCGCACTGCTGCCGTCGAGCACGGCGCGCGGGCTCAGAAACAGGCGCTCGCGTCCGCCTGCATGCCAGCGCAGCAGCTGCCCGCCGAACAGGCTGAACTCGGCGAAATCCTCGGTGTGCTGAATGCGCAGGGTCTGCACGTGCTGCCTCAGCGTCGGTCCGATGCATGCGCGGAAAGCGCACCCAGCCACAGCGCCAGCAGCGCGAACAGCAGCACCGACAGGAAGCTCGAATACACCGCGTAGTGCGTGTTCAGCGGAAACAGCAGGGTCAGCAGGGCCAGGCTCGACGGCCAGGCGCGCGCACGCGCTTCCGCAGGCGCCGCACGCAGGGCACGCAGGCCGAGCACGACCGCTGCGATCCAGCACAGCAGGCCGAGCACCCCCGTCTCGCTGAGGATTTCCAGCACGATCTGGTGCGCGTGATACGCACCTTGCTCGCCGCGCTCACCGTCGAACAGGAAGCGATCGCCTTCGGGCACGTGCTCCGGGTAGGCGTAGCGAAAGCCGCGAACGCCAACGCCGTTGATCGGATGCGTCTCGATCATCGACCACGCCGCGCGCCAGATCGGCAGCCGGAACGAGAGCGCGTGGTCCAGCGCTTCCGGTTCCCCGGCCAATGCCGCGGCGCTGCGTTCGATGCGTTCGGCGAAGCGGTCGGAATGCGTCTCCAGCGCGAAGCCCGCAGCCAGCACCAGCACGCTGGCGAGGGCCAGCGCACCCAAGCGCTGCTTCAGCGTGGGCAGCGCGAACCACAGCAGCAGGACCAGCACGCCGGCGAAACTCGCCCAGGCTGCGCGCGCGCCGGCCAGCCCGATCACCGCTGCCAAGGCCAGTGCGGCCAGCGCAAAGCCGCGCCATCCGAAGCGCTGATGGATGGCCACCAGCAGCAGGGGTGACAACGCCGCCATCACCCCGCCGAGTTTCAGGTTGTCGTCGCCGAAGATGCCGCTCAGCCGATCAACGCGATTGGCGCCGCCCAGCGAGACGCCAAACACGGCCTGCACCAGTGCGTCGAGCGTCCACAGCGTTACCAGCAGGGCCAGCCCGCGCAGGGCGAATTCGGCGGTGCCGGGTCGAGACAGAGCGTGCTGCGCGTACAGCAGGAAGGGCAGAAAGCGCAGGTCGGCCGCGACCTCGGTCCAGCTTTTGTCCGGCGCCACCGAGTCGATCGCCGACAGCAGTTCCGGCAGCCAGTAACCGAGAAAGAGCAGGCCGGCCAGCCGCTGCGCAGGTTCTGCATCCGAACGAAACAGCCCAGACAACAGGCGCAGGCCGAGTGCGGCCATGACCAGAAGCGGAAGCTCATAGCTGCGCGAGAACGGCAGCAGGGCGAAGATCGCGAGCAGCCACAGCGCCGGGGCATGCGTGCGCGCCGACTGCAGGCCCTCGCGCAGTGCAGAAGCGTTCATCCGCGGGCGGCCGCAAGCTCGGCGTAGAGATCCAGCGTGGCCTGCTGCATGTCGGCCAGGCGATAGCCCTGGAACTCGGCAACAGCGGGCGCGGCTTCCAGCAGGCTCTGAGCCGCCTGCAGCAGCGCGGCGGAATCGCCCAGCGGCACCGCGCCTGCTGGATACAGCTCGCGCAGCAGCTCGCCGACGCCACCGTGCTCGAAGCCGAGCACCGGCACGCCCATGTGCAGGGCCTCGATCACGGTGCGGCCGAAGGCCTCGGGCTTGCTGGACAGCTGCAGCACGAGGTCGCTGATCGCGTAGACATCCGCCACGTCGGCGCGCGGCGGCGTGATCGCCATTCGATCCTCGACCCCCGCGCGGCGCGCCTGCGCGCGCAGGCCGGCAAGATAGCGCTGCCGATCGGGCTCGTCCGCGCCCAGCAGCAGCAGGCGTGCATCGACCCCACGAGCCACCAGGCCGGCCAGCAATTCGATGGCCTGCGTGTGGCCCTTCAGACGCGTGCCGCGGCCGGGCAGGGTCAGCAGTCGGCCGCCTCTGAGCTGCGGATGCGCCCCCAGAAACTCCTCGCGCCAGGCCGGTGTGGGCTGATGCCCGCGCGGAAAGGCCGCCGGCTCGATGCCGCGTGGGATCACCGTAAAGCGCTGCTCCGGAACATTCGGGTAGTGCTTGCGCAAATACTCGCGCACCGTCTTCGACACGCAGATCACGTGATCGCCGCGCGCCATGATCGCGCTGTAGCGACCGGGCGAGTTCAATCCATGCGCGGTGGTGATGAAGGTCGGCCGCGGCCGCAAGCCGACCATCGCCGCCAGCGCCATCCAGGCCGGCAGGCGCGAGCGCGCGTGCACGATGTCCGGCTTGACCTCGCGAATCAGCCAGCGCAGCGCGAACAGCCGCGCCGGGGTGGCCAGCGATTTGGCGCCAATCTTCATCTCGACGTGGCTGCTGCGCTCTTTCTCCAGCTGCGCCACCAGCCGGCCGCCGCCGCTGACCACCCAGGAGCGATGCCCGGCTGCGACCAGCGCGCGGCCGATCTCCAGGGTCGACCGCTCAACGCCGCCCGAATCCAGCTGGGGCAACAGCTGCAGAACGGTCAAACGCTTCGGGCCGCCAGGCTCGTCGATGGGGTCTTCGGGCAGCGGCTGCCCGGGGTCGGCTTCAAGCATGGGGAGGCGTTCGCGCTGGCGGCTGGGTGGGGTGGCGCGCGGTCGGCAAACATGCGCCGCGCACTTGGATGGGCGTCAGAGCAGACAACGCAGGCCGCATGCCTGCAGTTCCTTCAACGCGCACGGATCGCGGCTCAGGCGCGACTGGGCCGGACCGTAGACCTCAGGCCTTCAGCACGTAGTGCGCGCCGCAATAAGGGCAGACCGCCTCACCCGTCGCCTCGATCGGCAGATACACCTTCGGATGCGAGTTCCACAGCGACATGCCCGGCATCGGGCAGGACAGCGGCAGATCCGCATGCGTCACGTCGTAGCGGTTCTGGGCGTTGGCGGGAGTCCCGCGGTCGGAGGCGGTGGCAGGCATTTTGGGGCACACAGTCAGGCAGAAACCCCCAATTCTAGCGCGGTGGCGCGCCCGGGCTCGGCCAAACCGGAAAATGCGGGCGGAACGTGCTGCTCCCGTGAACAGCAGACTTCAACAGTCGCCACCTGCCGCTGCGGTGGGTGAGCGGTGCCTAGCGTCGAGCTTAGCACTTGCCCTTGTCTGCCCTCGGCGCCCGTCGTGATCGTCCGAGCTGCAACGCCAGCAGGGGCTGGCATGCGCTGACATGTCACCTGGCTTGCACGGACTCGCGAGTGATCCGCCGGTCGGCCAGCCGCGAAGTCGCGAAGTCGCGAAGCCGTGGAACCGCGGAGGCAAAGCGCCCTGATCGCGATTTTGCGATCGCCGCCTGCAGCTATCGGCTTCCCACAGTTTGGCGCTCAGGTCGAGCTGCATCTCGGTGTCGCGGCGAAGGTGGTGGCGAAGTCGAAGCAATGCCCTCGCGATGAGTGCGGCTCTTCAACCGCCGCGTTCGTGTCGACAGGGCGGCGAGGCGACGCGCTTGCCGCCGGGTGGGCCGGCGTGCAGTGTCTTGGGCTCACGGGCGGGGCGGCACGTTGCAGGTTTCGGTCGAGCGTTGGATGCATCTGGAGCGGCGCCCGTGTCCTCAAGCTGATTCCAATGCCAGGGCTGCCTTCGGTCACTGAGAGATGAATCGTCTATTGAACGCGTCACTTTTCTTCACTAAGCTTTCATGCCTTGGCTTGCTGGTGCCCGGGTCGCATGCCTCGGGACGGCACTCGCATCTATCTCCCGCGCGTACTCTAGGTTCTTGAATGGCTTGGTTTTCTGCCAGCTTTCTGCTGCGAACGCTCGTGTTTGTGTTCGGCGTTCCGCTTTTTTCGCTCTTGGCGACCCAGGGCGCTGCAACGGCCAGTGATGCCGTATGTGCCGAGGTTCGAATCGAGATCCGGCAGAAGCTGAATCTGGAGCGACAGGCCTTCGACGCCGTCCTGAGGATCAGGAACGGTCTCGCAACCTCAGAAATTGAAGCGCTAGCAGTGAACATCCTGTTCACCGATGCGCTCGGCAACCCGGTGCAAGCGAGTTCTGACCCGAACCAGACGTCCGCGCGCTTTTTCGTGCGCTTGGATTCACTGGAGGGCATGGATGCGGTGGATGGAAGCGGTCGAGTCTCGCCCGCAAGCACCGGCGTCGCACGCTGGCTGATCATTCCTTCGGCTTCTGCGGGCGGCACGACCGCTGCAGGTGAGACCTACCGAGTAGGTGCGCGCGTCACCTATCGAATTGGCGACGAAGAGCGCTCGGTCGAGGTCACGCCGGAGACCATCACCGTCCGTCCCCAGCCGAGACTGCAGCTCGACTATTTTCTCGCTGGCGACGTGTACTCGGATGACCCGTTCACGCCCGAGCTCGAGCCGCCTGTGCCTTTCACCTTCGGCGTGCGAGTCCGCAACGCAGGAGCGGGCGCAGCCCGCACTCTGCGTATCGAGTCCGCGCAGCCGCGCATCGTCGAGAATGCTCAGGGGCTGCTTGTCGATTTCCAGATTCTGGGTGGGCGCGTGGACGATGCCCCCGCAGCCGCATCGCTCAGACTGGATCTAGGCACGATCGAGCCTGGACGGGCCCGCATGGGCCGGTGGCTGATGCAAACCTCGCTCAGCGGTCAGTTCGTCGACATCGAAGCCAGCTATACGCACGCGGACACGCTGGGTGGTGCGCTCACGTCCCTGATTGACGGCGATCCCGTCAGCCATCTTCTGATCGGCGACGTCTTGGTGGACTTGCCCGGCCGTGACGGCGTGCGTGACTTCCTTGCGCGTGACGGCGACGTGCTGCGGGTTTACGAGTCCAACGGTCCAGACACCGAAGTCCAGGATCTGTCGGCGTCCGCCACCTTGGCAGCCCTCGGCCCCCCGGGTCACTACGCGATCCAGCTGCCGCCTGTTCAGGGTTTCGTATATGCGCGCATCGCTGATCCCACCGCAGGTTCGGGCGCGAGCATCCAGGCCGTTCGCGCGGATGGCACAGCGCTGCCTGGCGGAAACATCTGGCTGTCCAAAACGCGCGACGCCAATCTGAACTGGAACTACCACATCAACGTGTTCGACACGCGCGGTGGCGGCAGCCTCACTGTTCGGACGGATCTGCCTGTGCCCGCGTCCAGCTTGGTCGGGCTGGTCTACGTCGATGCCAACGGCAACGGTGTCAAGGATCCCGACGAGCCTGTCTTGGCAGACGCACCGCTGCTGCTGGACGGTGTCGCTGCTGGCGCCCAAGTGCAACGATCCGTGCAGAGTCAGGTCGACGGTTCTTTCTCGTTCCTCGAGCTTCCGGCGGGGACCTACTCAGTCTCGATAGGGGCAGTGGAAGGCCTCATCGACGGGACCCACCAGGCAGGTTCAGCAGGCGGTCAAGTGAGCGCCGGGGGTATCTCTGGAATCGTGCTGGCTCAGGCGCAGTCAGCCAGCGGCTATGCGTTCGCCAAGCGTGCGCCGACGGTAGGTCCCCGGGTCGCGGATCTGTTTGTGAAATCTATCGAGGGGCCCAGTTCGGCCACTGCCGGTGCTCTTGTCAGCCTGACCTTCCGGGCCTCCAACCGTGGCCCTGAGGGGGCGCTCGCGCAGAGCCTAGTGCTGCTCCCTGAAGACTTCGCGGTGGATTCCATCAGCGCTCTGGGAAGTCAGTTCAATCCGTCCGACGGGGTCTGGGCGCATGGAAGCCTGCCGGCTGGAGCCGAGCAATTGCTGAGTGTTTCCGGTCGATTCGGCAGCGCCGGTGCTACTCGCATCACCCATTCGATAGCGTTGCTCGACGCAGCCATCAGCGATCCGAACATTGCCGACAATGCGACCCATTTCGACCTGCTGATCGAGCCTGGGGCGGGGTTGCAGTTCGAGTTCGAGTGGGCGAGTCAGACCCGCCTGTTGCTCTGGGCTGCTTGCTCGCCCCAGGCCGACCCCGCCTGCTCTGAGCAGCGGCGCGCGCGCTGGAGAGCTGCATTGGAAGAGCATGCCGATCTCCTGCAGATTGCTGAAAGTCCTGCCGACTTCCGACGCCTGCTCCGACTCGGCGAATTCAACACCGTACTGGTAGATGGCGCGCTTGAACCTTTGGCGCAATTGTCGCTGCTGGACGAGCTGGGTGAGACCTTGCGGCGCGGATCCGCACTGATCCTCACGGGCGAACGCGATGCGGGCTGGAGCCCGCTCGAAGTGCGCGGCGGCCTTGCCCCGCCCAGCGCACGCCCTGCTGCTGATGACTTCGCGGAGTTCATCGACAGTGAGCTGTTTGCCGCGGGCATAGTGCAAGTCGAGGCACCCTTGATGGCGCATGCCGAGGCGGGCGCGCGCGTGCTGGCGCGCTATCCCGATGCGGCACCTGCAGCTGTCATGTCGGGGCTGGAAGGCGTTCGCCTGACCTCGGCGGGGTTCGACCTGCTGCGCTTGATCGAGACTGCGCCAACGCAGGAAAGGGTGCAGCGTGTCCTGGCGGGGCTCGCGTCCACCCCGACCCCTGACCTGGATCCGGGTGATCGCGTGCCCCTGCGCGTGTTCGTGTATCGCCCGTCCGGCGCAGGCGAGCTTGATCTTCAGGTCAGTTGGCCGTCTCTGCTCAGGCTCGATGGCGCGCAGCCGCCTCCCACCACCCAGTCCGCCCTGGCTGCGCGCTGGCAGCAGAGCCTGGCGGGCGGCGTGCCTCCCTTCGAGGCTCAACTCGACCTACGGGCCAACGACGTCGCGGCAGCCGGCATGGTGCTGGCTGCGGTGACACTGGATGCCGATGCCGCGGCTGAGACGATCGAGCTGCGTGTTCTTTCAACGAGCGATCGATTTGAAGCTGTGCTTGCGGCCTTGGATGCCGTGCCTGCCCTGGGTGAGCCGGAGCAGGAGGCGCTGGCGCGAGCGCGAGCTCGGGTGCTTTCGGCGCAGCAGGCGCTGGCTGCTGACGACCCTTGGGGAGCGCTGCAGGACCTGCTGCAGGCACTTCGAGATCTCAATGAGATTGCTGCGCCCGAGGCGCGCCTCGCCCAACGCGCGGTATCCAACCTGCTTGCTGCGATCTCGCCTGCCGCCGCGGGAGAGCAGGGCGATTCGATCTTCGCGGATTCCTTCGAGGCCCGGCCATGAGCCGGGCAGCGCAAGCGAGGGCAACTGCACTTGTGTTTGCGTGCGTCTTTGGCGCGGTCGTTGCGCGCCCCGGTCTTGCCACCGACTGCGAGAAGGCGGACGCGGTATCGATCGCCACGGGCAGCCCCGGGCAGGCGCTCACAGCGTCGTCAGCCGAAGCTAACGCGTGTCGAATCGGCGCCGATTCAGTTGAGCACACGCCTTGGACAGCGGCTTTGGTGGTCGATCTGCGGCGGCCCACCGAGCTGGAAGGGGTTCATATTCCCAACGCAGTCAAACTTCGCCGCACCGATGTGGACAGCTTGGTGGTGTCCGCGGCCGGCCTACCCGTGCTGCTTGTGGGTTCAGGGCTAGACGATGCCTCGCTGGCCGCGCTGTGCGCGCGCCTTGCCGCCCAGCACGCAGAGCCCGTCGCCCTTGTCAGCGGGGGATTGCCAGCGTGGGCCGCTGCGGGCCGTCCGCTGTTGCTGCCGCCGGCTGAATCCTCCGATGGGGTTCCGTCCCTGATGGCGGGGACGTCCGCGCGCGCTGCGCTCGCACCCCGGCAACGCGTTTCTCAAGGCGAGCTGTTGCGGGCGCTTGCGAACCCGGAGGCGCACGTGCTGAATCTGGGCTCAGATTTTGAGTTCGACGCGGACGCCAGTGCGCATACGGCCGAGGCATCGCTCGAACAAACGACGGCTGCGGCTGCAGTCGAAGCGACGCGCACCTGGCTCTCGACCTTGTCCGTCGATAGGAGCGGGCCCCTGATTGTCATCGCCGAAGCACGCCCAGGCGTGGTCGCTGCATTGACTCAGTTGTCGGCCTCGCAGCCCGAGCCGTTCTGGGTCGTCACCTTTAATCAGGCCGAGCGGGCTGCGCGCGAGCAGCAGCTTGCGCATCGACCGGACACCACGCCGCTTCGGCCCGAGACCTGTGCATGGAACTGATCCCTGCCCTCTGCGCCGAGTCAGGCGGTGTTCGTGATGGCCCATTCGCTCCGAACCCAAGCCCTCCTGCCGCACACGCCACTTATCCATCGACCCCCATTGCGCGCCTACGCACCCACCAGGAAGCACGAGCCATGCGTATCTCCACTTTCTCCGCACTTGCCCTGCTGATGACCGCGGCGGCAGCCCAAGCCTTCGACAGCGGTAGCACCGGCGCCGATGGCGAACTGGCCCCCACCGTTAACACCGAGATTTCGCTGCCTCCCAGCGGCATCCTGAACTACACCTCGATCAGCATCCCGGCAGGCGTGCGGGTGACTTTTCAGCCCAATGCCCTCAACACCCCGGTCACCTTGCTCGTCAGCGGCGATGCGCTGATCGCGGGAATCATCGATGTCAGCGGCCGGAGCGCGGCGGACAGCAATGGTGCGGGTGATGGCAATACGGCGGACGATGGCTTGGCGGGTGCTGCCGGGCCCGGTGGCTACGCTGGCGGTCGTGGTGGCCAGGGTAGTCCGTCTGTCGCCGCTGGATCGCCGAGGACAGCTGCGGCGGGTGTGGGGCCTGGGGGTGGGCGGCCGGTAACGCTACGATTCGATAGCGCGTGCGTAAGCGGCAGCGGCGGTAGCTTTGCGACGGCGGGTGCCGTGACCTCGAACGCGGGCGTCTGCGGAGTTGGACCTGCAGCGACCTACGGCACCGCCGATCTGTTGCCCTTGATCGGGGGCTCTGGCGGCGCAGGCGGACACGGCGGGGCCGGCATCGGTGGTGCGGGTGGCGGTGGTGGCGGTGGTGCGCTGTTGTTGGCCGTTTCCGGCACCCTCAACGTCACCGGTCAGATTCTTGCGAACGGCGGCAACGGTGGCCGGATCGCGGGAACCACCAATACAGACCTCGGTGCCGTCGGCGGCGGCGGCAGCGGCGGCGCGATCCGCATGGTCGCCAGCACCCTGCAAGGCAACGGCGCGATCAGCGCGGTCGGCGGCCTCCAAGGCGCTTACAACAACGGTAATCCCGCTCAGCAACAAGTCAACGGCGGCAACGGCCGCATCCGCCTCGAAGCCGAGATTTTCCAGCGCAGCGCTGCGACCACCCCCGCGTACACCACCGGCCAGCCCGGCCCGCTGGCGCTTGAGGGCGTGCCCAGCCTTCGGATTGCCCGCGTCGGCGGTATCGATGCACCGGCCTCGCCCACGGGCCACGCCGACATCGTGCTGCCAGTCGATGCCCCCAACCCGGTTGAGGTGGTGATCAATACCGTCAACGTGCCGCTGGGCAACACCATCACCATCATCGCCAACCCGCCTTCGGGCGCGCCGCAGAGCTTCACCAGCGGGGCAATCGTTGGCAGCTTGGCCAACGGCACGGCCACAACCAATGTCGATATCCCGCCCGGCCCGTCCGTGTTGCTGGCAACGCTGAGCTTCGCAGTCAGCGGCGCTCAGGCGCAGCAGCTCGCCGCCTTCACTGGCGGAGAGCCGGTTGTGCAGGTTGAGCTGGCGACCCGCTTGGGCGACGGCGCACAGGCTATGACCCTGATCACCGAGAGCGGTCGTCGCGTCGACGTCGGCGCTGTGCTCTAAGGCTGACCAGACGGAATTGACGCCATGGGATCGTCCCGCCAGCGACGCGCGCCACAGCGCGCGGTCGCCGCCTTCGCCCTGCTGTTCTTCGGCCTGATCGCTGCGGCCTCTGCGCAGCAGGGCGTCGACTGCGCAGACGGTTCCTGCAGCGCTCAATCCGAGACGCAAAGCCTGCCCTGGCCGGTTCGCCCGGGCACCGTGGTCGGCAATGCGGCCCTGGGTGTACAGCGGGCCACATCGCAGATCCTGCAGCGCCAGATCGTTTCCGGTCCGCTGGGCGTGCAGCGCGCGCGGGCGGAGACACCCCGTGTACTTACCCTGCCGTCGGCCGCGTTGGGCGTGGTGCGCGGGTCGGTGGTACAGGCCATTCAGCCGCCGAGCGTCGCGCCCGGCGAGCAGGAGGTGCTTGTCCAAATGCTGGGGCGGGGCATTCCAGCCAACGCGATGCCATTGCTGGAGCCCGCGCTCGATGTATCGATCGCGGTCGATGCGCGTGCCGCGGACGGCAGTTCGGTCACCTTGCGGATCAACGTTGCCGCGAGCGCAGGGCCAGGCTTGCGACGGCTGCGCCTGATCGACGCCCAGGGACTCGCCATTCCCACCGCGGGGCTCGCGGCTCAGTCGCTTCTGATTGCGGCCGCTGCACCTGAGATCTACAGCATCGAGCCCATGCGCGTTGCTCCTGGCGACCGCGTTGAGCTGCTTGTGCGTGGCCGCCATCTGCGTGCGCTACCCGAGCCCAATCGAAATCAACTCCCGGTCACCCGCATTCAGGTCGATCCGCCCGCCGATCTGGTGATCGAGCCGGAGGCGCGGGTCAACGAGGCAGGCACCGAAGCACGCATCGGGCTGCAGGTACTGACGGCCGCCGCCCTCGGCACGCGCCGCGTGCAGGTCGAAACGGCCAGCGGACGGTCCGCCGATGCCACTGAGCCTGCCAATACTCTGAACATCAGCGCGGGCCCGCTGCGGGCCTACACCCCGCTGGTCTCACCCATGCTGGGGGTGCAACGCGGCGCGCCAGTCACGCCGCTGAGCGATTTCGTGAGCCCGTCGCTCGCGGTGGTGCGTGGTGCCGCGGTGACGGCCCTGCTGCCTGCTTCAGTGGCGCCGGGCACGCGTGAGCGTCTGCGTCTGCCGGGAATCGGGCTGGCGGATGCCAGCGCCGTGGAGATCACGCCCGCAGCCGGGTTTGCGCTGGTCAGTGGAAGCCTGATGGTCGCCTCGGACGAAGTCTCGGCCGAGTTCGACATCGACCCTGCCGCGGCCCTGCTGCCTCGTCGAGTCACGCTGTTGATGGCCGACGGACGCAGAATCGACGCGCCCCGCCTGCTGGTGGTGCGCGGAGCGGTGCCGGAGATCACAGCGCTGTCGCCGAACACTCTGGTCCGAGACGGCGTGAACCAGACGCTGATGATTCAGGGTCGTAACCTTGCTCAAGTCACCAGCGCTCGCCTGCTGCCGCCAGCGGGCGTCGTGCTTGAGAGCCTGCAGATCCTCAGTGACCAGCGCGCCAGCGTGGTGTTGCGCGCGGCGCCCAGCAGTGAGCGCGGCCAAAGGGTTCTGCAGCTGAGCTCGCCTTCGGGTGACAGCGATGCGCTGCCGAATGACACGAACTCGGTACGGATCATCGACCGCAGTGAGCTGCGCTCGCCTGTGGTTTCTCCGCTGCTTGGCGTCACGCGCGGCGCTGGCGCAGCCCCGGTCAGGTCCCTCTATTCGAGACAGTTGGTTGTACAGCGAGGCGACTACGCCGGACGCCCGACGCCCGCGGAATTGCCGCGCGGCCTGCGCCTCACTCTGCGCGTGCCCGGTGCAGGGCTCGCCGACGTCGACAGCCTCAGCATCGAGCCTTCGACGGGGATCAGCGCAAGCATCGAAAGCACCGACCCGGCCGGCACATGGGTGGACCTGCAGCTCGACGTGGCCACCGACGCAGCCATCGGCGTGCGCCGTTTGCGCCTCTTCGCAGGTTCCCGCGAGCTGCCGTTCACACCGGCGGAAGCCTCGCAGCTGCGGGTTCTGCAGGCGACTGCGGGCGGGCCTGTCGCGCTCGCAGACAGCTACGACGTGCGCACAAACGGTAGCCTCAGCATCGATGCCGCAGCTGGCGTACTTGTCAACGACATTGACCCGGCTGGCAACGGCCTCACTGCGGTCCTGCGAGTTGCGCCCGCGCGTGGAAGTTTGCAGCTCGGCAGTGACGGTGGCTTCGTCTACACGCCCGACGCTGATTTCGTAGGCACCGACAGCTTCGACTACTCGGCGACCGACGGCGTCATCGTCGGCAATGCCGCACGCGTCACCCTGCGCGTGGCGGAACTGCATGCCGCCGTCAACGACAGCTATGTCGCGCTCGATACCGCCCCGCTGGTGGTGTCGGCTGCGCAAGGGCTGTTGGCCAATGACCGCATCGGTGCTGGGCCGGCGCCGACGATTGAGATCGTGCAGTCGCCCACTCGCGGACAGCTCGCGCTTCAGGCCGACGGTGGCTTCACCTACACCCCGCAGCTGGCTGGGGACGAACAGTTCAGCTACCGCTTGCGCACGCCCGACAGTGTGTCCCGCCCTGCGCTGGTCCGAATCGCGGTGTCAGCCGTCAACCTGCCACCGGTGGCCGCAGACGATGCCTACAGCATGGATCGCGGCGCTCGCCTCGACGTGCCGGCCGCGCAGGGTGTGCTCGCCAATGACAGCGACCCCAACGGCAGTCCGCTTACTGCGGTGCTGCGCACGGCGCCCGCAGTCGGGGCGCTGAGCCTCAACGCCAACGGCAGCTTCAGCTACGTGCCGCCGCTTGAGTTCGTCGGTGAGACCAGCTTCGTCTACGAGGCCCGTGACCCTGGCGGCTTGGCCGGTGTGGCCACCGCGCGCATCACCGTCAATGACATCGATCTGCCTGCAGCGCCCGTCATGGCAACGCCGGCGGAAGGCGTCACGGTCTATCGCCCGCAGCTGGCCTTCAGCGGAACCGCCCAGGCCGGCAGCCGCGTGCAGATGTACCTCAATGGTGTTCCCGCGGGCGGGCTGGTTACGGTCGGGCAGGGCGGCAGCTTCGCCGGCAGCCTGATTCTGCCGGCTGAGGGCACGCATCAGATCTCGGCAGATGCCCGCAACCCGCGGGGTACGGGCCCGCGCTCGCTTGATCGCTGGGTCACCCTTGCTTCGGCCGAGCCGCAGATCAGTCTGCTGAGTCCTAGTGACGGGGCGATCATTCAGGTCGACACCGAGGTGACCGCGGCCGTCATCGATCCGCTGGGCCTTGACCGCGTCGAGTTCTTCGTCGGCGAGCAGTTGTTGCACACCCAGAACACTGCGCCCTGGGCCTGGACCTGGCCGGTGAGCAGCTTCGCGGACGGCAGCTATCGTCTGCGCGTTCGCGCCGTGAACGTGGTGGACCGCAGCGCCGAAGCGGAAGTCACCGTACAACTGCAGAAACTGCCGCCGCCACCGCCGCCGGTTCCAACGCCCTATGTCGGTGCGCTTGACAGCCTGAGTCCAGCGGTCTCGTTTGGTGAGCAGTCGATCCGCATCCAGGGGCGTGCTGTTGAGCGCGAGAGTGCAGCCGCGGTACCGAACGCTCTGTTGCGTCTGGTGCTTGAGGTAGGCGGCTTCGAGCGTCGCATCAACCTTGCGACCGATGCGCAGGGTGCCTTCGACTACAGCTTCCGGCCCGATCCCACCGACGCCGGTCGCTATCGGGTCTCGGTGCGCCACCCCGATCAGGCCGATCCCGCCTGGCAGGACGAATTCAGCATCAATCGTGTGCGGGTGAATCCGACCACCTATCGCCTCAATGCTGCACGCACGGTGCTCGAAAGAATTCCGCTGCAGATCACCGCGGGCGCCGACAGCCCGGTCACCCGCTTCCGCTTCGAAATCGTGGCCGCCGATCAGCCCTCAGGTGCTCTGCCCATCGGTCTGCAGCTGACTCCGCCTGCGCCGATCAGCCTGGCGGCGGGTGCATCACGCACGATCGAGGTGGGTTTCCTGGGTGGCGCCAGCGCGCCTGAGCAAGGCACGGTAGTGCTCACCGCGTTCGCCGATGAATCCGGCAGCGTGCCGAGGGCGCGCGTGAGCGTGCCCTTCCAACTGCGCGCACCCTTGCCTGCACTGAGCCCGCAGCCCCGCTCGATGGCCGCTGGCGTCAGCCAAGGCGCGCAGGTCACCGTCGGTGTGGAGATCCTCAATCAGGGCCTTTCCGCAGCCGAAGGCGTACAGGTTGAACTGCTCAACGCCGCGGGCAACGCGCCTGCGCCGGGCTGGATCCAGCTGAGCTCGCCCGCTGAAGTCGACCGAATTGAGGTCGGCGGACGTGCGCCGGTTGAGCTGACGGCCTCTCCCGGCGCCAGCGTCGCCGATGGCGTGTACACCGTGCGTGCTCGCGTGACGGCCGCCAACGCCGTCGCCGGTGACGTGCTCGCCAGCATCAGCGTCACCCAGGCGGGCGAGGGCGACCTGCGTTTCCACGTCGCCAATATCTATACCGAAACCGAAGACGAACAGGGCCAGCTCATTCCCGGCCTGGCGGGTGCGCGCATCCGCCTGCAGCACGAGACTATTCCGGGTCTGCAGTTCACGGCGACCAGCAATACCGAGGGTCATGCCGACTTCAGCGAAGTGCCCGCGGGCCGCTACATCTGGCGCGCCACCGCCCCCGAGCACGGCGACAGCAGCGGCACGGTGCAGGTGCAGCCCGGCGTGCAGCGACTGGTCGACGTCTTCCTTGATCTCGAACTGGTCAGCATCGACTGGGAAGTGACTGAGACCAGCATCGAAGACGAGTACGACATCCGGGTCGGCGCCACCTTCCGAACCTTTGTGCCAGCGCCTGTAGTGCTGATGGAACCGGTGTTCGTGAATCTTCCGGCGATGCAGGTCGGCGAGGAGTTCACCGGCGAACTGACCATCAGCAACTACGGGCTGGTACGTGCGGACAACCTTGTGTTCGCGCCGGCAGCGAGCGATGCGTCTTTCCGTTTCGAGTTCCTTGGTGAAGTGCCCAGTGCCCTGGAGGCGCGCCAGCGCGTTCGAGTTGGCTATCGCATTACTGCACTGCAGGACTTGGCCCAGGCGGGGCCGCTGGTGATGGGTGCGACGACGGGCTCGGGCGCGCTCCCACCGGTGCTCGCGGATGTGCTGAACACGCTCAACAGCGGCAGCTGTCGGGCCTACCGGAATGCCGCCTCCCTTCGTTTCGACTATGAGTGCGCAAACGGCGAAACCCGTGGTGGCTCTGCTAGCACCGGATGGGGGCGCACTTGGGGCCAGCAGTGCGGCACCGGCAGCAGCACCTCACCCAACGGCCCGGGTGGTGGTGGCGGCGGATGGGGCGGCGGCGGGGCCAGCACACCCATGTCCGGCTCGCCTGGCTGCACGCCGAACTGCCGCAAGTGCTGTGGAGGTGGCGGCGCGGGCGGTGGTGGCGGCGGCGGAGGTGGTGGCGGAGGAGGAGGAGGAGGAGGAGGAGGAGGAGGAGGAGGAGGAGGAGGTGGCGGTGGCGGTGGCGGTGGCGGTGGCTCCGGCGGCGGACCAGGTGGAGGCCCCGGCGAATGAGTGCTTCCCTGCGGCATCTCCGCGTCCTGAGCTCCCTCCGTGGGCGATCCGCTCCGCGCCCGATTCAATCCGCAGTGCAGCCCCGGCGCTCGCCCGGGGCACTCTTCAATCCGGATCTCTTCATGCCTTGCTTTGCCATGCGTTTGCGCTGCCTCCTCGCCCTGAGCCTGCTGTTTGCCGCACTTGCTCTGCCGCAGTGGGCACTCGCACGCGGCGATGTGTTCATGCCGACCGGCGAGTACCGCGTCGATGTTGAAGACATGCGCGTCAAGGTGC
>CAZPHV010000045.1:0-42962 GCA_964586455.1 uncultured Aquimonas sp.
ACCTTGGATATGCGTCGGGAACATAAGTTCAATCAAGAATGCAACGCTACACTAGTCCTCGATGACTTCGAGCCGCGGATTGCGCGCGCGGAGCACGCCGCCGGACGTCAGCTGTACGCCGGCACGCAGCTTCACATGGAGTGACTCAGGCACCTCGAACTCAAGACTGAGTTCCTGCCAATCATGGTTACCGATCCCGAGGCCGGGCCTGGAGGTCTCGGAGACCAGAATGCGGGCGCCCATCATCGGTGGGTCCTTCGGACCATATCCAGTGACCCGAACGACCAGGCCGCTGGGCTGTATGGGTTCACCCCAGCTGTCGTCCAGCTCAGCCGAAACCTCCATGCTCAAGCGCATCCGCTTGCCGATATAGGCCTCAGCTGGAAAGTCCTGAGCCACCGAGCCCCAGGGCTCGTGTCCCGTACGACGGATGGTGAGGACCCCGTCCGCGGATGTGAAATCGTAGGAACCCCCCAACGCGTGCTGCCCCGTATTCCAATGCCCCAACGACCTGCCCGTGTCGCCCGGCGCAAAGTCGGGGCTCTTGAACAGCCCGCTATCCCACTCGGTATCCGCGTGCGCGGAGAGCGGCAGCAGCGAGAAGACCAGAGCGAGCGCGAAGCCGGTGGCTACGCAGACGCGGCTGAACGGAAGAAGCATGATCGGCATCCGGTGATAGGCAGCGGGTCGCCAAGATTAGCAGGCGCAGGCGGAACTGCCGCACGTGCCGCCCCTTTCACACAGCCGATCAGGCCAGCGAGTAACCCACCCGAAAGCCGCCCCAGTGCCGACCCTTGACGCGAATCGGGGCCGACAGATCGAACATGATCTGGCCGGTGTCACGTCGGTACACCTGCAGGCGGAAGGGGTCGGTGTGGGCTCCAACCGTGCGCCCAACGCGGTCGGAAAAGATCCGCTTGGTGCGGTTGTGTACCAGGTCATGCTTCGGATCGCCGGTCAGCGGCTGGCAGAAACGATCGTTATGGGTCGGCACATAGCCATCACGGTTGGCGCAGATCGCATACACGACCCAGGCTTCTGAGGCACTCAGGGGCTCCTGGAATTCTGGCAGCACGCTGTCGCACAGTGCATCGAAGGCGGTCGAGTGCTTCTGCGGCTCGGTGCGCGGGATCGGCGTGTAGTCGCGCGAGAACAGGGCGTCCTCGCGCACCTGCCGTGCCACCAGCGCGGCTTCCAGTGCGCGCCCTGCCTGCTCGGCACCGCTCCGGGCCAGTTCCAGTGCACGCGCGTGGCGCGGCTCGGCAAGCGGGTCTGCGCTCAGCCGGAACAGCCCGACGCACTCCTCCAGGGTAGCGATTCCGGTCGCCATCGCGACGCTGGCGGCGAGCATGGACTCCACCGCAGAAAGATTGTCGCGGGCGTGGCCGGAGACGTCGCCCAGCAGCGACTGCAGGCCGGACACGGCGTGGACCTGGGTGCCGACCCTGCTTCCGCCATCGCGCATGGCGTCGCCGGCACGCTGCATCAGGCCGACCACGCGGTCCAGCACCGAGCGGGTATCGCTGGCCTGACGCAGGCCGTCGCCCATGCGCGCGTGAATGCCATCCAGCGTGCTGCGGACATCACGGGCGGCGCCTGCGGTGCGTTCAGACAGGGCGCGGATTTCGCGGGCGACCACCGCGAATCCGCGTCCGGCGTCGCCCGCGCGAGCTGCCTCGATGCCGGCGTTGATCGAAAGGATGTTGGTCTGCAGGGCGACGCTGTCGATCAGCTCGATGATCGAGTCGGCGCGGCGAGTGCTGTCTTCGACTGCCTGCATGGTCTGGTGGAAGGACTGGGCCGTCGCCGAGCCGCTGCCGGCCAGCTGCGCGGCCTCATCAGCCATGCCCCGCACCGCGGCAAGCGCTTCGCCGGCCTCGCGAAGCCCGCTGGCGAGGGCTTCCGCCGCTGCCAGCGCGTGTTCAACCTCCTGCACCTGCTGACCCGAAGCCTCACGCACCTGCGCATTGCCGTGATTGAGTGCGGGCACCGTAGAAGCCACCTCGCGGACCAGAAGCACGGCTTGGCGCAGGGCTTCAGACAAGTTGCCGAAGCCGGACTTCAGTGCCGGCAGCCGCGGGTCGGCGGCCGACTCCGCAGGCAGTTTCGGCAGGCTGAGATCGCAGGCCTGCAGCTGGGCGGCGGCGAGCGTCAGCAGATCGGCGGGCGGCGCTGGCGCTGCCGTCAGCAGCCAGCCCTGCTGCCACGGAGACACGCGAAAGGGCTGGCCGCGCACCAGCAGGTCGCGCTCCGCGTCGGCAAACACTGCGGCGTCCACGCCGACGCGGTCGGCAGCCGTCTGCAGCGCCGTTTCCGGAGTGATGCCCAGCAGACGCGCCAGCGCCGGGCTGCAGGCGCCAAGTCGGTGGGATGCATCGAACCAGCCAATCGCCAGCGGCAGTGACTGAAACAGAGATAGATCGACGGACTCGCTCATGCATTGCTCCCGGGGTGGCCGCCCGCGCCTGCAGGCCACTGCCTGCAAATCACGCGCCCGCGCAGCCGGACTGTGGCGGCGGCGCCTGAATCCGCCCATTCGACCTCGGTCTAACCAGGCTCACCGCAGTGCAACACGCCGAGTCGTCAGCTCTATCCTCGGAGAGTCGTGAGGACTCCCGGTTTGGCGCTCTTCCGTCTCCGGGAGTTTTGCGACCGCCCCGAATCGCCTTCGCAAATCAATCATTTGGGTGATGATCTAGTGTGCGCGCCCATCGTAGCCCTCGGGAGCTTCCAAGCATGCGAGCTCGCCCCTGCACGATCACATACACCCCGCAGATGCACAAACGCCGGCCCAAGGGCCGGCGTTTGTATGCCGCAGGAGCGGTTGTCGCGTCCGCTCGGCTTCAGCCGGTGTACTGCCCCAGGGCTGCCAGTCCATTGGCGCGAGCGCGCTCGAACACAGTGTTCTGGGCGCTGGTCAGATTGCCAGCCATGTCCTGGGCCCAGATCGGCAGGGCCGCCTGCTGCATCGCACGGCCATAGCTGAAGGACAGCGGCCAGGGCTTGTGTCCCAGCTGATTCATCGCATTCAGGTGCGCAGTCGCAGCTTCGTCGCTCTGCCCGCCCGAGAGGAACACGATGCCCGGCAGGTTGGCCGGTACCGAAGCCTTCAAGCAGCGCAGCGTGGCCAGCGCGACCTCCTCGACCGAGACCTGTTCCGAACAGGCCTTGCCGGGCAAAACCATGCTGGCTTTCAGGATGGTGCCCTCGATCAGCACGTCCTGCTCGTACAGCGCGCCGAACAGCGAGCGCAGCGTCGCCTCGGTGACCTGGTAGCAGGTCTCGATGTCGTGGTCGCCGTCCATCAGCACTTCAGGCTCGACCATGGGCACGATGCCCTGTTCCTGGCACAGCGCTGCATAGCGCGCCAGCGCATGGGTGTTCGCTTCGATGCACGAGCCCGTGGGGGTGTCGTCGCCGATCGTGATGACGGCACGCCACTTGGCGAACTTGGCTCCCAGCTTGGCGTACTCCTTCAGACGGTCGCGCAGGCCGTCAAGGCCTTCGGTCACGAGCTCGCCCGGGAAACCGGCCAGCGGCGTGGTGCCCTTGTCGACCTTGATGCCGGGCAGGATGCCGTTCTGTGCCATCACATCAGCAAAAGCGATGCCGGCGCGGGTGGCCTGGCGCAGGGTTTCGTCGTACAGGATGGCGCCCGAAATGTGCTGGCCCAGGTTGGGTGTGGTCAGCAGCATCTCGCGGTAGGCGCGACGGTGCTCTTCAGTGTTCTCGACGCCCACGGCCTCGAAGCGCTTCTTGATGGTGTTGGTGGACTCATCGATGGCGATGATGCCCTTGCCCGGGGCCACCATGGCCTGGGCGATGTCTTCCAGATGTTCGATGCTCATAGCGGCTCCGTTCGCGGCGCCCAGTGGATACACCGGGCGCGTGGGGGGATTTGAGGCGGTCAACGCGTTCTTCTACGCGTGCCGGCAGATGGGATTAACTTGGACGCAGCAGGCTGTACGAGCGTGGCAGCGATCACAGAAGTATAGCGGCAGCGCAGCGACGGCCGAAGCGCTGGAGCAGCAGGTTGCCCGCCCTGCGGCAGAGCATCGGTCGTAGGTTCATGCTCGCATCCTTGCAGACCACCCACTAACCCCGTCGTGCGTTGCGCTGCGTACACGACTTCCGCCTGGCCCTTTCGCCGCCAGGGGGAGCGCGCACCATGTCAGTTCAATCCACATCGCAGCAGGGGTTCTCGGTCATGCGCTGCCTGGGCATGACGGCCACGCTGAGCCTGCATCTGGGCGTCGGCCTGATGCTGTTCGTCGGCGCCAAGCCGGTCGAGACGACGAAAGCCGATACCAGCCACTCGATCACTGAAGTCTTCATCATCCCGCCGCCGCCTCCCCCACCACCTCCGCCCCCGCCGCCGCCGCCGCCCCCACCGGACACGCGACCTGATCCGCGACCCCAGCCTGTGGCCGTCGCGGCACCACCGCCCGTGGAGATCCCCGTGCCCAACGAAATGACCGTGTACGTGCCACCGGTCGAGACACCGCCCAGTGTGCCCAGCGCCTATGGCGACCCCGGGCCTGCAGCAGAGGAAGGCCCCTACGAGGTGAGCCAGCTTGCGTACGCGAGCCCGCCCGGTGCACCGAACTACCCGGGGCCTGCGCTGCGTGCGCGCCAGGAGGGCACGGTGCTGCTGCGCATCCACGTGGACGCACAGGGCTTGCCGACCCATGTTGAAGTGGCGCGCTCCAGCGGCCACCGCGTGCTCGATCGTGCAGCCGTCGACTACGCGATGAAGCGCCTGCGGTTCAAGCCGGCGGAACGGGACGGGCGCGCGGTTGCGGCGATTGCCCAGGTGCCGGTCAACTTCCAGCTTCCACGACGCGGTTAGGGAAGGTCTGAAGAACCTCAGCCTGGAGCTCTTCAGACGTCGTGAGTCCGGGCAGGTCCGGACTCACTCGCGCCGCATCAGGCCCTTGCGTGTTTGCTTCGCGAGCACGCCGTCCATGGCGTGCAGCAAGCTCCGATAAATCAGAGCCTTCTTAGTCCAGCAGTTTGAAGAAGCCACGGATGCCGGCCACCCCCTGCGCGCCGGCCGCGCGTGCGGCGGGGAGGTCGGCAGGGCCCAGACCGCCCAAGGCATATACGGGTAGTGCCGTGTGGGCGCGCAGGGCACTGAAGCCCTGCCAGCCCAAGAGCAGCGCGTCGGGGTGGCTCTGGGTCGGTGCGACGGGTGACAGCAGGGCGAAGTCGCAGCCCAGACGCTCGGCCTGGCGCAGGGACTCGGCGTCGTGGCACGAGGCGCCGGCGCAGGAAACTGCGGGCCGGCACGCGGACCGCATCAGAAGTGCCTGGCTGAGCTGGACGCCACAGCCAAGCTCGGCTGCGAGCGCGAGGTCTTCCTCGCCGCGGGCATTCAACAGGAGTTCGATTCCCAGCGCCTGCGCGAGTGTCGCCGCGCGCCGCGCGAGAGCGGTTGCCTGTTCGCGACTGAGGTCGGGCGCTCGCAATTGCAGGCGCCGCGCACCGCTCGCCCGCGCGGCCTCGAGCCAGGCCTCGAGCGCGCCGCCTTCGTGGATGCGCTCGGGGCTGATCCAGTAGTCGGACGGCTGCAGCAGGGCTGCGAGGATCGGCAGGTCAGCCGCGGGCAACTGGCGCGGATCGATCGCTTCGGGTCGCTGCCAGCGCAGCGCCTGCGCTTCCAGCGCGCGGGGCTCGCCCTGCCAGGCCTCGACGGTCATGGCCTCAAGCCAGAGCAGACGATGCGGCTGTGCCTGCGGCACCCGGATCAAGGCCTGGGCTGCCTCGATGTGGATGCCCAGCTCTTCGCGAAGCTCCCGTCGCAGCGCCGCGAACGTCGATTCACCCGGCTCCAGCTTGCCGCCAGGAAACTCCCAGAGGCCAGCGTCTTCACGACCGGCGGGACGCTGGGCGAGCAATACACGCCCCTGCGCATCGCGCAGCAGTCCGGCGGCGACGCGGAGCTCAGGTAGCGACTGCGAGGGAAGGTCGGTCACGAGGGTCGCCGGGCACGGAAGTCGCGAAATTTCACGGCCATTGAGGCCTCAATGCGCATCGATGCTTCGCAGTCGCGGCTCTCGAAGTGGCTCAAGACACGCGGGCCACATCGAGGAACTGGGTCCGACGTTCGTCCATGCACCCGGGACGCACCTAGGTGCGTCCCGGGTGGGCGCACGTACTCAGGCCAGCTGGCCGTGGCAGTGCTTGTATTTCTTGCCGGAGCCGCAGGGACAGGGGTCGTTGCGGCCGACCTTGGGATCGACCCGCACCGGCTGCTGTCCCGTCAACGCCTGCTGGACCTGCGCGGCCTCCTCATCAGCGCCATAGCCGCCCGCGCTTTCATGCTGGAACTGCATGCGCTTGGCCTCGGCTTCGGCGCGACGACGATCTTCTGCCTCCAGTCGCTCGACTTCGTCCTCGGAGCGGATGCGCACCCGCGCCAGCATGGTGGTCACTTCGCGCTTGACCTTGTCGAGCAGCTCGGAGAACAGCTCGAAGGCTTCGCGCTTGTATTCCTGCTTGGGCTGCTTCTGCGCGTAGCCGCGGAGATGGATGCCCTGGCGCAGGTAGTCCATGCGCGCCAGATGCTCCTTCCAGCTGCCGTCGAGCACGGTCAACATGACGTGCTTCTCGAGCGCGCGCATCAGCTCGCTGCCCACTTGGGTTTCCTTGTCCTGGAACAGGCGATCAGCGGCTTCGGTGACGTGGCGGGCCACGTCTTCAGCGGTCAGTTCCTCGCGCTCGGCGATCAGCTTCTGCAGATCGACGGTCAGGCCGAAGTCGGCAGCCAGCACCTTCTCAAGTCCCTCGACGTCCCACTGCGCGTCGATCGAGTTCGCGGGCACGTGCTGGTGGGTGACCTCGGTGAATACGTCGGCGCGAATGCTGGCGATCGTGTCCTTGACATCCTCGACTTCCAGCAGCTCGTTGCGCTGCTCGTAGATGACCTTGCGCTGGTCGTTGTTGACGTCGTCGAAATCGAGCAGGTTCTTGCGGATATCGAAGTTATGCGCTTCGACCTTGCGCTGCGCCTTTTCGATCTGACGGCTGACCAGGCGATCCTCGATGGCGTCGTCTTCCTTCATGCCAAGGAAGGCCATGGCCTTCTGCACCCAGTCGGCGGCGAAGATGCGCATCAGGTTGTCTTCAAGCGACAGGTAGAACCGCGAACTTCCGGGATCGCCCTGGCGGCCGGAACGACCGCGCAGCTGGTTGTCGATGCGGCGGCTCTCGTGGCGCTCGGTGCCGATGATATGCAGGCCACCGGCCTCCAGCACTTGATTGTGACGGGTCTGCCAATCGGCGCGAGCGCGCTCGCGATCGGCTTCAGTCGCGTCCTCGCCAAGCGCCTGCAGTTCGGACTCCAGTGCACCGCCAAGCACAATGTCGGTACCACGACCCGCCATGTTGGTGGCGATGGTCACAGCACCCGGCCGGCCAGCCTGGGCCACGATCTGGGCCTCGCGCTCATGCTGTTTGGCGTTCAGTACTTCGTGCGGAATCTTCTGCTTCTTGAGCAGGTTCGCCAGCAACTCGGAGGTCTCGATCGAGGTGGTGCCTACCAGCACCGGCTGGCCACGCTCATGGCAGCCCTTGATGTCCTCGCTGATCGCCTTGTACTTGGCTTCCTTCTTCAGGAAGACCAGATCCGGCATGTCCTTTCGAACCATCGGGCGATGGGTCGGAATCACCGTGACTTCGAGCCCGTAGATGCTCTGGAACTCGTAGGCTTCCGTGTCTGCCGTGCCGGTCATGCCGGACAGCTTCTTGTACATGCGGAAATAGTTCTGGAACGTGATCGAAGCCAGCGTCTGGTTCTCGCGCTGGATCGGCACGCCTTCCTTGGCCTCGACCGCCTGATGCAGGCCGTCCGACCAGCGCCGCCCCGGCAGGGTGCGGCCGGTGAACTCGTCGACGATGATGACTTCGCCGTCGCGCACGATGTAGTCGACGTCGCGCTGAAACAGCGCGTGCGCGCGCACCGCCGCGTTCAAATGATGGACGACCGCCAGATTGTGCGCGGCATAGAGGTCTTCATCACCCTTCAGGATGTCGGCCTCACGCAGCAGCCGTTCGGCGTGCTCCATGCCGGATTCCGACAGGTGCACCTGCTTGCCCTTTTCGTCGACCCAGTAGTCGCCATCGCCCTTCTCATCCGACTGCCGGTTCAGCTTCGGAACGAGCTTGTTGACGCGAATATAGAGCTCGGGTGAGTCGTCGGCCGGCCCGGAGATGATCAGCGGCGTGCGCGCCTCATCGATCAGGATCGAGTCGACCTCGTCGACGATGGCGTAGTGCAGCCCACGCTGGAAACGATCCTCATGGCGAAGCGCCATGTTGTCACGCAGGTAATCGAAGCCGTATTCGTTGTTGGTGCCGTAGGTGATGTCGGCGGCATATGCGGCCTTCTTGTCGCCGTGCGGCATGCCCGGATACACCACGCCTACCGACAGGCCCAGCCAGTTGTAGACACGTCCCATCCAGGCGGCATCGCGCTTGGCCAGATAGTCGTTGACGGTGACCACGTGCACACCCTTGCCTTCCAGCGCGTTCAGATACACCGGCAGGGTCGCCATCAGGGTCTTGCCTTCGCCGGTGCGCATCTCGGCGATGCGGCCGGAGTTCAGCACCATGCCGCCGATCAGCTGGACGTCGTAGTGGCGCATGCCCAGTACACGGCGCGCGGCTTCGCGCATCACCGCGAAGGCTTCCGGCAGCAGCTGGTCGACGGCCTCGCCCTTGCCCAGGCGTTCGCGGAACTCACCGGTCTTGGCCTGCAGTGCTGCGTCATCGAGGGCCTGCAGCGCCGGCTCGAACGCGTTGATGCGGCCGACAGACTTGGTGAACTGCCGCACCAGGCGCTCGTTTCGGCTGCCAAAGATGCGGGTCAGAAGGGCATTGAACATGGGCGATTCCGGAGCGCGGCCGGTGGCCGCCTGAGTGAGTGGGTGGACGCATGGCCGCGCTGCCGCGGCCACCAACGAAAAAGGCCGCATCGCAGCGGCCTGATCGGGCGCTCGAGCGCCGCAGCGCCCGGCATTCTAACCTGCGGGTGGAATTGCGCGAATCAAGCCCGGACGGTGCACGGCCCGAAGCGACCGCCCCCGCGGCGAGACAGCTGGCGATCAACCCCGCGCGGGCGCCTGGCGCGCCTGACGCAGGAAGGGGTGCGGGTTGACCGTACGGCCGTTGTGGATCACCTCGATGTGGACATGCGAGCCGGTCGAGCGACCGGTCGAACCCATCTTGGCAATCAGCTCACCTGCGCGCACGCGGTCGCCTTCGCCGACCAGGTTCTCCTGGTTGTGGGCGTAACGGGTGACATAGCCATTGCCGTGGTCGATATCGACCATATTGCCGTAGCCTGGGTGGCGGCCGGAAAACACCACCACGCCATCTGCGACCGAGAGGATGTCGGTGCCGCGCGGACCGTTGAAATCCACGCCGGAGTGGAAGTGGGTGCGCCCGGTGAAGGGGTCGATTCGGTTGCCGTACGTCGACGAGGCGTAGCCGGAGCGGACGGGGCTGCCGGTGGGAAGCATGGCCTGCTCCAGCTCGCGGTCAAGCAGCAGGCTTTCCAGCACGCCGAGCTGATCGCCTTGCTGGGACAGCTGCTGGGCGAGACGATCCAGCGAATCGATCAGTTCACGCTTGCTGCGATTGGAGACGGCACCCATGTCTTCGGGGCCGCCGAGCGCGGGCGGTTCAGAAAAATCGAACTCGCCGTCTTCAAGGCGACCGACCTGGGTCAGGCGCTCGCCGAGGGCATTCAGACGGTTGGCCTGGGCCTGCAGCTGACCGAGGCGCGCGGCCATCGCGTTCAGCTCTTCCTCGGCTTCGACTCTGGCAACGGTGATCGCATCGCGTTGCTCGGTCAGCTCCTCGTTCAGTGCTGCCAGTTGGTTCAGCGCGAGCGAATCGCTCGAGCGCAGGGCCCAGCCAAGCCCGAAACCAGTGCCGATCAGAAGCACGAGTGCGGCAAGGCTGCCGCCCACCAGACGCGGGTCAAGCAGATTGAGCTTGCGCGGCGCCTTCAGAAAACTCGCTACGATGATGACGTTCATGGCACTCCGGTCGTTCGTTCGCCTATGCAGACTCATTCCAAGAGCACCTTCCAGCCGCTGTTGGCGGCCAAGCAAGGTTCATCTCTCGATAGCCTGATCGATCGCGCCCGTGCCTTGGGTGCGCTCGACAAGCGTCTGCGTCAGTCCCTGCCCGAAGCGCTCGCCCGCCAGTGTCAACTGGCCAACGTGCGCGAAGGCAGGCTTGTCTTTCTGGCGAGTTCACCGCTATGGCGCACCAAACTCCGGCTGGAAGCGACCAGCCTGCTGGCTGCCGCGGCCGAAGCCGGTGTACCGGCCTTCGAACTCACCGTGAAAGTGGCGCCGATGCTGACCGTTCCCCCGGAGCAGGCATCGCACTCACCCGTCACACCGGCGGCTGCAGCGGCGTTGCGGGAAGCGGCCCTCCAGGCCACTGACCCCGAACTCCGCCAGCAGCTGCTGGCTTTGGCCTCCCTGGCCGATTCCGCTTCCTGAAGGGGCAAACACCCCATGGCCGCCAAACCGGCAGCCAATTCAATCGATCAGTGTTTCAGACCACCGCCTGCGCCGGATGCGCGTACGAGATCGGCGCGGTCGCCTCGTTCTCGAAGGTGACTTCTTCCCAGGCGGATGCGTCGGCCAGCATGGCGCGCAGCAGCTGGTTGTTGAGCCCATGACCCGACTTGTAGCCGTAGAAGGCGCCGATCAGGCTGTGGCCCAGCAGATAGAGATCGCCGATCGCGTCGAGGATCTTGTGCTTGACGAATTCGTCTTCGTAGCGAAGACCGTCTTCGTTGAGGACTCGGTAGTCGTCGAGCACGATGGCGTTGTCCATCGAGCCGCCGAGCACCAGGTTGCGCTCGCGCAGCATCTCGATGTCTTTCATGAAGCCGAAGGTGCGCGCGCGGCTGACTTCCTTCACGAAGCTCGTGGTCGAGAAATCGATTTCGGCGCTGGAGGTGTTCTTGGAGAACACCGGATGCTTGAAGTCGATGGTGAAGCCGACCTTGAAGCCCTCGAAGGGCTCGAAGCGGGCCCACTTGTCGCCGTCCTTGACGGTGACAGTCTTCTTGATGCGGATGAACTTCTTGGCGGCGTTCTGCTCTTCGATGCCGGCGCTCTGCACCAGGAACACGAAGGGGCCGGCAGACCCATCCATGATCGGCACTTCAGCCGCGGACAGATCGATGTAGCAATTGTCGATACCCAGCCCCGCCAGCGCTGACAGAAGGTGCTCGACGGTGGAGACCTTGACGCCGTCCTTGTTGACCAGGGTGCTGGCCATGCTGGTCTCGCCGACGCAGTGGGCGCAGGCCTTGATCTCAGCGGGTTCAGCAAGGTCGGTTCGACGGAAAACGATGCCGGTGTTGACCGCGGCAGGCCGCAGGGTCATGTACACCTTGTCGCCCGAATGAATACCGACACCGGTGGCCCGGATGACGTTGCGGAGCGTGCGTTGACGGATCATGCGTGGGCAGACTCCCTGCGGAGTGCGTGACAAAACGTGCCGGAGGATGGCACGCCCCTCGCCGTCACGCAAGCGCAATAGTCGGCAGAAACCCCACAGCCTGTCGCCAAAAAGCGACAACTATCCTGAAACCGTGATCGCGTTCCGGGAACGGTCGGAACGCGATCAACGGTACTCAGCCGGCGGCAGCCGGCCGGGCTTCAGTCGGCCTGACGGCGCAGGAAGGCCGGGATGTCCAGGTAGTCCATCGGCAGATCCGCCGTCGCGACCCGCCCTTCAGGCTTGCCTACCCGCGCGGCCGAGCTGGCAACCGGGTCGATCGCCATGCCGGTGGTGGCGTCGCGCAGACCGGCCACCGGGCGCAGACGCGGCGTCTCGATCTTCTCGATACGCTCGTTGCGCGGCTGCTGCCGTGCGGCGCCGCGGTTGAGGCCGGTGGCGACCACGGTGACGCGGACTTCGTCCTGCATTTCATGGTCGAGCACGGTGCCGATCACCACGGTCGCATCTTCGGAGGCGAACTCCTCGATGGTGCGACCCACTTCGTCGAACTCACGCATCGTGAAGTCCGGGCCGGCGGTGATGTTGACCAGGATGCCGCAGGCGCCGGACAGGTTGATGTCGTCCAGCAGCGGATTGCTGATCGCCTTTTCAGCGGCTTCCATGGCGCGCTCTTCGCCGCGAGCCGTGCCTGAGCCCATCATCGCCATGCCCATCTCGCTCATCACGGTGCGCACGTCGGCGAAGTCGACGTTGATCAGGCCCGGCCGCACGATCAGGTCGGCGATGCCCTGGACTGCGCCCTGCAGCACGTCATTGGCGGCCCGGAAGGCATGGACCATGGTGGCGTCGCGGCCCAGCACGGTGATCAGCTTCTCGTTCGGGATGGTGATCAACGAGTCGCAGTGGCTCGACAGCTCCTCGATGCCCTTGAGCGCGACCTGCATGCGCCGACGTCCCTCGAACGGGAACGGCTTGGTCACCACCGCTACCGTGAGAATGCCCATCTCCTTGGCCAGCTGCGCGATCACCGGCGCTGCACCGGTTCCGGTGCCACCGCCCATGCCGGCGGTGATGAACACCATGTCGGCGCCCGAGATCGCCTCGACGATGCGCTCGCGGTCCTCCAGTGCGGCCTGCCGACCGACTTCAGGATTCGCGCCCGCGCCGAGGCCCTTGGTCACGCCCGAGCCCAGTTGCAGGATGTGTTTGGCGCCGGTCCCCCGGATCGCCTGCGAGTCGGTGTTGGCGCAGATGAACTCCACGCCTTCCAGGCTGGAATTCACCATATGCGCGACCGCGTTACCGCCGCCGCCGCCTACTCCGACCACCTTGATGACCGCATTGGGTGCGGCCCGCTCCACCAGTTCAAACATCATGCTCTCCTTCCGTTCCGTGTGACGCAGCTGCGTGATGACCCCTGATTGATGCCGCCGGCGCCTGCGCGCCGATGGCCTAAAATTCGCCTCTGAACCAATTGCGCAGGCGCCCGAACGCGCTGCCGACCTTGCCGGGCACCACCGGCGCACGCCGCGGGCGTTCCTGCTGGCTGCCCCACAGCAAGAGGCCAACACCGGTGGCGTGCACCGGGTTGCCGACCACTTCGCCGAGGCCGCCGACGTATTGCGGGATACCGATCCGCACCGGCATGTGCAGCATTTCCTCCGCCAGTTCGGCCACGCCTTCCATGCGCGAGGCGCCACCGGTCAGCACCAGGCCGGCGCGAACCAGCTCTTCAAAGCCCGAGCGGCGCAGTTCGGCCTGCACCATTTCGAAGATTTCCTCGTAGCGGTTCTGCACCGCCTCGGCCAAGGCTTGGCGAGCAAGCCGGCGCGGCGGCCGATCACCGACGCTGGGCACCTGGATGCTTTCTTCCGCGGTCGCCAGCTGCGCCAGCGCGCAGGCGTAGCGCACCTTGATCTCTTCGGCGTGCGGTGTGGGCGTGCGCAGCAGGTGGGCAATGTCCGAGGTCACCTGATCGCCGGCGATCGGCAGCGAGGCGGTATGGCGGATCGCGCCCTGCGCGAACACCGCGATGTCGGTGGTGCCCGCGCCGATATCAACCAGGGCCACGCCCAGCTCTTTCTCATCTGTGGTGAGCACAGCCTGCGAGCTGGCAAGGCCTGCGAGGATCAGATCGTCGACCTGCAGGCCGCAGCGCTGCACGCACTTCATGATGTTCTGCGCCGCTGACTGCGCGCCGACCACCAGATGGGCACGCACTTCCAGGCGCACGCCGGACATGCCGACGGGATGGCGAATGCCTTCCTGCGAGTTGTCGACGATGTATTCCTGCGGAATCGCGTGCAGGATCTTCTGATCCGACGGAATCGCCACCGCCTTGGCGGCTTCGAGCACGCGCTCCATGTCGCCGTAGCTGACCTCGCCGTCCTTGATGGGCACGATTCCCGGCGAGTTTTTGCACTGGGTGTGGCTGCCCGAGATCGAGGCGTAGACCGAGCGGATCTCGCAGCCGGCCATGACTTCGGCCTCCTCGATCGCGCGCTGGATCGAGTTGACGGTGGACTCGATGTCGACCACCACGCCGCGACGCAGGCCGGTCGAGCTGTGGCTGCCGATTCCGATCACCTGCAGCGGCTCGTCCGGGGTGTACTCACCGACCAGCGCCACCACCTTGGAGGTGCCGATGTCGAGGCCCACGATCAGGGATTTGTCGCCTTTGCGGTTCATGTGCTCTGTCTCGGTGCAGCAGGAGTGCCGGTGTCGGCGGCCGGCGGTTCGGCCCAGTGCAGGGCGAAGCCGTTGGCGTAGCGCAGGTCGGCACGTAGAAGGGGGCGCGCTTCGGCCCGCCGGAGCTCAGGCAGGGCTGCCACGAAACGCTCGAGTCTGGGCAGCGGCTCGCTGCGACCGAGCACCAGCTCGGTACCGCTGGCCAGCTGCAGGGTCCAGCTGCCGCGCGGCGACAGCTGCATGCGTTCCGGCGGTTCACCGATCAGGGTCAGCAGTGGCTGCGCGCGCGCATGCATCTGCATCACCTCATCGATCTGAGCATCTGCCGCGTCGAAGCGCGGCAGGCCCTGCAAGGTTTCAAGATCGGGCACCTCGAACAGGCGTCCACGGTCGGACAGCAGCCGGGATTCACCCCAGCGCGCCAGAGCCCGGTGTTCGACCAAGGCGATTTCCAGCGTGTCCGGCCACAGCTTGCGCACCGCCACCTGTTCGACCCAGGGCAAGGCCGCCAGTGAGGCGCGAACGGCTTCGAGATCCACCGCGAAGAATCCGCGCTCGAGATGCGGACGCGCCGCCGCCTGCACCTGATCCGCCGTGACCCGTTGGAACTCGGCGGACACGCGCAGCTGTCCCAGCGGCCAGCGCTCGGAGGCGAACCAACCGTTCAGCACCGCGACCACCGGCAGGGTGACCACGGTCAGCGCGAACAGCCAGGCGAACAGGCGGACGAGAGCGTTCATGCGGGCTCGCTGTCCTCCAGGGTCTGGGCGAGGATGGCGAGGCAGAGGTCTGCGTACGACAGTCCGATCTTGCCCGCGGCCTTGGGCACCAGCGAATGACTGGTCATGCCGGGTGCGGTATTCACCTCCAGCAGCCAGTTGCGACCTTCGCGGTCGCGCATCACATCGACCCGGCCCCAGCCGCGACAGCCCAGTGCATCGAAGGCGCGCAGCGCCAGCGCGCCGAGTTCGGACTCAGCGGCGCCTTCCAGGCCCGGGCAGAGGTACTGGGTTTCGTCAGAGACGTACTTGGCCTCGTAGTCGTACCAGGCGCCCTTGGGCACGATGTGGATGCTCGGCAGGGCGCGGCGGTCAAGGATTGCGACGGTGAAGTCGCCGCCTTCGATCAGCTGCTCCATCAGCAGCTCACCGGGATAGCGCGCGGCCAGTTCGATCGCAGCTTCCAGGTCGGTCTCGCTGAAGACCCGGCTGACCCCGACACTGGAGCCTTCGCAGGCGGGCTTCACGATCACCGGCAGGCCGAGACTGCGTGCCGCCGCCTGCACATCGTCGCCCTTCTTCAGACGCACATAGCGCGGCGTCGGCAGGCCCAGGGCCAGCCACACCTGCTTGCTGCGGATCTTGTCCATCGACAGCGCCGAGCCGAGCACGTCGGAACCCGTATAGGGCACGCCGTAGGCTTCAAGCAGACCCTGCACGATGCCGTCTTCGCCGCCACCATGGTGGCCGTGCAGGATGTTGAAGACGCGATCGACAGCGCCGCGCACGAGCAGCTCGCGCAGCGCCGGAATGCCGTCGACGGCAAACGCGTCGACGCCGCTGGAAACCAGCGCCTGCAGAACATTGCGGCCGGAGTCGAGACTGACCTCGCGCTCGCTGGAGCTGCCGCCCAGCAGCACGGCGACCCGGCCAAAACGCGTGGTTTCGATCTGTGTGGTGTTCATGCGGCCCCATCCGTGTGGGCGTTCAGGTCAAGTCCGTCGGCTGCCAGCGCGAGACTGCTGCGGCCGATGTCGCCGGCGCCGGAGAGGATCAGCAGATCGCCATCCAGCAACAGATCCGGCAGGGTTGCGGCCAGATCGCGCGGATGGCTGACCAGCACCGGATCGATGCGCCCGCGCGCGCGGATCGCACGCGCCAAAGCGCGCGCATCGGCGCCCGGGATCGGCGCCTCGCCGGCGGGATAGACCTCGGTCAGCACCAGCACATCGACCTCGCTCAGGACCGCGGCGAAGTCGTCCAGCAGGTCGCGGGTGCGGCTGTAGCGGTGCGGCTGGAAGGCCAGCACCAGTCGCCGCTGCGGCCAGCCGCCGCGCGCGGCCGCAATCGTCGCCGCCAGCTCGCGAGGATGGTGGCCGTAGTCGTCGACCAGTTCGGCGCTGCCCTGATGCAGGCTCAGCGCGCCCAACCGGTTGAAGCGTCGACCGACGCCCTGGAAGCCAGCCAGCGCGCGCGCGATGGCGGCACCTTCGACACCCAGCTGCCAGCCCACTGCCGCTGCAGCCAGCGCGTTCTGCACGTTGTGCAGGCCCGGCAGGTTCAGCACCACGGCCTGCGGCGCCTCGCCGGGCAGGTGCAGGGTGAAATGCATCTGCGCGGCATCCTGGCGGACGTCGCTGGCGCGCACATCGGCGTCGTCGGCGATGCCATAGGTGACCAGATGACGCGGCATTTCGTCGGCGAGTGCGCGCACTTCTTCATCGTCGAGGCACAACACCGCCAGCCCATAGAACGGCAGCCGGTGCAGAAACTCGGAGAAGGCCGCACGCACCCGCGCGAAGTCGCCCCCGTAGTTCTCGAGGTGATCGACGTCGATGTTGGTGACCACGGCGATCAGCGGGGTCAGCCGCAGGAAGCTGCCGTCGCTCTCGTCGGCCTCGGCCACCAGCCACTCGCCCTGCCCCAAGCCGGCATTGGCGCCGGCCGAGAGCAGCTTGCCGCCGATCACGAAGGTGGGGTCCAGCGCGCCTTCCGACAGCACGCTGGCGGTGAGGCTGGTGGTCGTGGTCTTGCCATGGGTGCCGGCAATGGCGATGCCGCGTCGGAAGCGCATCAGCTCGGCCAGCATCTCGGCGCGCGGCACGATCGGGATGCGCTGCACGCGCGCCTCGACCAGCTCGGGGTTGTCAGCGCGCACGGCGCTGGAGACCACCATCACGTCGGCCTCGCGCACGTTTTCGGCGCGGTGACCGATCTCGACACGCACGCCCAGTTCGCGCAGGCGCGCGGTCACCGCGCCTTCCGCGAGGTCGGAGCCTGAAACGGTGTAGCCGAGGGTGCACAGCACTTCCGCAATTCCGCTCATACCCACCCCGCCGATACCGACGAAGTGCACGCGGCGAAACGCGGTGGCGATGTCACCGTGGTCGGACAGGCGCCTCATGCGCGGGACTCCTCAATACAGATCGCGGCGACGCGTTCAGCGGCATCGAAGCGGGCGATGGCTCGCGCCGAGTCGGCCATCTGGCGTGCCCGCGCGGGGTTGCATGCGAGCTCGGCCAAGGCCGCGCCGAGGCGCTGGGCGAAGCCCTCGCCTTCCGGAATCTTCAGAGCCGCACCGGCTTCGACCATCCACTCGGCGTTGCGGCTTTGATGGTCGTCGGCGGCGCTCGGCAGCGGCACCAGCAGAGCCGGCAGCCCGACCGCGCACAGCTCGGCGAGGGTCGAGGCACCGGCACGGCAGACCACGAGGTCCGCCCACAGATAGGCCTCGCGCATGTCGTCGATGAAAGCGACCGTTTGCGCTTGCAGGTCGGCTTCGCGGTAGCGCTGCGCGGTGGTCTCGAAGGTGGCGGTGCCGCTCTGGTGGCGGATCTCGCAGCACACGCCACTGGCGCGCACGGCCTCGGGCAGGTGCAGGTTGAGCGCGCGCGCGCCTTGGCTGCCGCCCACCACCAGCAGGCGCAGAGGGCCCGGCACACGTTCGCGCGCGGCGGGCGCCGGCAGGCCGGCGATCTCGGCACGCACCGGATTGCCCACCACTTCCTCGTGTTCGAAGGTGCCCGGCATGCCGACCAGGCGGCGCCGGGCGAGTCGTGCCAGCACCCGGTTGGTGAAGCCCGGCGCACGGTTGGATTCGTGCAGCAGCAGCGGCCGCCGCAGCAGCCACGCGGCAAGCCCGCCGGGGCCCGCCGCGAAGCCACCGAAGCTCAGCACGCAGCGCGGCTTGATCCGATGCAGCAGAGCCATCGCGCCGAATACCGCGCGCAGCAGCATGAAGGGCGCAAGAACGCGCCGCGCAAGGCCGCCACCGCGCAGTCCATGCACCGGAACCGTATGCAGCTCAATGCCGGCGGCAGGCACCAGCCGGGTTTCCATCGCGCCCTCGGCGCCAAGCCATTCGACCGCCACGGCGCGCTGTTGCAGCGCACGCGCCACCGCCAGGCCCGGGAAGATATGGCCGCCGGTGCCACCGGCGAGGATCAGGACGGGGCCGCTCATGGCAGGGCTCCGATGCCGGGCTCGATGCGCGCGCGCGCCGGGCCGGGCCGGAACACCGGGCTCGGCGCAAGCTCGGCGAGGCGCTGCGCGGGCGCGAGGTTCGGTCGCTGCAGTAGTTCTGCCGGGTCCTGCAGATCCTCGCCACGCAGGCGTCCGGTCTGGCGACGCGCGCGCTCGGCTTCATAGCTGACCCGCAGCAGCAGGCCGATCGCGATGCTGCTCATGATGACGCTGGAACCGCCGGAACTGATCAGCGGCAGGGTCAGGCCCTTGGTCGGCAGCACCCCCATGTTGACGCCGATCGACACCAGCGACTGCAGGCTGAACCACAGCGAGACGCCGAAGGCGCAGTAGCCGGCGAACATCCGCCCCATCTCGAGCGCGCGCAGGCCCAGCCAGAAACCGCGCGCAGCGAGCAGCACGAACAGGCCGACCAGCACGCTGACACCGAGGAAGCCGGTCTCTTCCGCGAACACCGCGAAGATGAAATCGGTATGCGCTTCGGGCAGGTAGAACAGCTTCTGCACCGAAGAACCGAGGCCAACGCCGGTGGCCTCGCCGCGGCCGATCGCGATCAGCGAGTGACTGAGCTGATAACCCGCACCGTACGGATCCTGGAAAGGATCGAGGAAGGACACCAGGCGGCGCATGCGGTAGGGCTCGAACACGGCCAGCGCGGCCAGCCCGAGCGCGCCAACGAAGGCCGGCGCCAATAGATAGGGCGCGCGCGCGCCGCCCAGCCAGAGCATGCCGCCGGTGATCGCGCACAGCAGCACGGTTGAGCCGAAGTCCGGCTGGAGCAGCAGCAGCAGGCCCAGCGCCGCCACCACGAACATCGGCTTGAGTACGCCCCACAGGCGGTCCTGCATCTGCTCGCGGTAGCGCACCATGTAGCCCGCGAGCCAGAGGATCATCAGCAGCTTGACCCCCTCGACCGCCTGAAAGCCGAAGAAGCGCAGGTCGATCCAGCGGGTCGCGCCGTTGACTTCTCGGCCGATGCCCGGAATCAGCACCGCGCCGAGCAGCGCGAAAGCCAGCACCAGCACGCCGGGCCCGCGACGCTCCAGCAGGCGCAGCTCGGTGCGCATCAGCAGCAGGGCGCCGACCAGCCCAATCAGCAGGAAAAACAGGTGGCGCTGCAGGTAATGGAGGCTCTCGACGCCGTGACCTTCGGACACCGCCAGTGAGCTGGAGGCAACCATCACCACGCCAATCGACACCAGCGCGACCACCACGGCGATCAGCACGCCGTCGAACTGTCCGGCGATCTCGTCGCGCTTCTGCGCCTGCGGCAGCGGCAGACCGAACATCAGCGCACCTTCAAGGTGGCGAGCCCGACCAGCACCAGCACCACGGTGATGATCCAGAAGCGGACGATCACGCGCGGCTCGGGCCAGCCCTTGAGCTCGAAGTGGTGGTGGATCGGCGCCATCCGGAACACGCGGCGTCCGGTCAGCTTGAAGCTGGCGACCTGGATCATCACCGACAGCGTCTCGATGACGAAGATGCCGCCCATGATCACCAGCACCAGTTCCTGGCGGACGATCACCGCCAGCGTTCCCAGCACAGCGCCCAGCGCCAGCGCGCCGATGTCGCCCATGAAGACCTGCGCCGGGTAGGTGTTGAACCACAGGAAGCCGAGGCCCGCGCCGCCAATGGCCGCGCACAGGATCACCAGCTCGCCGGCGCCTGGAATCTGCGGAATCAACAGGTACTGCGAGAACACCGCGTGTCCGGACACATAGGCGAACACGCCCAGCGCGGCGGCCACCAGCACAGTCGGCATGATCGCCAGCCCGTCCAGACCGTCGGTGAGGTTGACCGCATTCGAGAAGCCGACGATCCAGAAGTAGGCAACGACGATGAAGCCGACGCCGAGCGGCAGCGCGAAGTCCTTGACCAGCGGAATATGGAACGCGGTCGCTGCCGGCACGTCGGCGGTGACGTACAGCGCGATCGCCGCGATCAGGCCAAACACGGACTGCAGCAGGTACTTCCAGCGCGACTTCAGACCCTTCGGATCACGGCGGACGATCTTGAGGTAGTCGTCCAGCCAGCCGATGAAGCCGAAGGCCACCAGCACGCCGAGCAGGATCCAGATGTAGCGGTTCGACAGGTCCGACCACAGCAGGGTGGAAGCGGCCACGGTCGACAGGATCAGCGCGCCGCCCATGGTCGGCGTGCCGGCCTTGGAGAAGTGCGACTGCGGACCATCGCTGCGAATCGGCTGCCCGCCGGACTTCAGTGCAGCCAGTCGACGGATGAAGGCCGGGCCCAGCCACAGCGACAGCCCCAGCGCCGTCAGCGCGCTCAGGATGGCGCGCAGGGTCAGGTAGTTGAAGACGGCGAAGAAGCGCTCGAAGCCCTCCAGCCAGCGCGCGAGTTCAAGCAGCATGCGCACCTCCTGCGGCTGTGGCTTCGGCGTCGAACAGGGCAGCGACGACGCGCTCCATGCGGCTGCCGCGCGAGCCCTTCACCAGCACGCGCAGACCGGGCTTGAGCGCGTCCTGCAGGGCGGCGGCGAGCGCTTCCTGCGTGCCGAAGTGGCGGCCACCCTCACCAAACGCGGCGCTGGCGGCGGCGGCGAGATCACCGACCGTGAGCAGCGCCTGCAGGCCTTGCGCGCGGGCATGCGCGCCAACTTCCGCATGCAGGCGTTCGGCATCGGGCCCGAGTTCGCGCATGTCGCCGAGAACCAGCCAGGCGCCTTGGCCGGCCGCAGCGAGCGCGTCAATGGCGGCGCGCACCGAGCCGGGGTTGGCGTTGTAGCTGTCGTCGATCACCAGCGCACCACTGCGATGACTGCGCGGCGCGAAGCGGCCGGCCACACCTTTGGCCTGCTCCAGGCCCTGACCGACGTGCACGAGATCAATGCCCGCCGCGATCGCCAGCGCAGCCGCGGCCAGTGCATTCATCACGCTGTGCCGGCCCGGCAGCGGCAGTCGCAGGTCCAGGCCCCCCGCCGGCGTGCACAGTCGGAAGCGGCTGCCGCCTTCTTCCAGCTGCACGCGTTCGGCGCAGATCTCGGCGCCATGCTCCAGCCCGAAGCGCAACTGGCGGCGCGAGCCCGCCACCTGCGCGAACAGCGGCGCGAACGCGTCGTCGGCATTGATGACAGCGACGCCATCCGCGGGCAGCTCGCGATAGATCGCGCCCTTGGTTTCGGCGATGCCGAGCAGCGAGCCCATGCGCTCCAGATGCGCGGGGCCGATATTGTTGACCAGGCTGTAGCGGGGTCGCGCGATCCGCGCCAACCACTCGATGTCGCCGGGTGCACCCGCACCCATTTCGTAGACCGCGAACTCGGCGTCTTCGGGCTGGTTCAGCAGCGACAGCGGCAGGCCGATCTCGTTGTTGAAATTGCCGGGGTTCGCATAGGCGCTGCCGACGCCATCCAGAATGCCGGCCAGCAGGGTCTTGACCGAGGTCTTGCCGTTGCTTCCAGTCAGGCCGAACACGCGGGTCGAGCGCTCGCGCGCGAGGCCGGCGGCGAGCTTGCCCAAGGCCTGCACGGTGTCGGCGACCTGCAGCTGCGGCAGCTCGACCGGCAGCGGGCGCTGCACGAGCAGGGCGGCGGCTCCGGCCGCCAACGCGGCATCGGCGAAGTCATGGCCATCGAAGTGCTCGCCACGCAGACAGACGAACAGATCACCCGCGCGAATCGCGCGCGAATCGGTCTGTACGCGCAGCACGGGCTGGCCGAGCCGCTGCGGGCCCAGTAGTGCGGCTTCCGCGAAGCCTGCAAGCTCGGTCAGGCTGAGCGGCCTCATGCGTTACCCCGCAACGCCAGCGCCGCGACCGCGAGATCGTCGAAGGGCAAACGCCTATCGCCGGTTTCCTGATACGTCTCGTGCCCCTTGCCGGCCACCAGCACGGTGTCGCCGGGCCCGGCGGCACGGATCGCGGCGCGGATGGCTGCGGCCCGATCGCGCTCCACCTCAACGGTGGCGCCTGCCGCAAACCCGGCCAGAATGTCGGCCACGATGGCCTCACCGTCCTCGCTGCGCGGATTGTCGTCGGTGACGAACACGCGATCGGAGAGGCGACCGGCGATGGCGGCCATCTGCGGACGCTTGCCGCGGTCGCGATCGCCTCCACAGCCGAACACGCACAGCAGTCGTCCGCGCGTGTGCTGACGCAGACTGGCCAGGGCCTGGTCGAGGCCATCCGGCGTGTGCGCATAGTCGACCACCACCAGCGGCTGACCGGCCTCACCGCCGAGCCGGTTCATGCGCCCGGGAATGGCGGACAGCCGCGGCAGCAGCGCGGCGACGCGTGCGAAATCCACGCCCAGCGCCAGCAGCACACCCGCCACCGCCAGCAGATTGTCGATGTTGAAGCCGCCCAGCAGGGGCGAGTCGATGCGCACCGAATCGGCGCCGTACTGCAATTGGAAGTGCAGGCCGGCGGAATCCAGAAGCCGGTCGCCCGCTCGCAGCACCGCGTCGCCGGCGCCCAGCGCGCTGTAGCCGATCAGATCGACCCGCTCGGGCAGACCGTCAGCGATCAGCGCACCCTGCGCGTCGTCCAGGTTGATGACCGCAGCGCGCAGGCTGTCCCACGAAAACAGGCTCGCCTTGGCGGCGGCATATGCCGCCATGCTGCCGTGGTAGTCCAGATGATCGCGACTCAGGTTGGTGAACACCGCGACGTCAAACTGCAGGCCGGCGACGCGGCCTTGATCGAGCGCATGCGAGGACACCTCCATCGCCACCACCTGCGCCCCGTCCAGACTCAGACCGGCCAGCAAACGGTGCACTTCCAGAACGTCTGGCGTAGTGCGCTCATGCGCCACCAGCTGACCGTGCAGGCCGGCGCCCAGGGTGCCGATACTGCCCGCGACCCGACCCAGCAGCTGCAGGGCCTGGGCCGTGAGCTGTACGGTTGAAGTCTTGCCATTGGTGCCGGTGACGCCGACCAGTGCCAGCCCGAGCGTCGGCGCCGCGTACAGCGCCTGCGCCAGCTGCGGCAGGCGCTCGCGCAGACCGGGCACCAAGACCACCGGCACTGCCAGGGTCGGCAGTTCGCCTTCGCAGGGCTCGGAGAGCACCAGCACGGCGCCGCGCCGCACCGCCTCAGCCGCGTGCAGCAGGCCATGGGTGCGTGCGCCAGCGAGCGCGATGAAGCCCTCGCCCGGCTCGATCGCCCGGCTGTCGAGTCGCAGCCCGGACACGCTCAGCTCAGGCAGGTCCATGCGCTCGGGCAGCAACTCCTGCAGGCTCAGCGGAGGCAGGCGAGAGCTCACTGGATCACCCCCGTGTCGGGCAGGGGCTCGATCGCGCCCTCGGCCTCAAGCGGCAGGTCACCGGGTAGCAACGTGGGCGGCAGGATCGGTGTCGACACATACCACTGCTGGATGTCGTCCGGCGGCACGTCGAGAATGCGCAGGGCATCCGCCATCACACGGCCAAACACCGGCGCCGCGACCAGGCCGCCGAAGTGCTGACGGGGGTCGGGATCATTGATCACCACCACCATCGACAAGCGTGGGTTCGAGGCGGGCACCAGGCCGGCGAACATGCTGAGGTAGCGCTTCTCGTAGCCGCCCGCCACTGAACGTCGCGAGGTGCCGGTCTTGCCCGCCACCCGATAGCCGGAGACGCGCGCGCGGGTGGCGCTGCCCTCCGGGCCGGTGACGGTTTCGAGCATGTCCATCAGGGTGCGCGCCAGCTGCGGGTCGATCACCGAACGGCCCTGGCCGGCACCACCGCGGACAAAGGTCGGCGGCATCCACACCCCGCCGTTGCCGATCGCGGCATACGCCTGGGCAACCTGCAGCGCATTGGTGGACAGGCCATAGCCGTAGGAGATCGTGGCCTTCTCGAGCACGCCCCAGCGGCGCGGTTCCATCAACAGGCCGGGCTGCTCGCCGGGAAAACCCGCACCGGTCAGCTCGCCGAAGCCGAACCGGCGCAGCACGTCGTGGAAATGCTCGTTGGGCATGTCCAGCGCCAGTTTCACCGCAGCGATGTTGGAGGACTTGGTCAGCAGTCGGGTCGGGCTGACCGTGCCGAAGTTGCGGATGTCGCGGATGGTATGGCGCGCCAGCGGCATGTAGCCGGGGCTGGTCTCGATCAGAGTGTCGGGCTTCCAGCGCCCGGTTTCGAGCGCGGCGGCCACGGTGAACACCTTGATCACCGAGCCCGGCTCGAACACATCGGTGAGCGCGCGGTTGCGCCGCGTGGAAGGGTCGGCGCCCTCGCGGGTGTTCGGGTTGTAGGTCGGCAGGTTGACCATGGCCAACACTTCACCGGTCGGCACGTCGGTGATCACCACCGTGCCCGAGGCCGCCTGGTTTTCTTCCAGGGCGCGACGCAACTCGCGGTAGGCGACGTGCTGCAGGCGCCGGTCGATCGACAGGGCGAGGTCGCGACCCGGTTCGGCGGCACTCAGCAGGTCGACGTCGATCGGGCGCCCACGACGATCGCGCACCACCCGCTTGCTGCCGGCCGTGCCGCTCAGCCAGTCGTTGAAGGCGAGCTCCAGGCCCTCCTGACCGACGTCATCGATATTGGTGAAACCGAGCACATGGGCGGCGATCTCGCCCATCGGATAGAAGCGCCGGAACTCGCGGCGGTTGTGCACGCCGGGGATTTCCAGCGCCATCACCGTCTCGGCGTCATCCGGGTTCATCTGCCGACGCAGGAACAGGAACTCGCGGTCCGCGCGCTCGGCAACACGCTGCTCCAACGCGATCGCATCAACGCCCAGTGCGGCGGCCAGTTCGGGAATGCGCTCTGGATGCTTCGACAGCTCCTTGGGGTTCGCCCACAGTGAAGCCACCGGCGTCGACACCGCCAGCGGCTCGCCGTTGCGATCGGTGATCATGCCGCGCGAGGTCGGCACCGGCAGTTCACGCAGGTGGTACTGCTCGCCCTTCTGCTGATAGAACTCGGCGCGCAGCAGCTGCATGTCAGCCGCGCGTGCAACCAGCAGCACGCCGCAACAGGCCAGGCCCGCGGCGAGCACGTTCAGGCGCATGCGCAAGTTGGGTGCGGGCCGGCGCGCGCGGTTCATTGACGCACCACCCGGACTTCCACGGGCTCGGGCGAGCGCATGCCCAGCTGCTCGCGTGCCACCCGCTCGATGCGGAAGGTCTCGCCCCAGGTCGCCTGCTCCAGCTGCAGTCGACCGAATTCGATGTTGAGCTCGTCGCGCTGGGCTTCCAACCGGGTCAGCTCGGCGAACAGCAGACGGTGCTCATGCCGCGACTGCACCAGGGCGATGCCGCTCAGCACCAGCCCGATCACCAGCGGCAGCCCGATCAAAACGCGCAGGTTCATGCCAGCTTCTCCGCCACGCGCAGCACCGCGCTGCGGGCGCGCGGGTTCGCCACCAGCTCAGCGGATTCAGCGCGAATGGCGCCGCCGATCAGAGCCAGCACGGGCTGGAATGCTTCCGGCGCCGGCAGACGCCGATTGCCCGGCGCGGGCCGCGCCTGCGCCTGCATGAACTGCTTGACCTGCCGGTCCTCCAGCGAATGGAAGCTGATAACGGCAAGCCGCCCCCCCGGTTTAAGCCGGGAAAGGGCGGCCGCCAGCCCTGTAACCAGGTCGTCCAGCTCGCGGTTCAAATAGATCCGCAGCGCTTGGAACGTACGTGTAGCCGGATGCTTGCCGGGCTCGCCGCGGCCAATGCAGCCGCGCACGAGGTCCGCCAGCTCGGCGGTGCGGGTCAATGGCGATTCGGCCCGGCGCGCGACGAGGGTCCGCGCGATGCGCCGGCTCATCCGCTCTTCGCCGTAGGCCCACAGCACATCCGCGATCTCCGTCTCGGTGGCCCGCGCCAGAAACTCCGCCGCGCTGTCCCCGGAATCCGGGTCCATGCGCATGTCGAGGGGGCCGTCCTGCATGAAGCTGAAGCCGCGCTCGGCCTGGTCCAGCTGGGGCGATGACACCCCGAGGTCCAGCAGCACGCCATCCAGCCCGCCCGCGGTGGCCTCCCACTCCGCGAGCCCCGCAAAGCTGCCGCGCCTGATCGCCACCCGCGGATCGCCCGCGAACTCGGCTTCGGCGCAGGCGATCGCCTGCGGGTCCTTGTCCATCAGCAGCAGGCGGCCCTCCGGCCCCAGCTGCTCCAGCACCCCGCGCGCGTGACCGCCGCGGCCGAAGGTGCCGTCGAGATAGGTGCCGTCCTTGACCACCCGCAGACCTTCCATGACCTGCGCATACAGCACCGGGATGTGGTCGGCCGGCGGCGCATCGTTGCGCATCGCCCGATTCCTCCCCGGCTACAGCGTGAGGTCGAGCATGGCGTCGCTGATCTCGTCTTCCCCGATGGTCTGACGGATCTGCGCGAGGTGCGCCTGCTCGCTCCAAAGTTCGAACTTCCCGCCCATGCCCAGCAGGACGGCCTTCTTCTCGATGCCGGCGGCGTTGCGATGGCTGGCCGGCAGCAGCAGGCGCCCGTTCGCATCGACGTCGACCAAAGTCGCCGCGCCGACCAGCTTCAGCTGCAGGGCGCGATGCACTTTCTTGGCATTCGGCAGGGCATTGACCTGATCACGTACCTGCTCCCAGGCCGCGACGGGATACAGCCACAGACAGCCCTGCTCATAGGGGTTGTAGGTCACCACCAGACGGCTCGCACACTCGCGCACGACCAGTTCGCGGTAAGCGGTGGGCACCGCCAGCCGGCCCTTGTCGTCGATCGTGATTGCGGTCTCGCCCTGAAACATTCCCCACTGAACCCCACAAAAAGCCCGTTTTTTCTACGGTTGCCCACACTAAGCGCGGGGTTGGGGGGTGTCAAGAAAATTCCGGAGCAAAAACGCGGCTAAACCCCTGTCTGTATTGGGGTTTTCTGAACGGCTTCTGACGATTTGAGGGCAAACGCGCCGGGAAACATGCGCTTGCCGCTGCAAGCTCGAAACTACTTTAAGTTCGAGGGCGGTTTGGACGCTGCTTGCGTGACGGGGTTCGCAGCCAGCAGGGCCTGCAGCTCGGTCGCGATCCGCGCGGTTTCGCGCAGCGGCAGAACTTCCCAGGCCTGGTAGTCCAGCTTCAGGGGCCGCACCCGACCGCGCTCCAGCAGATCGCGATAGAGCGCACCGAGCTTGCCGCGCACCGGTTTCAGCGCCGGCACCAGCACCGGCACCGGTGTCGCGCAGGCCTCCGCGAGCATGTTGGCCGAGTCCGGCGTAACCACGATGCGGTCGGCCCAGGCCAACAGCCCGCCATAGGGATTAGGGCCGTCGGCTTCGCCATGCCACTGCAGGCCGGGCAGATCACCCAGATCACGGCGCGCGGCCTCCCGCAGCCACGCGGGCGTGCGCCGCGAGCTGCTGACCAGCAGGCTGCCACCGTCGCGCGCCTGCCAGTGATGCAGGATCGTGCACAGGCGCAGCCAGAGCCCGCGATCGAGATCGAAGGACGAATGCGGACCGCCGAGCAGCACCACTGTGCGCGGGGAAGGCAGCCGCGACAGCTCCGCGTGCGCGATCCGGGCACGTGCCAGGGTGGGCCCGTCCACGCCATGCAAGCCGCCGGTGAAGGCAAGTACGTTCGGGCCAGCCAGGCCGTCGTGCAGCGGCGCCAGCACCGCATCCCAATGATCAGGCGACAGGCGCGGGTCGAGAATCTGCACCGCCCGGCAGCCCGGCACCCGCGCTTTCAGCCAGCGCGTCGCAAGTGCACCCTGCCGGCCGCAGCCGATCGCCAGCCGTGGCGGCGCCTCGCGCAGAGCTTGTTCGAACCCCGCGGCAAATGCGTCTGCGCGGGCCGGCAAGCAACGCGGCGCCAGCCAGCGCCAGGGCGCTCGGGTGCTCAAGGTCCATTCGTAGGGCTCGATTCCGAGCGCCTCCGCCAAGGCCAGCGCCGGCTTGCGATTGCCCAGAGCGCCATCGGTCAGAACCCAGGCCGGAGCCAGCGTCGGATGCATGCGGTGGCCCCGGATCTGCAACGCAGCGTTGCGTCGGGCCCGGATTATTCCACGCCAGCGAGACTTCTAGACTGGAGCGAGAAATCACAGGCTCCTGACCCCGCCTCTCCTAGCCTTTACGATTGTGAAGTCGCGGCATCACCCGTCCGCATGTACTCAGCCAGCCCTGGAGCCCCGAATGACTGCAATTGACAGCACCGCCCTCGAACAGTTGTTCCTGAAGGCACGCACCCACAATGCCTGGACGGATCGCGCCATCGAGCCCGAGCTCCTGAATCAGCTCTATGACCTGGTGAAGATGGCGCCGACCAGCGCGAATTGCTCGCCGGCCAGGTTCGTTTTCGTGCAGTCAAAGGCCGCCAAGGAGAAGCTGAAACCCGCACTTTCGGCTGGCAATCTTGACAAGACCATGGCTGCGCCGGTCACGGTCATCGTCGCCCACGATCCCAAGTTCTACGACAAGCTGCCCTACCTGTTCCCGCACACCGATGCGCGCAGCTGGTTCACCGGCAGCACCGAAGTCGCCGACACCACCGCCTTTCGCAACGGCACCCTGCAGGTCGCCTACCTGATCCTTGCGGCGCGCGCCCTGGGGTTGGACACCGGCCCGATGTCCGGTTTCGATCAGGCCAAGGTCGACGAGACCTTCTTCAAGGACACCGGCTGGCGCAGCAATGTGCTGGTGAACCTGGGCTACGGCGATGCCTCCGCGCTGTTCGCGCGCAGCCCGCGCCTGCCGTTCGACGAAGCCTGCCAGGTGCTGTAAGCCCGATTGAACCCGCTGCACCGCGTCGCGGTCTGCGGCGCTTCGCCACCCGGCGCGTCCGCGCCTTCTCCACGAGGAAACTTCCCATGCTGAAGCCCATCGCTGCCGCCCTGCTTGCTGCCAGTTTCGCTGCCCCGGCCTTCGCTGCTCCGCAGCCGGTCGAGATCGACCTGTCGCACACCCGCGTGTGGTTCTACGTCAACCACCTCGGTTTCTCCGACATGTACGGCGACTTCACCCAGTTCGACATCGATCTGAAGATCGACCCGGAGAACCTGGCCAACTCGACCGTCAGCGCCAGCATCGACACCAGCACGGTCGACATGCGCCACGAGGGCCTCAACAAGCACCTCAAGAACCAGGATTTCTTCAACATCGAGCAGTTCCCGACGATGAGCTTCGAAACCACCGGCGTGACCCAGAACGGCGAAGGCAAGCTGGCTGTGGCCGGTAATCTGACCCTGCTGGGCGTGACCAAGCCGGTGACCTTGGACGTGACCGTCAACAAGATCGGCGAACACCCGATGCGCAAGGTTCCGTGGGTGGGCTTCAACGCCACCGCAAACATCAAGCGCTCGGACTTCGGCATGAACTACGCCGTGCCGGCGGTGGGCGACGACATCAAGATCTCGATCGGCCTGGAAGGCTCGCTGAAAGCCGCCGAGTAAGCCGAGAGGGTTCCTGTCAGCCTGGCGAAGGCGACCTGCAAAGGTCGCCTTCGCCGTTTCGGGCACCCGGTGTGCCCTCTGGACGCCACGCGGAATGCGTAAGGCGCGCACCCCGTGCACGTCTCGCTTTGCTGTTGACGCGCAGCTGAGGCCGCTACACCCACCCGCCCAGTCCTTCATACCGCTGGGAGCGTGGAGTCTATTTCGAGCGCAACGTCGGTAGCTGCGCCTCGAAGTTGATCTGCAGCGGCTGATCGGCACCCGCGGGCTGCGCTTCGATAGCGAATCGGAAGACGCGCTGGCCACTGGTATCCAAGCTGCCGATGTAGGAAACCTGACCATCCGCTTCTACTGCGCGCATCTCGATCTCGGCAGAGTGGCCGATCAGATTTTCATAGCGCGCGCTGACCTCGGCGAGCACGGGTTCCGCTTCTCTACCGCTCGGCCTTTCCAGAATGACAAGGTGCAGCAGGGCACGCTCCGGCCCCGCCTCGATTCCATACTGTTGAGCCATTGCCTCGGAGAGAAACTCGGTCGGACTGACGTTGGCACGAAGCGTGAAACGGTCGAACACCATGACCTGCCCGAACGGCTGCTCATCGCCAGCGGGCTGGCCAGTACGTGCTCCGACTTCAGCAGAAGCTTCGGCGTGCTCAGATCGATCGCAGCCCACCGAAACGGCTATCAGGGCAAGCGCGGCCATGGCATATCGGAAACTTGACGCGGCCGGCCAGGATCGGATGGTTCGTAGCGTATTCATGAACACCTCGTCCAAGGGTTTGCATTGACTCTCGCAGTCCGTCACGGCGACTAGGGCGACACGCGAACCCCCAGCAACGCAGTGCGCTGTGAATCCTCCACCGGGTATTCGATCGCGCCCGATCCATCCACAAGCAGACTCACGAGCGCTGATCCAGCGTGCGCATGGGAGCTTCAAGACGCCTCGGGAATGCCAGCCATCCGAACAGCGCCCCGCTCGCAGCCCCGCCTACGGCCATCAGCACGACACTGGAGAAGTCCCGGCTTGCGCCGATCAGCAGCGCCAGCGGAGACAACCAGTTGACCAAGGGGATGCCCGCCAGAATGGCCAATCCGCCCGCAAGCGCGAACCACAGCAGGGGCGAGCCGACGCGCTGGACAACCTGCCACGCGAGAAAGAACGCCACCAGCAGCGCCGGCAGCACGATGTAGCCGGCGTAGGTCGGGCTGAAGCCGGAAAACACATCGGTGAGTGTCGCCTGCAGATTGACCCCAGGGCCGATCGCCACACCGATACCGGCCAGCGCCGCCAGGTTGTACTGGGTCTGCACCACCGAGCCCCAGACTACGGCCAGCACGACCGCCGTCAGAAAAGCCAGGACCACGCGCCAGCTTTGGTTACTCTCCATTACCTTCCTCCTGTATCCCTCGAAGCTCGGATGCCCTCGATCAACGCCCGGGCACCACGCGTATCAGCTGCCCGTCGGGCTCGTCCGTGAGCAGATAGAGCGCACCGTCCGGGCCGGTTCGAACGTCCCGAATGCGCTGGCCCAACTCCTTGAACAGCACCTCCTGTTCGCCGGTTGCGCCCCCTTCGAGCAGCGGCACACGCCGCACCGACTCTTCTGCCAGCGCCGCCACAAAAAAATTCCTGTTCCACGCCGGGAAAAGAGCACCCTCGTACAGCGTCATGCCGGCAGGCGCGATCGACGGTGTCCAGTGCAGCAGGGGTTGCTCCATGCCTTCGTAGGTGGTGTATGGCGTGATCAGCGCGCGGCTGTAGTCCTTGCCAAAGCTGATAACGGGCCAGCCGTAGTTGCGACCTGGCAGAATCACGTTGAGCTCATCGCCGCCGCGCGGCCCGTGCTCGTGGGCGTAGATGACGCGCTGTTGGCTGTCGAACACGATCGCCTGCACATGGCGATGACCGTAGCTGTAGATCTCGGGCTTGACGTTCTCAGTGCTCGCGAACGGGTTGTCCGCTGGCACGCTGCCATCGGCGTGAATGCGCAGAATCTTTCCGAGGTGGCTTTGCAGGTTCTGCGACTCCTCGCGGAAGAAGAAGCCATCACCGGTCCCAAGCAGCAGCGTTCCATCGGGCAGCCACGCCATGCGGCCGCCAAAGTGAGCGTCTCCACTCTTGGCCGGCTGCGTGGTCAGAATCGGCGTCACCTCAAGCAGCTGCTGCCCATCGAAGCGCGCGCGGATGATTCGGGTGTGGTTCTCACTGTCGTTGCCGTAAGCGAAGGACAGGAACAGCAGGCCGGTCGAGGCGAAATCCGGCGCCAGCAGCACGTCGAACAGGCCCGCCTGCCCTGACGCGAACACCTCGGGCAGCCCCTCAAGCGGCGCCGTGCGCAGGCCCTCTGGGCTGACCAGTCGAAGACGCCCGGGGCGCTCCGTCACCAGCATGGCGCCATCCGGCAGGAATGCGATGGACCACGGGTGCTCAAGCGGCTCGGCGAGCACCTCAAGCATGTAGTTCGGCGTTTGCGCTGCAACCCCACACGGGAGCCCTGCTACAGCGAGAACCGCAAGCAACTGACGCATAACGAACTCCATGTAGTCAGGCTGGACTCTCGCATGCGGCTCAACTTTGCTCCGTTCGCTGCCGAACACTGCGACCCCGGCGCCGGCTCGTATAGTCAGTGGCCCGAACCTCCAGAGGCATGCGTTCGACATGGGCGCCTACATCAGCCTCAAGCTGCTCCACATCGCCGCGATCAGCGTGTGGGCCGCCGGTTTGCTCTACCTTCCGGGTTTGTTCGCTGCCCATCCGAAGTGCGCGGGATCAGAGACCGAGTTTCGCCGCCTGCGCCATCAGACCCGGCTGGTATAAGTCGCACTGATGTCGCCGGCGGCGGTGATCGCCGTGATCAGCGGTACGGTGTTGGTCTATCTGGCAGCAGCGATTGGAGGCTGGCTTGTGCTCAAGCTCGCCGTTGTCACCGGCATGGTCCTCCTGCACGTCTACATGGGCAGGCTGCTCGGTTTGCTGCTGGACCAACCCAGTCTCTATCGGCCCTTTGCGCACCGGCTTCTGATCGCGCCGGCGGCTCTGCTGGTGGTCGCGGTAATCACCCTGGTGAGCTGGAAGCCGGTATGAACGCACGCCACGGCAATGGCAGCTCACTTCATCCTGAATATTGTTCAGTCGCCATCATCATTGACCACCCCGATTCGGTGATCGAACACGAGGCTGCCTCCCAGCCAACCCGCCAGCGCGACCAGGAACGCGCCGAGAAGAGTCAGCGACAGCGCCCAGGGCACGATCAAGGCTTCGTCGCCCGCAAGCCGCAGGAACCAGTTGATGAAGGCGACCGAGATCAGCATGACCGCGGCGACAAAGTGGCTCCAGCTGACACCGCGACGCCGCACGCCGGGAATCATCAGCAGCTCCAGGGTCCCGGCAAGTCCTGCCGCCGCCCCCATCACCGCACCACTGCCCACCAACCACAGCGACAGTCGCAACCAGAAGTCATCGCCCGTCAGGATCCAGGTCAGGTCGGTGGCGACCAGGGCGATGAGAAAGGCGATCGGGAAGGCCACCAGCATCGCGTGTATGGGATGTCCGGCTATCGCAACTCGGCTGCTGCGGACATCATCGTTATGGGGCTCTTTCACCATGGTTGACGGCAGTCCGAAAGCCAGGCGGTTTTTCTTCCTCGCCTGTATCGCGACCCTGCTTGCCTCCTTCCTGGTTGGTTGTGAGAGCGCGGTATCCACTCTGGCGCCAGCAGGTCAGGCCGCCGCCGACATCGCGTGGATCACCTGGGTCATGCTCGGCGGATGTGTGCTGCTGATGGTCTTGATGAGCGGGCTCTGGCTGCATGCAAGCTACCACGGAAGGCGCAAGCCCCTGCGCTGGTCCGAGCAGCGCATCCTGACTGGGGGCGGCCTGATTCTGCCACTGGCCGTAATCGTACTGCTGCTGATCTACGGAGTACGCAGCGGCCAGTCCATGCTGCCCATCGGAACGCCCGACCTCGCGGTGCGCGCGATCGGCCATCAGTGGTGGTGGCAGTTCGAGTACGTGGGTGCCGACGGGCAGATCGTACAGGTGGCGAATGAACTGCACCTGCCGGTCAACGCGCGCGTGGATGTGTTGGTGGCCTCCGAGGACGTGATCCACTCGTTCTGGGTTCCCGCACTGGGCGGCAAGCTCGATGCCATCCCGGGCCGTAGCCACACCCTGAGGTTGGTTCCGACGCGCACCGGCCGGCTGGTTGGGCAGTGCGCGGAATTCTGCGGCGCCGGACATGCGCACATGCGCTTCGATGTGATCGTGCATGAGGCCGAAGCCTTCGCTGCGTGGCTTGAAGCCGCGTCCCGGGCTGCCAGCGATGGGCGTGGCGGCGTTCCTGCACCATGAACACACCGACGCCTGACACCAACGCCAACGCCGCGCGTCGTGCTGCGTTGAACGCCGTGTTCGCAACACCGTCGGGCTGGGGCCGGCTTGCCGCGGTGAATCACTCGGTGATCGGTCTGCGCTTCATCGCCCTCAGCCTGCTGTTCTTCGTGATCGGCGGCCTGCTCTCGATGCTGATTCGTGCACAGCTGGCGATTCCCGAGAATCGCTTCCTGGATCACGACACCTACAACCAGATTTTCACGATGCATGGCACCGTGATGATGTTCCTGTTCGCGATCCCGCTGATCGAAGGGCTGGCGCTCTATCTCATCCCGAAGTACCTGGGCGCGCGCGACCTGTCCTTTCCCCGACTCAGTGCCTTCGGCTTCTGGTGCTACCTGTTCGGCGGCGTGACCCTGCTGCTGGCGATGTTCGCCGGGGTCGCGCCCGACAGCGGCTGGTTCATGTACACGCCCTTGTCCAGCGGCGAGTTTTCGCCCGGCATCAATGCCGACGTCTGGCTGATCGGTGTCACCTTCGTCGAGGTGTCCGCGATTGCGTTCGGCATCGAACTGGTCGCCACCGTACTCAAGGTGCGTACCGGCGGCATGAGCCTGAATCGCATGCCGCTGTTCGGCTGGTACATCCTGATCACCGCGCTGATGATGGTCGTGGGCTTTCCGCCGCTGATCCTCGGCTCGATCCTGCTCGAGCTCGAACGCGCGTTTGGCTGGCCGTTTTTTGATGTGAAGCTCGGCGGTGATCCGCTGCTGTGGCAGCACCTGTTCTGGCTGTTCGGGCACCCCGAGGTCTACATCATCTTCCTGCCGGCTGCAGGCGCCGTTTCGATGATGATCCCGACCTTCGCGCGCCGGCCGATCGTGGGTTACAGCTGGATTGTCGCCGCCATCATCGGCACTGGCTTCATCAGCTTCGGGCTGTGGGTGCACCACATGTTCACGGTCGGCATCCCCCAGCTGGCGCTGGTGTTCTTTTCGGCCGCCAGCATGTTCGTGGCGGTTCCGACCGCGATCCAGTTCTTCGCCTGGCTGGCCACGCTGTGGAAGGGTCGGCCGGTCAGAAGTCTACCGATGCTCTATCTGTTCGGCTTCGTGTTCATCTTCGTCTGCGGCGGGCTGACCGGCGTGATGCTCGCGCTTGTGCCCTTCAACTGGCAGGCCCACGACACCCATTTCGTGGTCGCCCATCTGCACTTCGTGCTGATCGGCGGCTTCGTGTTCCCCTTGCTCGCGGCGGCCTACTACTGGCTGCCCCTGATGAGTGGCCGCGCCGCCTCGGATTCGATGGGCAAGTGGGGGTTCTGGCTGATCTTCATCGGCTTCAACCTCACCTTCCTGCACATGCACCTGACCGGCCTGGTCGGAATGCCGCGTCGCGTCTACACGTATCCGGCCGGGCTGGGCTGGGAGTGGCTGAATCTCGCAAGCTCCATCGGCGGTTTCGTGTTGGCGATCGGCTTCACTGCGTTCTTCCTCGACATCGTGCTGCGGCTGTTCGCGGGCCGAAGCAGCACCCCGAACCCGTGGAACGCCGGCACATTGGAATGGAGCCTCGCGCACCCGCCGGCGCCCTACAACTTCGCAAGCCTGCCGGAAGTGCGCTCGCGCGATCCGCTGTGGGAGCAGGACGACATCCAACGGCAGATCGATGAGGGCGAAGGGTATCTGCCGGAAGCACGCAACGGCTGGCAGGAGACCCTGGGCGTGCACCCGGTCAGCGGCAAACCGGATCAGATCATCGTCCTGCCGGGCCCGAGCTTTCTGCCCCTGATCACCGCCGCACTGCTTGGCGTGTTCTTCCTCGGCTTCTTGTTCAAGCTCTACTGGATTTCCGCGGCGGGCGCAGGTTTCGCACTGCTGGCGAGCCTGCGCTGGGCCTGGATCAACGGGCTGGATCGCGACTGGCCCGATCTCGATGCCGGCCGCGGCCTGAGGCTGCCGCTGCACGCCCAGGTGCACGATGCCCCGGGCTGGTGGGGCATGGCGGTAGGGCTGCTGGTCAACGGCACCTTCTACATCACCCTGCTGTTCGGCTACCTCTATCTCTGGGCCGTGGCGCCCGGCTGGCCGCCGCCCGCCTTCATTGCCAGCCCCGCCGCGCTGGCCGTGCTGAGCGTGTCCGCGATCGGCGCCAGTGCGGTCGCCCTTGATCGTGCGGTTCGCGTCAATGCGCGCGGCAGCTCGCCGACCCTCAGCCTCGTGATCGCACTGCTCAGCGCCAGCGTGGCGACGGTGTCGCTGGGCTACATCATCGCGACCGGCCTGCCAGCGCCGAGCAGCCATGCGTATGCGGCGACCACGACTGTCCTGCTGGGTTACTGCGCACTGCACACCGGATTGAGCGCGGTTTTCTCCGGGTATGCGCTGTTGCGCTGGCGCCATGGCTACATCTCACCGCGTCGCAGTCTGGATCTGCGGGTCGTGCGGCTATGGGGCCTGTACACCGCGGTGGTCACGTTCGTTTCTCTCGCCTTGGCGCATGGCCTGCCGGGATTGCTGGGAGGTACTGCATGAGGCCGCTCGGCGTAGGTGCAGGCGCCTTGCTTCGAATGAGCGGCGGGGCCATCGTCTGGGTCAGCGCCTTCGTCGCGCTGTACCTGGGCTATTCCCTCGGCTGCCAGGCCCTCGACATCGCCGACGATGCCGGACCGGTCAATTCCGTCGTGCTGATCCTGCTCGCGATCGCTCTGATGCATGCCGCCGCGATGGCTTGGCTGGCGGCGCGCTGGCGGTGGCGACCGGTGTGCACACAGCCCGCAGAGCCCGAGGCCTCTCGCGTGTTTCGCCATCGGGTGGAGGGCCTGGTTCTGGGCATGTCCAGCGTTGCCCTGGTACTGCTCTCGCTTCCGATACTGATGGTCAAGACATGCGTGGCTTGATGCTGCTGATGGCGCTGTTTCCGGCGCCTGCGCAGGCCCATGCGCCGACGGAGCTCGCCGGCTACTGGGTGACCTGGGCGCTGCTGCTGTCGTTGGCCGCGTATGTACTGGGCGTGCTGCGCAGCGTGCAACGACCATCGCCTGCACGACTGAGCCTGTTCCTGTGCGCTTGGGCAAGCTTGGCGGTCGCCTTGATCGGACCGATCGAGCACTGGGCAGGCAGCAGCCTCGCGGGACACATGACACAGCACATGATCCTGCTGGCCATCGCACCGCCGCTGTCACTGCTCGCTCGACCCATGCCGCAGTACCTGCACGCCCTGCCCGGCTTTGCCAGACGCTCGATCGGCCCCGCGCTGGGCCGCCTGTATCGCATCAGCGCACTGGCGCCGATCTGCGCATTCATAGTGCACGGGCTGGCGATCTGGTTCTGGCATCTCCCGTTGCCCTTCCAACTCGCGATCGAACACCGCCTGCTGCACGACGCCGTCCACGTTCTGTTCTTCGCCTCCGGCCTGTGGTTCTGGTGGAGCCTGATTGCGCCGGGCCGGCTCGGCCAGGGCGGCTTCGGGCTCGCGATCATCCTTGCGCTGCTGACGATGATGCACACCGGCATGCTGGGCGCATTGCTGACCTTCGCGCCACAGCTGCTGTATCCGGAGCATCCGGCAGGCTTCGGCGGCTTCGATCAATTGTCCGATCAGCAGGTCGCTGGGCTGTTGATGTGGGTACCGGGCGGGGTGATTTACGCAGCGGCGGCGCTGGCACTCACCGGCCATTGGCTGCAGCGCACGGATTCGACATCGCGCATGCGCCGGGAAAGCTGAGCCGCCGTCACGCCCCCGCTTGGGCCCTACGACACCCGGGACCTACGCAGCCGGAAGCCAGCGCTCCAGCAGCGCCTGCGCCGAGGCCAGGCAGCGGCCGAGATCGCTGTCTGCGAGGCCGCCGGCAAAGGCATCGCCGCAGACCGCGAGCTGCAGTGCTTCGCTGTAGAACGCGACTTCGGGCAATGGATCGACTACACGGGCAAAACGCCAACGGTGAGCGGCTGCGTACACCCAGGGCAGATCGGCTGCGCGCAATCGGCCCAGCAACGCGTCCAGCACCTGCTGCGGAGTAGCCTCCAGCAGATCCCGACTCACTTCGTCCGACAGCTGCGCGACCCAGCGCCGGGCCGGTGCGCCTGTTGATACGGCAGCCACTGCTTGCGGCTGCGACTGCACCCGCGCCAACCAGGGAGACCCTGCGTCCCAATTCGGCTCGGGCAGGCCCTCAGGCAGCGCCAGCAGCAGACTCCAGTTCGGGTGGAAGCCGACGTTCTGCAGATGCCTTGACCAGTCAGGCTGCACGTCCGCCAGCAGGGCCGCGCTCTGCGGCGCCGGCGCGGTCAACACCAGCCGCTGCGCGTCGCCAAGCAATGCTCCCGCCGCATCCCACAGCCGCCAACTGCCGTCGATGCGCTCGATCTGAGCGACCTGCGCGCCGAAGCGCACTTCGGCCGCGCCAAGCAGATGCCGCGGCAAGGCGCGCACGCGCGGGTCGTCCTCGGCGATGTCCTCTCCAGCGACTTGCGCGAAGCCCGCAATCGAAGACGACGAAGTCGCGAGCACGTGCGCGATCGCCGCCGGCGGACAGCCGTGCGCGAAGTCGCCGAACTCGGTGCGCCGCACGCTGAGTCGCCCGCCGGGGCCACGGCCCTTGTCGAACACGAGGACAGGCTGCCCTGCGGCAGCCAGCGCACCGGCGATGCGCGCACCGGTAAGCCCGGCGCCGATGACTGCGGTCTTGGCAAAAATGGACGTGTCTGGAGTCATTGCGAAAGAGTGCGTGTAAGGGCGTGCAGCAAGGGTAGAGGGTATGCGAGCGCTTGAGCGCGCAAGCCTGCGTGACTCCCGCAGATCCGCGCGCCGATGCGGCGCATCGCGGTCTTGTGTGGATGATTCCTGAGCGCCTGCGTCGCCCAGCGGACACCCTTCGTCTTTGCGGGTGCGCCGCAGGCGCACCCGCATGCGGCCGATCGGTTCGCCCTGGGGTGGTGGGTAAGGCGCCGCGCGTCATCGTAGGGTGCGCGTGCCGCGCACCGGCGTTCGCGAGAGACGGCTTGGCAGGCTTCAAGCCCAACGCGATCGACGTTCCGTTCTCCACCGCGTCGGGCGCTGCCTGATCTCACAGACACGCGCTCGCCTGGCGCACCTCGCTTTCGAGGCTCGGCACGGAGTGTGGGGTTCAGCGATCCGGAGCAAGACCGGCCGGTGGTTTCTGGCCGCGGCCGTCGACCCGAGGCCGACCTCGACAACAGGAGCCGCGTCTTTCAACGCAACGCCTGCGGCAACCGCGACGCAAACTGCCGCAAGCTCCTTCCCTGCCAGCGGGACGCCCGTCCCGCCGGAGAGGGTACGTAGCGCGCACACGATTCTGCGAAGCCCCCGAACACACTGCCCGACCCCATCCGCTCGATCGTCGAACGCTTCTATCTCTGGACAATCGAATACGGCTGAGAAATCCTGTGCGACTCGCCACAACGGAGCCAAGGCATGCAGCCCACCACGCTCGAATACGCGCGCTGCTTCGGCGAGCTGGACATCATCGACGCCGAACTTGTCGGCGAGCACGGCTTGGCCTTCCTGGTCGGCGCTGGCGAGCGCAAACGCCTTGTGCTGGCCGATGCGCGGCGCCCCGAGGGCGAGCGCTGGTGCAGCGTCGAGCTCGATGGCAACAGTCGCTGCATTGCCCCCTCGACGCAAGGCGAGGCCTTGGTCCTGGTCGCCGAGGCTTGGCGAGTCCGCGCGTTCGCGCTGGATGGCAGTCAGGTCGAAGATGAATCCCTGCAGCAGGACGACGATGCGCGCAGGATCGGCCGCGGCGGAATCGGCAGGCTGCGTAACGTGCACGGCCAAGTCTGGGCCTGTGGCGCTCGACTGAGCCTGGGCGAGCGCCACGGTGCGGGCGACTGGCGCTGGTGGATCGATGCCAACTCGCCCGAGATCGAAACCGGACGAATGGGCCCGGGCTTCAGGGATGTCGATGGCTTCGCCGATGGCGATGTCTACGCCCTGCTCGAACACGCCGTCTGGCGACAACAGGGCGCGATCTGGGAGTGCGTATTCGAAGCGCCGCCGCGGCTGCCGCTGAAACGGCTCTGCTGCGGCGGGGACGGCCGGGTCTATCTGGGCTCGCCACTCGGCCAGATGCTGTGCGGGCGCGACCGGCAGTGGAAGCCGGTCCAGGGGAAGGACCCGATGGGTCAGTTCGAGGATCTGATCTGGTTTGAAGATCAGCTCTGGGCCACCACCGGCTACCCGACCAGCCGGGTCTGGACGGTGCAGGGCGACCGTCTGCGTCGTGCAGCCTTGTCCGGCCAGCTCGACGGCCTTGATGTCGACAGTCTGGGCGGGCACCTGTCGGTCAGCGCCGGCCGAATGCTGCTGGCTGGCAAGCGCGGCGCTGCCCTCCGCCTGGACGGCGACTGGCATTCGCTTTTCAGCGTCTACGATGTGCGTGCGCGCTGCCGCGAAGACGGTTCACTGGCCCAGGCCGAGGCCGAACGCAAGGCCGCGCGTATGGCCAAGGCCCCGCCCGTGTCGCCACCACGGGTTCCGGCGCGGGCGCCCGCTGCCAACTCCGGACTGGACGAGGCACGCCTGCGGGCCTCGATCGAGTCCTTCAACCACACCGTGCAAGCACGTGCGCAGAGCAAGTGCGATGACCTTGAGGACATCGAATTCCAACTGGAAGTCGGCTGCATGCAGGCCGGCAGCGGTGCACCGGCCGCAGAAGTCGATGCATTGGAAGCGCGGCTGGGCCAAGCGCTGCCGCCGGCGCTGCGCCAGTTCTATTTGCGCTTCGGCAGCCTCGGCAACGGCAGCGAATCCTTCGAGTTCGGGATAGGGAGTCCCGGCTGGAAACTGAAGGCGCTCGACGCTCGCTCACGCCACGACCGCCTGGATTCGCTGGGCGTGATCGATGCGGTGCGCCACCGCTGGGGTAATGATCGCGAAGAGCTCGAGCCGGGCGTGAACTTCTCAGACGCCGAGATCGAGGCCCTCAATGCGCATTACACGGTGTTCGGCCGCTACAACCGCAGCGAGAGCACGGAGGCAGCCGGCTACCTGTTCTTCGACCGCGCCGGTCGTTTCGACCGCATCTGGTTCGCCCAGGACGACTACTACGGCGGCCCGGAGGCCGACTTCTTCAGCCACTGTCAGCAACTGCTGGTCGAGAGTACCGCCACGCTGAGCCTAGAGGATCTGCTCGTGCAGGTCCTGGATGAAATGCAGCAATGGATGCGCGACGAAGTCCGGGACGACACGGCCCAGCGTGCTTGAGCTGTCAGGCGTTGCGGCCGACCGCCCTGGCGTTAGAGCGTTCCGGGACGCCTCGCTTCATGGCGCGCTTCGCGGCTTGCGATGGCAAGGCAGCGCCGAACGCGCACGCGACGCACTGTCCGAGCTCGACGCCGGATTCGCAGCTGAACTTCGTCACTTAGTCCGTCGTGGAGCAAGCCAGGCCATATGCCGGCAGCGACACAGCGGCTGAACTAGCTTCAAGGGCCTACCTGCCCACCGAGCCGCCCGCATGAGCCAGAACCCCCCGAACTGGAAACCCGAAACGATCGCGGTGCACGGCGGCTACACGCCGGACCCCACCACCCGCGCGGTGGCCGTACCCATCTACCAGACCGTGGCCTACGCCTTCGACAGCGCCCAGCACGCCGCCGACCTGTTCGACCTGAAGGTGCCGGGCAACATCTACACGCGGATCATGAATCCGACCACCGACGTGCTGGAGCAGCGCGTGGCCGCGCTCGAAGGCGGCATCGCCGCGCTGGCGCTGGCTTCGGGCCAGGCCGCGATCACCTATGCGATCCAGACGATTGCCGAAGCGGGCGACAACATCGTCTCGTCGAGCGCGCTCTACGGCGGCACCTACAACCTGTTCGCCCACACCCTGCCGCAGTTCGGCATCGAGACCCGCTTTGCCGACTACCGCGAGCCCGATGCCTTCGCCAAGCTCATCGACGCCCGCACCAAGGCGGTGTTCGTCGAATCGGTCGGCAACCCGCGCGGCAACATCACCGACATCGAGGCCGTGGCCAAGGTTGCCCATGCCCACGGCGTGCCGCTGATCGTCGACAACACCGTGCCCTCGCCCTACCTGCTGCGGCCAATCGATCACGGCGCCGACATCGTCGTGCACTCGCTGACCAAGTACCTGGGCGGCCACGGCAACAGCATCGGCGGCGCCATCGTCGACTCAGGCCGCTTCCCCTGGGCCGAGCACCGGGCGCGCTTCCCGCGCCTCAATGAGCCCGACGTCAGCTACCACGGCGTGGTCTACACCGAAGCGCTGGGCCCCGCCGCCTACATCGGTCGCGCTCGCGTGGTGCCGCTGCGCAATACCGGTGCGGCGCTGTCGCCCTTCAACGCCTTCCTGATCCTGCAGGGCATCGAGACGCTGCACCTGCGCATGGAGCGCATCAACCAGAACACCCTGGCCGTCGCGCACTATCTGCAGCAGCACCCGAAGGTGGCCTGGGTCAACTATGCCGGCCTGCCCGACCACCCCGAGCACGCGCTGGCGAAGAAGTACCTGCCGCGCGGCGCCTCCGGCCTGCTCACCTTCGGCCTACCCGGCGGCGTCGAAGCCGGCGCGCGCTTTCTGGATGCCCTGCAGCTGTTCACCCGCCTGGTCAATATCGGCGACGCCAAGTCGCTGGCCACGCACCCCGCGTCGACCACCCACCGCCAGCTGTCACCGGCCGAGCTGGAGAAGACCGGCGTCACCCCCGACACCGTGCGCCTGTGCATCGGCATCGAGCACATCGAGGATCTGCTGGGGGATTTGGGGCAGGCGCTGGAGGGGGCGTGAGGCGGGCTGCTCGGGAGCCGCAAGGCCGCGAGCGGCAAAGTTGGAGCATTAGCAATCTTCGGACCCATGTGCATAATTAGCACGACGCTGCTAATCATACCTAAGACGATGAAGACGCTCACCATCGCGCCCGGCGAACTGCCCTACTTCCCGCGCCCAGACTTGCTTGAGCGGGTGTTCAAGG
>CAZPHV010000046.1:0-3559 GCA_964586455.1 uncultured Aquimonas sp.
CGCGCTCGAAGCGCACGACCTTGGCGCCGTCGGCGGTTTCGACTTCGATCTCATTCGGGCTGATGAAGCGGCCGCTGCCGGTGACGGTGCGCACCTTACGCTGCTTGGCCATGCCGGCCAGGCCACCGTTCAGCTGCTTAACCACTTTCGACTTGTAGGCGCGCAGTTTGTCGAGGTCGATCTTCGGCGCGCCGAACGTCACGCCGAAATCCTCGCCGTGAGCGGCTTCGTCGATGACGCGGGCGGCGTGCAGCAGGGCCTTGGACGGAATGCAGCCGACGTTCAAGCAGACGCCGCCGATCTCGGGGTAGCGCTCGATCAGAACCACATCCAGACCGAGATCGGCGCCACGGAAGGCCGCCGTGTAGCCGCCGGGGCCGGAGCCCAGCACGGCCAGCTGGCAGGTGTAGTCGGCTTCGCGGCCACTGGCGCTGGCGGCTTTGGGCGCAGGCGCGGCGGGGGTTGAGGCTGCCGCGGGTGCCGGGTTGGCTGCGGGCGCAGGTGCTGCCGCCGGTGCAGCAGTTGCTGCTGGCGCAGACGCTGCCGGCGAAGGCTTCGCAGCACCGGCCTCTTCCACGCGAAGCTTCGCAATCACGCTGCCCTCGCTGACAGCATCGCCCACCTTGACGCTCAGCGAGACCAGCACGCCGGCGTGCGAGCTCGGCACTTCCATCGTGGCCTTGTCGGATTCCAGCGTGATCAGGCCCTGATCCTTGGCGACCGTATCGCCGGGTTTGGCCAGCAGTTCGATGACCGGTACGTCGCTGTGGCCGCCGATGTCGGGCACCTTGATCTCGATTTCCGTGCTCACGCCTGCTCCTGGATGCGGATGTCGCCGCGATTGTAGCGGCTGCGCGCATGCCCGCCGCCAGCGTACGGGGTGGTCTGGCAATGGTCGGTCGCGTGCCTGCGTCGCGCATCCATGTCCTTCGGCGGTGTTGCCAATACGGGCCCGCGTCTAGGCTGCCGCTTCCTCCACTGCCTGCACGGGACGCCTCGATGCGCCGACTGCCCCTGCGCTTCAACGCCAGATTCGCTCTCTACTGCGCCGCGCTGATGCTGCCGCTCGCGGCCGCCGCGCAGCCGCTGGATCTGGAAAAGATCATGGACGACCCGGCCTGGATCGGGCCGCCGGTCGAGAACCCGCACTGGTCGCTGGACGGTCGCAGCGCGCTGTTCCAGCTCAAGCGCGCCGACAGCCCGCTGCGCGATCTGTACCGCGTGAGCTTTGATGGCGCGGCGGCGGCGAAGCTCGCCGATGCCGATCTGGCCGGCGTGGATGCGCCGAACCCGGTGTTCGATGCGACTGGGACCCGAGCCCTGTTCCTGCGCGATGGCGATGTGTTCCTGCGCGAGCTCGGCAGCGGAGCCTTGCGTCAGCTGACCCGCAGCGAAGTGGCCGAGCGCGATCCGGCCTTCATGAGCGACGGCCGCGTGATGTATCGCGCCGGCGCCGATTGGATCGTGCATGACCTTTCCACCGGTCTCGCTGGCCCGATCGCGTTGCTCAAGGCCGAGAAGGATCCGGTCGAGGCCCCGAAAGCCGACGACCTGCGCGACATGCAGCTGCGCCTGATCAGCACGCTGGCGCGCGAGAAGGCCTGGCGTGAGACGCAGGCCGCGCGCGAGGCCGAGCTGCGCCGTGGGCTGTCTTCGCGTATTGCGCCGCCGGTGTATCTGGGGGATGCGGTCACGATTGCCGACAGCGCGCTCAGCCCGGATGGCCGCTGGATGCTGGTGGTCACCCAACCCAAGGGCAGCGAGCCCGGTCGCGTCGGCAAGATGCCGAAGTACGTCACCGAAAGCGGCTATGAGGAAAGCGAAGACGTGCGCGTGCGCGTGGGCCGCAATCCACCGGCCGGGCAGGCGTTGCTGTTGATCGACCTCGCCGACGGCAGCCAGCACCCGCTGGACCTGAAAGCCCTGACCGGCATCGAGACCGATCCACTGGCCGAGCTGCGCGCGGCCGCCGGCAAGGACGCGCTGAAGGACCTGCGCCCGGTGCGGGTGAATGCGATCGAATTCAGCCGCGACGGCGCGCGTGCCGCGGTGATGCTGCGCTCGGTCGACAACAAGGACCGCTGGATCGCCGAGGTCGAACGCGAGGGCCGCGCGCTGGGCGTGCGCCATCGTCTGACGGACCCGGGCTGGATCAACTGGAACTTCAACGAATTCGGCTGGCTGCCCGACAACCGCACGCTCTGGTATCTGTCGGAAGAAGACGGCTACAGCCACTTCTATACGCGTCGCGGCGCGTCACGTGCAAAGCAGCACACGCGTGGCAACTGGGAGTTCTCTGAGCCACACATCAGCCGCGATGGCAGGCAGGTGTATGCGCTGGCGAACCGCGAGTGGCCGGGCAAGTACGAGGTGGTGCGACTGGACCTGCGCTCGGATCGCATCGAACCCCTGACCGAGCTCGGCGGCGTCAACGGCTTCGTGCTCTCGCCGGACGAGCAGCGTCTGCTGGTGCAGTACTCGAAGCCGCATCTGCCGCCGCAGCTTGGCGTGATGTCGGCGAGCGGCGGTGCACTCACCGCGCTCACCGACACCCGCAGCGAGGCCTTCAAGGCGCAGGCGTGGCTTGAGCCGCAGTTTGTTCAGGTGCCGAGCAAGCACGGCGCCGGCACGGTATGGGGCAAGTACTACGGCCCGGCCGCGCTGGAGCCCGGCAAGCGCTATCCGATCGTTTTGTTCGTGCACGGCGCGGGCTACCTGCAGAACGTGCATCTGCGCTGGTCGCAGTACTTCCGTGAGCAGATGTTCCACCAGCTGCTGGTCGACAACGGCTACATCGTGCTGGACCTCGACTTCCGCGCTTCCGCCGGCTACGGCCGCGACTGGCGCAATGCGATCTACCGGCAGATGGGCCACCCGGAGCTGGAGGACTATCTGGATGGCATCGACTGGCTGGTGGAGAACCGTCAGGGCGACCGCGAGAATGTGGGCGTGTACGGCGGCAGCTACGGCGGCTTCATGGCCTTCATGGCGATGTTCCGCGCGCCCGAAGCTTTCCATGCTGGCGCGGCGCTGCGGCCGGTCACCGACTGGGCGCAGTACAACCACCCCTACACCGCGAACATCCTCAACACCCCGGACATCGACCCGGAAGCGTTCCGCAAGTCCTCGCCGATCGAGTTCGCTGAAGGCCTGCAGGGCCATCTGCTGATCAGCCACGGCATGATCGACGACAACGTGCTGTATCAGGATTCGGTGCGCCTGGCCCAGCGCCTGATTGAACTGCGCAAGGACAATTGGGAGCTCGCCAGTTACCCGCTGGAGCGCCACGCCTACGTGCACCCCGAGGCCTGGTTCGACCAGTACCGACGCATCTTCAAGCTGTTCGAGCGGGTGTTGAAGGATTGATCTGCGGCGGGGTGGGGCTCCGGTGTGGGTAGAGCTCCGGTGGGTCAAGACCCACCCTATGCGGATTCGTCGTTCAGGCGGAGCGGAGCGACCTGTGGGTTCGGCGGAGCGAATCCATCCGTAGGTTGGGCGGAGCGAAGCGATGCCCAACGTCGCGCGCTTCGCGCTCGCGCCGGTGTGTGCATCGCCGAGT
>CAZPHV010000046.1:3659-42164 GCA_964586455.1 uncultured Aquimonas sp.
TTCGTTGACCGTGGCGAGCGTGGAGCTACGGTGGGCCAGGGCCCACCCTATGGGGATTTGTCGTTCAGGCGGAGCGGAGCGAGCTGTGGGTTCGGCGTAGCGAATCCATCCGTAGGTTGGGCGGAGCGCAGCGATGCCCAACGTCGCGCGCTTCGCGCTCGCGCCGGTGTGTGCATCGCCGAGTTTCCGCGGCGCATGTCGTTGCCGCGTACGGGAGTTTCGTTGACCGTGGCGAGCGTGGAGCTACGGTGGGCCAGGGCCCACCCTATGGGGGTTCCGGGTTCCGGGTTCCGCTCGGTGCCGGAGTTCTGGCCGCCACACAGAGAAGCAAACGAAAAGGCCGGCGGGTTGCCCCGCCGGCCTTTGTTTTACGTGTGTCTGCAATCAGCCGTTACGGGCGGCGCATCCAGAAGTTGTAGCTGCCCGAACCGCTGTAGGAGTACACGCGCCAGCGGTAGTAGCCAGCGGTGCCGCTGTAGGTCACGTCCTCGTTGGAGGTCGAGCTGGTGCCCGAGCGAACCGTGGTCCAACCGCTGCCGTTCCACTTCTGCAGGGCCAGGTCGAAGTCCGCGCCGGAGGCCGGGCCGCGCAGCCAGCCGCTGTGGGTGCCGCTGCTCGCGCTGTAGTACCAGCTTCCGCCGGGGACGAAGGCCTGGGCGCCGGTGCCCGACAGCGTGCCGCTATAGGCCTCGCAGTTGGTGCAAGGTGCGGTCGGGCCGCTGCTGACCGTGACCGTACGGCTGGTGCTGTTGGCCTGGTTGGCGGTGTCGCGCACGGTCAGCGTTGCCGTGTAGGTGCCGCCGGCCGCATAGGTGCGGCTGGTGGTGGCGCCAGTGCCGGTCGCGCCGTCACCGAAGCTCCAGCTGTAGCTGCTGATGCCGTTGTCATCGGTCGAGCCGGTGCCATTGAACGAGCAGGTCAGGCCCGAGCAGCTGAAGGTGAAGCTGGCGGTGGGCGGGTTGTCGATCGGCGTGGTGCCGCCGCCGAAGATCGAGTACAGCAGGCGGTTCGGCGAACCCGATCCCGCGTTGGTGACCTTGTTGGGCGTGCTGTTGTTGATCAGCGCGGTCGTGACCTGGGCCGGCGTGGCGGTCGGGTTGTTGGCCAGGTACAGGGCTGCGACGCCGGCCACGTGCGGAGCCGCCATCGAGGTGCCGCTGATGGTGTTGGTGGCGCTGGTGCCGGTGTGCCAGGGCGCGGTGATGTTCGAGCCCGGTGCATAGATATCCAGGCAGGTGCCGAAGTTGGAGAAGCTCGAACGCGCATCGGTATTGGTGGTCGAGCCCACCGTGACCGCCACCGGTGCGCGGGCAGGCGAGTAGTTGCAGGCATTCGAGTTGTCGTTGCCAGCAGCCACGACCACCAGCACGCCGGCGTTGTGCATGCGGGTCACGGCACTGTCGGTGGCGGTGGAAGCGCCGCCGCCCAAGCTCATGTTGGCTACTGCCGGCTTGATGTGGTTCGCGGCCACCCAGTCCATGCCGGCGATCACGCCAGCGTTGGTGCCCGAGCCGTTACAGCCCAGTACGCGCACCGGGTGGATGATCGCGCCCTTGGCAACGCCGTGGATGGTGCCCGCGACCGTGCCGGCCACATGGGTGCCATGGCCGTTGCAGTCGGTGGTGCCGCGACCGTCGTTGATGGCGGTGTAGCCGTTGCCCATGCGCCCGCTGAACTGCGTGTGGGTGCCCAGCACGCCGGTGTCGACGATGTAGGTGTGCACGTTGGTGGCGGTGGTCAGATACTCATAGCTACCGGACAGCGGCAGGTTGCGCTGGTCGATGCGGTCGATGCCCCAGGTCGCGCCGGTCTGCACGGCGGTGGTGCTGACGTAACCATCCTGCTCGACATAGGCGACGCGGGCGTCGCCAAGCAGCTGCTCGATCTGCTTCTCGTTGGCTTTGACCACAAAGCCAGGCAGCACATGCGAGTACGCCATGCGTACCTCAAGCCCGAAACGAGAGGCCATGTCGACGGCCAGCGTGTTCACGTCCGGACGGCGCGAGGTGGTGTCGGACCCGAAGCGCACCAAATCTTCCTGAAGGACCACGATGTACTGGCCGTTCACCGGCTTTTCGACGCGACGCAGCTCGGAAGCGGCAACAAGACCCGGCAGCGCCATGGCCAGAGCCACGGCGGAACAAAGCATCTTCATGTGACGAAACTCCCCGTTGAATGCAGCGGAATGGACCGGCGGGGCGGATGCCCTCTGGTACCGGCGCGCAGCGCGGGGTCAACGTGTCCATGTGAAGTGGCGGCGGAATCCCCCCGGATTCCGAGCCGGGCGTCATGCCCCGCGGTCGCGGAGCGGAACCTAAGTCGATGTGTCGTGTTGTGTCAATGTGCAAACGCGCAATTGGCCCATGCCTGCCCAAAGCGCCCGAAATAGCGTGATTGACATCGCAAACAGCAGCGCGGACGTGAAGGCCCGCACACGCCAACTGCGCGTTAATCCGCAAGTACTTCCGCCACTGCCTGACGCAAAGCAGGCACCACCTCGGCGTCAAACCACGGGTTGCTGGCCACCCACAGCTGATTGCGCGGGCTGGGGTGCGGCAGCGGGAAGTAACGAGGCTGAAAGCGGGCGTGGTCGCGAACGGTATCGGTCAGCGTGCGGCCGCGCTCCGCGCCCAAAAAACCTGCTTGAGCGTAGTGCCCGATCAGCAGGGTCAGGCGCAGGTTGGGCAGCAGCGGCAGCAGCTGCGGATGCCAGGTCGAAGCGCATTCCGGTCGTGGCGGCAAATCGCCGGCGCTGCCTTTGCCCGGGTAACAGAAGCCCATCGGCACGATCGCGATGCGCTTGCCGTCGTAGAACTGCTCGCGGCTCAGGCCCAGCCAGTGTCGCAGGCGAATGCCCGAGGCGTCGTTCCAGGGAATGGACGATTCATGAACTTTTACCCCCGGCGCCTGCCCGACGATCAGCAGACGCGCGCTGGCCTGCGCCCGCAGCACCGGGTTCGCTCCCAGCGGCAAATGGGCTTCGCACAGGCGACAGTCGCGGATGCGGGTCAGCAGGGTGTCGAGATCGCTCATCCGCGGATGCAGTCCTGTTCAAGGTCGGGCAGCAGTTTGCCCGGATTCAACAGGCCCTGCGGATCGAAGCCTCGCTTGACCGCCGCCATCAACTCCAGGGTGCGTGCATCCACCGCGGCGCGCATGAAGGGCCGCTTGGCCAGTCCGATGCCGTGCTCACCCGAGAGCGTGCCATCGAGCGCGATGACCAGATCGAACAGCGCTTCAAGGCAGACCGCGGCGGCGGCATCGCGACCGGGCTCGGCGGGGTCGTACATCAGGTTGACGTGGATGTTGCCGTTGCCGGCATGGCCGAAGTTGACGATGCGGATGCCATGCTTGCGCGACAGCGCGCGCACGCCTTCGATCAGCTCGGGCAGGCGCGAGACCGGCACCACCACATCCTCGTTGATCTTCTTCGGCGCCAGCGATCGCAACGCCGGTGACAGCGCCTTGCGCGCCGCCCATAGCGCCTCGCTGTCGGCGGCGTCACGCGCGATCTGCAGATCGTTCAGGCCTGGGCCTTCTGCCGCGCGGGCGACCGCATCCGCCGCGCGCTCGATACCGTCGACATCGGCGTCGACTTCAACCAGCAGCAAGGCCTCGCCGGCTGGCAGATCGAGCCCGCGTGCGCGTACCAATGCGAGGGCTTCGCCATCCATGAACTCCAGCGCGCAGGGCGTGACCGGCTGCGCCATGATTCGCGCCACCGCCTGGGCAGCCCCGACGATGTCGGCATAGATCAAACGCAGGCCGCGACGCGCGCTGGGCAGCGGAGTGAGCTTCAGCGTGGCCTCGGTGATCAGCGCAAGCGTGCCTTCGGAGCCGATCAGCAGACGGGTCAGATCGAAGCCGACCGCCCCCTTGCTGGTCGGCGCGCCGCAGCGGAACGCCTGGCCGCTGCCGTCGACTGCACGCAGGGCCAGCACATTGTCGCGACAGGCGCCGTACTTGACCGCGCGCGGGCCGCCGGCATTGCAGGCCAGGTTGCCGCCGATCGTCGAATACGGCGCTGAGGTAGGGTCCGGCGGCCAGAAGAAGCCCAGCGGCGCCAGGGCCATCTGCAGGTCGCCATTGAGTACGCCCGGCTCGACCACGGCATAGCGGTCCGCGGTATTGATCGACAGAATCCGGCGCATGCGTTCGAAGCTGATCACCACGCCGCCGGCCACCGGCACGCTGGCGCCGGTGGTGTTGGTGCCGCGACCGCGCGCAGTGATCGGCAGGCCGTGGGCGGCGCAGACTGCGACCGTGGCGGCCACCTGCTCGGCGGTTTCCGGAAGCACCACCGCCAGCGGCTGCGCCTGACGCTTGCTGTTGTCGTAGCTGTAGGCGATGCGGTCGGCCGCTTCCAGCAGCAGGGCGGGCGCGTGCAGGGCATCGCGCAGGGCGCGCAATGCGGCGGGGCTCAGCGCAGTCGGCCAGTTCGTGGGCATGGCGCGAGTGTATCCGGCAGCGCGCGCGCTGAACGAACGCTGCCGACGCCTGTCCACGGCGGGCGCATTAACCGTTACCCTTGGCCGGCGTTCCCGGGCGTGCGATTCAACCGCGTTCGCGCCTCCGTGCGCCCCGAATCACTCCGCGCACCTGCGCCCCTTACGACAGCAGACCCCATGCGCATCCTGGTCATCGAAGACAACACCGACATCGCCGCCAATCTGGGCGACTACCTGGAAGACCGCGGCCACATCGTCGACTTCGCCGCTGACGGCGTCACCGGCCTGCACCTGGCCGTGGTCAACGAGTTCGACGCGATCGTTCTGGACTTGAACCTGCCGGGCATGGACGGCCTCGAGGTCTGCCGCAAGTTGCGCACCGACGCGCGTCGACAGACGCCGGTGCTGATGCTCACCGCGCGCGACGCGTTGGAGCAGAAGCTGGCTGGCTTCGACAGCGGCGCCGACGACTACCTGGTCAAGCCCTTCGCCCTGCAGGAAGTCGAAGCGCGACTGACCGTGCTGGCGCGTCGCGGCAAGGGCGCGCAGCCACGTGTGCTGGAGGTCGCCGACCTGCACTACAACCTCGACACACTGGAGATCCATCGCGGCGGCAAGTCGATCAACTTGAACCCGACGGCGCTGAAAATCCTGCAGTGCCTGATGGAAGCCAGCCCCTCGGTGGTGACCCGGCAGGAGCTTGAAACCCGCGTCTGGGGCGAGGAGCTGCCCGACAGCGACTCCCTGCGCGTGCACATCCACGGCCTGCGTGCGGCGCTCGACAAACCCTTCGACAAGCCGCTGATCCACACCCGTCACGGAATCGGTTACCGCCTTGCCGACATCGAAGCAGTTCAGACGCCGGCTTAGAAGCCGGATCATCATCTCCTTCCTGATTCTCGGCAGCGGGCTTACCGCTCTCTTCGCCGTGGCCACGATCGGCCTGCGCGCGCGCCTGGAGAATCAGCTGGTCGACAACTGGCTGGCGCAGGAAGCGCAGACCTTCGTCGAGTTCAAGCGCCTGAACCCGGCGCCCGACGCGCAGTTCCAGTTCTCCCGCCAGATCGAACTGTTCGTGGTGCGCAGCAGCCGCCAGGAAAGCGTGCCCTTCAGCTGGCGCGAACTGCCGGAGGGCGTGCACGAAGTGCTGGAAGCCGGCCCCGACGGCGAGCCCACCGAGTACAAGCTGGCCGTGCATCGAGCCTCCGACCTGGTCGGCTTCCTGCGCTATGACTATTCCAAGGAAGCGCTGGGCCAGCGCCAGCTGATCACCGCCCTGATCGCCGCGGTGGCGCTGTTCTCGGTGCTGGCCGGGCTGATCGGGCTGTGGTCCTCGCGGCGGGTGATGCAGCCGGTGGCCGACCTCGCGCGCCGCATCGAGGACTACAGCAGCCGCAGCGCCCCGCAGAAACTCGCCCCGTACTTTGCCGACGACGAAGTCGGCCAGCTGGCCAGCGCGCTCGACGACTACGCCGAACAGCTCACCGAGCGCGTGACCCGCGACCGCGAGTTCAACGCCGACGTCAGCCACGAGCTGCGCACGCCGCTGGCGGTGATTCGCGGCGCGGCCGAGCTGATCCAGTCGCAGCCCGATCTGAACGACAAGACCCGGCAGCGCCTGCAGCGCATCGATCGCGCGGTGCAGCAGTGCACCGACCTGATCACCGCCCTGCTGATGCTCTCGCGCGGCGAGCGCGGCAGCGGCGCCACCGACGTTCGCCGGATGGCCGAGCAGCTGGCCGAGGCCAACCGCGTCAACATCGGCAACAAGCCGATCGAAGTCATCGTCGAAGGTCAACAGAGTGTGCTGGTCGACGCGCCGGAAGCCATCGTCGCCGTCGCGCTCGGCAACCTGATCGTCAACGCCTTCAAATACACCCGCGAGGGCGAGATCCGCATCAGCGTGCTCGGCGACCGCGTCGAGGTACGCGACACCGGCCCCGGCATCCCCGAAGAAGAAGCCGCCCAGTTGTTCGAACGCGGCTACCGCGGCAGCAGCTCGGAAGGCAGCAAGGGCGGCGGCATCGGTCTCGCGATCGTTCGGCGTCTGTGCGAGCTCTACGAATGGAAGGTCAGCCTGGCGCCGCGCACGGATCGCCAGGGCGCGATCGCGACGCTGGAGTTTGCGGCTTTTATGCGGAAGGGGTAGGGCGCTCGCGGATCAGCTTTTCGAGCTGGGCCGAGCGCATCGAACGCTCATCCGTAGCTTTGTTTCTCGAAAGGCATCCGCGTCGTCGCTTTCCCCGTCAGCGCCAGCAGCGCATTCGCCACCGCCGGTGCGATCGGCGGGGTGCCGGGTTCGCCGGCGCCGCCAGGGTCGGCTTCGCTTTCGATCAGGTGCACTTCGATCTGCGGCATTTCGCGCTGGCGCAGCAGCGGGTAGTCGTGGAAGTTGCTCTGTTGCACGCGACCGTCCCTGAAGGTGATCTGCTGGTGCAGTGCGGCGGCCAGGCCGAACACGATGCCGCCTTCGATCTGGCCCTTGGCGTGCAGCGGGTTGACCACGCGGCCCATGTCGACCGCGGCGACCACGCGGTGCACGCGTGGGCGATCGTTCTCGATTGAAACTTCGGCGACCTGCGCGACCACGCTGCCGAAGCTGGCGTGGATCGCGATGCCGCGGGCGTGGCCTTCGGGCAGCTCGCTGCCCCAGCCGCTGCGCTCGGCGGCGAGTTCCAGTACGCGCAGCCACTGCGCGTTATTCGTGAGCAGACGACGGCGGTACTCGACCGGGTCGATGCCGGCCTTGCGCGCGGCCAGATCCAGCGCGTGCTCGACCGCCAGCGCGGTGTGGGTGTGGCCGACGCTGCGCCACCACAGCACCGGTACGCCGTCGGGCGCGAGGTGGCATTCGACCTGGAAGTTCGGGATCGCATAGGGCAGGTCGGAGGCGCCCTCGACCAGGGTGGCGTCGACACCATCGCGAATGCCGCTGGCCTCGAAGGGCGTGCCGCGCATGATCGACTGCGCGACCACGCGCTGATGCCAGGCGAGCGGCAGACCGTTCTCGTCCAGACGCACGCGCAGGCGATGGAACGCACGCGGCCGGTACCAGCCACCGCGGGTGTCGTCCTCGCGGCTCCAGACCGTCTTGATCGGCACGCCTTCATCCTTCGCGACGTGCGCGGCCAGCGCGACGAAGTCGGACTGCGGATTCGCGCGGCGGCCGAACCCACCGCCGAGCAGCAGGTTGTTGAGCGTGACCTTGTCTTCTGCGAGGCCAAGGATCCCGGCAGCACGCGCGCGATCCGCGCCCTGCATCTGGGTGCCGGTCCAGACCTCGGCGCTGTCGCCGCGGTGATGTACGGTGGCGTTCAAGGGCTCCATTGTGGCGTGGGCCAGATAGGGCACGTCGATGTCCAGCGCGATCGCATCGGCATCTGCATCCAGCGCCAGCGTCGGCAGGCCGCGGGTGGCGGCGACGGCGCCCTGGGTTTTGGCCAGCGCTACGTACTCGCGGCCCTGAGCCTCACTGTCGAGTGCCGCCAGCGGGCCGAGATCCCATTCCAGCTTCAGTGCCTCGCGGCCCTGGCGCGCGGCCCAGAAGTGCTCGGCGATTACCGCGACACCTTCGGGCACGCGCTTGACCTTGCGCACGCCGGCAATCTTCAGGGCCGCGCTGTCGTCGAGCGATTTCAGCGTCGCACCGAACACCGGCGGCCGCGCCACCACCGCGGTCAGCATGTCGGGCAGGCGCACGTCGATGCCGAACTGCGCGCGGCCGGTGACTTTGTCGGGCCCTTCCTGGCGACGGCGTTCGCGGCCGATGTAGCGGAAGTTCTCGGACGACTTCAGGGTCAGGCTGGCCGGGTCGGGGGCCTCCAGCGTGCTCGCCGCAGACGCCAGCTCGCCGTAGGCCAATCGACGGCCGCTGGCCTCATGGATGACGAAGCCACTTTCGGTGTGCAGTGATTCCACCGGCACTTCGAGGCGATCAGCGGCCGCTTCGACCAGCATGTGCCGGGCCTGAGCACCGACGCGACGCATCGGCTCGAACAGTCCGCGCACCGAGGTCGAACCGCCGGCCACCTGGCTGCGGAACCACGGATGGTTGAAGGCCGGGTCGGCGCCGACGCCGACCACCTTGACCGCGTCCAGATCGACGTCGAGTTCCTCGGCCAGCAGCATCGGCAGCGAGGTGCGAACGCCCTGGCCCATCTCGGCCTGGCTCACATACAGCGTGACTTGGCCGCTGGCATCGATCTGCACGAAGGCATTCGGCTTGAATGCGGTCGCGGCTGCTTCGCTGGCGTCGGCAGCAAGCGCGCTTAGTCCGGGCAGATGCAGGGCCACCAGCAGACCGCTGCCGAGCCCGGCCGCCTTCAGGAATTCGCGGCGAGAGAGTGCTGTGTCCATCACGCGCCCTCCTTCAGTTTGTTCGCCGCCAGACGTACCGCATCGCGCACCTGGCTGTAGGTGCCGCAGCGGCAGAGGTGCGCGTCCATGGCGTCGACGATCTGCGCATCCGTCGGCTCGGGCGTGCGCTGCAGCAGCGCCAGTGCGCCCATGATCTGGCCCGACTGACAGTAGCCGCACTGAGCCACGTCGGCTTCAATCCAAGCCTGCTGCACCGGATGCAGACCCTCGCCGGCCAGCCCTTCAATGGTCAGCACCTCGCGCTCGCCAACGGCCGACAGCGGCGTCACGCAGGACCGGATCGCTGCGCCGCCGAGGTGCACGGTGCAGGCGCCGCACTGGGCCAGACCGCAGCCGTACTTGCTGCCGGTCAGCCCCAGTCCATCGCGCAGTGCCCACAGCAGCGGCGTGTCCGGCGGCAGGTCGATCTCGTGGGTTTCCCCGTTGACGCGGATTTTCATGGCGCGGCTCCTGGCTGGGCTGAGGCGATGGCTGGGGCGAATGCTGATGCCCACGATCCTCTGCAACGAACTCAGCTGCAAGCGGAGGACTGATCGTCGGCGGTGGTCCGTGCAACAGGACGGGGCCGTGAGCAATCCTTTGATTGTGCGCAATCGAGTGTCAGATATGACAGGTAGGCGTGCGCAGTCCTGCGGTTCACCATGCGGCGGTTGGAAGTGACTGCGCCCATGAGTCGGGATTCGATGTGAAGTCGCCTGTGCATTGAATGCAGCGGGCGGTCCTGTGAATCGGATGCGGGCACTCCGACCATGCGATGAGGGTCGCCGAACGGAGCGGTGAAAATGCCTCAGATTCGCCGGAGCGCCGAGTGCCCTGCAATCGGCTGCTCGTTCCGTATCTTCGATGCTCCACCGCATGATTCTTGGCTTTGAACCTCACTTTGGAGAAGAACCATGAAGCTGAAGCGAATCCTGTTCTGGGGCGCCTGCGCCCTGTCGATGGGCCTGGGCATGGGGGTGGCCGTGGCGCAGTCGGTGCCTGACTACCGCTGCCAATCCTGCTACAGCATCTTCATGCAGTGTCTGTATGCCTGCGATGCGGAGAACGGTGAGGGCGGCTGCTACCGCGCTTGTACCCGTCAACGCACCATCTGCGAGTCGCTCTACTGCAACTGATGCTCCAAGCTGGAGGGTGGCCGCCGGCCGCCCTCCAGCTCATCTGAGAGGAGAAATGCATGTCGAACCGTTGGGGTGCACTCGCAGCCGTTGCGATGGTTCTGGGCTGCTTCGGACTTGGGCTCTGGCTGGGGCCGATCGCCTTTCAGCTGGTCCGCGACGACACGCGCGCACCTTCATATACCAGCTTCGACAGCTCGCTCCTGGTACAGCGAGCGGGTCGCCCTGTGATCTTGTTCTCGACTGCCACCTGCGGCTACTGCGCCCAGGCAAGGGCCCTGCTTGATGCGCGTCAGGTTGACTACGCAGATCTGCGCGTCGATGACTCCGAAATGGCGCGTAACGAGTTCGAGGCCCTGTCTGCGATCGGCGTGCCCGTGCTCTTGATCGGACAGCGGCGAATCGAAGGTTTCCGCAAGGAAGCGATCATTGAAGCCCTCGAGGTCCTCGGCCAGAGTCGCTGAGTGTGCTGACTTGGGTGCAGGTGTCTCGACTGACTTCTGGCCGCGCGCCTAAGAATTCCGAGTTTCTCTAAGCACGCGCCATGGCGAGGTGTCTAGCTGCAGGCGGCACGCCTCACCGTTCCGGGCAGGACAGCGACCCGTCGCTGTTAGTTCGGGGTCGCGTTGGCCTAGTTCAGAGGCGATGCGGGCACGCGCTTGATCCATCCCCATTGTCTATCCGAGCCTCGCTCGGGTTGGCCGGACACTCGCCAGCCGAAACGCCGTACGGTTGCGTGGAAGGCAGGCTACATGCGGGATGGCAACGAAGTCTCTGGCGGCCAATCGGCGCTTGTGCAAGTGAGCGTCTGTCGTAGGCTGTGTGTCCCAAGGATGTGGCAGAGGTTAAAGCGGCATGGTGCTGCAGCAGTTCGTGAGCTGTTGGATGGATGCCGTTCGCGCCGCCTGTTGGCAAGCGCTGCGCAGCGTGCGGGCGCAGCGGCGTGAGTGGGTTTTGTGGGTGGTTCTGATCGGGGTGGGTTGCGCGGTCGCGATACTGGGCGCGCAGCTGCTGCGAACAACCTTGCTGGCACCGCTGCCGTATCCGCAAGCCGAGCAGCTGGTGCGGATCCGCGAGTCCAGCGCGCCGAATTTCCAGGGCTTCCAGGTCAGTCTGGCGCGCTTCGCCACCTGGCAGCAGCAGGCGAGCAGCTTCGCGGCGATGGCGCAGTACCGCACGCTTGGCGTCAGCCTGCGTGCCGAGGAGGGCGCGGAGCGCGTTCTCGCGGCGCAGGTGACACCGGATCTGCTGGAGGTGCTCGGCAGCCCGCTGCCGCTCGGCGCGGGTTTCGCCGATGACGACAGTGCGCAGGTGTTGATCAGCCAGCGTGTGTGGCGGACCCAGCTCGGCGCCGATCCGCAGCGACTGAATCAGCCGCTGTGGGTGGAGGGCCAGCCCTATCGGATCGCCGGCGTGCTGCCTGCCGGCTTCGACTTTCCCGCGCCCGGCACCGAGCTGCTGCTGCGCTGGCGGCCGAGCGCGCAAGAGCTGGCTGGCATTGGCGGCAATCGCGCGCATGTGGTCGCGCGCCTGCGGCCGGGCGTCGACGCGTCAGCTGCACTGTCGGAGCTGGCTGCACTGAGCCTGCAGTTCGAGCGCGAGCACCCGCGGCTGCGACCGTGGCAGCCGGAGCTCCGCGCCTATGCGGAGGATCTGATGGCGCCGCAGCGACCGGCGCTGCTGCTGCTGACGGCGGTGATCGTGCTGCTGGTGCTGAGCTTGTTGGGCGCGCTGGCTGCATTGAGGCTGCTGCGCTCTGCCGCGCAGTCGTCAGACCGTGCGCTGAAATCCGCACTGGGCGCATCCGCCTTTCAGTTGAACCTTCAGCGCGTGATCGAAGTGCTGGTGCCGGGCCTTGTGGGCGGTGCGTTCGGGCTGGGCCTGGCCCATCTCGGTGCGCCGCTGCTGGAAACGCAGGCAAGCCACTACCTGCCGCGCGTGCAGGGCTTCCATCTGCCGAACGCGACACTCGTGATCGCTCCGCTGCTGGGGCTTGTACTGGCCCTGCTGGCCGCGCTGCCGTCCCTGCTGTGGGAGGCACGCAGCGCGAAGTCTGCGGCGCTGCGCGCCCATCGTGCGGTTCCGATGGCACGCCTGCGCAGCCTGCTGATCGGCGCCAAGTTCGGTCTGGCCTTCGTGCTGCTGAGCTCGGCACTCGCCCTGATCGCTGCGAGCGCCCGCACCAGCGCAATAGATCCGGGCTTCGCGACCACCGATCGACACTACGCCCGCTTCAATTTGCCGCACGCACGGCACGCGGACCCCGCCAGCGTGCAGGCCTTCCAACGCCAGCTGCTGGAAGAGGTGCGCGCGCTGCCCGGTGTGGCGTCCGCCAGTCTCAGCCACAGCTTGCCGGTGCTGCGCCACTATCAGCTGCTGGTCGATATCGAGGGCGGGCTGCAGACCGAGTCGGAGGTCTTGCCCTCGGGCAACTACGCGCTGATCTCTGATCAGCATGTGCAGACCCTCGGCCTGCGCCTGCTGCGCGGGCGCGCGATCGATGCCACGGATCATGCGGACGCCGCGCCGGTGGCCCTGGTCAGCGCCGACTTCGAACGGCGCTGGTTCGGTGAAGGGCAGGCCCTGGGCAAGCGCGTTCGCGTGGTGAACGATCCGGCCTGGCGCGAAGTGATCGGCGTGGTGGCCGACGTCGATCAGCATGGCGCCAGCCTCAATACGGCTCCGCAGCTGTACGGCCCGCTGGCGCAGCGCGCGGAACGCGATGTGTTCCTGGTGCTGCATTCGAAGCGTGATGCCAGCGATCTGTACAGCGCATTGCGCGCGCGCGTGCAGGCCTTGGACCCGGCGTTGGCACTGGAGTCGCTGCGTCCCTTGGCCGACGCCGAGCCGGTGTCGATCCGCCTGACTCGCGCACTGGGTCTGATGGTCACCGGCTTCGCCGTGCTGGCCGCCCTGATCGCCCTGCTCGGCCTGTATGCGAGCCAGCGCGTGGCAGTGCTGCAGCAGCAGCCGGAGTTCGGACTGCGGCGCGCTCTGGGCGCCAGTGATAGGGCCCTGTTGAAGGCCGTTCTGCGGCCGGCGCTGGGCGTGGCCGTGGCAGGCTGCCTGCTCGGTCTCGCCCTGCAGATGGCGCTGCAGCGACTGGGCTCGCTCTGGCTACAGGGCCTGCCGCTGCCGCAGCCGCTGCAGTTGATCGCGATCGCGGTCTTGCTGGTAAGCCTGGGCGCACTGGTCGCGCTGGGGCCGGCCCGTACCGCCTTGCGCGTGCCCGCGATGCAGGTGCTGCGGGTTCAGTAGGCCGGCGCTCGATCTGAGCGAGCGTGCGCCTACATCGACGCGCCTGCGCTTGCAGTCGTCCGCAGCGCCTTGATCGGTTTCGAACGCGGCCGTCCGGAAGCGGGCAGGCGGGTCGCGGGCCCGCTGTTCGAAATCGGACAATCGGCCGCGAGGCCCTGCCCAAGTTGTTGATTTCAAGGGTATGGATGGGTTGGCACAGGGCGTGCTAAGTCCTGTGCATGGACATCCAGCGCATCGATCTCAAACAGAAAGCCCGTCGTCGCCGCATCGCTTACGTGGTCGGCGGCATCCTCGCCTTGGTCGCCCTGGTGGGCTTCGTCAGCCGGCTGGATCCGGCCGCGCCCAGCGTGGCCCAGGCCAGTCTATGGATCGACACAGTCAAGCAGGGCGACATGCTGCGTGAGGTGCGTGGGCCCGGTGTGCTGGTGCCGCGCGAGATCCGCTGGATCGCCGCCGAAAGCAATGCACGGGTTGAACGCATCGTGGTGCGCGCGGGTGCGCAGGTCGAGGCGGACACGGTGATTCTGGAGCTGTCCAACCCTGAGGTGATCGACCAGCAGCTGTCGGCGGAATCCGCGCTGACGGCGGCGGAGGCCGACTTCATCGCGCGCCGGGTCGGGCTGGAAAGCCAGCTGCTGGATCAGCGCGCGGCACTCGCGGGCATCCGAGCCGACTACGAGGGCGCGCGGCTTACCGCCGAGGCCGAGACCGAGCTCGCGACGCGCGGCATCATCTCGCGCATCCAGGCCCGTCGCAGTGAGCTCACCGCCGAGCAGCTGAAGCTGCGCACCGAAATCGAAGTCGAGCGGATCGCCAAGTTCGAACAGACCATCCGCGCCCAGCTGGACGCCGAGCGCGCGCGCATCAACCAGCTCAAGAATGTGGCCGAACTGCGCCGCCGCCAGGCCGAAGGCTTGAAGGTGCGCGCGGGCATCGCCGGCGTGCTGCAGCAGGTGCCGGTGCAGGAGGGCCAGCAGGTCGTCGCCGGCACCAACCTCGCCCGTGTCGCCAAGCCCGGCGCGCTGATGGCCGAGCTGCGCATCAGCGAAACTCAGGTCAAAGACATCGTTCACGGCCAGAGCGTCCGTGTGGATACGCGCAACGGAGTAGTCGCCGGCCAGGTGGTGCGGATTGACCCGGCCGTGCAGAGCGGCACAGTGCTGGTCGAAGTCGACTTCACCGAAGCGCTGCCGACCAGCGCGCGGCCAGACTTGAGCGTTGACGGCACCATCGAAATCGAGCGTCTGACGAACGTCCTGCACGTCGGTCGCCCCGCCTACGGCCAGCCCGAAAGCGAAGTCCGCCTGTTCCGCCTCGACGACGACGGCCAGGCCCACCGCATCCCGGTGCGCCTGGGCCGCGCGTCGGTCAACCAGATCGAAATTGCGCAGGGCCTGAACCCCGGCGATCGCATCATCCTGTCGGATACCTCGCAGTGGGATGGGTATGAGCGTCTTCGCGTGCAGTGACGCGAGGACGCCGGGAATCGGGAATCGGGAATCGTTTTGAAGCCGGGAGTCGGGATTGGGGGGGTGTTGAAGTGCTCGAACCTTGATGTGCCTCTTCAACCCAGTTTTTCTTGGCCTTCGTGGGCGGCGGCGGATCAAGATCCGCCCTACGGGTCGATTCGTTGCCTCAGTCTTAACGACGTGCGCTCTTGCGATTCCCGATTCCCAATTCCCGATTCCCGGCTTGAGCAGGGCCGCCTCAAACAGCGCCGCGCCCAGAACACACAAGTCGCACAACAACGGAAGCCAATGCAATGACCACCCAAACGGCCCTGCTCAAGCTCGAAGACATCGCCAAAGTCTTCTACACCGACGAAGTCGAAACCCATGCGCTGTCGGGCGTGCACTTCAACATCCAGCGCGGCGAATACGTGTCGATTTCGGGGCCTTCGGGCTGCGGCAAGTCGACCCTGCTGTCGATCCTCGGCCTGCTCGATACGCCGACCTCGGGCGTCTACGATCTCAACGGTGTGCCGGTGCAGGACATCAGCGCGTCGGAACGTGCGCGCATCCGCAACAAAGAGATCGGCTTCATCTTCCAGGCCTTCAACCTGATCGGTGATCTGTCGGTGTTCGAGAACGTCGAGCTGCCGCTGACCTATCGTGATGGCGTGTCCAAGGCCGAGCGCCGTGATCGCGTGCAGCACGCGCTCGAACGCGTCGGCATGGCGCATCGCCTGAAGCACTATCCGGCCCAGCTCTCGGGTGGTCAGCAGCAGCGCGTCGCGGTCGCGCGTGCACTGGTCGGCCAGCCCTCGCTGCTGCTCGCTGACGAACCTACCGGCAACCTCGACAGCAAGAACGGCGAGGCGGTGATGGCGCTGCTGGATGAGCTGCATCAGTCGGGCTCGACCATCTGCATGGTCACCCATGACGCCCGCTACGCCGATTTTGCCCAGCGCAAGATCTGCATGTTCGACGGCCGAATTGTCGACGAAGACACCTTGCACCGCCTGCGCCGCGAGGAAGAGGACCGTCTCGACGCGCAGATCCAGCGCTCGCGCACCGCAAGGGCTTGAGGCGATGAGCGCCGTCCTTGTGCAGATCCTGCGGCAGCTGCCTGGCGCATTTGCGCTGGCCGCGCGCCGGCTGATCCGGCGGCCGCTGGCTGCACTGCCTTCGGTCGGTGTGATCGCATTGACCACGCTGGGCCTGGGCCTGGTCCTAAGCCTGGTGCAGGGCGTGCTGCTGCGGCCCTTGCCCTACGCCGAGCCCGAGCAACTAGTGCAGCTGAGCTGGCAGACCCGACCCGACCACCGCAGCCCGATGAACCTCAATGAGGCGGCTGCGCTGTTCGTGCGTGGGCAGCCCGATCTGTTCGCCGCCCACAGCCTGTATTCCGAGGCCGGCATGCGGGTTGCGATCGGCCGCGGCGAGTCGGCGCACACGGCACCTGCGGTGCGCGCCGACGCTGGCCTGCTGCCGACCTTGGGGCTCGCGCTGCAGCGCGGTCGCAGCCCGAGTGTCGAAGAGAACAGCGCGGCGCTGCCGCAGGTGCTGGTGTCGCAGGCGCTGTGGCGGCGTCACTTCGGCGCCGTCGCCGAATTCGCGCCGACCCGCATCGAGGTCGAAGGCGTACCGCACGAGGTGCTGGGCGTGCTGCCGGCCGGCTTCAGCTTTGACCCGCCGGTGGACCTGGTGCTGCCGTGGGCGCCCGGTGGCGCCGGCGCGCAGGGTCATAACGCGAGCGTGATCGCGCGCTTGAATGCAGGCGCGGACATCGCCTCTACCCAGGCCCTGCTGGACGCGCGCACCGCGCCCCACATCGCGGGCTTCGGCGGTGCGGCCAGCGAAGGCGCGACTCCGCGCATTCGCCTGCTGGATCTGAAATCCGTTGTCGTCGGCGACGCCAGCAGTCTGCTGCTGCCGCTGGTGGCGGCGGTCGGACTGTTGGCGCTGATGGCCGCCTTCAACCTCGCCAATCTGCAGATCGCGGGTCTGATGGCGCGCAGCGGTGAATCGGCCGTCCGCGGTGCGCTGGGTGCGCAGAGCTGGATGCTCTGGCTGCCGCCGGTGGCGGAGTCGGCGCTGCAGCTGCTGCTTGGCTTCGCACTCGGACTGGCCGCCGCGTTCTGGCTGCTGCCGGTGCTGTTGGCCTGGCTGCCGCTGGAGCTGCCGCGGCTGGCGGGCGTCGGCCTGGACGCCGCGAGCTTCGCGTGGATCGGCGTGAGCGCCGTGCTGATGCTGGGCTTGAGCCTGCTGATTGCCGTGTTGGGCGAGCGCATGAGCGCGACCGCGCTGCGCGGACAGGGCCGCGGCAGCCGCGCGCTGGGCCTGCAGCCGCTATTGGTCAGCGCGCAGGTGGCCTTGTCGGCGGTGCTGCTGGCGGGTTGCCTGATGGCGATCAGCAGTCTGGACCGTCTGCTCAAGCAGGAGGCCGGCTTCGCGGTCGAGGGCGTCCAGGTGGTCGAACTGGTGCTGCCCGAGGGCGAGTTCGGCGATCCGGCGACCGCGACTGAACGCACTGCACGCTACCTCGATGGTCTGGCTCAGGCCTTGGCCGCGCAGCCCGGCGTGCAGGCAGTGGCCAGCACCAGCAGTCCGCCACTAAGTCGAGGGCTGAACAATTTCGTGATCGCCCGCGGCACGCCTGCCGGCGAAGCCGGCGCCAGCGTCGAGCTGCGCATCATCTCGCCGGGCTATCTGGACGCGCTGGGCGCGCGGCTGGTGGCCGGACGCGACTTCGGCCGCGCCGATGGCGCCGATGCGCCCGCTGTCGCGATCGTCAACCAGCGCTATGCCGAGGCCTTCCTGCCGCGCGGCGGCGAGCTCGGCGCGCGCCTGGACATGGACGGCGTGGAGTACGAAGTGGTCGGCATCAGTGCGGATCTGCGCGAGCAGAGCCTGCGCGAAGACGCGCTGCCCACCGTGTTGCTGGCGCAGGCACAGATGGACCCGGCGCTGCAGGCGGCGGTGAACCGCTGGTTCGGCGCGCAACTGCTGGTGCGTGCTGGGTCTGCGACATCGATCGAACCCGCCCTGCGCGCCGCGCTGCGCACCGTGCCCGGTGAGGCCGTGCTGCAGCGGGTGCGGCCACTGGCCGAGCTGCAGGCGGCTTCACTGGCGAACGAGCGCCTGGTCTCGGCCCTGCTCGGCGGCTTCGCCCTGCTGGCGCTCAGCCTGGCCGCGCTCGGGCTTTACGCCCTGCTGGAGCATCTGCGCAGGCAGCGTGAGCGCGAGCTGGCCGTGCGTTTGGCGCTGGGTGCACGCGCCGGCCAGAACGCGCGCCTGCTGCTGGGCGGAAATCTGAAGCTGACGGCGTTCGGTCTGGGCGTCGGCGCGCTCGGGGCCTATGCGCTGGCGCGCGGCATCGCGCATCTGCTGTTCGGCGGCGAGGCGGTGGTGCTGCAGAGCATCGGCGCTGCGCTGGTGGCGGTGCTGCTGCTGTCGCTGCTGGCTGCCCTGCTGCCGCTGCGCGCGACCCTGCGGCTGGCGCCGGCGAGCGCATTGCGCGGCGATTGAAACGGGTTGGCATGTAACGAGTTCAAGGAGGCGACATGCACGGACGCACTTACACACAGCGTGGGGAGATTCACCGATGAACCTGCTCACCGAAGCTCGCCAGAGCCTGCGCGGCCTGCTGCGCCAGCCCGGCTTTCTGTTCACCGCCGTACTCACCCTGGCCCTGGGTGTCGGCGCCGTCACGGCAGTGTTCAGCGTGGTCTACGGCGTGCTGCTCAAACCCTTGCCGTATCCGCAGGCCGAGCGCATCGTCGAAGTGCTGCGCGTACAGGAGAACTACGGTGGCCCGGTCTCGCGGCCACTGTACTTCGACTGGCGCGAAGCCTCGCGCGACCAGTTCGAGGCGTTGGCGGCGACCAATGGCGGCATCAGCACCCTGCGTGTTGGCGACGCCGCCGAGCGTCGAATCAGCTTTCGGGTCAGCCCCGAGTTCTGGACGGTGATGGGCCTGCAGCCGCTGATCGGCCGCTGGTTCGGACAGGCCGAAGAGGACAGCGGCGAGAAGGTGGCCGTGCTCTCGCACGCCCTGTGGCAGCAGCGCTTCGGCGGCCGCAGCGAGGTGATCGGCGAGCGCATCGAATTGAACGGTGAGGCCCATACCGTGATCGGCGTGGCGCCGGCGGCGCTGCGCATGCCCGACGGTGCCGAACTCTTCCTGCCGACCCATCTGCCGCTGAGCGGTGCCGAGCGCGGCACCAGCTACCTGCGCTTGATCGCCCGGTTGGCCGAAGGCGTAACGCCTGAGCAGGCTGACGCGACACTGGCGGCGGTGAATGCGCGCTTGGCTGAAGCGCATCCGCAGGAGCACGCCAAGCTCGGTGCGCGTCTGCAGCCGCTTCGCGAAAGCCTGGGGGCGCGGCTGGAGCAGCCGCTGTGGAGCCTGTTCGCCGCATCGCTACTGGTGCTGCTGATCGCCTGCGCCAACATCGCCAATCTGCTGCTGGCGCGCGCCAGCCAGCGCGGCCCCGAGTACGCGGTGCGCGCGGCTCTGGGCGCGGCGCGCGGCCGCCTGCAGCGCGCGGCCCTGGTCGAGGCCCTGCTGATCGGCGTGATGGGTGCAGCCGGGGGCGCGCTGATCGCTGCCGCCGGCGTGCCCCTGCTGCTGGCCAGTGCACCGGATCTGCTGCCCGCGCAGGCCGAGGTCACGCTGGATCTGCGCGTGCTGGCCCTGAGCCTGACGCTCAGCCTGGGTACCCTGCTGGTGTTTGCCTTGCTGCCGGCGCGTCGCGCCGCGGACGTGGCACCGGCCGGCAGTCTGGGCGAGGCCGGTCGCGGTCCCGCGTCGGGCCGCCAGGGCAACCGCGCACGGCGCGCGCTGGTGGTCGCCGAGGTCGCACTCGCGCTGACCCTGCTGGCCGGCGCCGGCCTGATGATCGAAAGCCTGCGCCGTCTTGGTGATGTCGACACGGGCGTGCAGGCCGAGGGCGTCCTCACCGCGAGCCTCGTTCTGAACGTGCCGCCGGGCCCGGCCGGCGAGGCCTGGGAGGACAGCTATCGACGCCACACGCAGTTCATCGCGCCGAAGCTCGATGCCGTGCTTGCCGCGGTCGAAGCCCTGCCCGGCGTGGAGGCCGTCGGCATCAGCGATTCGCTGCCGCTGTCGGCGCTGGACAACTTCAGCTCCGGCGTGCGGGTGATCGGCCGGGAGCCCGTGGAGGGCCAGGAGCCCGGCGCCAACTGGCGCTTCGTCAACCCGGATTTCTTTGCCGCCGTGGGCCTGATGATCGAGCAGGGCCGCGGACTGGAAGCGGCTGATGCGCGCGCCGGCGAGCTGCCGCAGAACGTGCTGGTCAATCGCAGCTTCGCGCGCCGCTTCATGGGCGAGGGCGATCCCGTCGGCCGTCAGATCGAATTCCTCGGCGGGCCCAAGACCGTGCTCGGCGTGGTCGCCGACACCCGCCACTTCGGCGCCGATCGCGAGCCGCCGCCCGAGGTCTACATGCACCATCACCAGGCCGTGCAGGAGCAGTTTTTCCTTGCCCTGCGCGTGCGCGGCGAGCCGATGGCCCTGGCCGAGCCGCTGCGGCGCGCGCTGCAGCTGCTCGACCCGACCATGCCGGTGTCGGCGATCCGCCCGTTCGAGGCCCTGGCCGGTGAGCTCAACCAGCTGCGGCGCTTCAACCTGCAGCTGATGGCGATCTTCAGCGCGGTGGCGCTCAGCCTTGCGGCGATCGGTCTGTACGGAGTGATCAGCTACGGCGTGCAGCAGCGCCGGCAGGAGCTCGGCATCCGCATGTCGCTGGGTGCCGATGCGCGACGCCTGCTGGGCCTGTTGCTGCGCCAGGGGCTGGGCCTGCTGCTCACCGGGCTGGCTGTCGGCACTGTCGGCGCGCTGCTGCTGGGGCGCCTGCTCAGCGCCCAGCTGTTCGGTGTCGAAACATTCGAGCCCGGCGTGCTGCTGGCGGTAGCCGGCGTGCTCGGCCTGGTCGGGCTGCTGGCCTGTCTGATTCCCGCCTGGCGCGCGGTTCGCGCCGACCCGCTGCGCGCCTTGCGCGGCGCCTGAGATCGCGACCGGTGCGGTCTTTCCAGCCCGCATCGCGCCACCAAGGAGGCCTGCATGCTTGCCCACTTCTTCCATGACCTGCGCTACAGCCTGCGTGGCCTGATCGCCAAACCGATGTTCCTGGTGGTGGCGGTGCTCACGCTGGGGCTGGGCATCGGTGCCAACACCGCGATTTTCTCGGTGATGCACAGCCTGCTGCTGCGGCCGCTGCCGTATGCGGATGGCGAGCGCCTGGTCGAGGTGTTCAATCGCTACCCGAACATGAATCTCGACCATGCCGGCACCTCGATTCCGGACTACCTCGACCGCCGCGCACAGGCGCCCTCGATCGAAGACATGGCGATGTACACCAGCGCCAGCTTCGGCTTGAGCACTTCGTCCGGAACGCCTGAACGCCTGACCGCACTGCGCGCCACGCCCAGCCTGTTCAGCACACTGGGCGTGCAGGCCGCGGTGGGCCAGGTGTTCACCGAGGCACATGCGGAAATCGGCAACGAGCAGGTGGCGGTGCTGTCGTGGAACTTGTGGCGCAACCGCTTCAATGCCGACCCCGATCTGATCGGCCGCGAGATCCGCCTGAACGGTCAGCCCTACCGGGTACTGGGCGTGATGCCCGCGGGCTTCAGCTTTCCGAATGTCGACATGCAGCTGTGGGTGCCGTTCGCCTTCACCGAGCAACAGAAGAGCGATCAGGAGCGCGGCAACGAGTACTCGTCGAGCATCGCGCGGCTGAAGCCGGGCGCCACCATCGAGGGCCTGCTGGCGGAAACCGACACGATCATCGCCCGCAACGCGGATCGGCTGGCCACCGCCGGCGACGAGGGAGCGAACTTCGCGGCCTTCCTGCGTGCCGGCAACTTCAAGAGCGGCGTGCACAGCCTGCGCGAGCAGCAGGTCGGCGAGGCCCGGCCGGTGCTGGCGATCCTGCAGGCGGCGGTCGGCATGGTGCTGCTGATCGCCTGCGCCAATCTCGCCAATCTGATGCTGATCCGTCTGCACGGGCGTCGCAAGGAACTGACTCTGCGCAGCGCGCTGGGTGCCGGTCGCAGCCGGATCGCCCTGCAGCTGCTGGGCGAAGCGCTGATGCTGGCGACACTCGGCGGTCTGGTCGGGCTGCTGGTGGCGACGATCTGTATCGAACTGATGCCGGCGATCGGACTGCAGCCGCGCGCGGCCGGCTACGAGATCCGGCTGGATACCGAGGTCGTGCTGTTCGGGGCGATCGTCAGTGTCGTAGCAGGCCTGTTGGCCACCGCCTTGCCACTGCTCAGCCTGCTGCGCATGGACATCGGCGAGAACCTGAAAGAGGGCGGCCGTTCGGGCGCCGGTGGGCGCGCCGCAACCCGTTCGCGGCAGGCGCTGGTGGTGTTGCAGATGGCGCTGGCGACGACCCTGCTGATCGGCGCCGGCCTGCTGCTGCGCAGCTTCCAGGCGCTGTCGGAAGAGAGCCCCGGCTTCGTTTCCAGTGGCCTGCTGACGGCGCGGGTTGATCTGGATGCGCCGCGCTACATCGAGGCCGAGCCGCGACAGCAGTTCATCGCGCAGGCGCTGCAGCGCTTGCAGGCGCTGCCTGGCGTCGAGCAGGCGGCCTTCACTTCCAACCTGCCTTTCAGCAACAGCAGTTCGTCCGGCTCGTACAACATCGTCGGCCGCGAAAGCGCCGATGGCGAGGCCAGCCCGCATGGCCTGCAGCGACAGATCGCAGGTGATTACTTCGAAGCTCTGCAGATTCCGCTGCTGGCCGGGCGCTACCCGCAGCCGGGCGACAGCGCGCAGTCCGAGCGCGTAGTGGTGATCGACGAGGTGCTGGCCAACAAGTACTTCAATGGTCGCGATGCGATCGGCCAGCAGCTGCGCCGCGGCGGCAGCGACGTGCCGGCGGCGACCATCGTCGGCGTGGTCGGCACCATCAAGCATCAGCAGCTGGCCACCGCAGTCAGCAAGGAAACCCTGTACTGGCCGGTCAGCCAGGCCACGCCGCCGTTCGGCAGCTTCGTGCTGCGCTCGGCGCTGCCGGCCGAGCAGTTGATTCCGCAGGTGCGCGAGGCCCTGCGCGCGGTCGATCCCGAGCAGCCGGTGTACGACATACGCGGCCTCGATGAGCGCATCGCGCTGTCGCTGAACCAGCAGCGCGCGCCGATGCTGCTGGTGGCCGGGTTCGCTGCGGTATCGATGCTGCTGGCCGCGCTGGGCATCTACGGCGTGCTGGCCTATGCGGTCAGCCAGCGCACCGGCGAGCTCGGCGTACGCATGGCGATCGGCGCCAGCGCCCGCGAAGTGCTGGGCATGGTGATGGGGCAGGGGGTGCGTTTGACCGTGCTCGGCCTGGGCATTGGCGTCGTCGGCGCCGCGCTGTTCGGCTACGCCGCCAGCAGCCAGCTGTTCGGCGTCAGCGCGGCCGATCCGCTGACCTATCTGCTGGTCTGCGGCTTCCTGGCCACGGTCGCGCTCGCGGCCTGCTACTTGCCGGCGCGGCGCGCGGCGCGCACCGACCCGATGGTCGCCCTTCGTTACGAGTGAGCCCCATGCGCCCGATTTCTGGAATCCTGCTCGATCTTGATGGCGCCGCCCGACACCTGTGGCGGCGTCCGGCCCATGCCTTCGGCGTCATCCTGACGCTCGCGCTGGGTATCGGCGTGTGCGCGGCGATGTACAGCGTCGTCCACGGGGTGATGCTGAAAGGTCTGGACTACCCCGAGCCAGCGAGACTTCGCGTGCTCGGCGCGATCGATACCTCGACCGCAGGCGAGGGCATGCTGGCTGGTGCCGAGGCCGAGAGCCTGGGCGAGCTGCGCAGCTTCGAATCGGCCGGCTACTTTTTGTGGGGTGGGGTCACCCACACCGGCGGCGAACAGCCGCGCATGCTCAGCCTGATCCTGACCGGTGGTGAGTTCTTCGAGACTCTGGGCGTGCGTCCGCTGCTGGGGCGCTGGCTGACCGCCGAGGATGCGAACCGGGACAGCGGCGTGGTGCTGAGTCATGCGCTGTGGCAGAGCCTGTACGCCGGCGACCCCGATGTGATCGGCAAGCCTTTCCAGGTGGACTGGATCCAATCCAGCGTCGTTGGCGTTATGCCAGCCGGCTTTGGCTATCCGGCCCAGGGGATCGATTTGTGGGTCGGCTACGACGTCGCCAGGCTGCGTGCCGAGCCCGGCCTGTTCGAGAACGCGCGCTTTCTGAAGGGCGTGGGGCGGCTGGCCGCGGGGGTAGACGAAGACGCGCTGGCGCGTGAGCTGGGCAGCCATTCGCAGGCCCTGGGCGAGCAGTACGGTGCCTCGCTGCGCGACTGGCGGCTACAGGCGCAGTCGATGCTGGATGACGAAATCGGCGAGGTGCGACCGGTACTGCTGGCGCTGATGCTGATCGCCTTGCTGGCGCTCGGCGTGGCCTGCGCGAATGTGGTGAATCTGGTCCTGCTGCGCGGTCTGGCGCGTCAGCGCGAGCTGGCCGTGCACCAGGCGCTGGGCGCGAGCCAGGGCCGTCTGGCGCGGCGTGTGTTTATCGAAACCCTGCTGCTCGGCGTGATCGCCACCGCGCTCGGCGTGCTGAGTGCTGGGCTTGCCGTGCGCGGGTTCGTGGGCCTGGCCGACAGCGCGCTGCCACGCGCGGATGAAGTCGGGCTCGATCCTCAGGCTCTGGCGATGGCGATCGCGATCGGGCTGCTTGCGAGCCTGCTCGCAGCCCTGCTGCCCGCACTGCGTCTGTGGCGACAGCCGCCCGCGGAGGGGCTGCGCGGCGGCGTACGCGTGCTGCAGGGCCGAGGGGGCATCAGTCGTCTGCTGCCGATCGCAGCCTGCGCCGTTTCGGTCGGAGGGCTCGCTGCAGCCCTGCTGCTGGCGGGCAGCGTGCGCCATCTTGAACATGTGCCCTTGGGCTTCGAGCCGTCTGGCGTGCTCTCGCTGCAGTTGTTCCGCGATCCTGACCCCGGCCAGGGCGCCTTCAATCACAGCCTGATTGAACAGTTACGTGGGGTTCCAGGCGTGGCGTCTGCGGCGACGCTGAGCTCGGCGCCTCTGAGCGGGCTGGGGGCCGTGCCGGTGGATGTGCAGGTGGTCGGCCGCGATGCCTTCGAGCCGCTACGACCGCGCGTGCGCACCGCTTCTGGCCCGGTGCAGGACGTGCTCGGCCTGAACCTGCTGCAGGGGCGCTGGCTGCTGGACAGCGATCACGCCGAGGCCGAGCCCGTTGCGATCATCAACCGCGCCTTCGCCGAGCGCGTGTTCGCGAATCAGGATCCGATCGGCCAGAGCGTCAGCGTTCCGCCGTTCGGCGTGGCCGGCGAGCGTCGTCGCTTCCGCATCGTCGGCGTAATGGAGGACGCGCGAATGACGCGCGTGGCCCAGCGGGCCGAGCCCGAATTGTGGCTGCCCGACGCCCAGTACTGGGTCAGTTCGGTGGCCGTGCTGGCCCGCACTCATACGGATCCCGGCGGCTTGGTCACCGCAGCGCAGAAAGCGGTCTGGGGCCTGTATCCCGATCAGGGCATCTACAGCACGCAGCTACTGGCGAACGTGCGCGACCGCCAGCTGGCGACGCCGCGCTTCTTCGCACGCAACGCGGGGGCTTTCGCCCTGCTGGCCCTGCTGCTGGCAGCGATCGGTGTGCATTCCGTGGTCGCCTTCCAGCTGGCCCAGCGTCAGCGCGAATTCGCCCTGCGTCTCGCGCTGGGCTCCGCGCCGCGCGCCTTGGCACTGCGCGTGTTCGAGGGCGGCCTGCGGCTGGGGCTGCCGGCGGCACTGCTCGGCGCTGCGCTGGGCCTCGTCTTCGCGCAGGTGCTGCGCGGCGTGGTGGTGGGCGTGGATGCGGCGATCTGGATCAGCCCGGCGCTGGCGGCTTTGCTGCTGCTGGCCGTGGTGCTGGCGGCCAGCGCGCACAGCATGCGGCGCGCCTTGAGGGTTCAACCGATGGAAGCGCTGCGCGGTGATTGAGCCGACACGCGACACAGGAGTGCACGCAATGCCGATCCATGAACTGAAGAACGCCGCCCGACGCCTGCTGCACCGCCCGACGCAGAGTGCGCTTGCGGTGGCGGTGCTCGGCCTGGGCCTCGGCGCCTTTCTGTTTCTGCTCGCGGTGATCAACGGCCTGCTGCTGGAGCCGCTGCCGTTCCCGCAGGCCGACCGTCTGGTGGCGATCGGCGAGCGCCGCGAGAGCGGCGTCGGCGGGATCCACGGTGACGACTACCTGCTGCTGCGCGGCGAGCTGCGCAGCTTCGAGCGCATGGGCGTATACGAAGAAGCCACTGCAAACATCAGCCGCGGCGGCGAGGTGCTGCCGCAGCGCTACAACGGCACCCAGATGAGCTTCGAGGCGCAGCAGCTGATCGGCGTGCAGCCGATCCTCGGCCGCGGCCTGATCGAAGCCGATGACCAGCCCGGTGCGCCGGCGGTGCTGCTGCTGGGCGAGCGGGTCTGGCGCGAGGACTTCGCGGCTGACCCGGCTGTGCTCGGGCGCGTGCTGAAGCTCAACGGCGAGGCTGCCACCGTGGTCGGCGTGCTGCCGGAGAGCTTTCGCTTTCCGTTTGTCGCAGAAGTGTGGATGCCGCGTCGGCTGGGCAGCGACGACCCCTACGGCGTGCAGGTGATCGCAAAACTCGCCGACGGCATCAGCCTGGGCCAGGCGCGCGCCGAGTTCGAGAGCGTGGTCGAGCGTTTGGGGCTGAGTCTGCGTGCGCTCAGCGACCAGCGTCCGCTGAGCATGAAGCCGCTGGTGCTGCGCTTCGTCAATGAGCACACGCGCGGCATCGTCGGGATGATGTTCGTGCCCGGTTTGCTGGTACTGCTGCTGGCCTGCATCAACGCCGCTCACCTGCGCCTCGGCCATGCGCTGGCGCGCCAGCAGGAGCTGGCGATCCGCGGTGCGCTGGGCGCGAGCCGCGGTCGCCTGCTGCGCGAGCTGCTGGCTGAGAGTGTGCTGCTGGCGCTGGTGGCGACGGCGATCGGACTGTTCATTGCCGATGCCGGCGGGCGCTGGCTGCTGGCGATGTTCATCGCCAACGAGGATGGTCCCGCCTACTACGTCCAGTTCGGAGTGGACGCGCGGATGATGGCCTTCGGCCTGGTCACTGCCCTGCTGACCGCGCTGGCCTCGGGCCTGTGGCCGGCGCTGCGTGCCTCCCGGCTCGATCTGCAGCAGAACCTGCGCGGCGGTGCACGCAGCGGTGGCGCACAGGGCGCAGGCCGCGCGGTGCGCGCGCTGGTGGTGGCCGAGATCGCGTTGACCGTGGTCTTGCTGGTCAGTGCTGGAACGTTTCTGCGTGGGCTGGAGCGCGTACTGGCCTTCGACTTCGGCACCGCCACGCCGCCGACTGAAGTGCTGACGGGTCGCGTCGGCCTGCGCGATCAGCAGTACGCCAGCGCCGAGGCGCGTCGCCAGTTCTACACGCGACTGGCCGACGATCTCGAAGCTCAGCCCGGCGTGCGTTCGGCCTCAGTCGCCTCGGCCCTGCCGGGGACGATGGCGGGCGCTGCGGAAACCGTGGCCGCTGCCGGACAGCCGCAACCCGCCGGCGGCTATGCGCGCGCCCTGGTTGGCCATGTCGATCCCGGCTTCGCCGAGGTCTACGGGCTGAAGCTGCTCGAAGGCCGGATGATCGAGGCGCGCGACCGCGTCGACAGCGAGCGTGTGGTGGTCGTCGATGCACGACTGGCGCAGACCCTGTGGCCGCAGGGCACGGCGCTCGGGCAAACCCTGTGGGTGAATCCGCAGCGCGCTCAGCCGGATCCGTACACCGTGGTCGGTGTCGTCGCCGGGCTGCATCTGGAGGACGCCGATGATCCCGTGCAGCCGACCCTGCTGGCGCCGCTGGCCCAACACCCGCGCGAGTTCGTCACTGTGGCCCTACGTGCTCAGGGCGATGCAGCTGTGCTGGCTCCGCTGTTGGCCGAGCGCGTGCGCGCGCTCGACGCTGATATGCCGGTGTACTGGGTGCGGACTCAGCAGCGCGCGATCGAGATGGGTCGGATCGGCCCGGTCCTGCTGACCCAGGTGTTTGGCGCCATCGCCGCGCTTGGCCTGGTGCTGGCCGCTGCCGGCCTGTATGGCGTGGTCGCGCACGCCGTTTTGGCGCGCTCGCGCGAGATCGGCATCCGTCGCGCGATCGGTGCGGATGCCGGCAGCGTGCTGCGCCTGGTTGGCGGCGGCATCGGCCTGCAGCTGGTTACCGGTCTTGCGCTCGGGTTGGCGATCGCGCTGCCGTGGTCGGGCGTGCTGGAGAGCGAAAGCTTCCACACCCGCGGCGGCGAGCCGCTGGTGTTCATGCTCACTCTGGGAGTCATCGTGCTGGCGGCGGTCGCCGCCCTGGTCGGGCCGCTGCGGCGCGCGCTGCGGATCGATCCGATGCAGGCGCTGCGAAGTGAATAGTTCGAATGCACACCAGATCTGTCAGTTCTCCCGTAAACACCTGTCCCAGGGAGGGCTTGAACATGCGCATGGATGAATTCCGCTACGCGTTGCGCGGCCTGCTGGCCCGCCCGCAGCAGTCACTGCTGATCGTGCTGATCCTCGCCCTGGGCCTGGGCTCGACTCTGTTTTTGTTCGGCACGGTGCGCGGCTTTCTGCTGTCGCCGCAGGTCGCGGGCTCCGACCTGCCGCTGGCCGGCATCGGCTATCTCGATGACGACGGCAGTGGTCACCTGCGGCCATTGCCTGCACGCGATTGGACCCTGCTGCAGCCGCAGCTTCAGGGGCTCACGGGCGTGGCCGCCGACAGCGGGGCGATGACGCTCAACCTCGGTACGGCCGAAGGCGCTACGCGCTACCAGGGCGTACAGATCGACGCATCCGCCTTCGCCCTGCTCGACGCGCGCGTCCTGCTGGGTCGCCTGCCTTCGGCCGAGGACGCACAGGCAGGCGCGGCGCCGGTGGTGCTGCTGTCCGAGCGGGTCTGGCGCGAGGACTACGGCTCCGACCCTGCTGTGCTGGATCAACCGCTGTTTGCCAATGGCGAGGCGGCGCGGGTGATCGGTGTGCTGGCCGAGGGCTTTCGCTATCCCGACGCGCCACAGCTCTGGATGGCGCGACCGCAGACCTCAGCCGGCGATGTGCATGTGGTCGCGCGTCTGGGCACGGGCCAGGATCTGTCGGCGCTGCGCCAGCAGCTGGAGTCACTCAGCCTGCAGCTCGGTGCCGAGCTGGAGGACACGCAGAAGGGCCGTATCCTGACCGCCGCGCCGCTGCAGCACCGCTTCGTGCCCAGCCAGGTGCGACAGGTGCTGTGGATGATGTTCGTCACCGGCCTGCTGGTGCTGCTGCTGGCCTGCGCCAATGTCGCCCACCTGCAGTACGCACGTGGCCTTGAACGCCAGCGCGCGCTGGCGGTGCAGGCCGCACTGGGCGCCAGCCGACTGCGCCTGCTGAGCCAGCTGCTGCTGGAAAGCCTGCTGCTGTGTGCAGTTGCAGCCCCACTCGCGTTCGCCTTGGCCCATCTCGCAAGCCAGAGTCTGCTCGCTGATTTGCTGGCCCAGCAGGCGGTGCCTGCGCATCTGCTGCAGACCGACTACGACCGTGTTGACGCGCTGTATCTGGTGGCAGCCGGGCTGGCGGCGACCCTGCTGTCGGGCCTGCTGCCGGCGCTGCGCACCAGCGCGGTGCCAGCACAAGCCGCGCTGCGTGGCGACGGCAGCGGTAGTCAGGCGCGCCGCGGCTCGCGCCTGCTGGTGATCGGCCAGGTGGCGATGGCAGTCGTGCTGCTGGCCGGCACCGGTGGTTACCTGACCGAACTGCGCACGATGCTGCGGTTCGATCTGGGCACCCGCACGCCGGCCGAGCAGGTGCTGACCGCGCGGCTTGGCCTGATGCCGCAGCACTATCCGGATGCCGCCTCGATGCTGGGCTTCCTGCGCGCGGCGAGCGAACGCGTGAGCGCGATGCCGGGGGTGCAGGCGCACAGCTTCGGCAGCGTGCTGCCGGGCAGTCAGTTCAGCGGCGATGATTCGGTGATCGCCGAGGGCATGCCCTGGCCGGACGCGAGCGCGATCCGCGCCGACTACGGTGTGGTCGATGCGGGCTTTGCGGACACCTACGCGCCGCGCGTACTGGAAGGGCGGTTGTTTGACGCCCGCGACAGCGCTGAATCGCTGCCGGTGGCGGTGATCGACCAGACCCTGGCGCAACGCCTGTGGCCGCAGGGCTCGGCCTTGGGTCAGCGGCTGAAGCTCGATCCCGACGATGACGCTGCGCCCTGGCTTGAGGTCGTCGGCGTGATCGCGCCGCTGCGCCTGCGCGAGCTCTCGGACCGTCGCAGCGCCGTGCTGCTGCGGCCGCTGACGCAGATGCCCGCGCGCTTTCTGACCCTGGCCCTGCGCGTGGAGGGTGACGCGATGGCCTTCGCCCCGCAGCTGTCGGCCGCGCTGAGTGAGCTCGACCCGCAAACCCCGCTGTACTGGCTGCGTACCCATCAGCAGGCCATTGACGCGGGCCAGGCGGCGGTGGTGCTGGCTGCCAAGATTTTCGCCGGCGTCGGTGCACTGGCCCTGCTGATGGCAGCGGCAGGTCTGCACGGCGTGCTGAGCCTGAGCGTCGCCCAGCGCAGCCGCGAGATCGGTATCCGCCGCGCAGTCGGCGCCAGCCATCAGAGCATCCTGCGCGCGGTGTCGGCACGCCTGCTGCGCCAGCTCGGCTGGGGCCTCGCGATCGGCGTGTTGCTGGCGCTGCCGTGGATGCAGCTGCTGTCCAGCGGCCTGCAGCATTCGGGCGCGCAGGGTGCGTGGCATGTGCTGGCGCCGGTGCTGCTGGTGATCCTGCTGAGTGCCGTGCTCGCCTGTCTGATGCCTCTGCGGCGCGCGCTGCAGCTCGACCCCAACCGTGTACTGAAGAGTGAGTGATCCCGTGATTGAACTGCATGAAATCGAGAAGTCGTATCCGCTGGCAGCCCAGCGCCACTACGTGCTGCGCAAGATCACGCTCAGCATTGCCGAGGGCGATTTCCTGTCGATCATGGGGCCTTCGGGCTCGGGCAAGACCAGCCTGCTGTCGGTGCTGGGTCTGATGGATTCGGATTGGTCTGGAGCCTACCGGTTCGACAGCACCGATCTGCACACGCAGAAGGAGCGCCAGCGCAAGGACTTCGCGCGCGAGCACATCGGCTTCGTGTTCCAGCACTACCACCTGCTGGACGACCTCACCGTGGCCGAGAACCTGGAACTGCCGCTGTCGTATCGCAACGTGCGCGGCAGTGAGCGCCAGGCCCGCGTGGCCGAATTGCTCGATCGTTTTGGCATGGCGGCGCGTAGAGACCTCTATCCGCGCCAGCTGTCCGGCGGCCAGCAGCAGATCGTCGCGGTGGCGCGTGCGGTGATCGCGCGCCCCCGCCTGCTGCTCTGCGACGAGCCGACCGGCGCGCTGCACTCCAGCCAGGGCGAGCAGGTGATGGACCTGCTCAGCGAGTTGAACAAGGAAGGCACCACCATCGTGCAGGTCACCCACAACCCCGAGTACGCGGCGCGCGGGTCGCGGCGGGTTGAGCTGCACGATGGTTGGATGAAGCAGGTGGCTTGAGCGCAGGGCCACGCATGGCGGGCCCCGCCAACCCACCAACAACGCGACCCATAGGGTGGGCCCTGGCCCACCACGAGCTCGACGCTCGCCCCGCTCATCGAAGGCCCCGTCCCACGACCATCCAACAACACCACGTCGAGCCACCAACACCGGCGCGAGGCTTGAGCTCACGGTGGGCCAGGGCCCACCCTATGAAATCGCCGCGACCTCGAACAAACATAGGGTGGGCCCTGGCCCACCATAAGCTCGACGCTCGCCTCGGTCATCGAATGCCCTGGCTCTCCATCGACGAATCCTACGAAGACCCGCCCTTACCGGGGCGAGGCTTGAGCTCACGGTGGGCCAGGGCCCACCCTATGGCCCTGCATCGCCCGTCCAATGACCGAGGCATCGCCCACCCTGCCGTGACGCGCGCCATTCGTTCCTCTCTCCTCTTCACTCGTTGCTGCCCCCATGACCTCACGCATCCTTATCGCTGACGACCAAGCCGACGTGCTGCAGGCGCTGCGCCTGCTGCTGAAATCCGAAGGCCATGCCTGCGTCTGCGTGGAAGGTCCGCGCGAGGCGGTCGAGAAGCTGCGGCGCGAGGCCTTCGATGCGGCGCTGATCGATCTCAACTACACCCGCGACACGACCTCGGGTGAGGAAGGGCTGGCGTTGCTGGCCGAGCTGAAGAAGCTCGCGCCCGAGCTGCCAGTGGTGGTGATGACGGCCTGGGGCAGCATCGATCTGGCGGTGCGCGCGATGCGCGAGGGCGCCGGCGACTTCGTCGAGAAGCCGTGGGACAACGCGCGTCTGCTGTCCATCTTGGCAACCCAGGTAGCGCTGGGCCGCAGCCAGCGCCGTGCCTCGCGGCTTGAGTGTGAGAACAAGCTGCTCAAGGGCGGCGATGCAAGTGAGCCCTTCATCGCCGAAGCGCCCTCGATGCGCCCGCTGCTGGATCTGCTCGACCGGGTCGCGCCCTCCGACGCCAACGTGCTGATCCTCGGCGAGAACGGCACCGGCAAAGGCCTGCTGGCGCGCGAGCTGCATCGCCGATCGGCGCGCTCGGATGCCGCCCTGGTCAAGGTCAATATGGGCGGCATCGCCGAGACCGTGTTCGAGTCGGAAATGTTCGGGCACGTACGCGGTGCCTTCACCGATGCCAAGGCCGACCGCATCGGCCGCTTCGAGCTGGCCGACGGCGGCACGCTGTTTCTGGACGAGATCGCCAACATCCCGCCCAGCCAACAGCCCAAACTGCTGCGCGTGCTGGAAGACGGCGAGCTGGAGCGGGTCGGCTCCTCGCGCACCCTCAAGGTCGACGTGCGGCTGGTCTCGGCTACCAATGCCGACCTGTCCGAAGAAGTCGCGGCCGGCCGTTTCCGCAAGGACCTGCTGTACCGCCTCAACACCGTCGAGCTGCGCCTGCCGCCACTGCGCGAGCGGCGCGAAGACATCGCCGCGATGGCCTGTGATTTCCTCGCGCGCTCGGCGCAGCGCTACCGCCGTGAAGGGCTGAACTTCGCGCCGTCGGCGCTGCGGGCGCTTGAGCAACATCCCTGGCCCGGCAATGTGCGCGAGCTGGCGCATGTGATCGAGCGTGCGGTGCTGATGGCGCGCGGCTGTGTGATCGACAGCCTCGATCTCGGCAGCGGCAGCGCGGCGGTCAGCGAAGCGCCCACAGCGGCCGCGGCGAACTCCAGTGCGCTGGCGGGGATGACCCTCGAACAGGCCGAGCAGGCGATGATCCGCAACGCGCTCGACCAGTGTCGCGGCAATATCCAGCGCGCCGCCGAGGTGCTGGGCCTGAGCCGTGGCGCGCTCTATCGCAGGCTGGAGAAATACGGCCTGGCGGTCGACGAATGAGGCAGACCCGCAGCGGCGCCGGCATCCGCCGCTGCAAGCCCGCAGGGCGCGGCCGGTGCTTCGCGTGCTGAAGCCCAACTTCGAACGCCGACTGCTGCTGGACGCGGCCCTGATGCTGCTGCCGGCGGCGCTGTGCATCAGCCTGCTGCTGTGGCTGCCGGCGGACACAGCAGCGCGCCTGCGCCTGCCGCTGCTGGTCGCGACTGCGATCGCCTGCCTGCTGCTGGCACTGCGGCTGAAACAGCGGGTGGTGTATCCGCTGTACACCTTGGCCAACCTGCTCGAAGCCCTGCGCGAGGGCGACTTCAGCCTGCGCGGCTCGCGCGCGCAGCGTGGCGATGCGATCGGCGAAGTGATCTGGGAGGTCAACGCGCTGTCCGCCACCCTGCGCGAGCAGCGCCTGCGGGTGGAGGAATCCAACGCCCTGCTGGGCAAGGTCATCGAGGCCATCGACATCGCGCTCTTCAGCTTCGATGCCGAGGCCCGGCTGCACCTGGTGAACGCCGCTGGCCTGCGTCTGCTGGGCCGCAGTCATGCCGCCGGCCGCAGCGCGGCCGAGCTGGGCTTGGAGGACTGCCTCGCCGTGGAAACCGCCGCCGTGCTGAAGCGCAGTTTCGGCGGCAGCGAGGGCCGCTTCGACGTGCGCCGCTTCCGCTTCCGTTCGGCCGGCCGCCCGCAGGACCTGCTGGTGATCACCGACCTCTCGCGCGCCCTGCGCGAAGAAGAACGCCAGGCCTGGCAGCGCCTGATCCGCGTACTTGGCCATGAGCTGAATAATTCGCTGGCGCCGATCAAATCGATGGCCGGCACCCTCGTGCGCGTGCTGGCGCGCGAGCCCCTACCCGAAGACTGGCGCGAGGATGTCGACGCCGGCCTGCAGGTGATCGGCGACCGCGCCGAAGCGCTGAACCGCTTCATGATCGGCTACACCGCGCTGGCCCGCCTGCCGCCACCGCAGCGCCGTGCGGTCGAGCTCGCCCCACTGCTGCGCCGCGTCGCCGCACTCGAACAGCGCGTGCCGGTGAAGCTCGGTGCCCTGCCCGAGCTGCGCTTCTCGGCCGACCCCGACCAGCTGGAGCAGGCCCTGATCAACCTGGTCAAGAACGCCGCCGAGGCCAGCCTGGGCCAGCACGGCGGCGTCGAGGTTCGCGCCCTCGTTCACGCCCACGCCGACGGCGCACAGGTGCACATCGAAATCCTCGACGAGGGCCTCGGCCTGTCCGGCAGCGACAACCTGTTCGTGCCGTTCTTCACCACCAAGCCCGGCGGCTCCGGCATTGGCCTGGTGCTGGCGCAGCAGATTATCGAAGGCCACGGCGGACGGCTAAGCCTGCGCAATCGCGATGACGCCAAGGGCTGTCGGGCGGAGGTGTGGCTTGAGAGCTTCTTCGCGCCGCACGGCGGCTCGGCTGTTCCTGAAGAAGCCTGAATTCTCCCGCGCGCGCTCTTTGCAGGCGCCTGCTCGCAGGCGACCGCAGCCTGCGCCCTGCAGCAAGCCTGCCACTCACGCGCACGCACGCTGCTTCAAGCCACCGACAAGAAGCCTGAGTTCTCCCGCGCGCGCTCTTTGTAGGAGCCTGCTCGCAGGCGACCGCAGCCTGCGCCCTGCACCAAGCCTGCCACTCACGCGCACGCACGCTGCTTCAAGCCACCGACCTTCCCGGCTCGAAGGCAACGCCATTCTGAAGAAACAACATCGTGAGTGAGTGCTGATCCTGAGATCACCCGCGCCGCGACGTGACGCTGAGAAGCTCCGCTCTTGTAGGGTGGATAAGCGCAGCGCATCCACCAGCACGTCCTGTGGAAGCCGGACAGCGAACGAAGTCCGCGAAGTCGAGGGAAAGTCTCGCGCCCGGCATTCGTCTCCCTCGCGCAGGCCGGCTGCACGGTCGCACAGCCCTTCAAGAGCGCGGCACCGTGGACTGGATCCACGCCCCTGCCTTTGCGAAGGCAAGCTCTTCGAGGGGCTGACGATTCCAGGTTTCTTGAAGAGCACCCGCACCGTGACTCGGAGCTGAGAAGCACTCAGGGCGAGCGTTCTGCTCGTTGAAAGCGGGAATTCGAGATCGGGCCTCGGGAATCGAGCCGTCGACCGGGTGAGCGGGAACCATCAGCGCCCGCGAGGCTGATGCGTTCGCGGAAACGCGATGCCGGCCGATCTCGCCCGTGCGAACGCTCGACGCGGACGCTGGCGCAGCCGCTTCGCCGACACGCGGAATTCGCGAAGCGCGGCCTAGGCTTGCGGCCGCCTTGATCTGAGGGCGCGACCCCAACGCGCCACACCTGACCTCGACCGGGACCGCAAGACTGGCCGACCCACATCAATGACCCGAACAGCTACTTCCGCAGTCCGCAGAAGTCAGGCGGCTGTTTTGCACCCGGCGTCGCGTCAACAGCGGCTGCAGACCGCTGGCAGGCCAAACCACACAGCCGGTCCGCACTGGCCGGTCATACCCACGAACACACGAAGGAGAAACGCATGACCACGCGACAACGGATGATCGCGCTTGCGGTGGCGCTTGCCCTGGCCGTGCCGGCGACAGCGGGCGCACAGGACATCGGCTTCAACTACATCGAAGGCGGCATCGTCGGCGGCTTCGTCAACGACGTGGAGGGCGCTGGCACCTTCACGGGCAGCGGCACCCCGCTCGAACTCGAAGCGGATGCGGGTGGCGGTGTCTTCATCGGTGGCGCATGGCAGTTCAGCGAGAACATGCACGTGTTCGGCGAGTACTCCAACGCCGGCCAAGAGTTGGAGGTCAGAGGCGGCCCCGAGATTATCGACGGTGAGTTCGACATCGTTCGCTGGCGCGTCGGCGTCGGCTACGCGCACGCGCTGTCGACCCGGACCAGCCTCTACGGCCGCCTCAGCTTCGACAGCGCCGAGCTGAAGAATCTTGAAGTCGCCAACTTCCGTTTCCCGGCCGACGGCGCCGAAGATGGCTTAGGCAGCGAGGTCGGCGTGATCTGGGCGGCGAGCCCGAGCGTCCACCTGCAGGGCCACGCGCGCTACACCTCGGTGGGCGACGTCGCCACCGAGGGCTCCAGTGTCTTTGACGCCGACGTCCTGGTCGGCCTGAGCGGCCGCTGGTACGTCCGTCCCAATGTCGCGGTGTTCGCGGGCTACGAGCTGGGCAAGATCACCACCTTGAGCTTGGGTGCGCGCTACGCGTTCTGACCCTGCCTGAGCGAGCGCCTTCTGCGCTTGGCGTCTGCCTCGCGAGGTCAGCGTGACTTCGCGAGGCCGAAGTTGCTGAGGTCCGTGAATCGGGACATCCGGGGCCTCTGCCGGCATGGCCCGGATCGCTGCCCATCAGGCGCATGTCCCGAGAAACATCACGCATGCGACTCGCTCGTCGCCCCGCGAAGACTGGCTGTGTGTAGGAGCGAGCTTGCTCGCGACCCGCAGGGTGGGCACAGAGCGGAGGCTGCGGTCGCCTGCAAGCAGGCTTCTACCAACAGCGCGAGCGGGTGAGCCCTTGTTTCGTCAAGGACACCCGATCCGCCGCGCGGGGCTGAGAAGCTCTCAGCAAACAGAAGCGCGGATGCTCGTCCTTCGTGCGGCGCCACCCCCTCAGCACGGGATTGAGACAGCCCGTAGAGCCGAGCTTGCTCGGCTCAAGCCTGCATGGTCGTGAGTCCTATCAGCAGCCGAGCAAGCTTCGCTCTGCACGAACCAGAACCGGAGCCATGCTGTCGCCCCGGTCTTCGCCCGCCAGGATCATCCACTGCCTTGGTGGCCGACACAGCCCTGAGAACTGTGAGGACACCCAGCGGTGTCCGGTCGAGGTGTGGCTTGAGATCGTGGAGGTTGGGTGTACGGCAAGGATTGCGCTTGCGCGAGTGAGGGGCGCGAGCTCGCGACAGCTGCGGTGCCGCGAGCAGCGTTCGATGGCGAGAGGCCAAGTCCAGAGCCGCCACGACGCTTGCTCGCAGTACGGCCCGACGAAAGAGGGTTGCGCGCGCGATCGACAGGCAAGCAAGGTGCGCATCCTCTTGCCCCCTGACTTCCCGGGTGCGACCATTCCACCACGTCGAAGTCCGCCGCGACATGCCGCCTGGTTGGGCCGACGTGATACCCGCAACAGTCGGTGTAAGTCTCTGAATGAGGTAGGAAATTTCTCAGGCCCGCGCGTACAGCTCCAGATTATGCGGCGGTGTTATCGCAACGGTTTCCGTCTAATAGCAGTTTGGCCCAAAGATGCCAGTAATCGCCTTGCTCGGAAATCGCCTTAAGAGCGACGAGATAATTTCGCTTCTCGAGCTTCATGGTGCGTCCGTGATATACGATTTCGATCGGCTCAACGAGAACTCTTCGGACGTCTACTGGGCCTCCTTGCGGGAGGTTGGCCTGCAGCTTCGCTTTAACGAGAATCAGCTGCTGGACACAATCTTCTGTTACATACAGCCACGCGAAGAGTTCTTCTCGGTATCGCCCGCTGATATCGGAGTTCCAATCTTTGACTCGCGACAGCAGGCTGAGTTGGCGCTGCGCGCTTCAGGGACCCGCTACACATCGTCTCCCAATCCGCACTTCGACTGGGTGCGGGCATCTGGGCGCTCATATGATGTGCATTACGAGTTCAAGGATGGGCGACTTGCCATGGTGACCCTCATGGTCATGGAGCCGGTCTAACTATGCGCTGCAGCGGACGCCGGGTACGTTTTACGTTCCAACCCACCACCGCGGCGAGGCGGCTTTCAGCGCTGCGTTGGCTGCCATGAACCAAGAAGAGCGCTGGGCGCACATAGTCGCTCTCGATGAAGAGCTCCTCAAGGGCGGAGTCATTCTTTCTGAATGGTGCAGCTTCATCGTTCGCGAGGCGGATCTAGCGTTTGCAGGCGGCGCAGATCTAGCATCGATTCTCACGGCTGTCTCCGGTATCGAGACCTACCTTCGATCGGAGCACTCCGAAACGGGCAAGGAGCGACTTGTCGAGTTGATCAATCGCGCCAGCATCGATTCTGATTTGAAAGCCGATCTTCATGTGTTGAGGAAATACCGCAACAAGTGGGTTCACGTGGACGAGCCTTGGAGTGATCGGGGACTTCTCGATCTCCCTCAAGAGACCGAACAGGAGCTTGAACGCATGGGACTTTTTGCTGCGAGAGCGCTTCGCAGAACCATCTACGAAAGCCAATGGGTGTAGGTGGCGGTTACCCCGTCGTTGCGGCGGACCTACTTTTGTGGTCGATGAAGTTCAACGTTAGCGTGCTAGGCATGCATCAATACATATCTGACACCGAATACGCCGTCTCACATCTGATGGCGGCGTTGGTTATCGAACGCGCTGAGCTCGCATGGCTGCTAGAGGAGCAGGCCGCTGCTTTACTCAAGGAGGCCTACTTCGACCTCGCATTTCTGCAGCGTGAGATGCACCCATCCGCCAACTTCTGGTACGGAGAACTTATGGAGGCGCACGGAAAGCGCAATGCCCTAGCAGCCTGTCGAAAAACCCCTTGCACGACAGCCGCCGTTTGATTCCGCC
>CAZPHV010000047.1:0-42122 GCA_964586455.1 uncultured Aquimonas sp.
CACCACCTCTGGCGCATCGACGCCTCAGCGAGGGGGTGAGTCCATGTGATTACCAGAGCCCGCGAGCGTCGAGTGCGTGCGCTTCGTAGGTTGGCGCCAAGCGCAGCGCGGCCCAACGTCGTGCGCCTCGATGAAGCGCGGATGGCATGCCATCAAGCCGATGGGCTGGCGCGGCGCATCGAACGAGGCAAGCGTCAAGCCCGCGATGTTGGGGTGCGCCTTCGGCTTAACCGCCGAGGTGCTGAGGTGCTGAGGTGCTGAGGTGCTGAGCGGCCACCAAGGCAGGGTGAAGCAATTCGCTGGCGCGCTCATCGCCCCCGCCTCGTGCCGGTGCTGGTGCTGGCGATGGCCACGTGGGGGCCGTATCGGCGATACGCTGTGGCGTGGCTGCGTCGACCTGCGCTGGCGGCTGCACCCGATCGTGTTGCTATTCGCGCCGTTGGAGTCGCTCAAGATCAGCACGACGCTGCACCTGCCCTACCCCTGACTGGAGCTGCCCGATGAACGCAATGATCCCCCTCGCACTGTGTGGCCTGCTTTTCGCGGCGCCATCCCTCGTCTCCGGTCCGGCGCACGCTGCCGCCGATACGGAGGCGCAAGTCGCAGACGACATAGCGACCGTGACGGCCCTGAACCTGGGCTGGAACCAGGCCGACCTCGCAGCGGACCGGGCCTGGTTCGAACACAACCTCGCCGAGGATTTCATCGCCGTCACCAGCCGCCGCGGTGCGATGGAAGACAAAGCGTCCACGCTGGCGGGCGTGGGCCAGTATCGATTGGAGGATGCCTCCAGCACGGACCTCGTCGCCACCGTCCATGGCGACAGTGCCCGCGTCACGGGCATCTTCCACACCCGCGGCACCGACGCGCAGGGCGAGGCCTTCACCCGGCGCGTGCGTTACATCGACACCTACGTGCGGCGCGAAGGCCGCTGGCAGGTCTGGTCGTCGCAGGGCACCGAAGTGCGCGACTGACCGCAGCCATCATCGGCAGGTGTAGCCGAGCAAGCGCAGCCGGCGCGCCGCTGCGGTTGCGATGAACAGATCCGCTGTCAGGCCACGTTTGCATATGCGCCGAGCCACTGTCGCTGCACAGGGCGAGAATCGAAACTGACCCCGTCTATCGAGCGTCGGACGAGTTGCCTGAGAGCTTCTCGGTGCCGCGTCTCGGACCGGGTGTTCATATTACAAACAGTCACTCACGCTTCCGTTTCTTGTGAGCTTCTCAGCCCCGCGTGCCGGTGCAGGTGCTCCCGAAGAAACAGGGGTTTGTCATCTCCGCGAAGGCGGGGATCCAGGGTTCTCGCGACTGAGGCCAGCGCCGCCTCGGCAGCTGCAAGACAGTTCAGCCGGCCTTCGTCGGGGCGACGATTGATGGTGTCGCGAGTATTGCCTTGCTTCGCCGGAGCCCTTGGCAGCAGCTCGCGCATCACCTGGTACGGGTTGAAGCGCAACTCGCCACGCTTATCGTCCATTGCCACGAACTCGAAGTCCTTGCCTGCAGCATCCCGGTACGCGCGGCTCCACAGATAGGCACGCACCGCACCGATGACGGCTGGGCGTCGAAAGTGGCCAGCGCGTCCACGACGTTCGTCAACTCGGAGGCATGGGTGCTGACCGGGCGCAGACACAGCGCCGGGCCACGGTCGATCACGTAGTGGCACACCGCGCCGCGCTCGCCGCGCGGCAGGCGCATCACGCCCTGGATTCCCACAGCTGTGCGGCCTCGGCAGACGAATGCCCGAGCTTGGCTGCGATCTCGGCCATGCGGCAGGGCGCCATTCGCTGCCTGCGAGCGCCGGTCGCGAGTGCTGTCGGTCGACCGTGCTGATGCCCAGGTAGCGAGCATGCAGGGGTGGTGTTCGTTGCGGCGGTGCACGACCCGCTGCGCGATGACCGCGAGGTCGAAGCCAGGTTGGCGTGCCATGACAGCGCCCGCGCTGAACCTGTCGGCAGCATGCAGGATGGGCACCAGCAAGGGCAGCGGAGCACCGCTGACTTTCTCGGTGGAAATTGGACCTGAATCCATTCCGGCTGCGCCGCGGGCGGCCGCCTCTGGTAGCCTCGATCCCGTCATGGCCAACCCTTCCACGCGAACTTTCCTGACCCTGTCTCGCCAGCGTCACCGCGTGGCTGTCGCCGTCCTGGGGCTGGTCTGCCTGTGGGCAAGCTGCGCTGTCAGCGCCCAGCAGCCACCGCTGCGTCTGGCCGCAGCGGGCAGCAGCAGCAGCGACGAAACCGAGCAGTTGCCCTGCAACAAGGTGTACCTGCGGCTGGCGCAAGAGGCCCTGCGCCGCGCGGGCATCGACTACGAGTGCGAGGCACTGCCGTGGCGGCGTGCGCAGATGATGGTGCAGTTGGGCGAACAGGACGCGATGATCACCCTGGCGACCGCCGAGCGTGCCGAGTACAGCGTGGCGATCGAAGAACCCCTGTATCACCTGCCCCTGCACGCCTTTACCAGTGCGTCGCACCCGCGACGTGAGGAGCTCGCCAAGCTCCGACACGCGAGCGAACTGCAGGCCTGGCAGGTGCTCAGCTATCTTGGCGACGGCTGGGCGCAGTCGCAGCTGGAGCCCGCGGGGGTGTCGGTGGCCTGGTCACGCGATCTGGCCACCGTGCTGAATCAACTGGCCTTGCAGAGGGGCGACCTGACGATCGCGGCCGAGGTGGAGGCCATGCCGCTGATCCGTGCGCTTGGGCTGTCGGAACAACTGGTGCTGTTGCCCAATGTCTTCGACACCCTGGATTTCAAGTTCCTGATGAGCAAGCAATCGCCGTACCTGGACAAGCTGCCGGAGATTGCCGCTGCCATCCGCAGCATGCGCGAGGACGGCACGATCGAGCGCATCAGTCGGGAGGCGGACCCGCAGACCGAGGTGGGCAGCCCGGCGGTCGAGTAAGCGCCGGTGCGCGACACGCGCACCCTACAAAGGCGGGCGACGCCATGCTCCAGACTCAGCCGAACCGATCGGCCGCACAGGGCGTACCTGCGGCGCACCATCAAGGGCATAGGGTGCGCCTGCGGCGCACCATCAAGGGCATAGGGTGCGCCTGCGGCGCACCACCAAGGGCGAAGAATGCCCGCCCACACGCAGACACGCAGCAATCGCTCACACGAATCCGCGACGCGTCTGTTTCGCGGCCTGTACTTGCCCCGTTAGACCTGCTGACATCCGGGTGCCCGGCCTTGAGAACGAACTTCCGCTCCGCCGTCCGGCACACTTCCGCAATGATCACTCGCCGATTCCTGTTCGCCGCCGCTGCGTTCTGGCTGCTGTTTGGCCTGGTGGCTGGCATCCAGGTGTGGATCAGCATGTTCACGCACGGGCACAACATCGCTCTGCTGCTGGGCTTCCATGTCGCGGTGTGGATCGTGTGGCTGGCGCCGACGATGGGAATCGTGCGGCTGGCGCGGCGCTTTCCGATATCGCCTCCACGCGCCCTGCCCTTCGCGGTTCATTTCCTCGCGGCCACGGTCATCGGTCTGCTACACGCGCTGTACTCGCTGGGCCTGATGCTGTGGCTACGGCCCTACGACGCAATGACCGCATCGGCCGCCGACATCCAGCTGGGCCAGGCCCTGCTGACGCCGCTGCTGCTGGAGTGGATCCTCTACCTGCTTGTGCTGGGCGCCGTGCTGGCCTTCGACTACAGCCGGCGCTCGCGCGAGCAGGCGGCCGAGGCCGAGGAGCTGCGGCGCTCGTTGGTCGATGCGCGGCTGCATGCGCTGGAGCTGCAGCTCCGGCCGCACTTCCTGTTCAACACGCTCAACGCCATCACCGGCCTGGTCCGCACCGGCCGCGGCGATGAGGCCATTGGCGTCGTCGCCGGCCTGGGCGATCTGCTGCGCTATTCGCTCGACCACGCCGGCCGCCAGCGCGTGCAGCTGGGCGAAGAGGTCGAGATGCTCACCCGCTATTTGGAGATCCATCAGGCGCGGTTTCCGGATCGCATGGCGTTCGCGGTGTCGGTGGATGCGCCGCTCAAACAGGCCGCCGTGCCGATCCTGATCCTGCAGCCGCTGGCGGAGAACGCGGTGCGCCACGGCGTGGAGCGCTTGAGCGGCAAGCATGGCATCGAAGTGCAGGCGCGGCGGATCGACGACCGCCTGCAGCTGCAGGTGAGCAACCGCGGCGCCCTCGCCTCGCCACTGACCGAGGGCATCGGGCTGCGCAACACGCGTGAGCGGCTGCGAACCCTGTATGGCGAGCGCGCGCAGTTCTCGCTGACGCAGGCCGGCGATCAGGTGATCGCGGTGGTGGAGCTGCCCTTTGAGGCCTTCGCATGAGCTCGGCAGCCGTGACGCTGCTGAAGGTGCTGCTGGTCGATGACGAGCCTTTGGCGCGCGAGAACCTGCGTGTGCTGCTGGCGGCCGACCCGGAGGTCCAGGTGGTCGGCGAGTGTGCCGGCACCGAGGCCGTGGCGGCGGTCGCGCGCCTGCGGCCGGACCTCCTGTTCCTCGATGTGCAGATGCCCGAGCTGGACGGTTTCGCCCTGCTCGATCTGATCGGACCCGAGGCGGTGCCGGCCGTGGTCTTCGTCACCGCCTTCGATCGCTACGCGCTGCAGGCCTTCGAGGCGCAGGCGCTGGACTACCTGCTCAAGCCCTTCACCGATGCCCGCTTCCACGCGGCGCTTGCGCGTGCGAAGGCACGCGCGCTGGCGCAGCAGCAGTCGGCGCTGACGCAGGCCGGCTTCGTCCAGCAGCCGCCGGCGCCGCCGCGCTATCGCACGCGCTTTCTGATTCCCGGCCGCGACAAGAGCCTGGTGGTGGAGGCCGCCGAGATCGACTGGGTGCGTGCGGCCGACTACTACGTGGAGCTGCAGTGCGGCGGCATCAGCCATCTGCTGCGCGAGAGCCTGGACGAAATGGAGCGGCAGCTCGACCCCGAGCAGTTCGCGCGCGTGCACCGCGGCGCCATCGTCAACCTCGCACGCGTGCGCGAAGTGCACCCGCTGTTCCGCGGCGGCTGCGAGCTCAAACTGGTCGACGGGACCGTGGTGAAGCTGAGCCGCGATCGACGCGCCGAGTTCGAGGCGCGCTTCGCGGTGCTCGGCGTTCGGCGCTGAAGTCCACGGCCGCGGGGCTGGCTGCGGGATAGCTACGCAGGGCGCGTCTCAGCGCGAGAGTCAGCGATGCATCGGACAGCCTCGCTGCCGCCAACGCATGGTTCGCTGCGCTGAGGCCCGGGCCCGGGCGCGGTTCGACACGGGTCCGCAGGGCGCGGCTGAGTGCGCCGGCTCGCATGGCATTGGACCGCTTCCGCCGCCGCCACTGGGCAGTTTGCGGCGCCGCGGCCCACGGCCGCGGGCGCGGTTCGCTACAGCGCGTCAGCGCGGCTGAGTGCATGGGCCGGCCTTGCAGCCGACGCTTCGCTGCCGTCGGCAACCCGTTCGCTGCTGCGCTGCGCGGTTTCGCTGCCAGCAGCTTGGCGAGTGGTCGCAGGCCACACACGCTGGTCGGCAAGTCCTCTGCCGTGAACCACCGAGCCATGCGCCATCTCCTGCTTCGACAGTCGCTGTTCCTCCCGCTGGCCGCGCTGCTGCTGCCGATCCTGATCGGGTTCGGCGCACCCGGTTATTCCTCGTTGACGCAGCACGTCAGCGAACTGCAGCTGCTGGACCATCCGGTGGCCGACCTCATGCGCATCGCGCCCATCGTCTGCGGGCTGTCGATCCTGCTGTTCGGTCTCGGCGCCTGGCTGATCGAACCCGCGCGCTTCACCTTCACTGCGCTGACCTCCGCGGCGGTGGCGGCCAACTTCATCTCCGCCGGTATCTGGGTGTCGGGCAGCCCGATGCACGGTCTGTACGGCGTCGGGTTCTTCATCCCGCTGGTGCCGGCCTGCTTCGCGGCCGAGTCGGGTCTGGGCCGCGGCGTGCAGCGCGTCTGCCTGGCGGTCGCGGTGCTGAGCATGGCCTACATGTGGCTGAACATTTCCAACTGCGACCCGATGCGCGGCCTGAGCCAGCGCCTGGCCATCGTGCTGATCATGGGCTGGTATTCCTATGCCAGCTATCAACTACTGAAGGCCCATCAAAGCAAGGGCTCAGCAACCGGGCGCATGGCCGGCGGTGCGCCGCCCGATGCGCTGATGCGCTGATGCATTCCCGTCGGGCGAAGCTCGCCTCGGGCCTGTTGTGTCCAAGCACGGATCTCTGCTGCCCACCCCACTGGCAAGCTGCGTCCGCGGTGAGCCACACTCAAGGTTCCCTATCTCCATGACTCGCCTGTTCTGGTTGCTCCTGCTTGCCGGCACCTCCACCGCCAGCGCCATCGTCATCCGCGACGATGTGCCTGATGCGCAGTACCGCATCGCTGCCACCGACTTCCCTGCCCTCGTCGACCTGCCCATGGAAGCCCATGGCGTGCTGATCGCGCCGCAGTGGGTGGTGACGGCGGCGCACGCGGTCAGCCCTGCGTTGGACTGCGTGGAGATCGCCGGCCTGCAGCGTGCGGTGCGGCGCGTGGTGATCCATCCCGGCTATCGGCGGCCGCCGCAGGCGATGGTCGATGCGGCGCTGGCCTCCGGCGACTGGGCCGAGTTCTTCGAGTTCCAGTCAGGCACCGACGACATCGCGCTGATCGAACTGGCCGAGCCCGTGCGGGACATCGCGCCGGTGCCGTTGTTCCAGGGTTCGGCGCTGGGCGAGACGGTGCGCATCCTCGGCCGCGGTGCGACCGGCACGGGCGCACAGGGCCATCGCCTCGATGCGCCCCGGCGCAACGCGCTGCGCCGGGGATACAACGTGATTGACGTCGATGAGGGCCGCTGGCTCGCCTACACCTTCGACGCCCCGCCCCACGCGCTGCCGCTGGAAGCCAGCATGGGTAGCGGCGACAGCGGTGGGCCGCTGTTGATTGCCGTGGACGACAGCTGGCAGCTGGCGGGCGTCGCGGCGTGGAAACGCGGCATCGTCGAGAGCACAGCGATCAAGCCCGGCAAATACGGCGAGTCCGGCATCGGCGTGCGGCTGCAGCACTACGCGGCGTGGTTGCAACAGACGATGGCGGAGGCTGCGCCCTAGGCTGCGGTCACCAGCAGGCGTGAGAGCGAGCCAGGTGGATGCGCGGCCTTGGCCCACAGCGGGCTGTGGACGAATCTCGAATCCCCAATCCCCAATCCCGGCCTCTCAAGCAGCGCCCTGCTCGCGACTTGAGGCCGCGCGAGCACGAGGCCGACGCATGCGGGCCTCAGAACGCATGCCCCGCGCTGCGCACCGTGCGGATCAGCATCTCGTTGACGTCGACATCCTCGGGCTGCGAGATCGCGTAGAGCACGGCATTGGCGATGGCGCGACTGTCGAGCGCGATGCTGCGCAGCTGCTTCACCGCGCTGGCCGTGCTGTCGACGCTGATGTCGTGGCCCAGCTCGGACTCGGTGACGCCGGGCGAGATCAAGGTCACGCGGATCCGGTCCATCTCCTGGCGAAGACCTTCGGTGATCGCGCGCACGGCGTACTTGCTGGCGCAGTACACGCCGAACTGCGCGCCGACGGCATGCGCGCCGGTGGAGGCCGTGTTGATGATGTGTCCGCTGCCCTGCGCCTCCATGATCGGCAGCACCGCGGCAATGCCGTTCAGCACGCCGCGGATGTTGACGTCGATGATGCGGTCCCATTCCTCGGTCTTGAGCGCGCTCATCGGCGACACCGGCATCACCCCGGCGTTGTTGAAGATCACATCGACGCGGCCGAAGTGTTCCTGCGCAAACGCCACGAACGCATTGACGTCCTCGCGCTGGGTCACGTCCAGCGCGCGGTACTCGGCGATGTCGCCCGCCCAGCGGATGTCGGCAGCGATCTGCGCGAGGCGCTCGGTGCGGCGTGCGCCCAGCAGCACGCGATGGCCCTGCCTTGCAAGCACGCGGGCGGTGGCTTCGCCGATTCCGCTGCTGGCGCCGGTGATGAGGATGACCTTGGACATGTCGCTTTCTCCGTGGGATCGGCTGCTGCCGGGGTGGGAGAAAGTCTGTTGGCCGAGCACATCGGGCTCGATACCCGAAGCTCCGCGACAATTGCCTGATCGTCCAGATTCCTGCCTCTACGCGTTGAGGCGATGCTCTCTGCGGGCGTATCGTGCCCAGCCCATGGACATTCCATTCAACGCCTTGCCCGAAGCGCGGCAGCGCGAGATCGGCGAGCTGATTCTCCGCTTCTCCAGCGGCGAGGGCATGCACGCCTCGGCCGTCGCCGGCCTGCACTGCATCCGCCTGTCCGCCCCACATGCGCCGCTGCCGACGGTCTATCGGCCTTCGTTCTGCGTGATCGTCCAGGGCGCCAAGCAGGTGCTGCTGGAGGAGGAGGTCTACCGCTACGCGCCCTCGCAGTTTCTGGCGGTGTCGGTCGACCTGCCCCTGGTGGGACAGGTGCTGGAGGCCAGCGCGGATGCGCCCTATCTATGCGTCGCGATCGACATCGATGCCCAGCAGATCGCGGAGCTGATCGACCAGGTCGAGCCGATCGAGCGGGCACCACGCGACACGCCGCGTGGGCTGTTCGTCGGCGCGCTGGATGAGGCCACGCAGGACACCGTGCTGCGGCTCGCGCGCCTGCTCGCCACGCCGCGAGAGATCCCCGTGCTGGCGCCCCTGCTGATGCGCGAGTTCCATTTTCGAGTGCTGAGTGGCCCCTTCGGTGCATCCATCGCGCAGATGGCGATGGCCGGCAGCCACAGCCACAGGATCGCGCAGGTCATCCAGCACATCCGCAGCCAGCTCGCCGAGCCGATCCGCATCGAAGAACTCGCATCGCTGGCGCACATGAGCCGCTCGGCCTTCCATCAGCAGTTCAAGGCGGTCACCGCGATGAGCCCGCTGCAGTACCAGAAGCGCCTGCGCCTGACCGAAGCCCGCCAGATCCTGCTGGCCGAACAGACCGACGCCGCCAGCGCGGCCTATCGGGTGGGCTACGAGAGCGCGTCGCAGTTCAGCCGCGAGTACGCACGCATGTTCGGCGCCCCGCCGATCCGCGATGTGGCCAGCCTGCGCGACATGGAGACGGCCAGCACCAGGTAGAGCCTCCCGGGAGACAGAAACATAGTCTTTGGTTGTATTGAATCGCGATCGTCAACGCGCGGCGCGGAAAAGCGGTCGAACAAGCATCTTGCGACTCCCCTGCTCGTCGCCCCCGCGTCGGCGGGGGCCCAGTGTCGCTTGCCCCAGACGCACGAGTCCTGGATCCCCGCCCCGCCTTCGCGTGGGCAGGCTCTTCGCGGGGATGACGAATCAAGGTTTCTTCAAGATCACCCCGCCCGCCGCGCGAGGCTGAGAAGCTCTCAAGAGACAGAACGTCTCCCCGCACACAGCTGACACCAGCAGCGGCCGTCTGGTGCTGATCTGCACGGCTGTGGACGAATCCCCAGTCCCGACTCCCCAATCCCGGCTCTTCGATCTCAACGCGGCGCCGTCTCGCCCGGACGCAGCGTCAGCACGCGCACGCCACGGTCGGTCACCGCCACGGTGTGTTCGAACTGCGCGGACAGCAGGCCATCGCGGGTGACGACGGTCCAGCCGTCGTCTTCTGTCACCACCGCACGTCTGCCCTGGTTCAACATCGGTTCGATGGTGAACACCATGCCCTCGCGCAGGACCAGGCCGGTGCGCGGCTTGCCGAAGTGCAGGACCTGCGGCGGCTCGTGCATTTCGCGGCCGATGCCGTGGCCGCAGTAGTCGCGGACGATCGAATAGCCGTGCCGGCGGGCGTGCCGCTCGATGGCGTGGCCCACGTCGCCGAGCCGGGCGCCCGGGCGCACGGCCTGGATGCCCTTCCACATCGCCTCGTAGGTCGCCTGCACGAGACGCCGGGCCGGCTGTGAGGCTGTGCCGAGGACATAGGTCTTGCTGGAATCGGCGATGTAGCCGTTCTTCTCCAGAGTGATGTCGAAGTTGACGATGTCGCCGTCCTGCAGAATGACGGCGGCCGAGGGCACGCCGTGGCAGACCACATGGTTACGCGAGGCATTGAGCGCATAGGCATAGCCGTACTGGCCCTTGCTGGCCGGGCGCGCCTTGAGCGCATGGACAATGAAGTCATCGACCAGATCGTTGACCTGCAGGGTGGACAGGCCAATGAGGTCCAAGCTGTCGAGGTGGTTGAACACCTGCGCCAGCAGCCTGCCCGACTCGGCCAGCAGCGCGATTTCTTCTGGCTGCTTGATCATGTCCGCGCGAACTTGAACGGTTGCGGCTCGACCCCCGCGGATCTGAGCTCAGCCGCGATGATCTCGTTGAAACTCTGGGTCGGATGCAGCTCGCACAGCATGCCGATCCGAATCCAGAAGGCCGCCTGTGCATTGATCGATCGACACGACACCGTGCTGGCCTTGCGCAGCTGGTCGTGCAGCTCGTCGTCGATGTTCACGATGCCCATGTGCAGCTCACGATACGAAACATATACGAATCGTATTCTCTTCAGATCGAGACACGCAAGCAGGCGTGGAGCCCCGCGGAGGCCGTGAGCCGGGCTTGTCCGGGCGGCGCGCCGACGCGCGGCCTTGCGCGAGGCCTCAGCCGGGAATGCGGGCGACGACCTTGATCTCGAAGTCGAAGCCGGCCAGCCAGGTGACGCCAATCGCCGTCCAGTTCGGATAGGGCGGCTGCGCGAAGACTTCGCTCTTCACCGCCAGCACGCTGCCCAGCTGACGCTCGGGATCGGTATGGAAGCTGGTGACGTCGACGATGTCGTCCAGCGTGCAGCCACCCGCCTTGAGGGTGGCCTCAAGGTGGGCGAAGACGAGCCGCACCTGGGCCTCGAAGTCGGGCTCGGGGCTGCCGTCGCTGCGGCTGCCCACCTGGCCCGAGACGAAGAGCAGGTCGCCGGAGCGGATCGCGGCGGAGTAACCGTGCTGGGCATACAGCGCATGCCGGCCTTCGGGGAATACGGCGTGGCGGGACAGGGTCATGGCGGCTCGGGTCCGTTTGGGAGGAGAGGCAAACAGTGTCGGTTGTGCGCAACCGGCCGATAAACGCCCTGCGGTAGGTTTCACTGTTTGTAGAATCCAAACAATCCCGCCCTGAGCCGACGCCTTGCATGGACCGATTCGAAGCGATGCAGGCCTTCGTGCGCGTGGTCGAAACGCGCAGCTTCACGCGTGCCGCGCAGACGCTGCTGACCAGCAAGGCGCGCGTGACCCAGCTCATCCAGCAGCTGGAGGCGCACCTGCGCGTCAAGCTGCTCCACCGCAGCACGCGCCGGGTGGCTGCGACTGAAGCGGGAGCGGCCTACTACGAGCGCGCCCAGCGTCTGCTCGCCGAACTGGACGATGCCGAGACCAGTGTCTCCGCGGCCTCGGCAGCCCCCCGCGGACGGCTGCGCGTGGACGTGCCTGCACCGTTCGCCAGCCTCGTCCTGCTGCCGGCACTGCTCGAATTTCAGGCGCGCTATCCCGAGATCCAGCTCGATCTGGGCGCCAGCGATCGCAAGGTGGACCTGGTCGACGAGAACGTCGACTGTGTGATCCGCGGAGGCCCGCTCAGCGAGCCCAGCCTGCGCGCGCGCCAGCTGGCGGAACTGCCCATGGGCGTCTACGCCGCACCGGGATATCTGGATCGCGTCGGCATTCCAGCCTCACCCGCGGCACTGGACGAGGGCGCGCATGTGCTGATCGGCTATCGCGGCTCGCGCGTCCGCCAGCCCTTGCGCCCCCTGCTGCAGCGGGGCGAGGTGCGCCACGAAGTGCGCGGGCGGCAGACGCTGATTGTCGACGACGGCAACGCCTACCTTGCTGCGGGCCTGGCTGGCCTCGGGGTGCTCTGGCTGCCCGAGTACATGGCCAGCGCGCCACTGCAGCGCGGCCAGCTGGTCCAGCTGTTCGCGGAGTGGCAGATCGAACCGATGCCGCTCTACCTGGCCTATCCGCAGAGCCCTCATGTCAGCCACAAGCTGCGCGCGTTCATCGACTGGATCGTTGACCTGATCGCCCGGCAGCCGGTGGGGTTCCTTCCACCGCAGCAGCGGACGGCCGCGGAGTCCGGGGCAGTGGGCTGAACCTCTTTGGCTGCGGTGAAGCGCTTGGACGGGCCATGACGAAGCGCGCGCGCTGCTCCGGCGCGGAGTGACGAATGAGGCGAGCGCCAGGCACGCGACGTCGGGGTGCGCCTTCGGCGTACCCCAAGCCGCCAGAGCCCGCGAGCGTCAAACCGCAGCCGCTACACCCGCGGCGGATCCTTCTCGCGCTCGAAGTGGCGATGCATCGCGATCGCGCTGATGAACTGCGCGATCTTGGACTCCAGCTCGCCAGGCTCGGCCACGATCACGCCGGGGTCGTCGTCGCCGCTGTCGAGCTTGGTCGATGCGCCGTTGGCATCAAGGAATGCTGAGGCCGCACCAATCGCCAGCAGCGGCTTGCAGTGGCGGTAGACATTGACGACGAACTCGGCCGCCTGGCCGAACGTGGCCAGCGCCTTGACCGCCTTGTCGCCGTCCGGAATCGCCGCGGCATCGAACAAAAAGCCGGGCTCGTTCTCGAACGAGGCGTCGCAGTCGATCACATCACCGGATTCGGATTCGATCGGGCCGATACGCGGCCCCACGAAGCGCGGCACCGCGCCTTCAGCGATCAGCGCATCGTGAACGGCCTGGGCCGATGCATGATCGAACCCAGGCGCGATCAGGATCGCCACCTTGCGGGTGCGAATGCCGCCATCGCCGGGGCGCCCGGTCAGCGAGAGCGTGGGCGACTCTCGAACGGACTTGCCTTCCGGCATGTCAGCACGGGGATGCGCTTCGGGCAGATCCACGCCCAAGCCATCAGCGACTTTCTGCGCCAGTGACTCGGAGGCATTGCGCAGCATCCCGAGCGTACGCGCACGGATCGCCGGCACGGTCACCTTGCTCAGCTCGAAGCGGAAGGCGGCGACGATGTGCGCCTGCTCGACCGGGGTCTGGCTGTCAAAGAACAGCCGCGCCTGATCGAAATGCTCGGCGAACTTCTCCGGCTTGCCGCGCAGCTTGTGTTCTTCGGTTGGCTGCGGGAAGGAGCGGAAGCCCATCGGCCCGGCCTGGAACGGGCAGCCGCCGCCCAGCGAGTTCGGCTCATACGCGACCCCGCCGCGATGGATCGCCTGACGATGCATGCCGTCGCGCTGATTGTTGTGCACCTGCGCAATCGGCGCGTTGATCGGGATCTCGTGGAAATTCGGCCCACCGAGACGCGTGATCTGGGTATCGATGTAGGAGTGGATGCGGCCGGCCAGCAGGGGATCGTTGCTGAAGTCGATGCCGGGCACGACATGCGCGGTGCAGAATGCGACCTGCTCAGTCTCGGCGAAGAAATTGTCGGGGTTGCGGTTGAGCACCAGCCGGCCCACCGGGCGCACCGGCACCAGCTCTTCGGGGATCAGCTTGGTCGCATCCAGCACATCGAAGGCGAAGCCCTCGGCCTCTTCTTCGCTGAACAGCTGCAGGCCGAGCTCCCACTCGGGAAACTCGCCGGCGTCGATCGCCTCCCACAGATCGCGACGGTGGTAGTCGGGGTCCGCGCCGGAGATCTTCACGGCCTCGTCCCAGGTCAGCGAATGGGTGCCGAGCTTCGGCGTCCAGTGGAATTTGACGAAGGTCGAGCGGCCGGCCTCGTTGATCAGCCGGAAGGTGTGCACGCCGAAGCCCTGCATCATCCGGTAGCTGCGCGGGATACCTCGGTCGGACATCGCCCACATCAGCATGTGGGTGGATTCGGGCATCAGCGAGACAAAATCCCAGAAAGTGTCGTGGGCCGAAGCCGCCTGCGGCATGCCGTGATGGGGCTCGGGCTTCACCGAGTGCACCAGATCCGGAAACTTCATCGCATCCTGGATGAAGAACACCGGCATGTTGTTGCCGACCAGGTCCCAGTTGCCCTGGTCGGTATAGAACTTCACCGCGAAGCCGCGGACATCGCGGGCGGTGTCCTTGGAGCCGCGCTCGCCGGCCACGGTGGAAAAGCGCACGAAGGTCGGCGTGATCTCGCCGGCCTGCTGGAAGGGCGCCGCCATTGTGATGTCGCTGAGCGACTCGTAGGCCTCGAAAAATCCGTGCGCGCCCGAACCGCGCGCATGCACGATGCGTTCGGGAATGCGCTCGTGATCGAAGTGGGTGATCTTCTCGCGCAGGATGAAATCTTCCAGCAAGGTCGGGCCGCGCAGCCCGGCTTTCAGCGAATGCTGGTTGTCGGCGATGGGCACGCCCTGGTTGGTCGTCAGCACCTGATCGGATGAATCCACCCGCACGCGATCCAGCGAACGGATCGTCGCGTTGTCGCCGGGCTCGGCGCGGGTTCCAGTCTTCTCGGTCGATTGGTCTTCGCTCAGGGTGCTGCAGGTGCCGCGCGGATCCTCGGCACTGAAGTGGATACCCTCAGGCGGCTTCAGCGCATTGTCTTCGCCGAATTCCAGCGGCGTGTTGCTGTTATACGACATCGCCCGCCCCAGGCCCTCCTGCTGGGCCGCGCGCGCAGCGGCGGGACTGTCTTCGCCTGACTGCGGTGCGCTGGATGGCCCGCTGTCGCTGTTCTTCGCAGCAGCGAGGGACTTGGCTTTGGCTGAGGACGGCTTGGCTGAGGCGCCGCTTGGCTTGCGATTCATGGCTGGATCCTTGATGGGTTCGAGCGCCACGCCGGTCAGCTGAAGCCTGGCGAGAGAGGGCGCTGAAGGGTGAGGTCGTTTGGGCGCTGAGTGCGGAGCGATGGAGCGATGGAGCGATGGAGCACCTTCCGCCTGTCCAGCGGCGCACCCTGAACAGACTGTCCGGGCTGAGTGCTCGGAATGCTCGAACTGTTCTGCATTGCGTCGATGACCGACGCCGACACGAGCGGGATGTCCGCCCGCTGTCGCGCCGCGCGCGACGTTCTCAGATCAGTACGCCTCAGAGCATCTTGTCGCGAGCCTGCTCGGCCCGAGCCGCGCCGATGGCGGTTTCGACCTTCTTCACTTCTTCAGGCGGCGGAAGCACGGCGGGGAAGCCGAGCGCCTGGATCCATGACTCTCGGCACCAGCCCTTGGTGTGATAGAGGTGATGGTCTTCTTCGTCCTCGACTTCGTCGACAGCGGCCTTCAGCACCTTCATCTGCGGGTGCGAGCCATGCGCGACGACGTGCGCCAGCAGCTCCCAGTTGGCGTGGTCCTTGGTCTCGGCAAGCACCACAGCTTCGCAAGCGACGATCTCCGCCTGCTCCGGCGTCAGCGTCGCCTGGGCCTTCTGCATGGAGGCGACCAGCGCATCGCCAATGCCACCGACGACGTCGCGACTCGGCGTGCGAGCCGCCGGGTCCAGGCCGAAGGCTTCAAGCACACCGATCAGCACTTCGACATGGCCCTGGGTCTCTTCGAGGTACTTCTGCCACTCCTCTTGCAGGTCCGAGTTCACCGCACAGGTGATCGCGGTCCCATAGACCTTGACACCGCCCTGTTCGGTTTCGAGGGCTTGATACAGAAGGTCTTCGAGGGTGGCTTCGGTGGGGGATTTCTTCGCCATGGGTGTTCTCCAGTGCTGGGATTGGGCCACGGAACCGCACGCACGCCGATGGCCTCCGGTCGAGTTGCGCGCAGCAGGTGTGGCGACACTAGAGCGCCGGTGCAGGCACGTCCGTTCGGTGGCGTACGAAAAAGCACGGGGCGTGGTGTGCCGATGCGCGGCTGAGCACGGAGCATGACGGCGCGACCTGCGGGCATGAACGCAGGCTCAACGGTACGCGGGCATTGCGTGTGTTCGAGGCGTGCGGCTGGCTCGCCGGGCGACTCAGAGCACGAGGCGGGCGTTTCCGTCCTCGGCTGGGCGATCTTGAGTTCGCGGCAAACGTTGAGCGTGCGGCTGGGCGATCGTGAGCTTGGGGCGGGCGTTCGAGTCCGCGACGTTGGGGTGCGCCGTTGGCTTACCCCAAACTACCAGAGCGATTTAGTTCGACCAACACATAGTCCCGACGTGCGCTCTTCGTAGGTTCTTGCCGAGCGCAGCGAGGCCCAATATCGCGCGGAGCGGCGAGCCCGGCGCATGAAACCAGCGCGAGCGCGAGATTCGACGAAGCGATCGCACCGAGACACGGCAACAGCTGCGAATCCCGAATGCCGAATGCCGAATGCCCGTTTTAGAACCACTCCGGTCGCATCGCAAAGAACGAGTCCTCGAAGCCGGCCACCAGACTGATCGAATGCATTGCTGTCGGCAGCTCCTGCTGGAGGAAATAGCGGCAGGTCTGCAGCTTGCCGTGCAGGAAGTCCGGATCGCCCTGCCCTGCGTCGAGCTGCTTCTGCGCAGCGAGTGCTTGCCTCAGCCACAGCCAGCCGACGACGACATGACCGGCAGCATTGAGGTAGTGGCTGGCGTTCGCCAGCGCCAGCGCGGCTTCGCCACGCTGCATGCGGGTGGCCACGCTGGCGGCAGTCACGCCAACCTTCTGAGTCAGCACGCGAAGTATCACGGTGGCTTCCACCCAGTCGGGCTGCAGAGCCGCCTCACCCAGTGTCGCCTCGATCCGCTGCCCCAGTAGACGCAGGGCTGCACCCTGATCGGCCAGCGCCTTGCGCGCCAACAGATCGATGGCCTGGATTCCGTTCGTGCCTTCATGAATCGGGTTCAGACGGTTGTCGCGCCACAGTTGTTCGACGGGGTACTCGCGGGTGTAGCCATAGCCGCCGAGCACCTGGATCGCATGGTCGGACGCCTGCACGGCGTACTCCGAGCACCAGCCCTTGACGATCGGGGTGAGCAGATCCAGCAGTCGCGCGGACTCCTCGCGCTCACGCTCGCTGAGCGCATGCGCCTTCAGGTCGACCAGGCTCGCCGCATACAGACACAGTGCGTGCCCGCCCTCGACCAAGGCGCGCTGGCGCAGCAGCAGGCGGCGCACGTCGGCGTGCTCGATGATCGCGACCGGCTTCGACTGCGGATCGCGATTGTCGATCGGGCGCCCCTGCAGGCGCTCACGCGCGTACTGCAGCGCGTACAGATAGCCGCGATAGGCCAGCATCACCGCACCGATGCCAACCCCGATGCGCGCTTCGTTCATCATGTGAAACATCGCGGCCAGGCCCTGATAGGGCTGACCGACCAGCTCGGCGACACACTCGCCGCGCTCGCCGAAATTCAGCACCGTGTTGACGATGCCGCGCTGGCCCAGCTTGTGGTTGAGGCCTGCCAACTGCACGTCGTTGCGCTCGCCGACCTGGCCATCGGCGCCGATGTGGTTGCGTGGCACTGCGAACAGGCTGATGCCGCGGGTGCCGGCCGGCGCGCCTTCGATACGCGCCAGAACGAGGTGGATGATGGTCTCGCCCAAGGTGTGCTCGCCGCTGGAGATCCACATCTTCTGCCCTTCCAGCCGGTAGCTGCCGTCGGCCTGCGGAATGGCGCGGGTGCGGATGTCGCCGAGCGAGCTGCCGGCCTGCGGCTCGGACAGGCACATCGTGCCGAAGAAGCGGCCCGCCAGCAGGGGTTCGGCGTAGCGACGGATCTGCTCGGGCGAGCCGTGCGCCAGCAGCAGGTGCGCGGCACCGCGCGTCAACAGGCCATAGCCGGCGGCGGCGGTGTTGGCGGCCATGAACAGTCCGTCCGCAGCCAGCGCAACGGTATACGGCAGGCCCAGGCCGCCGTGTTCGGTCGGCGCTGCAGCGGCATTGAAGCCGCCGTCGGCATAGGCACGCGTGACCACCCGGGTTGAAGCAGGCAGCAGCACCTGGCCGTCAACGAAGCGGGGCTCTTCGCGATCGGCTTCCGTCGCCTGCGGAAGAAACACCTCGCAGGCCAAGGTGTGTGCGGCGTCGAGCACGGCTGCGACCGAGTCCTCGGCGTGCTCGGCAAAAGCCGGCAGCTGCAGCAGGCCCGGCAGATCGATGACCTCATTCAACAGGAAGTGCTGGCTGCGAAGGTCGACCAGGGGGCTTGCGAGCATGAGGGTGATCCGACGAGTGGTGGCTGTCCCGAAGGGTAGCAGCGCGGATGCGCGGTCTTGCAGAAAGCGGGGCTAAAGTTTCCTCAGCGCCGGCCGCTACTCCGTCCAGCGGAATCTCGTCCTGATTCCGTACGAGGAGATCGGCCATGCGAATCATCGCCACCGAGCTGCAGCTGGCTGCGTCGCGCGAGTTCCGACAATCGGAAATCCGCGAAGAGCGGCTTGAGCTACGAATCGGCCCCACGCCTGCCCCGCCCCGTGCGGAGGTCGAACTCTCTGCGCGCGGCCGCGAGCTGGCCCTGCAGGTGGGTGCCGGAGAATCGCCCCTGCTTGCCCCCGAAGAAGTGGCCGCCACCGACGAGGCCGGAGCGCGCAGCGACCCCAATCTGAGCTTGCTGATTCGCCTGATCGAAACCCTCACCGGACGGCCCGTGCGACTGTTCGACGCCAGCCAGCTCAAGGCCGCCAGTACCGAGGCAGTGCCCGTGCCGATCGGCCCGACGCCCGCGCCCGCGCCCACGGGTGGGGCTGACGCCGAGCCCGGCTTCAGCCTCGACTATCAGTTCCGTGCAACCCGCAGCGAATACGAGCGCACGACGGTCAGTGCTGAAGGTGAAGTGCTGACGGCGGATGGCGCGCGCGTGCGCTTCTCGTTGCAGCTGTCGATGGAGCGCGCCTACAGCGAAACCGTGGAACTGCGCGTGCAGGCCGGCGCTGCGGCCCAGCGCAAGGATCCGCTGGTGATCAACTTCGATGGCCGCGCGGCGCAGCTGCTGGATCAGCGCTTCGAATTCGACCTCGACGCCGATGGCCAGACCGAGGCCCTGCCGATGCTGCGCTCGGGCAGCGGCTTCCTCGCGCTCGACCGCGACAACGACGGCCGCATCAATGACGGCCGGGAGTTGTTCGGCGCGAAGACCGGCGACGGCTTCGGCGAGCTGCTGGCGTTCGACTCGGACGGCAACGGCTGGATCGATTCAGGCGACACCATTTTCGGCCGACTGCGGGTGTGGATGCCTGACCCGACCGCGCCGGAGACCGGTACGCGCTCGCGCGAACAGCAGGAGCGCCGCTCCGGCGGCCAGCTGCTGACTCTGGAGGAAGCCGGAATCGCCGCAATCAGCCTGCGCCCGATCAGCAGCGCGTTCGACCTGCGCGGCGCCAACAACAGCGACCTCGGCCAGGTTCGCAGCACCGGCCTGTACCTGAGCACCTCACTGCAGGCCGGCACGGTGCAGCAGATCGACCTCACGGTCTGATCGCGGTCAAGTCGCCGGCAATCGAAGTCGCCACACTAGAGCCAGAAGCGCGCATCGGCCGTGCACAGGGGAATCGGGTAATGGGTTTTGCGGACACGCCCCGCGGGGGCACTACCGGCGTGATCGCGCTGGGTGGGTTGGAGGACATCGAGACCTATGTGGCGGCTACCGCGCAGGGCAGTACAGACTGGTCACTGCTCGCGCTTCGACACCCGATTGAACACCTGAAGACGCTGAGCAGGCTCACCGAAGCCCGGCTGGCCGAAGCCGAGCAACTGGAGCTGCCGGTGCTGTTGACACCGGTACTGGACGGAGACGAAGCCACGCTCGCGCTGGTGCCACCGACCCGCGCACGCCAACTGCGCGCGGTGCCGCTGATGCGCATCAAGGGTCGCATCGCGGTCGCGATGGAGAACCCGCTCGATGCCGCGGCACTGGAGCAGCTGGACTTCCTGTCGCGCCAGCGCGTGGTGCCACTGCTGGCCGACAGCGATGTGGTCAGCGCCCTGCTGGCGATGAGCTATGACCGCATCGAAGACATCCACGTGGTGCGCGAACTCGGGCTTGACCCCGGCCTGCGCTCCAGCGAGTCCAGCGACCGCGACAACGAACGTCTGGCACGCGAGCGCAGCGTGGTGCGGATCATTCACGACCTGCTGGTCGATGCATTGGCGCGCCGCGCCTCCGACGTGCACTTGCGACCCGCCGAAGAGGGCCTGGAGCTGCTGTTTCGCATCGATGGTCAGCTGCAGCCGGTGCGGCGCTTCCTGCCGGCGCTGGCGCCGGCCCTGATCAGCCGGATCAAGGTGATCGGCCTGATGAACCTGGCCGAACATCGGCGCCCGCAGGACGGCCGCTGCAGTATCAACCTGGATGACGGCCGCAAGCCCGACATGCGCATCTCGATCATGCCGACGGTGTGGGGCGAAGGTGCAGTGATTCGCCTGCTCAATACCGCCGACAGCCTCAAGGACATCGACGGCATCGGCTTCAGCCCGCACGATCGGGCGGTGATCACGCGGGTGATGGAGCGCAGCCACGGCATGTTCCTCGCGACCGGGCCTACCGGCTGTGGAAAATCCACCACCCTCTATGCCCTGCTGCTGGAGCTGCGTCGACGCGCACTGAACATCCTTACGATCGAAGACCCGGTCGAATTCCACATCGCCGGCCTGCAGCAGATGCAGGTCAACCGTGCCGCCGACTTCAGCTTCGCCAGCGCACTTCGCAACATGCTGCGGCACGACCCCGATGTGATCATGGTCGGCGAGATCCGCGACCGCGAAACCGCAGGCATCGCGGTTGATGCCGCACTCACCGGGCACTTGCTGCTGAGCACGCTGCATACCAATACCGCAGCGACCACCGTCACCCGCCTGCTCGATCTGGGCGTCGAGTCCTACCTGCTGCGCAGTTCCCTACTGGCGGTGCTTGCTCAGCGTCTGGTGCGGCTCAACTGCGCGGACTGCCGCGAAGCCGATGTCGGCGAGCAGCACATGCGCGAAGCGCTGGGCGTGGCGGAGGGCGAGCGCTTCCAACGCGGCCGCGGTTGTCCGAGCTGCAACGGCCACGGGGTGCGCGGGCGGCGCGCGGTCTACGAGTTGCTGGAAGTAACGCCCGAGCTGCGCAAATTGATCGTGCCCGGCGCCGAGGCCGATCGCATCCATGAAGCAGCGCTCGCCTCGGGCATGCGCTCGATCACACAATCCGCACTCGAACTGGCCCGCGCCGGCGAAATCACGCTGGCCGAGGCATATCGCGTTCGCACGGATTAGACTGCGACGTCTCAGCCCTCCCCTGCGCCGGAGCTCTGCATGCAGTTTGAAGCCCTCTTCGATCACGCCAGCGCGCTGCCCACGGTGCCGAAGGTGGTCCAGGAGTTGATCAGCAGCCTCGACGACGACAGTGTGCTGATCGGCGAGCTCGCAACCAAGATCGCAGCCGACCCCGTGCTGTCCGCGCGCCTGCTGCGGCTGGCGAACTCGGCCTACTACCATTCGCCGCGCCCGATCGGAACCATCGAAGACGCACTGCGCATGCTGGGCTTTTCGACCGTGCGCACGCTGGTGATCAGCGCGGGCCTGACCAGCAGCTTCCGGCCCATTCCCGGGCTCGATCTCGCCGCGTTCTGGCGCTACAGCCTGAAGGCCGCGGTAATCGGCCGTTGGCTTGCCAAGCCGGCCGGCGTCGACCCCAACCAGGCTTTCACGGTGGGCCTGATGCACGCGATCGGCCAACTGGTGATGCACGCGGCCATGCCCGAAAAGATGCTCGCCGTGGCGCGTGTGGCGGGGGGGTTCGATCCACGTCGCGGCGATGTCGAACGGCATTCCTTCGGCTTCAATTTCCCGCAGGTTGGTGCCCGCCTGGCCGAGCTGTGGCGCTTCCCGAATGCCTACCCGGCCGCGCTCAAGGCGTGGAATGAACCGCTGGAGCTGGCAGAGTTCGATCGTCTGGCGGGCGTCATCCACATCGCCGCCTGGCGTGCGCGCTGTGATGAGAATGGTCTGGACCCTGACGAAATCGCCGGCACCTTGCCCGTGCAGGTGCTCGACGCGCTGGAGCTTGACGAGGCCTTGCTGTTGGAAATGCCTGGACCGCGTGAGCTGGCTGCCGAGTTCGACGGCCTGCTGGGCTGAGGGCTTGGTGCGGATCGTCTGAAGTGGTCGTTGAGAGCTGGTAGATGCGCTTCGCTTATCCACCAGCGGGTCCCGAAGACGCGAGACACCCAGCGAAGCCCAGAACGCTGCAAAGACCCCAAGACGCAGCGCGCACAACGGAACGCCAGTGCGCTGCCACGCGCACGATCAGCCTGAGGCAGCGTCACCCGCTGTCAGCGTTCCACCCAACACACCCATGAAGCCCCGGTAGTAAGCCAGCTCAGCCACGGACTCACGGATGTCCGACAACGCCGTATGCGCGCCGCTCTTCTTCAGCCCGGCTGCCACCTGCGGCGCCCAGCGCTTGGCCAGCTCCTTGACCGTGGACACGTCGAGATTGCGGTAGTGGAAGTAGCGCTCCAACGCTGGCATCTCGCGGGCGAGGAAACGCCGGTCCTGGCAGATGCTGTTGCCGCAGATCGGCGACTTGCCTGCGGGCACCCAGGCTTTCAGAAACTCGATCGTGCGTGCTTCAGCCTCGGCCATCGCGACCTGTGACTCGACGACGCGCTGCCACAGCCCGGAACGCGCATGCGTGTCGCGATTCCAGTCGTCCATCGCCTGCAGGCGCTCGACCGGGTGCCGGATCGCGATCTCGGGCCCTTCCGCGAGCACGTTCAACTCGCTGTCGGTGACCAGGGTGGCGATCTCGATGATGCTGTCGCGATCGGTATCGAGCCCGGTCATTTCCAGGTCGATCCAGATCAGGCGCGTCTCGGGCGGAAGTTCGATGGAGTTCACTCGCTTGGATCCTTGGTTTCGGAAAGCTTGGCCCGCGCTCGGCGGGCGCGGAAGAAATCTCTCAGCAGTGCGCTGGATACATCGGCCAGCACGCCGCGACAGACCTCGACGCGGTGGTTGTGCTGCGACGAGGTCAACAGATCGAACACGCTGACCACGGCGCCAGTCTTGGGGTCGTCTGCGGCATACACGACGCGTGCCACGCGCGCATGCACCAGCGCCATCGCGCACATCGCGCAGGGCTCAAGCGTGACGTAGAGCGTGCTGCCGGTGAGGCGGTAGTTGCTCAGTGCGCGGCCGGCCTCGCGCAGGGCGACGATCTCGGCATGCGCGCTCGGGTCGTGGTCGCTGATGGTCCGATTGAGGCCACGACCAATGCAGCGCCCTTCGGCGTCGACCAGCACGGCGCCCACCGGCACCTCGCCAAGCGTGTCGCGCGCGTGCTCTGCGAGCGCCAAGGCCTCGCGCATCCAGCGCAGATCGCTGTCGCTGGGAATGCTGGCGTCCAGGGGAAGCGTGCTCACGCGAAAGGCAAGGGTCATGGGCCAAGGGGGCGCCATTGTCCCCTGTCGAGCGACCGGCGTGAATGGCGACGCTTGCGCCGCTGGGCGACAGCTGCTGAGCTGTGCGCGCCTTCCCGAACAGCGCGCCGCTGCATGCCTTGCCCCGCCAGCCCACGACTGCAGTTCGATGAACTCACCGATGCGGACGCGGAGTTCATTCTGCGGCTCACCAACAGCGAAGCCTGGCTGCGCTATATCGGCGACCGCGGCGTGCACAGCCTTGACGATGCGCGCCGCTACATCGAAGACGGCCCGCGCACCTTGTACCGCGAACACGGCTACGGCCTGTGGCGAATCAGCCGACTCGACGATCCCACGCCCATCGGCCTGTGCGGCCTGGTCCGTCGCGACAGCCTGCCCGCGCCGGATCTTGGCTATGCATTCCTGCCCGAGTTCTGGGGCCGGGGCTACGCCCGCGAGGCGGCACGGGCGACCTTGGAGTTTGTCCGCGAACATCTGCCACTGCGGGAGCTGTTCGCAATCTGCCAGCAGGACAACGCGGCATCGCTGGCCCTGCTGGAGCATCTCGGCTTCCGTCACACCGGGGCAATGGAGGTCGGCGAGGGGGAGACCACGCTTTGCAAGCTGTGGATCACGCTCTGAAGGTTTGACTGGTCCCGCTTGGGCCGGCTGGTCGAGCGCTCGCAAACGCGGCACTTGCCGGGCGCGGAGATGTAACGATTCAGAGCTATCCCGGCGCCCTCGATGCCGGCCATTCGGGATCACCCAACCGAACCGCCAAGCGTTGACGGAGAGCCTCACTCAGGCGAGGCGTGTGCCCGAGGACTCGGCGTCCAGCTGCACGTTCGCAGGCGCCACCGAAGACGGCTGCGGTTGTGGCGGCGACAACCCGAGCCATGCCAGCAGCGGCCTCCAGTCTTCGCGAAGAGGCGCCAGCGCGCCCCCGGGGAAATCGAACAGACCGCGGCCCAAGGCGCCGGCCAGCACGTAGGACTGGCTGTCGCGCAAGCTGGCAACCAGGGGGAACGGCAAGTGGGCAAGAAGCTCCGGAAGCTCACGCGCCGACAGCGTTCGCGCCTTGACTCGATTGGCGACCAGCCCCACCTGCGCAGCGCGCAGTCGCACCGCCGGGATCTGCCCAAGCTCGGCGATGAAGCCGAGGCTTGCGCGGACATCGATGGCCGACGGCTGGAAGGGAACCAGCACGGTATCGACGCGACGCACGAACTCGGCCAGCTGGTTTGGGCGCAAGCCCGCCGGGCTATCCACTACGAGCACGTCAGCTGCTACCGGCACACGCAGTGACCACCCGCTGCTGATCGGGTTTCCACCCTCGAAGCTGCGCAGGCAGTGCAGCGGGAATCCGGTTCCGGCGCGGATCTGCGACCAGGCAAGGCTGGAACCCTGCGGATCGGTATCCAGCAGGCACACGCGGAAGCCCGCAGACGAAAGCGCGACTGACAGATTGCTCGCCACGGTGGTCTTGCCACTGCCGCCCTTGGAGTTCGCGATCAGGATGCGCCGCATCAGCCCTGCCCCTATGGTTGCGGCACTGTAGCAGCGCGACGCAGCGCGTCGATGCGGTGGGCAGGCGATTGAAGACTCTGCTGCGCATCGAAGACCTTGGCGCCCGTGCCGTAAGCGCAGGTCAGAGCACAGCAGGTCCGATCTCCGGTCGCCGCCAAGTATGCGCCTTTGCACACTGGGACGACCGGCGCCTGGGGGGGGCATGCTCGCGATGTTCGTGCGGCTGGCCTCGCTCGCCTCATTCGCCTTGCATGAACCTTTGTTTTGGCATCGTATCCGCGCCGCCAGCTCTCAAGGAATCCTCTGAATGCTTCTGCGCTCTGCACAGCCCATGAACCGCGACATCAACGAGACACGAAAACGCTGGCGTGTGCAGCCAAGGTCGCTGGTCTTCCAGATGATCCTCGCGTTCGCCGCGACGCTCGGTGCCGGTAACGCCCTCGCCCAGAACGAGCGTCCGGCGCCGGTGCGGTTGGCCGTGGTCGAGTCCGGCAGCCTCGACGAAACCCTGGTGCTCAGCGGCACGCTCACCGCGCAGCGCGACGCTGGCCTGTCGCCGCGGATCGATGGCCTGGTCGCGACGCTCGCGGTGGATGCCGGCGCCCGCGTCAAACGTGGCGACGTGCTGCTCGAGCTGGACGATCGACTGGCTCGGATTGCACTGGCCTCCACAGAAGCCGAGCTCGCGGGCGCTGAGGCGGGCTTGGCAGAAGCCGAACGCAGGGTGCGAGAGGCCGAGCCACTGGTGGCTCAGCGGAGCCTGCCGGAAACCGAACTCGGCGCGCGACGCGCTCAATTGGCGCAGGCCGTCGGCGCACGTGATGCAGCGCGCGCGCTCGCGCAGACGCGACGGGAACTGCTGGCTCGCCACCGACTGCTTGCTCCTTTCGACGGTGTGGTCGCCATGCGTCTGATTGATATCGGGGAATGGGTCACCGCCAGCCAATCGGTGCTGCAGCTGGTCTCGCTCTCGCCGGTCTTTCTGGACGTGCAGGCGCCGCAGGAACGCTTCCTCGATCTGCACGAGGGGATCGCGGTACGCATCGAAGCAGACGTCGGTGCAGCTACGGCGATACCGGGCAGGATCGCCGCGCGCGTGCCGGTGACCAGCGGCGGTGGCGCGCGCAGCTTCCTGCTGCGGATCGAAGCGCTCGAGGGTGGCGAGCAGTTGCTGCCCGGCACCTCCGCACGGGCGCGCTTCGAACTGCAGGGCGACGAGGGGCTGCGGATACCGCGGGATGCCTTGCTGCGCCACCCGGATGGAGGCTACAGCGTGTTTGTCGCTCAGCAGGAGGACGGCGTCCTGCGCGCACAGCGGCGCAGCCTTCGCACCGGCCGCGAGGTCGGCGTGCAGGTCGAGGTGCTCGAAGGGCTTGAGGCGGGCGAGCGGATCGTGGTGGACGGCAGCGAGCGCCTGAGCGAAGGCCAGGCGATTGCCGAGGCGGGAAGCTCTGGCGGGGCCGGCGAATGATCGAGGCCCTGGTCAAGCGCGGCACCCTGCTCACCGTAGGCGTGCTGATACTCTGCGTGATGGGGGTGGTTGCCGCGCTGCGCATTCCGGTACAGATGATTCCCGATCTGGAAGTGCGCACGATCAGCGTGGTCACCCGCTGGCCGGGCGCGACCCCGCAGGACGTTGAAAAGGAAATCCTGATCGAGCAGGAACGCTTCCTGCGCACCGTGCCCAACCTGCGCAGGATGATCTCGTTCGCACGCACCGGCGAGGCCAGCATCGAGCTGGAGTTCCCGTTCGGTGTCGACATCAACGAGGCGCTGATCCGCACCAGCAATGCACTGTCGCAGGTGTCCTCGTATCCGGAAAACGTCGACCCGCCCCAGCTGCTGAGCAGCAGCTTCAGCAGCAACGCGTTCATGTACTTCGCGCTGTCGCCCCTGCCTGGCAACCCGCTGGGTCTAAACATGAACATGCTGCGCGACTTCGTCGAGGACGAAGTCAGGCCTCTGATGGAACGCGTGCCCGGGGTCTCGCAGGTCAATGTCGGCGGTGGCGCCGAGCGACAGATGCAGATCCGCGTTGACCCCGCGAAACTGGCCCAGCGCGGGCTCAGCCTGGCCGAGGTGCGCGATGCCGTGCGCGGTCGCAACCGCGACAGTTCGGGGGGCGACGTCGATAGCGGCAAGCGTCGCTACCTGATCCGCACCGTCGGCAGAATCGCCGACGCCGACGCGTTGCAGGACGTGATCCTCAGCCGCGAGGGTGATGCGATCGTGCGTCTGCGCGACGTGGCCGAGGTCGAGCTGACCCACTTCGAGATTCGCACTCTGTCCTACGCCGACGGCCAGCCGCGCTTCAACCTGTCGGTGCAGCGCGAGCCCGGCTCCAACGTCATCGCCATCAAGGACGCGATGATGCCGGAGGTGGAACGCATCAATCGGGAGCTGCTGGCGCCGAACGGCCTGCGCCTGCAGTTGTTCAGCGATGACGTGCGCTACGTGCAGGACTCGATCGCGAATGTGTGGTCGAACCTGCTGCTGGGCGCAGGCCTCGCGCTCGCGGTGATGCTGTACTTCCTGCGCAGCTGGCGCACCACCGTGGTCGCCATGATCGGCCTGCCGATCTGCACCCTGGCAGCCTTCATCGGACTGCTCGCGGCGGATCGCACGATCAATGTGATCTCGCTGGCCGGCATCGCGTTCGCCATCGGCATGACGGTGGACAACACCATCGTCGTGCTCGAATCCATCGAAAGCGCACGCCGTCGCGGCCTTGAGCGCATGCGCGCCGCCATCGAGGGCACGCGCGAGGTCTGGCCAGCCGTGCTCGCCTCCACGCTGACCACCGCCATCGTGTTCGCGCCGGTGCTGTTCGTACAGGAAGAAGCGGGCCAGCTGTTCTCCGATATCGGCATCGCGATTGCCTCCGCGATTCTCGCTTCGATGCTGGTCGCCATCGGGATCGTGCCGGCGGCGTCGGCACGTTTTGCCCGGCGTGCGACAAGCACGGGCACCCTGCCCGGCGACGCTCCCATACTTGCCGCTGCGAGCGCCTGGCTGGTCTCATCGACTCGCCGCGCCGCCGCCTGCGTCGCGTTGACCCTGCTGGGCAGTGCCGTGGTGGTGTTCGGCCTGACGCCGCCCGCGGAATACCTGCCAGAGGGTGAGGAACCCAAGGCATTCACTCGCATGATCGCGCCGCCCGGCTACAACCTGGCCGAGATGGAACGCATCGGCAGCGAAGTGCGCGCGCGCCTGGACCCCGCCGTCAACGCCGAGCGCGCCCTGTACGAGCGCGGCGAACTGGTTCTGCCGCCGATCAAGTACTACACGCTGAGCGTCACCGCCAGCGGGCTGTCGGTACTCAGCGAACCGGTCGCGGGCAGCGACCTGCAGTTGATGATGGATGAGCTCAGCGACCTGCTGCGCAGCTATCCCGGCATGCGCGCATTCTCGGCACGCGGCTCGATCATTTCCAGCAACGACGGCGGCACGCGCGCGGTGGCGATCGAGCTTTCGGGCTCCGACATGGCCGGGCTGTATTCAAGCGGTCGCGCGCTGCTGGAACGCGCCGAGGCACTCTTTGAAGACCCCCAACTCAGCAGCGAACCCGCCTCGCTGTCACTGGATCAGCCTTTGCTCGAAGTGCAGCCGCGTTGGCCGCGATTGGCTGAAACGGGATTCAGTGCGCAGGAGTTCGGCTACGCGGTCTCTGCATTGTCCGATGGCGCCTTCGTCGACCAGATGCTGATCGAGGATGATCCAGTCGACGTCTTCCTGTTCAGCGGCGCTGGCAATCGCCAGACGCTTCAGGCGCTGGGCCAGCAGCCGGTGTTGACCCCGTCGGGTGAGATCCTGCCGCTGTCAGCCTTGGCCGATCTGGTGGACAGCGTCGACAGTGACGCCCTGCGCCGGGTCGACGGGCGACGCACGGTCACTCTGTTCGTGATCCCCCCTCGCAGCGTCGCACTGGAGACCGCAGTGCAGCGCGTCGGCGAGGAACTGCTGCCGCAGGCGCGTGCCGCCGGCGAAATCGCGGCGGGCGTCAGCATTCGCCTGGCCGGCGCGGCCGACCAGCTGGAGGCAACCCAGAAAGCCCTGGCCGGAAACTTCGCGATCGCTCTGGTGCTGTCCTACCTGCTGCTGGTGGCGATCTTTACGCACTGGGGCCACCCGCTGCTGATCCTGGTGACGGTGCCGACCGGTGTTGCGGGCGGCATCCTCGGCCTGCTGCTGCTGAACACGGTCGGCAGCCTGACGCCCTTGATCGGGCTGCCCGGCTTCAGCCAGCCCTTCGACATGCTGACCATGCTCGGGTTTCTGATCCTGTTGGGTTCGGTGGTGAACAATCCGATCCTGGTGGTAGACCGTGCACGCACCAATGTCGCGGCCGGCATGGCTGTCGAAGACGCCGTGATGGATGCGGTACGGGCTCGGATGCGTCCGATCCTGATGTCGACACTCACCACCCTGTTCGGGCTGGCACCGCTGGTGCTGTTGCCCGGCGCGGGTACCGAGCTCTACCGCGGCGTGGGCGTGGTGGTACTGGCTGGCCTGCTGTGTTCGACCCTGGTGACGCTGACCTTCCTGCCGAGTCTGCTGCGCCTCGTGCTTCGTCCGCACGCGGCCCCGCATCAGCCGGCTATTCAAAGCTCCTGACTGGGCACGACCCGGCGACGCCGACCTGGGCGCGCCGGGTCACTCGGAAGTCTGATCCGCTGGTGCGGCGAATGCGTACTCACGTTCGACCCGCGCAATGCGCACGCGGTACCGTTGATACCAGTCGGAACGACCACGATTTTGAGCCTGCAGATGCTCGACCTGCAGCTTCCACGCGCGGATGGCTTCGAGCGAGTCCCAGTAGGACACCGTGATGCCGAAGCCATCGGTGCCACGGCTGCTTTCCACCTCGATGAATCCCGGTTGCAGGCGTGCCAGCTCCAGCATGCGCTCGGAGGTTTCCGCATAGCCCTCGACATCCGCACTGCGCTGGCTGCTGAAGATCACGGCATACACAGGGGTCGACATGGGCTGTCCTCAGGCACGGGGCGCAAAGTATGCCCTCGCCTCACTGCAGGACGCAGCGCCTAGAAGCCTGTCGGGCTTTGGGGGTCGAGGCGATTGTCGACTGCGCGAGGACAGTTTTTCGACGATTTGCAGGCCGAGTGGGCTCTCGGCCAAGAATCGGCGGATTGTGGGCCGCGCAGGCGGATTTGCAGCCCGGCCAGCCAAAGTCCGACAGGCTGCTAGAAGCCTTGCGGCAGCCCGACGCGGTGCTCAAACCGTGCGTCGAAGCCGCGGTATCAACGCGCGCCCAGCCACGCGGACAGCTGTCGACGCACCACCGCCGATCGCAGCAGCTGCAGATGACCCGTGCCGGGCACCACCAACTCGTCATCGACGGGCGTGCCGAAAGTCCGCCGCCCGAGTGCGCTTTCAATCGGTACCAGGCCATCACCCAGCAGGTGGGCGCTTGCGTGCTCTGGCGCACGTGCCAGGACTGCAGCTACGGCAAAGCAGCGCACATCGGTGGGCAGGTCGTCGGGCGGACTGTCGGGGCTGAGACGCCCCTCGCGCAGGTCGAGGATGCCCTGACTACGCAACGCGCCTATCCGGGTGAACTGACGCGCGAAGGGCATGCTGCCCAGCACGCGCTCGAAGGAATGACCCAGCCGCTCAAGCGGAGCGCCATCGTTGGGCGTGCCCAGCAGCACCAGATCGCGCAGCGCGGGACGCCAGCGGCCGGCGCCACTGCGCGCATGCCGCTCGGCGCTGCGCGCCACCAGCCCGCCCATGCTGTGGCCGATCAGGCTGATGCGTGCCGGCGCACGCGACATCGAAGCGAAAGCTGCCTCCAGCGCGTCCGAAAGTTGGCGACCGTTGTGGTCGATGGACAGCCCGCTGTTGTAACGAAAATAGACCGAGACCGCGCCCAAGGCTTCGCCCATCGCCTCACCGTGCCCGGGGTCGCCGCGGCCGCGCCACTGTAGATCGTTCATGCACAGACCATGCACCAGCACCAGCAGATGTCCGGAATCCGCAGCGGCCGCAAAGGCCTGCTGAAGTGATCTGCCGCGGGCGTGCAGGCCGGGCTGGATTGCCAGCGCATTGCCGGTCGCATGCAGGTGATCGCCGCACACGCCGTTGAGCACCGCCAGCCAGCCCAGCCGCTGCGGATCGGCGATCTCATCGACCGCTGCCACATCCGAGGAATCGGCGCGCAGCCCTTCGAGCCCGCGCAGTGCCGCCTGGGTGCCGTCACCGATCAGTGCGTGGCCGCCGCGAACCAGCGAGTACACGCGGCCGGACAGCCCGCCGCAGCGGTCTTCATCGATGCCAGGGGAGAACCCGAGGGTCTTGCGCACCGACTGGTGCACACCCTCGGTGATGTCGAGCACGCCTTCCCCCGCACGCTGCGCCAGGGCGATCGCGGCGCGCAGGTCGCTCAGGCGCCAGCGCGTCCCTCGCACGTGCTTCGATGCTTCGGCCATTGCTTTCTCCTTGGGCTCTCCACCTTGCATGGTGGCGCGGCGTCGCGTCAGCAAGCGCTGCCCACGACTTTCCCACCCTGCCCCATCGCTGTGGAGTGAATGCTCCTGCAAGCAGGGCGCTGCGCGCTCAGCCATCGGCTTGATGCCAGCGTACTCATACCGGCCGCTGCAGCAGGCTGCGGATACCGTGGTACAGCCAAGCGGGCGCGCGGGCTTGGGCGCTGTCGGGAAACAGAAACCTGGCGCCCCTGATTGTCGTCGCCCCCGCCTGCGTGGGGAAGACGAATCCGGGCTTCTTCAGGAACACCTGTGCGGCCACGCGGGTTTGAGAAGCTCTCATGCAACCCGGTCGCCTTCACACATCCTGTTAGGCTCCTGACTATCGACTGTGCCCCTTCAGGAACTCCGGCATGCGCCTCGGCTTTCTTCTGGCTCTTCTGTCCGCCTGCATGGTCGCAATGCCTGTCAGCGCGGTCTCGCCGGCGATGGACTTCCTACCGGTTCCGCCACCGAGGATCTGGATACCGCCCGCCGCCGATCTGGAGCCGGTGCGTTTGCAGTCGGTGTCGATCCGTATCGACAGCCAGGGCCCGCTGGCGCGAACGCGCATCGAACTCAGCTTCCACAACCCGAATGCCCGCGTACTGGAAGGCGAGTTCGTGTTTCCGCTGGGCGCCGGGCAGACGGTTTCCGGCTATGCGCTTGAGGTTGAAGGCGTGATGCGTGAGGGCGTGGTGGTGCCCAAACAGACCGCGCGCGTAACTTTCGAGGAGATCAGCCGCCAGCAGATCGACCCGGGCCTGGCCGAGCTCACCCAGGGCAATGTCTTCCGCACCCGCCTGTACCCGATTCCGGCTCGCGGCAACAAGCGCGTGGCGCTGAGCTTCGAGCAGTTGATGCCGCTGCGGGAGGGCCACTATCGCTACCTGCTGCCACTGAGTTTCAACACGCAGGTCGAGCGCTTCGAGGTGCAGGCCTTGGCCCATGCCGGCGAGTCGACCTCGGCCCCGGCCTCACCCGACCCCGAGCTGCGCTTCGACCGCGCGGGGCCCGCCTGGAGCGCGGGCTTCCTACGCAGTCGGGTGCAGCCACAGCGCGAACTCGCGTTCGAGATTCCGGCAGGCTCGGCGGAGATCGCCCAGGTCGAAGCCCAGGATCCGCTGCAGCCCGCATGGCGCAGCGTGATTGCGCAGATCAGCAGCGAGGCGACGATCGACGGCAACACACCGGCCGAGACGGCTGCGGGCGCGCCGGGCTCGACGGTGAAAGCCGCACGGGTCGCCTTGTTCTTCGATGCATCAGCCAGCGCCAGTCAGCGCGATCTGGCCCGGGAACGCGAGCTTCTGCAGGCCTGGCTCAGCGCGGCTGAAGTGCGCGAACTGTGGCTGGTGCCCTTTCGTGATGCGGCGGAACCGCCGCGCCACTTCAAGCTGCGCAATGCTGACAGTGCAGAGCTGATGAAGGCCCTGCAGGCGCTGCCCTTGGACGGCGGAAGCCAGTACGCAAGCCTGGATCTCAGCGCCCTACCCGAGGTCGATCGGGTGTTGATACTCGGCGACGGCCTGCACAATTTCGGCGACGCGGCCACGCAGCTGGTGACGCGATCCGGCCGGCGTCCTCGGGTCTCCGTCATCCTGGCAGCCCAGCGCGCCGACCACGGCAGACTGCAGCGCATCGCCACAGGCCAGGGTGGCGAAGTCGTCGACTTGCTGCGCTCGAACCCTGCTGAGGCCTTGGCCAGCCTGCTGGCGTCGGAGCGGCGTCTGCTCTCCGCCGAGGTGACCCGCGGCCACTGCGAGGATGTGTTGCCCGAGCCCGGCGAGACCGTGCCGATGCTGTTTGTGCTCAGCGCGCGCTGCGAGGGTGAGGCGCGGATCGAACTTCGCCTCGGCAACTCACAGCACAGCGAGACCCTTGAGCTCAGCATTGGGCGATCACCGTCTGCATCGGGCGTCCTGGCCGAGAGCGTTCACCGCCTGCGCGCGCAGCAGCAACTCGCGCGCATGGCATCACAGGACACCGCGGACACGGATGCGATTGTCGAATTCGCCACCCGCCACGGAGTGGTCACGAGCTGGACTTCGCTGCTGGTGCTCGATCGCATCGAAGACTACGTGCGCTACCGCATCGCCCCCAAGGAGCCCGAGCTACGCGCGCAGTACGAGGCCGCACTGGCGGTCGCGCCCAAGCCAGCTCGTAGCATCAGCCAGCGCGATCGTGTGGACCGTTTGCTGACCAGCTGGGCCGAGTTCAGCCGCTGGCACCGACAGGCGCACCCCTGGCTTGAGACCCTGTTGCCGCAGGCCGCCGCCACCGAGCTTGAGCTGTGGCGGGCCCGCGCCGCGCGCGACCGCAGCGCTCGCAGCGCATTGCGCGAGGCCCAAGCCTTGGACAAGCGCAGCCGCGACCTGCAGGCGCGCTGGCCGCGGGAAGGCGCCGAGCCGGCATCGCGACGAGGCTGGGAACGTGAAGCGGCCGAACAACTCAGTCTGCTTCTGGATTTGCGCGATCGGCGCGAGGCTCTGCCGGCCCTGCCGACGGCCACGGATCGATCCCACCGTCAGCCGGAGGACGATGACCGCCGCGCGCAGCACGCGCCGGTGCCGCCACCGGCGCCGACTGCACCCGTGATGGCAGCACCGGTTGCATCCGAAAGCCCCTCGCTGGACCGGATCACGGTCACCGCCGCACTGGTCTCCGATACAGAGGGTCCCGAAGAAACGGCTGTTGCCGCGGACCCAAGCGCCACCCGCAGCGAAATCCAGCTCAGCGCCTGGAACCCGGACACCCCCTACCTGAAGGCGATGCGCGCCGCTGAGGACGCCTACGCCGAGTATCTGCGACAGCGCGAGGACTACCGCGACTCGCCCAGCTTCTACCTCGACGCAGCCGACCATTTCCGCGAAGTGCGCAAGGATGCAGGCCTGGCTCAGCGGGTGCTGTCCAACCTTGCCGAGCTGTCGACCGAGGACACCGCGCTGGTGCGCGCACTCGCGCATCGCCTCTCGCAGTGGGGCCTGCATGGGCTGGCCGTGCAGCAGTTCGAAGTCGCACTGAGCCAGCGCGGCGAAGAGCCGCAGAGCTACCGCGATCTCGCGCTGGCACTGGCGAAGCTGCCGCAGCCGGAGTTCGCGCGCTCGGTCGAACTGCTGTGGACGGTGGCACTGGGCGATTGGAGCAATCGTTTCCCCGGCATCCAGCTGATCGCCGCGCATGAGTTGAACGATCTGGTCGCGCGCGCGGGGCGGGCCTCGCTGGCCACGACCCTGGCCGAATTGCAGATCCCCGAAGCCGTGCTGGAGCCGCTGCCGCTGGGGCTGCGCGTGGTGCTCGGCTGGGATGCCGACAACACCGATATTGATCTGTGGGTGATCGATCCCTTGGGCGAGTCGGTGTACTACGGAAGCAACCGATCGACCAGCGGCGGCCGGGTCAGCAACGACTTCGTGCAAGGCTACGGACCTGAAGTGTTCACCCTCACCCGTCCGCTTCCCGGCACCTATCGAGTGCAGGCCAACTACTTCAGCGACAACCGCCAGAGCCTGACTGGCCCGGTGACCGTGCAACTGGAGTTCCAGACTGAATTCGGCACACCTGCTTCCAAGCGCGAGGCCACCACCCGCCGCCTGGAGGACGTGCGCGGCCGGATCGACGTCGGCGAGTTCACGGTTCGACTTGAATGAGACCGCCGGTCGGAAGCCTTGCGCCCCAGCGAGCATCAGCCGCGCTCGCGCAGTTCTTCTCGGACCTTGTGCCGCACTGCTCTTCGCACGTGCGGCGATCGGCTCTGCGAACGAGCGTAGCCCGTGCTGTCATCCAAACCAACTAACTGACCGAGCAAACTGACCCATGTCCCGCTGGCGCCCGCCTGCTCCCGGCTCCACGCCCATCATCACCCGCGAGGGTTTCGAAACCTTGCGCAGCGAGCTGAATCATCTGTGGCGGGAGCTGCGCCCGGAGGTGGTGAAGGCCTTGGCCGCGGCCGCGGCGGAGGGCGACCGCAGCGAGAACGCCGAGTACACCTATCGCAAGAAGCAGCTCGGCGAGATCGACCGTCGCGTTCGCTATCTGAGCAAGCGCCTGGAGTCCCTCAAGGTCGTCGAGGAGCCACCCGCGGACCCCTCAGCGATCTACTTCGGCGCCTGGATCAATCTGGAACGCGTGGACGACGGCGAACGCCTCAGCTACCGCATCGTCGGCCCCGACGAGACCGACGCAGCTCGCGGCTGGATCAGCATCGATTCGCCACTGGCGCGCGCCGCGCTGAAGAAGCGCATCGATGACGAATTCGAAGCGCAGCTGCCGACGGGCAAGGTGCAGTTTTCCGTGCTGGAGATTCGCTACTGCTCAGCGGGATAAACGACCCCGCCCCAGATTGATTGCTCGCCAACGCGGCACCCAATCGCTGTGGAAGCTGCGCCTTTTCGTGCAGCCAACCCGCACGGCCTCAGCAAGCAGCGAAAGTGCGCGCCTGCCGTCGCAGAGGCTGACCGTGGTCGGCCTCTGCGATGACAGGCGTCGCTGGATCAGCTTCCGCTGCGCGTACTGCGCAGCGCCAACATGCCTGCACCGAGCAGCATCAGCACCATGGCCAGCAGGCCCGAAAGCGATTGCACGGGCACCGTGACGGGCGTAGCAAACACGCCGAGTTGAACCTGCTGCGTGCTGCTGAACCCATTGGCGTCGGTCACTGTGATCTCAAACGAGTAGCTACCGGTATTGGTCGGCGTACCGCTCAGGACGCCGGTCGGGCTGAGGCTCAGGCCCGGAGGCAGCGCACCCGCGGTGATCGCGAACGTGTACGGAGCCGCGCCGCCACCTCCCTGCAGTTGCAGCGAATAGGGCTGCCCGGGCAACAGTCGGTCCGGAAGCGGAGTAACGATGACGATCGCAGGGGCCGTCACTTCGAGGGTGTAGCTGCCGGTTACGGTGCCGGGCGTGCCTACGGTGCTGTCGGTCGCCTGCACACCGAACGTGAAGCTGCCGGCCGCAGTCGGGATACCCGTGAGAGCGCCGTTGGTCGCCAGGGTCAAGCCCGGTGGCAGTGCACCGCTCGCGACCGTGTACGTATACGGTGCGACGCCACCGGCAGCCGAGAACTGCGCGCTGTAGCTCACGCTGCCCGTCGCCGCCGGCAAGGCTGCCGGCGCCAGCGTGAGCGAGGGTATGGCCACCGTCAACGTGTAGGCCAGCGAACCCGCTTGGCTGTTGGCATCCGTGGCAGTGATCGTGACACTGAAGGTGCCAGCCGCCGTGGGCGTACCCGACAGCAGGCCACTACCGCTCAAGCTCAAACCCGCGGGCAGGCTGCCTGCGCTGACACTGAAACCGTACGGGGCAACACCGCCGCTGGCGCTCAGCGTCTGCGAGTACACCTGCCCTGCTGTGCCCCCCGGCAGCGTCGCCGGCGCGATCACGATCGTTGGCGCACCGACCTCGATGGTGTAGTTCTGCGCGACCGAGAACGGTGCGCCGGCGCCGGTCAGACCGGTGTCGGTGGCGGTGACCGTGATCGGGAAGCTGCCGGGCGCGGTGGGCGTGCCGCTCAGCGTGTTGCCGCTGAAACTCAGGCCGGCGGGAAGTGCGCCGGTGAGTGCGTAGGTGAACGGACCCGGGCTGCCGCCTGCAGTGAAAGCCTGGCTGTAGACCGCACTGTAGGGCGCGTTCAAGGCACCGGCCGCGGGCGTCAGGGTAAGCGTCGGTGCGCTGACGACCAGTGTGTAGGCAAGGTTACCGGACTGACTGTTGGCATCGGTCGCGGTCACGGTGAAGTTGAAGCTGCCCACCGCCGTGGGGGTGCCGGTCAAGGCGCCGCCGGAGCCCAGACTCAACCCGGTTGGCAGGGCACCTGCTGTGACCGTGAACGCATACGGCGCCACACCGCCGCTGGCCGTCAGGGTCTGGCTGTAGGCCTGGCCTGCATCGGCGCCCGGCAATGTGGCCGGAGCCACCACAATCGTCGGCGCCGCCACTTCGAGCGTGTAGTTCTGCGCGACGGTGAACGGTGCGCCGATGCCGGTGGATCCGGTATCTGTGGCGGTGATGGTGAAGTTGAACGTACCCGGTGCGGTCGGCGTGCCCGACAGCGTGCCGCCGCTCAGGCTGACCCCGGCCGGCAGCGTGCCGGTCTGGGCGTAGGTGTAGGGGCCGACTCCGCCGCCCGCGGTAAAGCTCTGCGAGTAGGCCACCGCATACGTCGCGGTGAAAGTCGTCGCCGCCGGCGTCAAGGTCAGAACCGGCGCCGCGACCGTAAGCGTGAAGGCTTCACCCACAGTGAACGGTCCGTTGCCGGTGCTGCTGTCAGTGGCAGAAGCATTCAGTACAAAGCTGCCCGCCTGGGCGGGCGTGCCGGAAACCGTCACGCTGTTCGCAGTGCTGCCGGTGATCGACAGGCCCGCCGGCAGGTTGGTGACCTGGTAGCTGCTCCAGGGCTGCGCCCCGCCGTTCCAGGTAAAGGTCTGCGTGTAGGGGGCCCCCACGGTGGCAGCGAAACCGCCGCTCGCGGTGATGGTGATCACAGGGTCGCTGACCGTGACTGTGACCGTAGCCGGTGCCGAGGTGCCGCCGCTGTTGGTCGCCGTGTAGGTGAAGCTGTCGCTGCCGGCGTAACCGGCCGTCGGCTGGTACGTGATGCTGGTACCCGTCGCGATGGCGGTGCCATTGCTGGCCGGCGTTGCGACTGCAACCGACGCTGCGGTGCCGCCGGTGATGTTGAGCGTGACCGGGGTGGCGGCTGCGTTGTAGGCCACCGTGGAAGCGACCGCATTGGCGACCGGCGGTACATCGATCACCACAATGCTGTAGCTCTGGGTTGCGGTGTAGGGACCGGTGCCGGTGCTGCTGTCGGTGGCAGTGATGCTGAAGTTGAAGGTGCCCAGCGCGCTCGGCGTGCCGGTAACGGCTCCGGTGGCCGCGTTGAGATTCAGGCCACCCGGCAGTGCGCCCGCGGTGACCGCGTAGGAGTACGGCGCGATGCCTCCCGATGCCGGGGTGATCGCCGCCGAATAGGCCGCACCCAAGGTGCCGCCGGCCAGCGGAGTCGCCGGCAGCAGAATCGTCGGCGGAGCGATGGTCACGGTGTAAGCCTGGTTACCCACGAAGGGGCCGGGAAGCGGGCTGGTGTCGGTCGCGCTGATGGTGAAGTTGAAAGTACCGCCTGCGGTCGGCGTGCCACTGAGCACGCCACCCGGGGACAGCGTGAGCCCGGTCGGCACGGCGCCGGCGCTGACCGCGAACGCGTAGGGAGCGACACCGCCGCTCGCTGTCAGGGTCTGGCTGTAAGCCGCTGCCACGGCGCCATTCGGCAGGCTCGCGGGGCTGATCGTCACCGGCACGTCATCGTTGACGATCGAGCCTACACCCTGGTTATCGCTGATGGTCGCATTGACTGCGCCGCTGAGGTTGACGAAGAAGGTCTCGTCGGCCTCGGGCACGGTATCGCCGATCACCGGCACGGTGATGGTGCGCGTGGTCTGGCCCGGGGTGAAGGTCAGCGTGCCGCTGGTATTGGTGTAATCCGTCGGCTGGGTCGCGGTGCCGTCGGCGGTGGCGTAGTTCACGCTGACGGTCTGGCCGCTGGCTGCACTCAGGGTCACGGTGAACACCGCATCGACGGTTCCGGCGTTGCCCTCGGGCACGGTCACGTCGTCGATCGACAGGCTGGGCAGCGGGTCGTCGTTGACGATCGTGCCGACGCCCTGGGCGTCGGAAACGATCGCGTTGGTCACATTGGTGACGTTGACAAAGAAGGTCTCGCTCGGCTCGTTGAGCGTGTCGCCGTTGACCAGCACGGTGAAGGTGTAGGTGCTGCTGCCAGCCGGAATGGTCTGGCCAGTCAGGCTCTGGGCGACGTAGTCGACACCCGCAGTGGCGGTGCCGTTGGCGGTGCCGATGTCGAAGGTGACGCCGCCCGGGCCGGCCGGCGCACTCAGGCTCACCGTGAAGGTGAAGTTGGTGATGCCGGCATTGCCTTCGTTCGCTGTGACGTCGTTGATCGTCAGGTTCGGCAGATCGTCGTTGAGGATCGTGCCGGTGGCGCTGTTGGGCACGCCGACGGTGTAGCCGGCGCCGGCCGCGAGCGTGAGGATGACTGTCTCGTCCGCTTCGATGGTGGCGTCGGCGGTCGGATTGACTGTGATCGTGCCGGTGGTGCTGCCGGCGGCAATGACCAGCGGCGAGGCGATCGTCGCGTAGTCGGTGCCGTTGGTCGCGGTGCCGCCGATCGTGTAGTTCACCGTCGTCGCGGCAGACGGATTCGCCTGGTTCAGGGTGACGGTGTAGACCAGATTCGCGGCGCCGTCCTCGGCGACCGCTGCCGGCGAGACGCTGATGGTCGCGCTCGGCACATCATCGTTGAGGATGGTGCCGGTCGCACTGGCCGGCGCTCCGACCGTATAGCCGGTGCCCGCAGCCACCGTCAGGATTACCGTCTCATCCGCCTCGACCTGAGTATCCGGGGTTGGATCGATGGTGATGGTGGCGGTGGTCGCGCCTGCCGGGATGACCACGGTGGCGACGCCGCCGGTGTAGTCGACGCCGGCGGTCGCGGTGCCTGAAGTGGAGATGTTGACCGTCGTCGCCGAGCTCAGATTCAGGCTGCGGGTAACGGTGTAGATCAGATTGGTCGCGCCATCTTCAGTGACGCTGGCCGGCGCGACCGCGATCGAAACGGTCGGCGGCGAGCTGACGGTGAGCGTGAAAGGTTCAACCTCGAAATAGCTGCCCGGGCCGGTGCTGGCGTCGGTCACGCGGATGGTGACCGGATAGTCGCCGGGCGCGGCAGCCGTGGTGCCGCTGACCACGCCGGCGCTGGAGACGGTGATACCGGCCGGGAAGGTGCCGGTTTCAAGCTGATAAGTATGCGGAGCTACGCCGCCGGCGGTGCTGAGCGCCAGCGAGAAAGGCGCGCTCTGGATGGCGGTGGCACTGGCCGGAACGAGCGCGAGACTCGGGTTCTGCACCGTGCCGGTGTAGCCCCTGTCGACGAACTGGGCCGTCGGCAAGGTCGCATCGGTCGAACGCACACTGAAGCTGTAGGCGCCGCGCTGGGTCGGCGTGCCGCTGAGGACGCCACCGGCGCTCAAGGTGAGCCCCACAGGAAGTGTGCCGGCCTGAAGCGCATACGTGTAGGGCGCGAGGCCACCCGACGAGGTGAGTGTCTGCAAAAACGGCGTGCCGGCGGTCAGCGTCGGCAGCGCGGCCGGCAGCACGGTGATCGGCGAGGCCGACGGGTTGATGGTGATCGTGAACCGGATGTCGCCGTCGCCGCCCAGGGAGCCATCGCTGAGCTCGAAGACATCGGTCGAACCGATGCCTGTGGAACCGTTGTGGCTGTAGTCCAGGAACCATTGACCCGACGTGCGCCGGGTCGTGGCCGTACCGTGGTCTTCAAAGTCCGGAGGGCCGTAGCTGCCGCCGTCGATCGCGTTAAGTCCGCCGTTTCCGGGAAATTCACAGGCGCTGATATTGATGGAGACCGTCCCGCCGGAAGTGACGGTTGCCGTCTGGGCCGGGCACAGCACCGAGGTGTGCTGGGCGCTCGCAACTCCGGAGACCAGCAGCGCGAACACTGCAAACAGCAGGGCAGCACAGGACAGACGCGCGGTCCGCGCGGCGTAACCGAGAACGAGTGACATGCGTCTGACTCCCCTGAAAAATCAACCCGGATAACCCACTGCACTCTGCAGCGCATTCAATAGCAAGCGATGCACCATGGCTGTTGGAGCGCTCGCGCTTTGCAAGGCCGCTCCGCCTGTGCAGACGGATCGCCTCGCCATTGAAGCAGATGCGCCTCGCCTGGGAAAGCTCGGCGATGCATTCCGAGCTCAACGCCCCCAGGTCTCTGCCACAGGTCTGAAAATCCGCCCCGAGCAGAATAGTGTGCGCGCACGTCGGTAATCCAGTCTCTCGACTCTCCTGCAGGGCCGCGGATGGGCTCGTAGCAGGCGCCAGGCAGGTCCTCTACCGCATTTGTTGCACTTGCGTTAGAACAGATTTGTGGCGATCACCCGCAGGGCGCACGTGCGCGGTTGGGTCTTGTAGGACCCGCCAATGCCGTTCAGAGTACACCGGCGCGGCGCACCGACGTCCGCGCTCACCGCAAAGGGAGGGGAGCAATGAGCGAATTCTTCATCGGTCAGATCATGATGACCGGCTTCAATTTCGCGCCGAAATTCTGGGCCCGATGTGACGGACAGCTGCTGCCGATCGCTCAGAATCAGGCGCTGTTCTCGCTGCTGGGGACGCAGTACGGAGGGAACGGGACCACCGTTTTTGCCCTGCCGGATCTGCGCAGCCGCACGCCAGTTGGCTCCGCCACTTCAGTGGATCCCGCCTGGAATCCACCGGCGGTCCCGATCGGCCAGGCGGCCGGAGTCGAGAACGTGACCCTGCTTTCGACCAACCTGCCTGCACACACGCACACGGCGAATGCTTCAACCGCCAACGGTGACAACCGCAACGCGGCCGGACGCCTGTTCGCCACCAGTACCAGCACAGCTACCGCACCGAATCTGTACGCCGCGAGCACCGGGCCCTTGGTGCCTCAGAATCTGCAGAGTGTCGTGCCGGCGGGTGGTAACCAGGCCCACCCGAACCTGCAGCCCTACAGCGTGATCAATTTCTGCATCGCGCTCAACGGCATTTTTCCGTCGCGCAATTGAGCTCACGCTGACAACGGCCAACGGCCGTCAGCGTCCGCCTTGATGCCCGACCGACCACTGACTTCTGGAGCACAACGCAATGAGCACCCCCTACATCGGCGAGATCCGTATGTTCGGCTTCGGCACTCGCGGAGCACCCAACGGATGGCAAGGCTGCGATGGCAGCCTGCTTGCCATCTCCGAGTACGACGCACTCTTCGCCCTGATCGGCACCACCTACGGCGGCGACGGCCAGACCACTTTCGCAGTGCCGGACCTGAGGGGTCGCCTGCCGATTCACCAAGGCACCGGACCCGGCCTTAGCACCTATGTCATGGGTCAGAAGGCAGGCACGGAAGCCGTCACTGTGCTTTCGACCCAGATGCCGGCCCATACACACGCCTTGGCCGTGACCTCGGGCGCTGCCAGTGCCGCCACGCCTGGCGCGTCTTTGCTCCCC
>CAZPHV010000048.1:0-17104 GCA_964586455.1 uncultured Aquimonas sp.
AAGCAGTGGTTGACGGAGGGGGTGAGTCCATACATAGGTTGGGCGGAGCGCAGCGATGCCCAACGGCGCGGCCCAACCGCCGTCGGCAACGTCGCTGAGATCGCAGCGTTTCAATCGGCCAAGGCGCTCCTGCCTTGGGGCCCTGCAGCAGACGCGGGCGCCGTGATGGAGCTGCACCGAAGCGAGCATCGGCATCGGGCGCGCCGTGACCTGCCCTGCGGGCTTGGTGGGTCGAGACCCACCCCATGAGCTGGGGCTTCGGTGGGTCGAGACCCATCCTATGAGTTGCTACAACTCCTGCGGGCCGGGTCCAGAACATCTGTTTCAGAGGCGGAGTTGTGAGCCAGCACGGCTGTCCGCAATCGAACAGCGCGACGTCCACTTGTGGACAGATTCATTGGCGTGGCGCCCGCACAGAAACCGCGGTGCGTCGCCTCACGCGCTGCGGCAGGCAATTCGCGTTGGCATTCGTGAGCTGGCGCGAAAACTGCTACATCGCTTGTCGCTTGCGCAGGCCCCTGCCTGATCGTCGTCATCCACGGCGATTCGCAGCGGGCCTGGCCTCGCGTGTCGTGGGCAGCAACCCCGACCGTTCAAAGCACTTGCCGCCGTCGTCTGCGACCTACGACCTGCGAGCAGGCAAGGGGAGGCTTCAGCAAGGGGCTTCGACTCGATCGGACTCGCTCACAACAGCTGCTCACTCCGAAGGCTCCGCATGCGCACCTCCGCCAGCTTCGCGATTCCCCTGATGCTTCTGTTGGCGCTCGGCGCTGGCGCCAATGCCATCAGCTTCGGCGCGCTGTACACGCTGCTGTGGAAGCCCCTGCCCTACGCGGAGTCGCAGCAGCTGGTGGAACTGCGCATGGACCTGCGCGATGCCGGCCTGCAGGTCGGGCTGTCGCATGCGCTGTACGAATTGGTGCGCGCCGACACCGCTACTTTCGGTGGCGCGGCCGGCGCAGAGCCAGCGCGCCCCCTCACCGACCCCGCGGGCCGCAGCTGGGCGCTGCAGCGGGTCACGGCCGACTTCGCCGAAGTGCTGGGCAGCCCTCCCAGCCACGGACGCTCGCTGCGCGATGTCGTCGACACCGAGCACCCGCTGCTGCTGTCCGAGGCCAGCGCGCGCGCGCAGTTCGGCAGCGCCCAGGCGGCACTGGGCCAGGCCCTGCAGCTGAAAGGCACGCGCTACACCGTGGTCGGTGTAATGCCGCGCGGCTTCAGCTTTCCCGATGCCGAGGTCGACGCCTGGACGCCGTATGTACAGACCGCCGCCGAGCGCGAACAGGACGCGAGGGGTGGATTTGGCCTGTTTACGGTGGTCGCGCGGCTGGCGCCGGGCGTGGAAACCGCGGCCGCGCGAGACAGCCTGAGGGCGGTGCTGACCAATGCCGAGGTACTGACCCGTCTGCGCAGTTCCGGTGCGCAGGTTGAGGCCGAGGCGCGCAGCTGGCGCGAGCGCTACAGCGCCGGGCATACGCGCGCGATCGCCCTGCTGCAGATCGCAGCCCTGCTGCTGCAGGCCGTGGTCGCCGCCAACCTGGCCAACCTGCTGCTGTTCCGCGTGCTCGCCCGCGGTCGCGAGTTCAGCGTGCGCAGCGCCTTGGGTGCTCGTCGGCAGGATCTGTTGCGCAGCGTGCTTGCGGAACTGTGGCTGCCTGCACTGCTGGGGCTGCTCGCCGGCTACGCGCTGGCGCCGGTCGGCACTGCACTGCTGCACCGAATGGAGCTGCTGCCTGCAAACCTGCCGGACGCATTCGGCGCGCCGCTGATCGGGCCTCTGGCGTCCCTGCTGACGACCCTTCTGATCCTCGTGGTGGTGGTGCTGTCGATCCTGCCGGCGCTGCGCACTGGCAATGTGGGAAGAATGCGCGAGCATGCGCGCAGCGGGCGCATCGGTCGTGGACGCAGCGCGCTGCTGGTGGCGCAAATCGCACTCGCCACGGTGCTGGTGGGCGGCGCCGGCCTGCTGCTGCGCAGTGCGCAGAATCTGGCCACAGAAAGTCGCGGCTTCGACGCCGAGCACGTGCTGCTGAGCACGGTCGACCTGCAGGACCTGACCGCCGCTGCGACCGCGCGCGGCGAGCCCGACCCGGAGGCTGTCATCGCTGCCGCAGGCCTGCGCATCGGCGAGCAGGTGGCGGCGCTGCCTGGCGTGGTCGACACCGCATTTGCGGACGCCGCACCCTTTGGCAGCTCGCACTTCATCGTCAACGTGCGCGGCCTTCAAGGCGACGCTGACATTACTGTGCGCAGCAACGGCATCAGCGCCGGCTTCTTCAAGGTGATGGGCATGCCGCTGCTGAGCGGTCGCGATTTCCGCGCCGGCGACCCCGCCCGTGGCGAAGTCATCGTCGACGCGCTGTTCGTCGCCCAGGTGTTCGGCGGCGTCGACCCGGTCGGCCGCAGCATCCGCATCGCCAATGACGACGGCTATCGCGAAGCCACCGTGATCGGCGTGGTGCCCACCGTGAAGTATCGTTCCTTGGATGAACCGTCGCTGCAGGCAGCGCTGTACGAGCCGTTGCGCGCGCCGTCCGAGATCCACTTCCGCCTGACCCGCACCCGCGGCGACCCGGCCGCCCTGGTCGACCGCGTCCGCGCGGCCGTGCTGCAGGCCGCACCCGACGCCGTGCTGGCCTACCACCGCCCTTTGGCCGAAGCGGTTGAAGCCTCGGTCGCAGGCCGCATCGCACTACCGCAGCTGGTCGGCCTGTTCGCGCTCGGCGTGCTGCTGCTGTCGGGCCTGGGCCTGTACGCGGTGCTCGGCCTGAGCATGCTCGAACGCCACCCCGAGTTCGGCGTGCGCCTGGCCCTGGGCGCGACCGGGCCGCGCATCCTGCAGCTGGTGCTGAGCCAGGGCCTGCGACTGCTGCTGCCGGGCCTGACGCTCGGCATGCTGCTGGGTATCGGCGTCGCCGGCTGGCTGGTCGACGATCTGTTTCGTGTAGCGCCGCATGATCTCGGCGCCTGGCTGCTGGCTGCGCTGGCCATTGGCACGGTGACAGGGCTGGCCTGCGCCCTGCCGGCCCGGCGTGCGGCGCGGGTCTCGCCGCGGCTGGCCATGGACGGCGCCGGCTGAAGCCTGCGTTCGCCGCCGCCATCGCGCGATCCGCCGCGGCCTGCGATCATGGCGCATGTCGACCTTCCAAGAACTTGATCTCATCCCTGCCCTGCGGCAGGCCATCGAAGCCGCCGGCTTCAGCACCCCCACGCCGATCCAGGCACTGTCGCTGCCGCATGTGCTGGCCGGGAAAGACGTGCTGGCGCAGGCACCGACCGGCAGCGGCAAGACCGCCGCGTTCGGGCTCGGCCTGCTGCAGCGGCTGGATGCCTCGGTCATCCGCACCCAGGCGCTGGTGCTGTGTCCGACTCGCGAGCTTGCCGATCAGGTCGGCAAGGAGCTGCGCCGGCTGGCCATGGCCATTCCGAACGTCAAGCTGAGCCTACTCACCGGCGGCATCGCGCTGGGCCCGCAGCTGGCCTCGCTGACGCATGCGCCGCACATCGTGGTCGGCACGCCGGGGCGCGTGCAGGAGCTGCTGCACAAGCGCGCGCTGGATCTCTCCACCCTGGACCTGCTGGTTCTGGACGAAGCCGATCGCATGCTCGACATGGGCTTCGAGAAATCGATCAAGGACATTCTGAAGCGCCTGCCGAAAGCCCGGCAGAGCCTGCTGTTCTCGGCCACCTGGCCTGAGGAAATCCGCGCACTTGCCAAGGAAAGCCTGCGCGAACCGGTCGAGGTCGCGATCGAGGGCGAGGCGCACCAGCCCGATGTCGATGCGCGCTTCTACGAGGTCGCGCTCGACGCCAAACCGGCCGCATTGATGGGCCTGCTGCTGCAGCTCACACCCGAGTCGGCAGTGGTGTTCTGCAACACCCGCCGCGATGTCGATGACGTCGCAACGGCGCTGGCGAACGCGGGCTTCTCGGCCGCTGCCCTGCACGGCGAGATGGAGCAGCGCGACCGCGATGAAGTGCTGGTGCTGTTCTCGAACCGGTCATTGAGCGTGCTGGTGGCCAGCGACGTTGCCGCACGCGGGCTCGACGTCAAGGACCTCGCCTGCGTGGTGAACTACGAGCTGCCGCACGAGGCCGATGTGTATCTGCACCGCATCGGCCGCACCGCGCGTGCCGGCGGCAGCGGGCTGGCGCTGAACCTGGTGACCTCGCGCGAAATGCCGCGCGCGCTGGCGATCGAGGCCAGCCGCGGTGAGCCCATCCGCTGGAACCGCGCACCGCTCAACGCCCGCCCGGCCGAGGTGCCGAAACCACTGATGCGTACGTTGCGTATCGACGCCGGCCGCACCGACAAACTGCGCCCCGGCGACATTCTCGGCGCGCTGACCGGTGGCGCAGGCCTGAAGGCGGGCGATATCGGCAAGATCGACGTGTTTGCGACCCGCAGCTATGTGGCAGTGCGCGCGAACTTGCTGAAGGCCGCAGTCGCGGGCCTGCAGGCGGGCAAGGTCAAGGGCCGCAGTTTCCGCGTCCGCGCGATGTGAGGCGTGCTCGGGCTTCTGACCTGTGGTGCGCGACACGCGCACCCTACCCGCGAGTGGTGGTGCGCGACACGCGCACCCTACCCGCCCGTGGCAGCTCGCGTTTCCCAGGGTTGGCGCCGTTCGCAGGGTGCGCGAAATTTGTAGGATTCGCGCCGTTCGTAGGGTGCGCGTGTCGCGCACCAAACCCGCCAGGCAACCGCGCGCGGTTTGCGCATCAGATCCATGGCAGCGCCGCACACGTGTCGCACACCCACCGGTCACGCAAGCGCGCACGTATCGCGCATCGGCGAGCGCAGGCCCTCCGAGCGGCTTCGTGCTAGCGATGCTGATCGATCAGGATCGGATTGCCGTCCGGGTCGATCAGCATCAAATGTGCGGGCCCCGTCGTGTCGGGCTGCACCTCGGTGGCAAGCGTCAGGCCTCGCGCCTTCAGCTCGGCCTCGATCGCGCGCACATCCTCGAACTCCGGCAAGGGCTGGGCGTCGCTGTCCCAGCCCGGGTTGAAGCACAGCATGTTGCGCTCGAACATGCCTTGGAACAGGCCGATCAGGGTGCTGCCGTTCTTCATGATCAGCCAGTTCTTGTCCTGCTCACCGGCAAACGCCGCAAAGCCGAGCTTCTCGTAGAACGCACGCGAGACGGCGATGTCGCGAACAGCAAGGCTGATGGAAAAGGCTCCGAGTTTCATGTGGGCTCCGGCTGGACAGGGTGGGGCGCAAGCACGCGCTGACGTGACCGAGCCAGCGTTCGAGAGTCGCGCCCGGCGAAGGCTACAGATCGTGGCCGCAGGCGAACGCTGACTTGAGCGCCGTCAAGGCAGGACAAGCGGCCGCGCGCGAGGCTGAAGATACGCCCACACGGAGACTTCGCAATGCTCAGTCTTTCCCGCATCAGCTTGTGCTCGTTCGCGACGCTCGTGCTGGCCAGCCCATGGGCCAGCGCCGAGATCGTGGGCTACCAACTGCAACTGAGCCCCGCCTACCAGCTGGAACGCTTCGAGCTTCCGAACGTACAAAGCTCCGCGCTGGTGGGCCAACCCGCAGCCGAGAACCTCTACGCGTTCGCCCACGACCCCGTCAGCGACGAACTGCTTGCTGCCACCTTCGATGGCGCCTTGGGTCGATTGGATCCAGACACCGCGGAATGGAGCCCGATCGTCTTGCTCAGCGGAGCGATCGGCAGCATCACCGGCCTGGCCACGTTGGGCGGAACGGAGCCCCTGTATGTGTCCAGCACCGATGGAAGTAGCAGCAGTCTGTTCGACGTCGACCGAGCCACCGGCACCAGCACGCTCATTGGCAGCTTTGGCGGCCGTGTCTATGTGGATATCGCCATCGACGCTGCTGGCCGGCTGTTCGCGCACTGCATCCTCACCGACAGCATTTACCGGCTGTCCGCAGGCGGCAGCGAAACCCTCGTCGGCCCCACCGGGATCGATGCCAGCTACTCGCAGGGCATGGACTTCGACCGCAGCACGGGCGAGCTGTACGCCTGGATCTATACGAGCAGCACCGGCTCGACCCATTTTTCACGCATCGACACCTCGACAGGAGCCGCGACCCTGCTCCAGCTGCTGCCAGGCGAGTTTGAGGGGGTACTCACCGCTCCACTGCCGCGTATTTTTGCAGACGGGTTCGAAGCGGCTCCGTGAGCATGATCTGCCTTGACGCTCGCGGCCGAACGCTCCGCCTGCGATCATGTGCGCCCTTTGCGTCACCGGACTCCACCGCCCCATGCGCCTCAACAAACACATCGCCGACACCGGCTACTGCTCGCGCCGCGAGGCCGATCGGCTGATCGCGGCCGGCCGCATCACCGTCAACGGCACGCGCGGCGGCATCGGCACCGAGGTCGAGGACGGCGACGAAGTGCTGATGGACGGTCGCCCGCTGCCCAAGCGCGAGGAAAAGCGCGGCCGCAAACATGTCTACATCGCGCTGTACAAACCGGTCGGTATCACCTGCACCACCGACACCGAGGTCAAAGGCAACATCGTCGACTTCGTCGGCCATGAGCAGCGCATCTTCCCGATCGGCCGCCTCGACAAGGACAGCGAGGGCCTGATCCTGCTGACCAGCAACGGCGACATCGTCAACGAGATCCTGCGCGCCGAGAATCGCCACGAGAAGGAATACCTGGTGGGCGTCAACCATACGGTGACGCCGGAGTTCCTGACCGGCATGGCGCGCGGCGTGCGCGTGAACGGCCAGATGACCCTGCCCTGCCGCACCTCGCGGCTGGCCAAGTACGGTTTCCGGATCACCCTGACCCAGGGCCTGAACCGGCAGATTCGACTGATGGCCGCGGCCTTCGGCTACCGCGTCAAGGAGCTGCGCCGGGTGCGCATCGACAACATCAAGCTCGGCGTGCTGAAGCCCGGCCAGTGGCGCAACCTCACCGATGCCGAGCTGCGCGGGCTGATCCCCGGCCGCACCGAGTGGTAACGATGCGCGAGAAGCAACGCATCGCCATCGACATGGACGAGGTGGTGGCGGATTCGCTGGGGCGTTTTCTGACGATCTACGAGCGCGAGTTCGGCGAGCGGATCGAGCGCACGGCCCTGCGCGGACAGCACCTGTTCCAGCGGGTGCCGGCCGAACGCAGCCAAGCGGTGCGCGCGTATCCACGCCGAGACGAATTCTTCCTCGACCTCGACGTGATCGAAGGCAGTGTCGAGACGGTTCGCGCGCTGAACGAGCGCTACGAGATCTTCTTTGCCACCGCAGCCATGGAGTACCCGAACTCGTTCCTGCCCAAGTACGACTGGCTGCACCAGCACTTTCCCTTTGTGCCCTGGCGCAATTTCATCTACTGCGGCGACAAGTCGGCGGTGTGCGCGGATTTTCTGATCGACGACCACAGCCGCAACTTCAAGGGTTTCCGCGGTCAGGGCCTGTTGTTCAGCGCACCGCACAACCTGCTGGAACAAGCGCCCGCGCGCGTGCACGACTGGGCCGACGTGGCTCGCTACTTCCAGCTCTGAGGCTGCCGATGCAAACCGTCACCGTGATCGGCCTGGGCGCCGCCTTCTGCACCAGCGTCGCCTTCCTGCCGCAGGTGGTGCGCAACTTCAAGCGCCGCAGCGCCGGCGATCTGTCCCTGCTCAGCTTCAGCGTGTTCACCCTCGGCGTGGTGCTGTGGCTGGGCTACGGCATCCTGCTGGGCGACCTGCCGATCATCCTCGCGAACACGTTCACGCTGGCGGTGAATCTGATCAACCTCGGCCAGGTGCTCTGGTACCGCCGGCACCCAGGCCCCGCCGCGCCCGCTGGCTGAAACTGCGCCGCGCCGCGCTGCGCTCGACTCGGCTCGGTTCCGCTGAGCTCGGCTCCGCTCAGTTCAGACCAGCTCGGACAGCGCCTGCGAACACTGCGCTCCGTGTGTCTGAACTGCTCGCGCACGAGTGCTCAACTGCGATCAAGGCAAAGCGTCACCCGTAGTCGTAGGGTGGATAAGCGCAGCGCATCCACCAGTACGTCCTGTTGAAGCCGCACGCCAAACGAAGCCCGGGAGTTCATCGGCACGCTTTCCTACCGTGTGGACAAACCCGCAGCCCGCGGGCTCTTCCGGCCGCGCGAATCAGGCACCTCCGCGCCTGACCCGCGGCCAGCCATCCATCGCAGCTCCGAGCACTTGAACACTCCGGACGCTCAGCTCTCGAAGCCGCTGCGGAACACCCCCTCGCGCGAGTGCTCGTAGGCACCCGGATCGCACACCGCCGCACCATCGCCATCGCCATCGATCGGACGCGTGCGCAGCTGAGCATCAAGATCCAGGCAGGTGACATTGTCTCCGGCATCCAGCACGGGGCTGAAGGGGCCGAAGCGCGCGACCGGCACCGCACCACCAGACGCTGACACGCCTCGATAGTCCATGTCGGCGATTTCCGGCGCGCCGGGCAGGATGACGGCGCACTGGCCTGGCGCACGAAGATTGCCGGCCAGCAGCGGTGTCACGCCCAGCGTGCCCGAGCAGCCAGCGCCAGAAGCCGTAGGCCCGAAGATCGAGTTGGTGATCGCGTCGGCCGTCGAAGACGAGACGCGCAAATGCGCGCCGTCCGTTCCGCTGTTGGCAATGAAGGTCGCGTTGCGCACGTTGAATCGCGCGAACAGGGAAAACACGGCGCCGCCATTGGTGGCCGAATTGCCCACCAGCGAGGTGTTCTCAAGCACCAGCCGCGCACCACCCGCACCGGTGTTGCTACGAATGAAGATCGCGCCGCCGTTCCGGCTATCGGCCCCGGTGATGAACGCACCGCGCAGAGTCACCGTGCAATCGACGAAGCAGTCGTTTGAGAGGGAGCCACCCGCCGAGAAACCACCGGGTACGGGCGACGAGGCCTTGGCACGGTAGCTTGAAAAATTGGTCAGCTCCAGAACGGGACCCAATGAGACCACGTCGCCTCCCAAAGCCGGCGCGCCGATCGCCTCGTTGTCGAGGAATTGCCCGCCGTTGAGGACCAGCGTAGAGCCCGCTGCCGCAATGGCGCCGCCGCTGGCCCCGATGTTTCCGGTCGTGGCCGTCTTTTCCACCCGATTGAACTGGAAGCGCGAGTCGCTGATTTCAATGCTCCCGTTCGCCCAGTGGATCGCCCCGCCCGAAGCGGTACCACCGATCGCCTCGCAGTTGGCGAACAGGCTCTCGCGCACGACCAGCGCCGCGCCCGCGGCGGCGGTGCCCGAGCTGATGCAGCCGCCCTTCGCTTCTTCACCACTGCTGCGACCACCGAGCAAGGTGAGGCCCTCGACGGTCAGCCCGGTGGAGGGCGCAGCCAGCACGAAGATCTGGAAGGCGCCACTGGCATCGATCACCGGCAGCCGACCGTTGCCGCGAATGGCCAAGGTCTTGGAAAACGGTGGGAACGGCGTCAGCGGATCGATCTGCGCCTCGCTCGGAAACAGCTCAACGAACACGATCTCGTGCTCCAGGCCGGCAGCAGCGTTGGCGTCCGCGATCGCCTGCCGCAGTGAGCCCGAGCCGGAATCGTTGGTGTTGGTGACCGAGAAGCTGATCGCCGAGGCCCCCTGCGCGAGGACGAGGCCTGTGATGCACGCGAGGGCGGGGAGGCAACGGAGCGAACGGAGCATGAGCATGGTGGGTTCCCGGCGGCGGTGTGCATTCCCGGGATACGCAACGGATGGCAGAGGCCCGACAGGCCGAGGCGCAGTCAACGCGAGGGCTGCGTCGACGGCCGTATCCATCGATGGCTGAGGACCGAAGCCCAGGCGCCGCGATCGCCGCCTACACCGCCTGCCCCGCCGCGTGCCCTGAGGCCCAAGCCCACTGGAAGTTGTAGCCGCCGAGCCAGCCGGTGACGTCCACCACCTCGCCGACGAAGTACAGGCCGGGGCACAGCTTGGATTCCATGGTGCTCGACGACAGCTCACGGGTGTCGACCCCACCGAGCGTGACTTCGGCGGTGCGGTAGCCCTCGGTGCCGCTGGCGACGAGCGGATAGTTTTGCAGCGCGCCTGCGATCTGCTGCAGCTCCTTCGGGTTGAACTGACGCATCGGCCGGCTCTCGATGCCGTCCTCACAGAGGCGCTGGGCCAGGCGCTTGGGCAGCAGCTCGGCCAGCACGGTGCGCAGCTCGGCGGCCGGGCGCTCCGCGCGCAGTGCCTGCAGGCGCGCGAAGGCATCCTCGCCCGGCAACAGATCAAGCGTGAGCGGCTCGCCGGGCTGCCAGTAGGACGAGATCTGCAGGATCGCCGGGCCGCTGATGCCGCGATGGGTAATCAGCATCGAATTGCTGAAGCTCTGCCGCCCGGCCGTCGCGGTCACCGGCAGGGCGACGCCGGCGAGGTCCTGCATGCGCTCCGAATGCGTGCCGCTCAAGGTCAGCGGCACCAGGCCGGCGCGGGTCGGCAGCACGCTGTGTCCAAACTGCTTCGCCAGCGAATAGCCAAAGCCGCTGGCGCCCATGCTGGGGATCGACAGCCCGCCGCTGGCGACCACCAGCGCCGGCGCTTCGAACACGCCCTGGGTCGTGCGCAGGCGAAAACCGCTTTCGGACTTCTCCACCGTTTCGATCGAGCACTGCGTGCGCACGTCGACGCCGGCCGCCGCGCACTCGTCCAGCAGCATCTTGACGATGAGCTTGGACGACTCGTCGCAGAACAGCTGGCCGAGTTCCTTTTCGTGGTATGCGATGCCGTGGCGCTCGACCAGCGCGATGAAGTGCTCGGGCCGGTAGCGCGCCAGCGCCGACTTGCAGAAGTGCGGATTGGCCGAAAGGAAGTTCTCCGGCCGGGTGCCGGTGTTGGTGAAATTGCAGCGCCCGCCGCCCGACATCAGGATCTTCTTGCCGCAGCGGTTGGCGTGCTCGATCACGCGCACGCGGCGGCCACGCTGGCCGGCAGTCAGCGCGCAGAACAATCCGGCCGCGCCGCCACCGATCACAAGCACGTCAAGCGCATCGCCCTCAGCCACGCGTGGCCGCCTGCAGCAGCACCGGGGTCGCACTCACGGTCGCGGTCTCGCTCATCAGCTGCACCTCGCCTTCCTGCACGATGCACTGCAGCCGCATGCCGCGCTCCAGCAGGCCGGCCAGGGCTTCGGCGGTGCCCGCGGGCAGTTCGATCACTTCGAGATTCGCGCAGCGCGCGAGTGCGCTGGCGTTCTTCTCCCACCAGATCTGGAAGGCGCGGCCGCTGTAGCCGACCAGGGTGACGCGGCGCGCGCGCCCGCAGGCGCGGCGCAGATCGGCTTCCTCGGGCTGGCCAAGCTCGATCCAATGCTCGATCTCGCCGGTCAGTGACTTCAGCCAGAGATCCGGCTCACCGTCGGCGCTGAGGCCGCGGCCGAACTCCAGACGCTCCTGCGCATACAGGGCGAACGCGAACAGCCGTACCATCAGGCGCGCATCGGTCTCAGACGGGTGCTGGGCCAGGGTCAGGCTGTGGCTGGCGTAGTAGTGCCGGTCGAGATCGCTGATCTGCAGCTCGGCGCGGTGGACAGTGGCTTTGAGCGCCATGGGAATCCGATGGAGAGCGGGGCGCGCAGTGTAGGCCGCGAGCTACGTCAGCGCCCACCACACACTGCACTGCTGCGACGCAGCGCGATGCCCCCGCGCGGACTTGCTAGCCTCGACACCTCTCAGGCACCGAGCGCGTCATGAACGAACCCGCGCACACCGCAGCTCCCGAACCCAGCCCTGCCGACGAGCGGCCGTTCGTGGTGCCCTGCGCCGACCTGCATCCCTCTGCACCGCTACGCTGGCTCAGGCTTGGCTGGCGCGACTTCCGCGCGGCGCCGGGCCTGAGCCTGCTGTTCGGCGTGATCATCGTGCTGGTCAGCGTAGCGGTGTCGATTCTCGCCTGGTCACTCGGGCGATTCGCGCTGCTGGCGACCCTGCTGTCAGGCTTCGTCTTCATCGCGCCCTTGCTCGCAGTCGGCCTGTACTGCGTCAGCCGCGGGCTTGCCGCAGGGCGCAGGCCAACGCTGGGCGATTCGTTCACGCTCGCGCGCCGTGTGGTCGGCCAAGCCGGCGTATTCGCGCTGGCGCAGCTGGTGATCCTGCTGGTGTGGTCACGCTCGGGGATGATGGTCGGGGCCTTCTTCCCGGTCTCTGAAGGCAATCTTCAGGGCCTGGTCGAATTCCTGCTGATCGGCTCTGCGGTGGGTTCGATCTTCGCGGTGATCACCTTCGCCACCGCCGCGTTCTCGCTGCCGATGATCGCCGACCGCGAGGTCGACATGGTCACCGCCTGCGTGTCCAGCATCAACGCAGTGATGCGCAACAAGATCACCATGCTGGTGTGGGTCAGCCTGATCGTGGCGCTGACCGCGCTCGGCTTCGCGACTGCCTTCCTGGGCCTCGGCATCGTCATGCCGTGGCTGGCCTATGCGGCCTGGCACGGCTATCGGGAAACACTGGACGCCAGCGGCTGGCCGGCGTTGGAGTAGTGCGCGCCACGGCCACTCCCGATCAGGCTCGACGAGCCCCTTGCGGTCGCTTGCTCGCGGTACCGCTGCAGTCGCCCCTCCCCCTCCGGACTTGTGCCCCCGACCTTCTTCACACCGGCCGGGGATGATCGTGCCGGTCAACTGAACCGCGCAGTGCACGGCCGGTGCATGGTGGGGCCTTTAGCAGGCTGTTGAAAAACAGACGGCAAGCCCGGCCAAGGCTGGCCGGGTCGACGAAGCGATCGCGCAAGCGATTGATTTTTCCTGAGGCGGTACGGACATGTGCCGGGCCGCCGACTCGAACAACTCCCACGAAGGGCGTTTTTCGACAGCCTGTTGGGGCCATTGCTGCGCGCACAACAGCGGGCATTGTTTGATCCCCCTCAAACATGCCTCGCGGCGGCAGGCGCACATTGGGCGACGGCCCGCGACCGCAGCGGGCGCGACCCAAGGATCCCCGCATGGCCCCGAAGCCCCGCGCGAAAGCCGCAAAGAAGGCATCGACAGACGCCGCCAACGAAATCCGCAGTGCGCGTCGTGGCGACGTGCCGCCGCGCCTTGAACCCTCAGCGATCGGCAAGCGCATCGCCTCGATTCGTTCAGTGGCCGCACAGACCCGTGTGCTCGAGGCGGCGCAAACCCTGCTGATGCCCGATCAGCCTGGGGGGCCGGTCGAACGCGCACGCGCACTGCGGGCGCTGATTGATGGCGCGGCGCCAGACGATGCGCGCGCGCTGCGCAATGCCCTGTTGGAGCAGGCCGAGCCCAGTCTGGAGGGCATTCCGAACCCGGATGACATGCTCGCACCCGACTGGCGCGACGGCGGCTATCCGTATCTCAATCTGATGCGGCGCGGCAGCTACGAGAAGGAGAAATTCAAGCTGCAGGTCGAGCTGCTGAAGCTGCAGGCCTGGGTGAAGGACAGCGGCCAGCGCGTGGTGATCCTGTTCGAGGGTCGCGATGCGGCCGGCAAGGGCGGCACCATCAAGCGCTTCATGGAGCACCTCAATCCGCGCGGCGCGCGCGTAGTGGCGCTGGAGAAGCCCACCCCGACCGAGCAGGGGCAGTGGTACTTCCAGCGCTACATCGAGCACCTGCCCACCCGCGGGGAGATCGTGCTGTTCGACCGCAGCTGGTACAACCGGGCCGGCGTCGAGCGGGTGATGGGCTTCTGCAGCGATTCCGAGTACACCGAGTTCATGCGCCAGGTCCCCGAGTTCGAGCGCCACCTTGTGCGCAGCGGCGTGCACCTGATCAAGTTCTGGTTCAGCGTCAGCCGCCAGGAGCAGCGGCGGCGCTTCAAGGAGCGCGAAGCGCACCCGCTGAAGCAGTGGAAGCTGTCGCCGATCGACAAGGCTTCGCTCGACAAATGGGACGACTACACCCGCGCCAAGGAAGCGATGTTCTTCGACACCGACACCGCGGATTCGCCGTGGACGGTGATCAAGAGCAACTGCAAGAAGCGCGCGCGTCTGAACGCGATGCGCTACATCCTGCACAAGCTGCCTTACACCAACAAACAGGCCGAACGGCTGGGCAAGCTCGATCCGCTGATCGTCGGCCGCGCGCATGTGGTCTACGAGCGCGGCGAGCAGCCGGGGGCGATTCTGTAGTGGCAGTGCGCGCGAGGCGCGTGGAGTTGCGCTGCTGACGATCTGCGGGATCGATGTTGTTGGGGCCTGGGCTCTTGGTTGACGCAGGGTGTCAATCGCGGGTGTGGGTGCGCCGCAGGCGCACCCTATGCGCGCTTCGGCCTGGGCTTTGGTTGACGCAGGGTGTCGATCGCGGGTGTGGGTGCGCCGCAGGCGCACCCTATGCGCACTTCAGCCTGGGCTTTGGTACGCGCACAGCGTCTTTCGCGGGTGTGGGTGCGCCGCAGGCACACCCTATGCGCGCTTCGGCCTGGGCTTTGGTTGGCGCACGGCGTCATTCGCGGGTGTGGGTGCGCCGCAGGCACACCCTATGCGCGCTTCGGCCTGGGCTTTGGTTGGCGCAGGGTGTCGATCGCGAGTGTGGGTGCGCCGCAGGCACACCCTATGCGCGCTTCGGCCTGGGCTTTGGTTGACGCAGGGTGTCGATCGCGGGTGTGGGTGCGCCGCAGGCGCACCCTATGCGCATTTCGGCTTGGGCTTTGGTCTGCGCACGGCGTCTCTCGCGGGTGTAGGGTGCGCGTGTCGCGCACCCACCGTTCCGAGTGCGCCGCGCCCGAGCCCGCAAGCTCAGGCGCGGCGAATGTTGCGGGCCGGGTCAGCGGACCTCGACCTCGCAGCTCTTCTTGCGGCGCGGTGAAGGATCCTGCCCAAAGGCGCGGATGCTGCACTCCACGCCGTTGCGAAATTCACGGGTGACGAATCGACCGCCCTCGCCGAAGCGAACCAGACGACGGCCACGGAATTCGCAGTAGCCATCCTCGTTGGCGCAGTACTCGAAGCTGCCGACGCCGAGCCCGCCGCCCACGCCGCCGCCCGGACCGCCGTCGAGCCGGAACTCGCAGTGCTTGCGCTTGCCGCGCGCAGGGTCGCCGAACTCGCGTACCGAGCACGACACGGTACCGCCGCGATAGCCGCGCTCGGTGAAACGGCCGTCGGTGCCGAAGCGCACCGTGGCGCGCCCCGGCAGATTGCAGAGGCCGTCCTCGGCCGCGCAGTACTGCCAGCCGGCACTGCCGCCGCCGTCCCAGCCACCACCGTCGTCCCAGCCACCACCGCTACTGCGGACGTCACAGTACTTTGAGCGGCCGGGCGCGGGATCGCCGAAACTCTGATTGCCGCACATCACCTGATTGCCGCGCACTTCGCGCTCGTAGAAGCTCCCGGCGGTGCCGTAGCGGACCATTGCCCGGCCCCCGCTGAAACGACAGATGCGTCCCTCGCTGGCGCAGCGCGTCCAGCCGTAATCGCCGCCGGAATCATCGCCGCCACCCCAACCGCTGTCGCTGTAGTAGCGCACGTCGCATTGCTTGGACCTACCGCGGTATGGGTCGCCGAACATCGTGTTGTCACACTGCAGGCTGGCGTTGCGGACCTCGCGGTAGAAGTTGCGCCCGGCGGCGCCGTAGCGCACCACGCCCCAGCCGCGCACGCTGCAGCGCTCGCCTTCGCCGGCGCAATAGGCCCACTCCCCCTGATAGCCGCCGCCCTGGCGAGCCCCTTTCTCCATACCGGGGCCACCTGGCTCGGTGCGCACTTCAGGACCGATGTAGCCGTCCTGCGGCTGCGCTTGAGCTGACACGATCGGAAGCAGAAGCACCAGCGCTCCTGCGGCAGCGAGCAGCAGGCGGGGCATGCCCGCGAGATTGAATCGAGTCGACGCGCGCATGCTGCACCTCTGCCAATGGGGGAACCCGCGGCCACCATAGAGCGCCGCAAGGTCGCCGCCAAGCCCGAAAGCACAACGGCAGCTGATCGACTGTTTGCCCCGCGCCGAACGCGTCGAGACAGACTCTCGCAACCTCGCATCAGCGCTGGCGCCAATGGCAGCGCGCTGACGGCAGCCTGCGCCAAGCCCACACGCCTCAGCGCGCCACCAAGGTCTCGGAAATCTCTTCCAGCACGGCCACCGCCTGGCCCTCTCGCAGGCGCTCGGCGCCGCGCACGATGACCCGCTCACCGGGTTCGAGCGCACCACGCACTTCGATCAGATCGCCCCGGCTTTCACCGACTTCCACCACAACGCGCTCAGCCTGCGATTCGCTCCCGACCCGCAACACATGGCTACCCTCTTGGCGCAGCACCACCGCGTCACGCGGCACCACCAGAACCTGGCGCGCGGTGGCGGTCGGCAGACCGAGTTCCAGTGCCGTGCCCACTGGCAGGTCAAGCCCCTTCAGTGACAGGCGCAGCTCCAGCTGACGCGAGACCTCGTCGCCGACGGGCACGACAGCGCCCAGGCTCAAACGATGCGTGTCGCCGCTCTGTACGCGAAGTTCGACCTCGGTGCCGCGGCTGAGCTGAGACGCCAAGCTCACCGGCGCGCGCGCGCGGACTTCGAGGTCGTCGGTATCCACCAGGCGCAGTAAAGGAGCACCGGCGGCGAGCAGTTCACCGCCCTGGGCAAATCGTTCCACCACAACACCATCGAAAGGCGCGCGCAGGCGGGATTGCTCGATCTGCAGACGCACCTGGGCGAGCGCTGCCTCCGCTTCCCGACGCTGCGCGCTCAAGCCGGCCAGACGGGATTCGGCTTCATCCAGCTGCAGGCCGGACACATGCCCTGCCCCACCGAGTTGGCGGTAGCGGGCCAGTTGACGCTCCGCCTGTTCGGCTTCGATCTGCAGGCGTCCGATCCGCGCCTGTTGTTCGCGTACCGACAGTTGCAGGGCAGTGGCATCCAGTTGAGCCAGGCTGTCGCCGCGGCGCAGACGCTGACCGACCTCGGCGATGGCCAGCACGCGCCCGCCGACTTCGGCCGCCAGACGTGCGTCGCTGCGGCTGTGCACACTGGCGCTGACCCAACTCTGCGGTGACAGTGCCATGCGCCGCACCGCCGCGACGCTGACGACCGCCGGCGGTGTCGCAGACGCACTCGAAGCTGCCGGCTGCGCTTGCGCGCTGCCGACTGCAGCGTCCTGCAGCAGCCAGAAGGCGCTGCCCCCCAACACAGCGAGGGTGGTGAAAACCCCCAGGGCCAGACGGGTCGAGCGGGCACTTCGACGCGGCGCCTGAATCGGCAGTTGCGAGCGCTCAGCAGCCAGA
>CAZPHV010000048.1:17204-37512 GCA_964586455.1 uncultured Aquimonas sp.
GGACGTGCATTCAAAGGCGGCGCGCTCGCTGGCTCTACGCCCTCGATGCGAGTCGACAACCCCTCCGAAGTCAGGACGGTGCCTGCGCTGCGCTTGCGTGTGGATCGGTTCTTGCTGGACATGATGTTCTCCTGGTCTCCATGGAAGGACCACAGCCCTCCTGGCTGTGGTCCGCTGCGACGATGCTCCCGCGCCGTCACGCTGCGGGCGCGTGTTCGCGCCCGCCTGCAGCCGTCCGTAGCCACACATGCTGGCAAGGCTTCCATGCCGCGCCGTAGACGGTTTCTCGATTGCCGGGTTTCCTGCCCGCTGGGTTTCTTGCTGGCAGGGCGTTTGGATTAGCGCCATGCGCGCACAAAGGTTCACGCCGGCACCGCCTCGCCGAGCCGGTCCACCGCGGCGCGCGGCGCAGTCAAGCGCACCAGCACCGGCACCAGAACAAAGGTGAACACCAGCGAGAGCGCGATGCCGCCGACGCTGACCGCAGCCAGACCGCGGTAGATCGCCGCACCCGGCCCTGGGCTGACCGCCATCGGCAGGGCTCCGAACACACCGGTCAGTGCGGCGATCAACACCGGGCGCAGACGCTGGTTCATGGCCTCGCGCAGGGCGTCCTCGATCGACAGCCCGCGTGACTGTGCGGCACGGGTCTGCGCCAGCAACAGGATCGCGGTGTTCACCACCATGCCCAGCAGCATCACGAAGCCGATCATCGACAGCAGATCGAGGTTCTGGCCCGCCGTGAGCTTCAGCGCCCACAGACCCAGCACACCGCCCAGCAGGGCCAGCGGCAGACTCGACATGACCAGGGCGCTGTCGGTCAGCGAGCGGAACATCGCCGCCATCAGCAGAAACAGCACCAGTAGCGCCAACAGGAAGTTCACCCCCATCGAAGTCACGATCGAGTCCAGACGGTCGGCACTGCCGGCCATGCGGATACCGGCATCCGGCGGCAACAACTGGCGCAGCTCCGGAACGATCTCGCGCTCAAGTACGGCCAGGGCATCTTCCAAGGCCAGATCAGCGGGCGGGTCGAACACCAGAGTCAGGCTGCGGCGCCCATCGATTCTGCGGACCATGTTCGGGCTAAGAACGGTATCGATGCGCGCCAGCTCGCCCAGCGGCAGCACACCTCCCAGCGGTGTCGACAGCGGCTGCGCGCCCAGGCTGGGCAGGCCGGCGCGACGATCCTCGGCAACCCCCAGCAGGATCGGCATGCGGCTGTCGCCATCGAAGTGCTCGCCCAGCCACAGGCCCTGACCCAGCACGCGCACTGCATCCGCGAGGTCCGGCCGGCTCCAGCCCACTTCGGCCAAACGGCGGTCTTCGGGGCTCACGCGCAGTTCGGGTGCGGCGGCATCCGCGCTGGGCAGCACCTGGACGTTGGCGTCGGGGAAGCGGGCGATGAGGCTCTCACGGGCGGCAGCGGCGGCCTCGCGCAGGGCATCGCCATCGGCATGTTGCAGATGCACGCTGATCGCCCGCGCCGAGCTTCCGAAGCTGCCGAACAACTCGCCCTCGAACGCAAAGGCGCGGGTGTCGGGTAGACCCTGGATCACCTCATCGCGCATCTGCCGCTCAAGCTCGCCGATGGCGTTCGGATCAACGACGCGCGCACCGATCGTGCCGCCGCCCGGCCAGATCAGCAGGTACCAGTTGCTCAGCTGCGGAGCGCGCTCGCCTTCCATGAAGGGCCGCATGCGCTCCAGCAGCGTCGGTGCCAGCTCGGCATTGATCCGGGCGGGGCTCATGCCGGGCGGAAAGTTGAAGTTCGCATCGATCGCCGCGCGCTTGACCGGCGGCAGGTAGTCGAGCTGCGGCATCAGCACCCACGCCAGGGCAGCAGGCATTAACACCAGCAAACCCGCGCCCGCCCACTGCCGCGGTCGGGTCGAGGTCCATGCGAGCAGGCGCTCGGTCAGTGCCGGCCAACCGCCGGCGAGCTTGCCGCGCGCGCCCGGGTTCAGCCAGCGGCTTGCCGCCACGGGCAACACGGTCAGAGCCACCAGCAGCGAGATCGCCACCGCGATCGAAACTGTCAGGGCCAGGTCAGCGAACAGCTGCCCCTCGACGTCCTGCAAGCTCAGCACCGGCAAGAACACCGCGACCGTGGTCAGGGTGGAGGCCATCAGCGCGCCGCTGACTTCGCGTGTGCCCTGCAAGGCCGCCTGTGCGCGACCCAGGCCCGCTTCGCGCAGCCGCAGGATATTTTCGGCCACAACGACTGCGGCATCCATGACCATGCCGACCGCGAACGCCAGGCCGGCCAGCGAGATCACGTTCAAGCTGCGCCCCCCGAGCTGCAGCACGATGAAGGTCGACAGCAGGCAGATCGGTATCGCGGTTGCAATCAACAGGGTGGCGCGCAGATCACGCAGGAACCACCACAGGCAGCCCACCGCCAGCAAGACGCCCGCCAACAGGTTTCCAGAGAGCAGGCTGATCGCTCTTTGAATGAACACAGACGCGTCGAAACTCTGCTGCATGTCCAGCCCGAGCGGCTTCAGCTCGGTCTCGCGCACCAGATCGACCTCGGCACGGATAGCCGCCAACGTCGCCAGCACATTGGCGCCGTTTTCGCGCAGGAAGCGCACGCCAATTGTCGGGTTGCCGTTCTGGTAACTGAAGAAACGCGACTCGGCGGGCTGCACGCGGATCTCGGCGACGTCACGCAGGCGCACCGGCCGTCCTTCGCGCCAAGCCAGGACCAGCTCGCCGAGCTCCTCAGGCGAATAGCGGCCGGCGAAACGCAGGCTGTACTCGCGGCGACCGTCTTCGACCATGCCGGCTGACACATCGGTGGCGCGCGCGGCCTGGCGGGCGATCAAAGGCAGTTCAATGCCAAGCGCGGCCGCGCGATTCAAGTCGACACTGATGCGCAGTTCGTTCGGCGTACCGCCCTGGATCTCGATGCCAGCGACCCCTTCGATGGCCTCGAAGCGCGGCACCAGCCGCTCTTCGATGTAGCGACGCCGCTGGTTGACGTCCCCGGGCGTGCCCGGCATCTGCTGGATGAAGAACATCGTCAGGCTGCTGTTGGCACCGCCGCCGGTCTGCAGCACCGGCGGGCTGGCTTCTCGCGGCAGCGGCGGCAGGCGATTCAAGCGCGAGATCACCTCCATCGCTGCAGACTTCATGTCGCTGCCCACGGCGAAACTGAGGTTGACCCAGCCAAAGCCATTGCCGATGTTGGACTCCATCGACTCCAGACCCGGCAAACCTTGCAGCACGCGCTCCAGCGGCTCGACGATCTCGGATTCCAGTTCCTGGGGTGAGGCCGCGCGCCAGTTGGTCTGCACGGACAGCTGGGGGCGCTCGATGTCGGGGAACAGCTGCAGCGGCAAACGTGCGAGGGCGATGCCGCCGAACAGCATGAGCAGGGCAAGCACGGCAGCGACGGCGGGGGGATTGCGCAGCGCGCTTTCGGTGAGCTTCATGGGCGAGGGCTCTGCGGATGACGAAACAGGGGTGAAGGGCGGGCTGGACGCGATGCGACTCAAAATACGAACAGCGACCGTCGCATCGACGTTCTGACGCTGAGGAGTGCCGAGCTGCGTCGACGGACACGCTCATGTGTTGAGACCGTATTCGCGCAGAGCACTGGGCATCCCTTGTGTGGCTGCACGCAGACTGCGCGTGCCAGATGCAAGCTCGGATGCGTCACAGGTCATGAAGGTTGCGCGGCATGCGGCGAAGCGTGCGCAATCTGCGGCGAGTCGCGCCGGCGCCTCCAGCGGGGCGTGACCTAGGGCAGATTGGATCGGCGCGGGCGACGCCGGGCGGCGCGCAGATGCGACCGCATGCGCGTTGAATCGGTCAGTGCATGATCGATCTGCGGGGCGCTCAATACGGCGCCAATAAAGCTCCGAGCACGCCGAGTGTCACGGGTCTCTGCAGCCGCGAACGGGCCTCAATGCGCGCGAAAGCGCTCGCGATAGCCGCGCGAGAGCTTGAGCTCCTGCCCACAGTCCAGCTTCAGAAAGGCCTCACCGTTCAGATGCGGGCGCAGTTCGACGACGCGCGCCGCATTGACGATGGTGGAGCGGTGGATGCGCACGAAGCGCGTCGGATCCAACTCGATCTCAAGCTGGCGCAGCGTCGCACGCAGCACGTGGGTGCCGCTGTCGGTGTGGATGCACATGTAGTCGCCGGCCGCATCGATCCAGCGGATGCTCGGCAAGGGCACGCGCAGGGTGCGTCCACCATCGCGAATGGACAGCCGATCGCTGCGCTTCAGCTCTTCCGCGCGCTCCGCGCGCAGTGCGTCATCCAGGCTCAGGCTGGGCCGGCCCGAGAGTTCGCCCAGCAGGCCCAGCAGATGCGCGCAGTGCGCGGCTTCGTCCGCACGCAGTCGCTGCTCGCGCACGCGCACCAGCGCCTGCTGCAGGCGCTCGGGCTCGACGGGCTTCAGCAGGTAGTCCAGCGCTCGGGTTTCAAATGCGCGCAGCGCGTAATGGTCGAAAGCCGTCACGAACACCACCTGCGGCAGCGTATGCAGCGCGCGCTCGGCGAGTGCGGCGAGCACGCCGAAGCCGTCGAGACCGGGCATCTGCACATCCAGGAAGACGAGATCCGGGCGCTGCGCATCAATCGCCGCGAGGGCATTTTCGCCATCGGCGGCCTCGCCGATGATCTCGACGTCGTCGGCCGATTCCAACCTAAGGCGCAGGCCACGTCGGGCCAGCGCTTCGTCATCCACGAGCAGGGTGCGCAGCAGGTTCGCGCTCATCGACCGCTTCTATGCCTGGCTATTGCCGCGAAGCTCGAAAGGCATGCGCAGTTCGACTTCAAGCCCACGCTGCGGACGATTGCGCGCGCGACTGACACCGGCCTCGCCGTACAGAACGCGCAGACGCTCGAACACGTTGCGCAGGCCAACGCCCTTGCCGGGCGGAAACGCGCCGTCCACGCCCAGAAGAGGACAGCCCGGACCATCGTCTTCGATTGTCAGTACCAGCGATCCGCCCTCGCGCCGCGCTTCGACGCGCAGATGTCCGCCTTCCACTCGAGGCGCCACCGCGTACTTGATGGCGTTTTCGATCAAGGGCTGCAGGATCAGACTCGGCACCAGGGCACCGAAGCACTCCGGCGCGATTTCGGTGTCGACCCAAAGCCGCTCGCCGAAGCGCGTGCGCTCGATGCCGAGATAGAGCTGCAAAGCCTCCAGCTCTTGCCGAAGGCTGACCCGCTGCATCGGATCGCTGTCCAGCGAATGTCGCAGGAACGAGGACAGCCCCTGCACCATTGCATTGGCAGTCGGCGTGTCGCGGTCGAGGATCAGGGTCGAGATCGCATTCAGCGTGTTGAACAGGAAATGCGGGTTGAGCTGGTAGCGCAGCATCTTCAGCTGCGCCTGGTGCGCCATCGCATTGGCCGCCAGCAGACGCTGTCCTTCCTGCTGCAACTGCCGGTAAGTGGTCAGGCCGAGGTAGAGACCGAGCCAGGTCAGCACCACGTACAGATGACTGATGCCGTAGGCCAGGTAGCCCAGCCGCGTGGAGGGTCGGCAATCGCTGCAGTATTCGATCAGCACCAGAACGTAGGCACCGCCCATCATCACCGAGGCCAGCAGCACGGGCACGATCGCCAGAACCAGCTGACGCGGCATCGACTGACCACGCAGTCGACGCATCCACGGTCGCAGGAAGGCGGTGCCAATCGCACCAGCGAGCGCGGTAGCGGCCGGCACGCTCCAGTAGTGCAGCGGCTTGCCGTGGGCCAGCGCGCCAAGAAAACTCAAGGCGAAGTAGCCCGTCCAGCCGCCGACATGCAGCCACCAGAACAGACCGGCGTGCACGCCTGCCACCGCCCCAAGGCTCGACCGGGTGGACGACAGCTCGATCGGCAGCACGGACATGCTCAGCCTCGGAAGGAATCAGGACTGCGGATGCTAGCGCGCGAAAGGGTGGCGGAGCTCAAACCTTGCCACGACTCGGCGCTGTATTGGCACGGGCTGGCGCAGTTCGATCCACAAAGGCCCGTCTGAAGCCGAGCGCGCTTGATCCGGCGTGTCGCGATGGGCGCCTGACTGGCTTGCCGCGGCCTTGGTTCTGATCTGAATTCTGCCGCGCGACACGCGAGTGCCCGCAGACTGCTTTGGCGATGCTCGAACAGGCCGGGCCAGAAAGCGCGCAGAAGCGGACGGCCTGGCTAACCAGGACCGATGACCGCTAGATCCCCGCCGCCCGCTTGATCCATAGCCGCCGCAGCGGCGCGATGGCCCCGGCCAAGCCCAGTGCGTGTCCGCGCAGCAGGGTGGGCAGCAGGGCATCGTTCGAGAACAGACGATTCAGCCCGTCGAAACCGTAGGCGGCGAGCTGGTTCTCGCTGCGCTGACGGCGTGCATAGCGGTCGAGCAGACGCGGTGCGTGCAGCGGTAGCCCGCGGGTTTCCGCCTCGGCGGCGGCGGACAGCAGTTCACGCGCGTCCTGCAGACCGAGATTCACGCCCTGCCCGGCCAGCGGATGGACTGCATGGGCAGCATCGCCCGCCAACAGCAGCGGGCCGCTGCGATAGCGCTGCGCCAGCTGCAGCTTGAGCGGAAACAACGCGCGCGCTGAAGCCAGCTGCATCGCTCCGAGTTCGGCGTCGAAGGCGCGCATGAGTTCGCGCTCGAACACCGCGGGGTCTGCATCGCGCAAACGCTCAGCCTCGGCGGTGGGCAGGCTCCAGACGATCGAACTCAGGCCGTCGACATACGGCAGTACCGCCAGCGGCCCGGTCGGCAGGAAACGCTGCCAGGCCGTGTCCTGATGCGTCGTCTGCGTGCGGATGTAGGCCACCAGCCCGCTCTGGCCGTAGTCATGGCCGCGCGTCTCAATGCCGGCAAGAGTACGCAGCGGCGAGGCCGCGCCATCCGCCGCGATCAGCAGCGGCGCGCGCAGCCGAGCCTCGTCGAGATCAAGCACGGCGGTACCGTCTTCGTCCGCATAACCCTGCACGCGACCGATCCGCAGCTCGACGCCCGCGGGTGCCAGAGCCTGCCAGAGCTGCCACTGGATCAGACCCGCTTCGACGATGTGGCCGAGCTCGGGCCGGCCGGATTCTTCGGCCTGCAGACGCAGCGACGCGCCGCCGCCGGCATCCCAAACGTGCATCGCGCGGTAGGCCTGCGCACGCGCGCCGACGATGTGTGGCCAGACGCCGAGCGACTGCAGCAGCGACTGCGAGCCGGGCGCGATGGCGTAGACGCGCAGGTCAGGATCGGCGTCTGCGCGCCATTCGGACGGCGCGCGTACTTCCACCAGGGTGACCCGGCGGCCCTGCTGGGCCAAGCCGAGCGCAATCGCCGAACCGACAATGCCGGCGCCGACCACGATGGCCTCAAGCCCGCCGCGCGCGCGACTCATGCGCGCCTCCGCAGACACTCAAGCGCTGCCAGCGCCGCCGGGTCGGCGCCCATGGCACCGCGTACCAGTGGCCGCGCGGCGTCGCCGAAATGGTCGAGTGCAGCCAGACCCAAACCGCGCAGCCAGCGCACCGGCGCCGCGGTGTGCGCGAACAGGCGAGCAAGGCCGTCGCTGAAATCAATGGTGCGTGCGCGGTCCGGCGCGCGCAGGCGCGCATGCTCGGCCAGCAGGGCCGGGCTGCCGGCATCAAGCGCGGTCTCGTCCAGCAGCAGCCCCGCCAGCGTGAGCGCATCACGCAGACCGAGGTTGAAGCCCTGGGCACCGATCGGATGCAGGGTCTGTGCGGCATTGCCGACCACCACGCAGCGCGGGCCGATCAATGTGTTGGCGGTGACCAGACGCATCGCGTAGACGCTGCGCCGCCCCGCCCGGCGCAGGCGCCCCAGCCGCCAGCCGAAGCGCTGCTGCAGCAGTCCGAGGTAGCCCGCATCGTCCAACGCCAGCGCGGCCTCGGCGCGTGCACTCGGCAGGGTCAGCACGCTGCCGAGTCGCGCCCCCGACAGCGGCAGCATCGCGACCGGGCCCTCCGCGGTGAAGCGCTCGTAGGCGACGCCCGCGTGGGCGCGGTCGGCTTCGACCACACTCACGAACAGGCTCTGGCCGTAGTCCGCGTGGGTCGAACCCAGGCCCAGCGCTTCGCGCAGGACGGAATCGGTGCCTTCGGCAATGACCAGCAGACGCGTGTGCAGGGTTTCGCCGTTGTCGAGTTGAACCTCGACGGATTCGGCTGCCTGCCGCGCTTCGACGACGCGCGCTGGCGCGCGATGCGTCAGGCGCTGACATTGCGCCAGTCGACGCTGCAGGGCCTGGCCCAGCTCGCGTGCGACCACCACGCCGCCGAAGGCCTCTACGGCGTAGTCGGAGGCATGCAGACGCACCCGTCCGAAATCACCCGCGCTGCTCACATGCACGCCGCGAATCGGGACGGGCGGACTCTGCAGATGGCCGAGCACACCCAGCACTTCGAGCGCATCGAGGCTCAGGCGATTCAAGGCGAGGTTGCGCTCATCGAAGCTGGGCGGCTGCTCGCGCTGCGGCGCGGTGGCTTCGACCAGGGCGACGCGGAGCGGGCTCACATCGAGCGCACAGGCGAGGCTGCTGCCGACCAGGCCGCCGCCGACGATGAGTACATCGAGGGGCAGCCGGCAGTCGCGTGCGGGATCAGGATTGGACATGGCAACAGTTTAGAGGCTGGCGAGTGGCGAGGCCGTGGTGGGGCTTGCAGAGCCTTCGCCACCGGGCGGTCGCAGTGATGGTCGAGCTTGGATTGATCGAGGCGAGCGTTGAGGTTCCGTGGGTCAAGACCCACCCTACGAAGAGCGCAAGGGCGCGGGCGACGGCAGTGGTGGGGCGAGTGTGGAGGTTCGGTGGGCCAGGGCCCACCCTATAACGAGGCCGAGGGCACGAGTTGGCCAAGCCGGCAACCACCCACCCTATCCACCGGCCGGCTCGGCTATTCTTGGGCGCTGTCTCCCGGCCCTGCGCCGGGCCGTCTGCCGCTGGAGCCCGCCGATGTCACCCAATGCCCCCTCGCTGCCGCTGCGCCCGCTGCTGCTGGCTGCCTTCATCCTCGTGGCCGCTGCCTCGCGCCTGCTGCCGCACGCCTGGAACTTCACCCCGGTCGAGGCCATCGCCCTGTTCGGCGGCGCCTATTTCGCGAGTCGCTGGGCGGCGTTTGCGGTTCCGCTGGGCGCACTGCTGTTGAGCGATCTGTATATCGGCGTGTACGGCCTGATGCCGGTGGTGTACGGCTGCGTGGCCGCCTGCGTGCTGCTGGGCTTCTGGCTGCGCGATCGGGTGAGTGTGCTGCGGGTCGGTGCCGCTGGGCTGGCCGGCGCGGTGCTGTTCTTCGTCGTCACCAATTTCGCAGTGTGGGCCACCGCCGACAACCTCGGTACGCACCCCGCCTGCAACATCGGCCTGACCGAGTGCTACGTCGCTGCCCTGCCCTTCTTCCGCGCACAGCTGCTGGGCACGGCGGTGTGGAGTCTGGTCCTGTTCGGCGGCTACGCGCTGCTGCAGCAGCGCCTGCCGGCGCTGCGCTCCGCGCCGACGGCGGCCTGAGCCATGGGCAATCGGCTTTCCAAGATCTACACCCGCACCGGCGACGACGGCACCACGGGCCTGGGCGACGGCAGCCGCGTAGCGAAGGACTCTGCCCGCGTTACTGCCTATGGCACGGTCGATGAGCTGAACTCCTACATCGGCGTGCTGCTGGCGCAGGAGCTTCCGGAACCGATCCGCCAGCCCCTGATCTCGATCCAGCACCAGCTGTTCGACCTCGGCGGCGAGCTCTGTATCCCCGGCCATGCCGCGATGCACGACGCGGATATCGAACGCCTCGAAGAGATTCTCGACGGTCTCAACGCTGACTTGCCGCCGCTGAAGGATTTCATCCTGCCCGGTGGCGGCGCCGCGGCCGCGCACTGTCATGTCGCGCGCACCGTGTGCCGTCGCGCCGAACGCGAAGTGGTCACACTGGGTCACCACGACGCGGTGCGTCCGCAGGCAATCCGCTATCTGAATCGCCTGTCCGACCTGCTGTTCGTAATGGCGCGCGTGCTGGCCCGCGCTTCGGGCCACGGCGAAGTGCTGTGGAACCACGAGCGCCGTCAGGGCTGAACCACTCTCACCATCGAGGTCGCGCGCGGATGCTGCTGTTCACCCACCCCGTCTGTATCCGCCACAGCGCCGGCCCCGGCCACCCGGAATCGCCGCAGCGCCTGGCCTCGGTGCTGCAGGCCCTGCACGCGCTGGAAGATCTGCCGATCGACTGGCGTGAAGCGCCGCGCGCCACCCGCGAGCAGCTGTTGCGGGCGCATACGCCCGAGCTGGTCGCGTGCGTTCTCGACGTCGCGATCGAGCACACCCATCGCATCGATGAAGACACCGCGATGAATGCGGATTCGCCCGAAGCCGCGCGGCATGCGGCCGGCGCGGTGGTGGCCGCGATTGACGCGGTGATGGCCGGTGAGGCCAAGCGTGCTTTCTGCGCGGTGCGCCCGCCTGGCCACCATGCAACGCGCGCGCAGGCGATGGGCTTCTGCCTGTTCAATTCAGTCGCGGTGGGCGCCGCCCACGCCTTGGCCACGCACGGCCTGAAGCGCGTGGCGATCATCGATTTCGACGTGCACCACGGCAACGGCAGCCAGGACATTTTCTGGAACGACCCGCGCGTGATGTACCTGTCCAGCCACCAGGCGCCGCTGTATCCGTACACCGGTGACGCCCACGAGCGCGGCGCCGGCAACATCCTCAATCTGCCGCTGCCTGAAGGCGCCTGCGGACAGGAGCTGCGCGAGGTCTACCGTGCCCATGCGCTGCCTGCGCTCAACGCGTTCAAGCCCGAGCTGGTGCTGGTCTCGGCCGGTTTTGATGGCCACCGCCTTGACCCCTTGGCCGGCCTGAATCTGGAAGCGCCCGACTACGCCTGGCTGACGCAGGCGCTGATGGACATTGCTGACCGCCACGCACGCGGTCGACTGGTGTCCGCGCTGGAAGGCGGCTACAGCCTGACCGCGCTGCGCGACTGCAGCGTCGCGCACGTGCGTGCCCTGGCCGAGGCCGACCTCGCCGCGGGCGCGTGAGCGCTGCCGTTCCACCCGCAGTGGCCGCCGTGCCCGAGGACGCTCGCGCACTTGAGGCGCTCGCCTGGGCGCGTGCGCAACTGGGCCTGGATCATCTGACCCTCGCGCCTGCGGCCAGCGACGCCAGCTTCCGCCGCTACCTGCAGCTATCGGGCATGCCCGGACTGCTGCTGATGGACTCGCCACCGGCACTGGTGCCCCTGCAACCCTGGCTCGACGTCGGCAGGCTGATCGAGCACGTCGGCCTGCGCGTGCCGCGCGTCGAAGCCGCTGACACCGAGCGCGGTTTCGCCCTGATCGAACACCTCGGCGCTGCTCTGTATCAGCATCGCCTGAGCGAGGACAGCGCCGACGCGCTGTACGGCCTCGCGCTGGAAGCCCTGCTGCGTTTGCAGACGATTCCACCCGATGCGGTGGCGCCCTACACGCACGAACGCTTCGAGATGGAACTCGAGCTGATGCCCGAATGGTTCCTGCGCAGGCACCTCGGCATCACGCCCGAATGCGAAGCCTGGGACCCGATCGAATCGGCCTTCCGCCTGCTGCTCGACAACGCGATGTCGCAGCCGACCGTATTTGTTCATCGGGATTACCACAGCCGCAACCTGATCGACTGCCAGCCCGGCCCCGGCATCATCGATTTCCAGGACGCGCTGGCGGGCCCGCTGACCTACGACCTGGTGTCCCTGCTGCGCGACTGCTACCTGCGTTGGGACGAAGCCCGCGTGCATTCCTGGGCGGAAGACTTCCGCCGCGAACTGGTGCGCAGCGGCCGCATCGCAGACGCACCGCAGCGCTTCTTCCGCGCCCTCGACCTGATGGGCCTGCAGCGTCATATCAAGGTGCTGGGCATCTTCTGCCGCCTGCACTACCGCGACGGCAAGCCGGGCTATCTCGCCGACCTGCCGCGAGTGCTCGGCTACGTGCTGGACATTTCCGCGCGCTATCCCGAGCTCGCAGACTTCCGCGCCCTGCTGCAGCACTTCACCGACGGCCGCGACCTGACCCGGCCGCGCGCGGACGCACCCGCATGAGTGCGCTCGAGGTCGCCTTCATCCTCGCCGCCGGCCGCGGCGAGCGCATGCGCCCGCTGACCGACACCACCCCGAAGCCACTGCTCGCGGTGGGCGGCAAGCGCCTGATTGAATGGCATCTCGAAGCCCTGGCCCGCGCCGGCGTTCGGCGGGTGGTGATCAATACCGCGCATCTGGCCGAGTGCTTTGAACCGGCCCTGGGCGATGGCGCGCGCTACGGCCTGTCGATCCGCTACAGCCGCGAGACCGAACGCCTCGAAACCGGCGGAGGCCTGCTGAAGGCGCTGCCGCTGCTCGATGCCCAGCGCTTTCTGCTGGTCAACGGCGATGTGTTCTGCGATGTTGATTACGCGCGCTTCGCGCTGGCACAGAACGATCTCGCCCAGTTGCTGATGGTCGACAACCCCCCGCAGCACCCGCACGGCGATTTCCACCTTCGAGGCGCGCGCTTGCACAGCGAGGGCGAGCCGCGCCTGACCTATGCCGGCATCGGCCTGTTCGACGCGCGCCTGCTCGACGGCTGGCGCGAAGTCATCGGCGACACCGAAGACAGCCGCCGCAGCCCACCCCGTTTCGGCTTGGCGCCCCTGCTGCGCGCGGCGATGGCGCGCGGCTGCATCGCCGGCCTGCAGCACGAGGGCTATTGGGAAGACGTCGGCACGCCAGCGCGTCTGGCGGCGCTGGATGCGCGATTGCGAGCGCTCCCGATCGGCTGAGTCCCGCAGCGCCACGCGCATCCGCTAAAGTCCACGCGCGGCGAACGGCGCCGCGGACCTTTTCGGGGGCGTCATGAGCATCATCAGCGAATTCAAGGCCTTTGCAATGCGCGGCAACGTCGTCGACCTGGCCGTGGGCGTGGTCATCGGCGCGGCCTTCGGCAAGATCGTCGGCTCGCTGGTCGACGGCATCATCATGCCGGTGATCGGCCTGATCGTCGGGGGCGTGAACTTCTCCGATCTCGCCATCACCTTGAAAGAAGGCAGCGAAGGGGTTGAGCCGGTGCTGTTCAAATACGGCGCCTTTCTGCAGACGGTAGTCGACTTCACCATCATCGCGTTCGCGATCTTCATGGTGATCAAGCTGATGAACCGCATGCAGCGCAAGAAAGAAGAAGCACCCGCCGCCCCGCCGCCGCCACCGGAAGACGTCGAGCTGCTGCGCGAGATCCGCGATCTGCTCAAGCAGAACAGGGCTTGATCGACGGGCGATGCCCAAAACGCTGGATCGAGTTCGGGCTTCCCCGACCGCGGCGTGACGCTCAGGGCAATCCCCTGCGCGCGGACATGCCGGTGCGAGTGCTGGAACTCTCCTCGCCCACCTTCACCGGCATCGATCCGCTGCAGCACGCACGGCTCAAGGCGCTGCAGGGACGCGTCCTCAGAATCAAGCGATTCGACGCGATCGGTTTCGCCGAAATCGAACGGATGTATCGGGACAACCCGCGCGACCTGCGCGGTTGCGCATGGTTGCAGCGCGGCCGCTGCATTCGCGGGTCCATCGTGCTGCAGACCTGGAACCTCGATCCGCGGGACCTGCTCGCGGTGGCGAGCGTCTGAACATCGCGGCCAAGCGCACGCATGCCTGCTGACGACAACCGCGCGGATTGCGCAAGCGCCGTGCGCGTGAGCGACGCGAGGCGATGCGGCTGCTGGTCGTGCTGTGAGATCGCTCGACACGAGCCGGCTGGGCAGTTGCCGATGGAGCTGCGGATTCGCCTCACCCCACCGCGATTGGGTCAGTCTGATCCAGCCCATTCTCGCGCTGACCTGCCTTTGCGCACATGCCCGACGCGCGTCGGATCGGCACTGTCCGCAGTCTTCCCGTTCGTTTCGAGACGCCGCCGATGCGCCTGCGCGCCCTATTGATCGCTTTGACTCTGACCAGCACAGCCGCCACCGCGGCGGAACCGGTTGTCCCACAGGTGGAGCCGCTTTCGACGCAGGCGCTGGAGCTGGCGGCCGCATTGCGCGATCAGCATGTCGAAGTCGGCGCTGCCTACGCGATTGTGGAATCGCTGACCACCGAGGTTGGTCCACGCATGGCCGGCACCGAGGCCGATGCCCGCGCAATCGAGTGGGCCCTGCAGAAGTTCGGGGCGCTGGGCTTTGACGACGTGCGCATCGAGCCCTTCCGCTTTCCCTACTGGCGGCGCGGGCATGAGCGCGGCGAAGTGCTGGCGCCGTTCAAGCAACCGCTGGCCGTCACCGCGCTTGGTGGCAGCATCGGCACCGGCGGCAAGCCGCTGGAGGCCGAGATCCTGGCCTTCGACAGCATCGCCAAACTCCAAGCCGCGCCTGAGGGGGCCGCCGAGGGCAAGATCGTCTTCATCAGCCAGCGCACCCAGCGTGAGCGCGACGGCCGCGGCTATGGGCTCAGCGTGATCGGCCGCAGCTCGGGCGCGGTCGAGGCGGCGAAGAAAGGCGCAGTCGGTCTGATCATCCGCTCGATCAGCACCAATACGGACCGCTTCCCGCACACCGGGATCATGCGCTATGCCGAAGGCGTCCGTGAAATTCCCGCGGCTGCCGTCTCCAATCCCGACGCCGACCTGCTGACGCGCATGCTGGAGCGCGGCCAGCCGGTGCGCATCCGGCTCGACATCGACGCCGAAAACCGCGGCGAGGCGGTTAGCTACAACGTGATCGGCGACATCCGCGGACGCGAGCGGCCGGACGAAGTCGTGGTGATCGGCGGCCATCTCGATTCCTGGGACCTCGGCACCGGTGCGCTGGACGACGGCGCCGGCGTGGGCATCACCATGGCGGCCGGCGCCTCGCTGCTGAAGCTGCCGCAACGCCCGCGCCGCACGGTGCGCGTGATCGCCTGGGGCAACGAAGAGCAGGGCCTGATCGGTGCGCGGGCCTACGCCGCCACGCACTCAGAGCAGATGGCGAAGCACGTGATCGGCGCGGAAAGCGACTTCGGCGCCGGCCGCATCTACGCGCTGCGGGCAGGCGTGGACGCAGCCTACTGGCCGCTGTTCGAGCAGATGGCGCAGGTGTTGGAACCGCTTGGCATCCCGTTCGAGCGCGAAGGCGGTGGTCCCGGACCGGATGTCATCCCGCTGGTGGAGCGCGGCGTGCCGTGGGCGCAGCTGGCGCAGGACGGCATGGACTACTTCGACTACCACCACACCGCCAACGACACCCTCGACAAGATCGACAGCGACGCGCTGGATCAGCAGGCGCGCGCGTACGCGGTGTTCGCCTATCTGGCGGCAGAAGCCGAGAGTGGGTTCGGGCGGGTGCCGAAGCGGTAGTGAGGGGTGGGGGTTGGGACGGCGGGGATGGCAGAAGCTCTCGTTTGAGAGCCGCTCAGCGCCGTGTGGTGGTGCAGGTTTTACCAATACAACCAATCACCTACTCCTCTTTTTCTTGAGAGCTTCTCAGCCCCGCGTCGCGGGCCAGGTGTTCTTGAAGAAACGCGGGGTCGTCATCCTCGCGAAGAGCGGGGCCTCGCAAAGGCGGGGGCGAGGATCCAGTCCACGGGGCCGCGCTCTGGGGAGGCCGTGCGGCACTGCAGCCGACCTGCGCGAGGGCGACGAATGCAGGGAGCTCGAGTCCTTCTTTCGACTTCCCGGACTTCGTTCGCTGTCCGGCTTCCACAGGAGGTGCTGGTGGATGCGCTGCGCTTATCCACCCTACAAGAGCGGGGCTTCTGCGCGCTGCATTGCAGTGCGAGTTCTCCATGTACAACAATCACTTGCGGTTTTGTTTCTTGAGAGAAGCCTGCCAAGCAGACACTGGCTCTGCCCTTCATCGAAAAGGTCGAACTCTGTCTGCACAAGACTCCAGACATTGCTTTGCCCTGACTGAATAACCCGATTTTCCGCGACTACGGCAACCTGTCGGTCAGGAGGGTGACGGCTCCACTTGGGACGATTGGGCGGAGAAGCTGGAGGCGAGCGACAGGCAGACGCGTAGGGCAACCGGGCGACTGCGCACGCCGGCCAGACACAGGGGCAGTGATCGATCCTGCAGCCTCGGATACTTTCTGATCTGCCAGACCCGAACTGCGTCGGAGTGGGCTTTGCAAGCGCAGCATGCTGCACGCAAGCGGCCAGACGGGCACGCAGATGGCGCACGCGCGCGCGCAGCAGAGCCGCGCACCCTGCGCCCGCGTATTGCTGTATAGCCACATAGTTCATCCAAGTTTCTTCTTGACTTGCGAACGTTCGAGTCCTAGCGTCCCGCCGTCGCAAGCGTGTTCGCGCATGACGAGGCAGGCCGGGGGGCCGCCTCGCCGGAGGTTCAGCGACCGCTCTGCGATGTGGCAGGCCGCCGAAGGGCGGCCTGTCCACCGTGCCCATGCGGCATCACTCAATGTTCGGGGAGAACACACCATGCAGCTTCAGCTCACGCAGCGCCGGGCGCAGGCCCGGTCGTTCTGCCGCCTTGCGCTGTCCGCCCTTCTGGTCGGCGCTTTCGGCCTCGTCGGTTCGGCAACGGCCCAGCAGGAGGAAGGCGAGATCGGAATCCAGATCGTCGGCGGCCGCCTGGCCACCGAGGCCTATCCCTTCACCGCTTCACTTCAGCGCAACGGCAGCCACGGCTGCGGCGGCTCGTTGATCCATCCGCAGTGGGTGTTGACCGCGGCGCACTGCACCGGCGGCAGCCTGTCGGTGCGGGTGGGTTCGACCAACCGCAGCTCGGGTGGACAGGTCATTTCGGTGGCCCAGGTCATCAACCATCCGAACTACGGTCGGGTCAACGGCTACGACATCGCCCTGCTGCGACTGTCACGCGCAGTCACCGGTATCACGCCCGTCGCTATTGCCGGAAGCAGCCCGGCCAGCAACTCGGCGATTCGTCTGCTCGGCTGGGGCCAGACCACGCCCAATCCCGGCGGCGACGGCGGCTCGGTGCAGCTGAAGGAGCTCGACACCCGGGTGCTGGCGCGCAGCAGTTGCGCCAACGCCACCACCGGCGATCTGTGCATCTACGGAACCATCAGCAACACCGCCTGCTATGGCGACTCAGGCGGGCCGGCGCTGGTGCGCGGCAGCAGCGGCTGGACTCTGGCGGGCGCTACCAGCCGCGCCGGCGGCAACAACAGCACCTGCGGTCCGACCAACGTTATCTATACCGATGTCGCCTTTTTCCGCAGCTGGATCGCGCAGTACGTCAATACCGGCGGTGGTGATGGCGGTGGTGCGCCCTGCACCAGCTGCACGGCTTACTCGGGCTCGCTGTCGGGCAGCGGGCAGTCGGCCATCCAGCCGAATGGCAGCTACTACCAGAGCACCAGCTCAGGCGCGCATCGTGGCTGGCTGCGCGGGCCCTCGGGCACCGACTACGACCTCTACCTGGAACGCTGGAATGGCTCCAGCTGGACACGCGTGGCCAGCGGCACCGGCGGCAGCTCGGAGGAAGCTGTGAGCTACAACGGCGCCGCCGGCTATTACCGCTGGGTGGTCTACTCCTATCGCGGTTCTGGCGCCTACCAATTCTGGTTGCAACGCCCGTAAAGCCTGTTAGGGCCTGGCACGGCCGCGGCGAAATCCGCGGCCGTGTCGGTTCTGCAAGGCGTTCAAGCAGCAACAGTTTTGCTGAGCCTCAACGCTCAGGAAGCCTCGTACAGCAAGACGGCTCTTGGACCTCGGCGCGATGACACCGGAGACCGGCATCGTTCAAGAGTGGCTTGAAGCCGGCGTCATCCATGCCGCTCACCCGCTGGGCAGAGGCATCGGCGCGGGATGCGCCAGGACATCGCAACGTGCAGATGTATTGCCGGAGTGTTCTCGATCACCTGCTCGTTCAGCGTGATCCCGACGGCTGCGCGTAGCGCACATCATCCTTTCAACTTGGAGTCGTGTGATGAGACCGAGCTATCTGGGACTTGCTTGTCTGGTTGTCGCCGGGGCGCTGTCCGCGCCGGGCACGATCAAAGCTCAACAATCCGACCAGGGCGCCGAGCGCGCACCCGCCACGCAGGGCGACAAGACGCATGGCGAGTCGTGGCAGATCGAACAGCGTCGACGCTGGTGGATCGAGTCGCGCGGCCTGAAAGACAACGCAAGCGCCGCCGACCAGCGTCGGTCCTCGCTGTCGGAGATGCGCAGGCAGCTGGAGCAACAGGCGGAAATGGGTATCCGCTCGCAGCTCGCGCCCTGGCGTGAACTGGGGCCCTCGTCCATGAAGATGGGCAACTGGGCGATGGGTCGGGTGTCGGGCCGAATCAACGCGGTGACACCACACCCGACCAATGACAGCATCGTCTTCATCGGCGCTGCCAACGGCGGCGTGTGGAAGACCACCAACGCCGGCCTCAGCTGGACACCCACCTTTGTCAACGTGGGTTCGCAGTCGATCAGCGCCCTGCATGTCGAGACCGGCAACCCCAACAACGTCTGGGCCGGCACCGGCGACCGTTTCGATGGCGACTGCTCGGGTTACCTGAGTGACGGCGTATTTCTAAGCACCGATGGCGGCCTCACCTGGTCGCCGCGCAACAACGGCATGCGCCTGTCAACAATCACCTCGCTGGTCACCCAGGCCAACAACGCCAACGTGGTGCTGGCCGCGGGCTTCGGCGACCGCTGCAATCAGGGCAGTGACGCCAACGGGGGAATCTACCGTTCCACCGACAAGGGCGCGACCTGGACCGAGGTGATGGACCGCAAGGTCGAGGATCTGGTGACGATCGCCGGCACCAGCACCGTCTATGCCAGCGCCCCGGGCAGCGGTGTGTACCGCTCCGACAACGGCGGCGCCACCTGGACCCTGCTCGGCGCGGCGAACACCGCCAGCCGAATGCGCCTGGCGGTGGCCCGCAGCAACGTGTCGGTGATCTATGCGCTCACCAACACCACGCTCTACCGCTCCGACAACGGCGGCGGCAGCTGGAGCACGGTCAGCACCTCTGCCTGCGACGGCCAGTGCACCTACAACCTGTCGCTGGATGTGCATCCGACCAATCCGCAGACGCTGATCGTCGGCGCCATCCGCCCGCGCCGCTCCACCAACGGCGGCAGTTCGTTCACCACCTTGACCAACCAATGGGGCATGTCGCAGCAGGTCCATCAGGACACGCATGCCGTTCGCTACTCGACCAATGCGGCCAATCGCATCTGGATCGGCGGTGACGGTGGAATCTGGCGCACCGATGACAACGCCGTCAGCTGGGTGAACATGAATGCAAATCTCAACATCACCCAGTACTACGACATCGTGGTGCACCCGACCGATCCGAACATCGTCTACGGCGGCGCCCAGGACAACTCCTCGGCAAGGCGCAGCACCTCGAATGTGTGGGACCTGACGGTTGTCAACGGCGACGGTTTCATGAACGCCATCGACGAGACCAACCCGGCGATCGTGTTCCAGAACGGCTACCCCAGCGGCAGTGGCAGCAACGCACGCCCGTCGATCTATCGCTCAAGGCAATCCGGTGCGCCAGGCACATTTGCCGCGGCGGGCAGCAGCGGTCTCACCGGCGGCGGTTTCCCCTGGGTCACGCCCGTCGATGTCGCCGGCGGCTTTCACTTCGTGGGCGGCTACTACGTCTCGCGCGCGTCCGCCAACGCCAGCACCATGAGCTGGACGACCATCAGCCCGCGCGTCTCCGGCACCGTCAGCGTGATCACCGCCAGGCGGATCGGCAGCACTGTGCACGTCTACGCCGGCACCGACAGCGGCAAGATCTACTACAGCGCAAACGGCGCCAGCGCCAATGTGGCCGATGTGAGCGGCAACCTGCCCTCGGGCCGAATTTCCGACGTCGCCATCGACCCGACCAATGGCAGCCGTGCGTTCCTCACCCGCGCCAGCTTCAGCGGCGCCAAGCTCTATCGCACCACCAGCGGCGGTGGCACCTGGACCGCGGTCGGGTCCGGTCTGCCCACTATCCCCGCCAACACCGTCGTGATCGATCCACTCAACCTGCAGCGCGTGTTCGTCGGCACCGACATCGGTGTGTACGAGAGCCTGGATAACGGCGCCAACTTCGTCCCCTTCAGTGACGGCATGCCGGCGGGTCTGGTGATCAGCGACCTCGAGATCGACGACTCGCCGCACGTGCTGACCGCCGGCACCTACGGCCGCGGGGCCTGGCAGACCACGCTCAGCAGCGGCAGCAGCACCTACTCGGTGTCGGGCACCATCACCACCAGCGCCGGTGCGGCGATCAGCGGTGTCAGCGTGAGCAATGGCAGCAGCTCGGTCAGCACCAACAGCAGCGGCGCCTACACGTTTACGGGGCTGAACAACGGCACCTACACACTGACCCCGTCGCTGAGTGGCTACACCTTCTCGCCGGCCACTCGCAGCGTCAGCGTGAA
>CAZPHV010000048.1:37612-40266 GCA_964586455.1 uncultured Aquimonas sp.
CCCCGTCGCTGAGTGGCTACACCTTCTCGCCGGCCACTCGCAGCGTCAGCGTGAACGGCGCGAACGTGACGGGGCAGAACTTCACCGGCACCGCCGCGGCGACCACCTACTCGGTCTCCGGCACCATCACCAGCAGCGCCGGTGCGGCGATCAGCGGTGTCAGCGTGAGCAATGGCAGCACCTCGGTCAGCACCAACAGCAGCGGCGCCTACACGTTCACCGGCCTGAACAACGGCACCTACACGCTGACCCCGTCGCTGAGTGGCTACACCTTCTCGCCGGCCACTCGCAGCGTCAGCGTGAATGGCGCGAACGTGATGGGGCAGAACTTCACCGGCACCGCATCGACCGGCAACTGGCTGTCACAGAGTGGCACCCTCGCCAACAGGGGTTCCGCCACCGCGCCCAGTTCGCCGGGCTATGCGCAGGGCGGCGCCGGCACCTACCAGGCCCGGCTGACCGGCCCGTCGAATGCAGACTTCGATCTGTATCTGCTCAGGTGGAATGGCAGCTCATGGGTGACCGTTGCCAGCAGCACCGGGCCGACCTCGACCGAGTCGATCAACTACAGCGGCACGGCCGGCTATTACGCGCTGCGGGTCAGCTCCTACTCCGGTAGCGGCACCTACAACGTGCAGTACCTGTTCCCGCGGCCGTAAACCCGCATACGCCATCGCGTGGATGCCCGCGGTCGCCCAAAGCGACCGCGGGCATTGTCTGCGGGAACTCCACTGCTTGGGGTCAGAGTGCTCGGGATCACGTCTTGTCTCGCCTCATCAGTCTGGCGATGCGCGGCGCGCGATCGCGCTGACGGTTGCGCAAGGCAGACCGAAGTGTCCACCGATCTGAGCCAAGGTGCATGCGCGTGGCTTACACCGTTCATCCCGACATCAAGCCCGTCACCGATTAGGCGGATCGCCCTGCACTTCGTCGAGCACAGCGTTGGAGTCTTCCTTCAGCCCGGTCACGCTGAAACTACCGTCGGTCTCCAAGCCTTCCTTGTCGTCGGCACTGCCTGGCCACCGAGCGCTCGCGCCTTTGCTCCTGCCGCGAGCGAGCACGCGCGACAGGCCTGGGACAGGATTCACCGGGCGCCCCGAGCCCGGACCTTCGGTGGAGAACGGCGGACTTCCCAGTTCCTGGGAAGCCCGCATGTCACCTGCCCTGCTCATCGACCCCGGCAGGACGTCATCGCCCAGCCTTAGCACGGCGATGCCCTGTTGCCTTCCGTCGTCTTGAAAACGTCGGCTCCCGCGAAACGCTCAACCGGGGCTCCATCGCACGGCCCGCGACTTCGCTGTCTACGCTTCGCAGCGCCGGTTGCCCGAACGCCACGCGAGACTCGCTGACCCGTGCTTGGCCAGACCTTCCCGGGCGGGAGTCGCACCCGCTGGGCTCCATGCGCACTTTCAGTCATCGCTTCCGTGCGATGACTTCCTGTGCGCCCAGGCTTCGCCTGGCGCGCCAAGACCCCGGATTGACCCGGATTTGAGGGTGGGCGGGCTTAACTTCGGTGGATTGTGGCGGCACCCATCGCCTTCGCCGTCGCGGGTCGAGGCGCATCCGTACGCATGCCTCGGCGCCGCGCAGCGGCTATGCCCGATGGGCACAACCGCCAGGCCCTTCCAAACGCCCAAAACAATTGCCCCCCTCGACCAGCTGCAATCAGGGCCTCACTTCCGTGCTGCAGATTCGCGGAGAAAATTTGGTGTCGCGACGTGAAGGCCGCTATTCTTCATCGTCGCACCGATGCCTCGGGCAATTACCTCCGAAGGCGCCCTCTGCTGATCGTGCCGATGCCAAAGGCCCATCCACTCAGATTTTAGAGAACCTCTCCATGATCCTAAAAAGATTCACACTTGCGGCGATTATGACAACACTTGCGACTCTTATGATGGCTTCGGACGCGAAGTCGGGTATCGATCCTCTCACCTTCTCGCCAGCATTTCCGACTGCCGGGCAAGCTGTAAATATGATCTTTGTCACTCGGCCTTGCTACGCATTTGACGCTGACATTCCGGGGGCCGTCGAGATCATCCAGAGCGGAAACACCATAGATATCATCTGGTCAGGCATCGTGGAGACGGACCCCATTCTCTGCAACTTCCCGACGGGCTCCGCTTCGCGTGGAATCGGCAGTTTCCCAGCAGGGAATTATCTGGTACGTCTCAGCATTAGAAGGAATGTGCCTCCCCACACCGTCTTGCCGCCAATCTACGAAGGGCAGCTAGTTATTGGTGGCCAAGCGCCCCACACGGTCCCAGCTGCCGGTCTGGCTTCGCTCATCGCGTTGATCATACTTACGGTACTTGCCGGCCACGCTTGGAAGCGAGGGTTTGGCGCACTGAGCGCATTTCTAGCAGTCGGGATGATCGGCACGTGCATGATCGGGAAGCTCAGGGTCAGGAAGCTCAGGGTCACCATTGCGCCGCCCGTGTCAACAGGGCCGACAAAACTCCTCCCGTGTTCCGGGCTTCACTCTTTTCCTGCTGACCCGCTCTTGGCTTGACCGTCCCCGCCTGTGTTTCGGTATGGCTGCGGCCCTTGGCCGCACCAGTCACCATTCTGGTTCTAGGCTCCTTCGGGAGCCCCAGGCATCGCTGCCCCAAACACTCATCGGTTCTGCCCTGGCGTCCATGTGGCCGGTATCGGCT
>CAZPHV010000049.1:0-40139 GCA_964586455.1 uncultured Aquimonas sp.
ACAGGCGGTGTTCGGAGCGGTCGGCACGCAGCCGGTGTTGATCGGCGCGACGCTGACCACCCCAGCCGAACCAATGCGCGCCTGCGCAGTGTTGACGATCGTACCGACCGCCCCGGGCGCGGCGCGTGCGAACACCCGCACGTCCGAGCGGCTGCCGGCGCGCAGCCGGAACGGCAGGGCCTGGAAACTGCCGTTGCCGGACAGGGGCAACACCGGACACCCGGCATCGGGCGCATACGTGCCGACGACACCGCCGTCGGAGGGACACGCGCTCCAGCACGGCAGGTTGTCCACGCTCGCCGGGCAGGCACCGGGCGCCAGACTCCGCACCAGCGACTCGGGGAACGCATCTTCAATCAGGATGCCGCTGTCGCCCGAAGCGTTGCCAAGATCGCTGGGGCCGAAATTGCGTACGCCGACCGTGTAGTCGAGATTCTCACCGGGGCCGATCGCGGTCAGCCCGCTGGTCTTCTCCAGTCCGATCCGCGCGCGGCGTTCAAGCGCCGCAGTGCGCGTCTGACTGTTGTTGGCCGTATTGCCATCGGCTTGATCGGCACTGGCGGTGACTGCGAGCGCCAGTGGGTCAGCGAGGGCATCGCTCTGATAGGACAGCTCGAGCACCAGCGCTCGACTTGCACCACCGGGCACAGTACCGACCGCTAGATCGAGGCTGCTGCCACCCGCGGCCGTAGCCGTACCGCACTGCGCTGCCACTGCACATCGCAGCGTTGCGCTGGACACCTCAGCCGGCAGCGGCAGGCTGACGCTGACGCCCGTTGCCTGCACAGCACCCAGGTTTTGTAGCGTCAGGTTCAGGCTCTGCGGGGCAAATCCGTTGAAACCCAGACCCGGCGTATAGGTACCGGTGATGCCGCCGCCGTAGCCGATCGCCAGATCCACGCTGCGATCAAGACTCAGCGACGCGGTGTTGTTGCCAGACACCGGGTCGGTTGTGCCTGCGGGTGCCGTAATGGTTGCGTTCGCTACAAGTTGGCTGCCGCTGTAGGCGCCGGTCACCGTGGCTGTCACCAGAAACGTCAGGCTGCCCGCGGCAGGCAGATTGATCGAGGTCGGCAGGCTGCCCGTCCCACTGGCAGCAGGACAGGTCGCCCCGCTTCCGCTGCAGGTCCAGCTGAGATTGACATTGGCCGGAACGCTGAAGCCGAAACCCGCAGCCGACGCATCGCTGGGCCCTGCGTTCTGTGCGACCACGGTGTAATTGACCGTACCCGGAACCGAAAAGCTCGATTGCGTGGCACTGAGACTCACCCCGAGGTTCGACTGCGCTGCCCGCGTGCTGCTGACGCTGCGCACGAGGTTCGCGCCTGCCGCATCGATCACGGCCGTCACGATCAGCGGCGACGTGCCGAGGCTGGACGCAAATGCCGCCGAGAACGTGTACTCGAGACTACCGCCGCTGGCGCCAACCGCGCTGGCGGCCGGAGCGAAGGGCGCGCCGCCGGCCGCCGCGGGGCAGACACTGCCGCTGCCGCTGGCCAGACACGTCCACGTATAGCTGATGCCGGCAGGAAAGGTCGCCGAGACCGTTGGGCTGGCGGTGACATCGCCGCTGTTACGGACCGTAAGCACATAGTTGGGACTCGCCGCCGTGCCCGGCGTATAGCTCACAGGCCCGGTGAACGTGCTTCCCGAATGGTTGGCCTGGGCCCCACTGGGGCCCGCCGCCACCAATGCGCACACAGCAAGCAGGAGGGCCACCAGACGGTGTCCGGCAGCAAATCGTGAAGTGCCCACGCCATCATTCCTTGCAGGGGCTCGGCTTGCAGAGGCCCCGTGATCATGTGCGCAGGCGCCATGCGCCCGCCCCCGTGGGGTCGTTCCGCCATCCGTGTGCAGCGACCCCGTTGCATCCATAAGCGCGAAAAGTCGGTCAACCCCCTCAGGCCGGACCGCCATTCCCCAGAACCTGTCTCCCGCTCTGGTTGTGAAGCAGGCTGAAAACGCCCGCCACCCGAGCAATGTGCGCTACATCACACTTGCTTGGCAAGCGGCGGTGAATGCCAATGCGTCGCCGCCGATGCATTCCGACCCGGCACGCACTGACGACTCCCCTAGAATCGCGGCTTCACTTCCTGCCCACGGCGGCCGCACCCCATGTGTTCGATTCTCGGAATCCTCGACCTTCGCTCCGATCCGGCCGCCCTGCGTACGCAGGCGCTGGACCTTTCGCGCCGCATGCGTCACCGCGGCCCGGACTGGTCGGGGGTGTATGCCAATGAGCGCGCGATCCTGGTGCACGAGCGCCTTGCCATCGTCGGTGTGGATTCGGGTGCGCAGCCGCTGCTCTCGCCGGACGGCTCTCAGGCCCTGGCGGTCAATGGCGAGATCTACAACCACCGCCAGCTGCGCTCGGCGCTGGAGGCCGACTACGCCTTCCAGACGCATTCCGACTGCGAAGTCATCCTGCCGCTGTACGCCAAGTTCGGGCACGACTTCCTCAACCAGCTGGAGGGCATGTTCGCCTTCGTGCTGTGGGACGACGCGAACAACCACTGGCTGGTCGCGCGCGACCCCATCGGAATCATTCCGCTGTATTACGGCCACGATGCCCACGGCAATCTGTACTTCGCCTCCGAGCTGAAGGCACTGGCGCCGGTGTGCAAGGACGCCCGCGAGTTCCCGCCCGGCCACTACTGGGCCAAGGGCGATGCCGAACCGACCCTGTACTACCAGCCCGGCTGGCGGGACTACGACTCGGTGAAGGAAGGCCCGACCGATCGCAGCGCCCTGCGTGCGGCCTTCGAGAACGCGGTGAAGTCTCACATGATGAGCGACGTGCCCTACGGCGTGCTGCTCTCGGGTGGGCTGGATTCCTCGCTGGTCGCGGCGATCGCCAAGAAGTACGCCGCGCGGCGCGTCGAAGAGGACGAGAAGACCGAAGCCTGGTGGCCGCAGCTGCACAGCTTCGCGGTGGGGCTGAAGGAATCACCCGATCTGAAAGCCGCGCGCGAGGTGGCGGCACATATCGGAACGGTGCATCACGAATTCCACTTCACGGTGCAAGAGGGCATCGACGCGCTGTCGGATGTCATCTATCACCTCGAAACCTACGACGTCACCACCATCCGTGCCTCCACCCCGATGTACCTGATGGCGCGTCGTATCCGCGCCATGGGCATCAAGATGGTCCTCTCGGGCGAAGGCTCGGACGAATTGTTCGGCGGCTATCTGTATTTCCACAAGGCGCCGGATGCGAAGTCCCTGCACGAGGAAACCGTACGCAAGCTCGACGCCCTGCACCTGTTCGACTGCCTGCGGGCCAACAAGTCGATGTCGGCCTGGGGCGTGGAAGCGCGCGTGCCCTTCCTCGACCGTTCGTTCATCGACATTGCGATGTCGCTGAACCCGGAAGTGAAGCTCTCAGGCAAGCAGCGCGGCCGCATCGAAAAGCAGTTCCTGCGCGAAGCCTTCGCCGGCTACCTGCCCGACAAGATCCTGTGGCGCCAAAAGGAACAATTCTCCGACGGCGTCGGCTACAGCTGGATCGACTCGCTGAAGGCACATGCCGAGCAGCACGTCAGCGACGCCCAGATGCAGGCCGCGAAGTTCCGCTTCCCATACAACACTCCGGTCAGCAAGGAGGCCTACTACTACCGCGAGCTGTTCGAGCGCCACTACCCGCAGGCCTGGGCCGCCGAGTGCGTACCGGGTGGCCCCTCGGTGGCCTGCTCCACCGCCGCGGCGCTGGAGTGGGATGCCAGCCTCAAGAACATCGTCGACCCCTCGGGCCGCGCAGTGCAGGCGGTGCACGAGAGCGCCTATTGATTTGAGCTGGAATTCGGGATTCGGGATTCGTTGACCCGCTGTCTTCGAACCCTCGGCGCGCCGCTTCGACTGCGGTCCCTGCCGGGCTTGAGCGAGGCTGCGTCCGCAGTCTCGCCCCTGCCTTCAACGCTGAATCCCCAATCCCTGCGCTTCTGCCAATCCCTTATCCCGAATCCCGACTCCCGGCTCCCGGCTCTTCTACGACTCCCGAATCCCGACTCCCGAATCCCGGCCCTTGGGCGGCCACCGCCACCACGCCGCCGCCACGCACAGCCCGAACGCGGTGTAGGCCAGCACGAACACCCAGGGCGGCGCATCGAAGTACAGCAGCCGGTTCATCCAGTACTCGATGAAGCCGCCGGTATAGGTCGCCTCTCCCGCCTGTCTGCGCAGCCAAAGCTCCAGGGTTGTCAGCGGGCAGACCATGCCCAGCCAACTCTGCGCCACCACCACGCCGATGGTGGCCAGATGAGTCAGGCGGAACCACCAGGCGTTGGCGAAACGCCAGCCGCGCAGGTTGCCGATCACGACAAGCACCAGTCCGACCACCACGAATACGACGACGCACAGGTGCAGGAACAGCACGGCGTTGGCGGCAAACGTCCAGGCCATTCGACGGGCTCAGAAGCCGAACAGTTCTTCCGATGCGCGCTGCCAGGCGCGGGTGACGGCGTGGCCCCCCACGACCGGCAGCGGCACATCGGTAGAGCCGAACGCCGTGTGCACGCGCCACAGCAGGGTGGCGCTGCTGGCGTCCAGCCGCCGCAGGCGCGATTCGCCGCTGGCGTAGCTGCCGCCCTCCAGATTCAGCGCTTGCTCAAGCTCCAGCCCGTGGCGGCTGCCGTGGTCGATATCGACTTCCAGCCAGACGAAGCCCTCGGCGTCAGCCTTGCCCTCGTCCAGCATGCGCACCGCGGTAATGCCCGCGCGCACGGCGGCGCTGGTGTCGATTCCGCAGACCTGACGCTGGCCGCTGTCCTTGCGGCTGACGTAGACATCGCCCAGCTGAGGCTCACTCACCGTGTCCTTTGGCGAAAAGCGCTCCAGGCGCAGCATGACGATGGCGCTGTCCCGCTCCACCGAATCGACGGTCAGCACCTCGCCCGTCTCTCCCACGGGCCGCAGCTGCATGCCCTTGTGCAGGCCGTCGCGCTCACCCCTGTCGATACGGTACAGGGCCCGGGTCGAGCCCCATGACCACACGCGCGTCGCGGGGTCGTCGGCCGTCTCGACGATGCGCGCATCGATGGCTTCGACGCGCAGCATGCGCTTGAGCGCGGCGGGCACTCGAGCCGCCAGCGGGTCGACGAGCAGGAAGCCAGAACCGTACAGCCCCGCCACCGGAGCATGAGCAGGCTTCAGGCCTTTCGACCAGAACAGGCCTCGATTCAGCCATAGCGGCCCCTGCCCGCTCCAGGCCTGGGCCAGCACTGCAACGTTGCTTTCTTCCACCAACAGCTCGCCCTCATCGAAGCCAAGCCGCAGAAAGCGCTGTTCCGGATCGGCAGTTTCCTGCTCCGCATCGCTCACCGGCAGCGCCTCCACCTCAGCGGCATAGAGGCGCATCTGTTCAGTCAGAAAATCGATGGCCTGATCGATGCTGCTGCCCTCCGGCAGGGCTGCCAGCGCGAACGACACGGCCATCGCCATCGCCGCATCCGCCTCCGCGGGCAGCTCTGGGGCCGGGTTCGCGTGCCCCTCCTCCCACAGTTCCAGCCACTCTCCACGCTGAAGCACGCGGCCCAACGTCGCATACAGCGGCTGGCTGCGGTCGGTCACACCGCTGTCCCAATCGTGTTCGAAGCGCAGCAGCGCGTAGCGTCCGTCGGGGGCAATCAAGAGTTCACTACCGTCCTGCTCGAACATGCTGACGTTCCGAGCACTGCGCAGCGCGTCCACTTCGGTCCAGTCATCCTGGTAAGTGCCGACCAGAGCCTGCATCCGCGCCAGCTGAGCAGAGCTCAGCTCCGGCAGGGTCTCAGAATCCCCCACATCCGGCATCGGCACGACCGATTCCGCAGCCGCACTCGCGGCCGCCAAGGCCAGGCAAAACGCCAGGCCGAGTTGCATCCACTGCTTCATAAACGAATCTCCATTCAAGGCCCAAACATGGCGGCCCAAGTCTGCCACAGGCTTGAACGAAAACCCGACATGCTGGGCCCGCCACATGCAGCCATCACCACTAACCCAACGACCAAGCGCACGAGCCGCCTGTCGAGCGAGCGAGTCCTCGCTCTGGGGTCAACTTCGCGCTGAAGCGAAACCAGAAGTTCGCCTTGATTGCGCGTGCTCAATCATCGAGCAGCCGCTTCAAGGTCGCGGCATAGCGTGCTTCGATCGCCTCACGCTGCAGATGTCGCCCTTCGCCGACGCGCTGCACGCCGCCTACCCAAACGCCATCAATGGCCGGCCGATTGCTGGCGAACAGCCAGCGGTCGATGAAGTCGGCGTCCGTTGCGGCGTACAGCGCAGGGTGTTCGCGCTGCAGGGTTACCAGGTCGGCGTCGGCGCCCGCTTCCAGAACGACCGCGGAGTTCGAACTGCCCTGCCCGGCCGAATCCGCTCCCGCCCGCACGACGGCAGCCAGGAGGCTCTCGCCCACTGATCGCGTCGAGGCATCCACCGCCAGAGTGCGATGCCGATGCAGCAGGCGCTGGCCGTACTCCAGCCAGCGCAGTTCCTCGACCAGGCTGACCGAGGCGTGCGAATCGCTGCCGACGCCAAAACATCCACCCTCGGCCATGTAGTCGAGCAAGGGGAAGAAGCCGTCGCCGAGGTTGGCCTCCGTCGTGGTGCAGATCGCCACGGTCGCAGCGCTGCGCGCAATTAGTCGGGTCTCTTCGGGCGTCAGGTGGGTCGCATGTACCAGAGTCCAGCGTGCATCGACCTCGGCGTTCGCGTACAGCCATTCGACCGGCCGCTGGCCACGCAGAGCCAGACATTCGTCCACCTCGCCGGTCTGCTCGGCGATGTGGATGTGGATGCGGCTTTCGCTCGGCAGGGCGGCGACGACTTCGCGCATCGCATCTGCCGGCACCGCGCGCAGGCTGTGCAGGGCGCAGCCGATGCGGACACCGTCGCCCGCGTCCGCGCGCAGGGTTTCAAGCAAACCCAGATAGGTATCGACCGAATGGCCGAAGCGGCGCTGGCGTTCGCTCAAGGGGCGCCCGTCGAAACCGCCAGTCATGTACAGCACCGGCAGCAGGGTCAGCCCGATGCCGGTTTCGCGTGCCGCCTCGATCAGCGCACGCGACATCGCAGCCGCGTCTCCATAGGCACGGCCATCAGGCGCGTGATGCAGATAGTGGAATTCGCAGACACGCGTATAGCCGGCCTCCAGCATTTCGACGTACAGCTGGGCGGCGACATCACGCAGGCTGTCGGGGTCGAAGCGCGCAGCCAGCCGATACATGAGCTCACGCCAGGTCCAGAAGCTGTCCTGCGGATTCATCCGCTGCTCGGTCTGCCCGGCCATGGCGCGTTGAAAGGCGTGCGAATGCAGATTGGCCACTCCGGGCAGCGCCCAGGGCAGCGCGTGGTTGGTCTCGACGGGCAGCAGCGCCGCGACTCGACCGCGCGGATCGCATGCAATCGACAGGGCGGAAACTTGGGGCCCGGCCGGGGTGGGCCGCCAGAGTCGGCACGGCGGCAGGCTGGTAGTCGGGGCAGATTCGGGAATTGGCATGCGCCGATTCTGGACACGCAGGGACCACAGCGAAAGCCCTTCGCGTACCCGCTGTCGATGTGGCATTCAACTGAACGCGCGATCAACCGGGATCGATCGAGACCAACCCGAACGCGATCGCTAACCCCATCGCGCCGCGAGCCACGTATCCGGGCTCCGCACCCCAACGCGGAGAACCGTCATGCAGCAGCGCCACGCTCCAGCCTCACCGTCCGACCGTCGTTCGAACGCCCTGCGCGCCTTCGCGCTGGCCTTGGGCCTGACCCTGCTGGCGGCCTGCCAGAGCCCCTCGCAGAAGCAGGCGCAGTCACCCACCGAGCCGGTAGCGCACGAACGCTCCGAACTCACTGCCTCGCCACCACCGCCGCCGTCGCCGCCCTCAGAGCCGGCTGCAAACGGCCTCGATCGAATCGAAGTGACCGGCAGCCGCGTCGCCGCAGAAAGCGTAGCGCAGAGACACCGCACGCCACTGATGCCGTCGATCGCGCCGGCCTCACCGATGTCGATCGCCGCGCCCGAGGTCAATCGCGAGACCTATGCCGAGATCGTCCGCAACGGGATCCTGCGCGTGGCCGAGCAGCCGGTGTCGACCTTCTCGATCGATGTCGACACCGGCGCCTACAGCAACATCCGGCGCATGCTGCGCGCGGGCCAGCGCCCGCCCTCGGATGCGGTGCGCATCGAGGAGCTGATCAACTACTTCAGCTACGACTACAGCACCCCGCGCAGCGCTGAAGTGCCGTTCTCCTTCGCCACCGAACTCGCGCCCTCGCCCTTCAACAGCAAGCGCCTGCTGCTGCAGATCGCGCTGCAGGCGCAGGCCGTCGAATCCCGCGACTTGCCCCCGGCCAACCTGGTGTTTCTGATCGACACCTCGGGCTCGATGTTCTCGGCTGACAAACTGCCCCTGCTCAAGCGCGGCTTTGCTCTTCTGGTGAACCAGCTGCGCCCGCAAGACTCGGTGGCGATCGTCGCCTATGCCGGCAGTGCCGGGCTGGTGCTGCCGCCCACCAAAGGCGCCCGACGCGGCGAGATCCTGGCTGCGCTGGCGCGCCTTGAAGCCGGCGGCTCGACCAATGGGGGCGCCGGCATTGCACTGGCCTACTCGGTGGCCCAGCAGGCCAAGGTGGCGGGCGGCATCAACCGGGTCATCCTCGCCAGCGACGGCGATTTCAACGTCGGCACGGTCAGCCACAATGCGCTGGAGACCCTGGTCGCCGATCAGCGCAAGTCCGGCGTCGCGCTCAGCGTGCTCGGCTTTGGCACCGGCAACTACAACGAGCAGACCGCCGAGCGCCTGGCCGACATCGGCAATGGCAACTACGCCTACATCGACAGCCTGATGGAAGCGCGCAAGGTGCTGGTGTCGCAAATGGGCGGCACCCTGCACACGCTGGCCAGTGACGTGAAAATCCAGGTCGAGTTCAACCCCGCCGTGGTCGCCGAGTACCGCCTGCTGGGCTATGAGAACCGCCTGCTCAAGCGCGAAGACTTCGACAACGATCAGGTGGACGCCGGCGAAATCGGCGCCGGCCACAGCGTCACGGCCCTGTACGAGATCGCCCTGGTCGGCTCCGGCGGCGAAGCCAACGCAGCGCTGCGCTACGCCGATGCCCACAGCAGCGCCAATGCTCGCAGCGACGAGCTCGGACTGCTGCGACTGCGCTTCAAGCGCCCCGGCGAGGAGACCAGCCGTCTGCTGGAACAGCCGATCGCCCGCGCCAGCCTGCGCGACGAGCCCAGCGTGAACCTCGGCTTCGCCGCAGCGGTTGCCGGCTACGGCGAGCTGCTGCGCGGCGGCGAGCATGTCGGCAGCATGAGCTGGGACCGCGTCGAACAGCTGGCGGTCGCCGCGCGCGGCGAAGACCGCGATGGGCTGCGCGGCGAGTTCCTGCAGCTGGTCGGGCTGGCCCGCAGCCTGACCGGAGCGGACAGCGCGCAGCGCTGAGGCGGCGGCCGCGGGATGCGCGTGATAGCGACGCGCCCCACGAACCCCGAGCTCACCTGGACCTGCCGGCACCCGCCGGAATCCGAACCGCGCGGCGAACGCGATGCGATGGGGGCGCTTCAGTCTTGGCGCCTCGTTCGGATCAACGGCCGAACCTGAGACATCCGGCACTCTCAGCGCCCCTCGACAGGCGCCCCGATGGCAAAGTGTCCTCGGGGCATCTGTCCACTCTCGGGGGGAGCCATGCCGAACTTCAAGATTTCGCGTCCGATCGCGGGCCTGCTTGCAGCCGCCTTACTGATCCAGCTGCAGGGCTGCAGCAGCGAGCCGCAGGCTCCATCCGCGGCGCCTGAGCCCGCGGCGACCGACCAGCCTCCGGCAGAGGCTCGCGCACAAGCTCTGAGCGCGGACGAGCTGCGGCCCCGCGAGTGTGCCCCGTCCGGAACAGTTGCCCTGCCAGCCACTTCAATAGGTGGGGCCAACCTGCTGCATCGGAGCGGCGAGCCGCATATGCTGCCGATCGTTTCGCTGAAAGCGGACTCCCGCGCCTGGCAGACCGACTGCCCCGTCCCGCTGCAGTTCGGGCCTCTGCAGCCCTCGGAAGGCTGCCACGTCGAAGCCTTGCTGCCTCGACCAGCACGACTCAGCCTCAAGCACATCGCGGGTTCGGACAATTACGCTCTGACCATCGAACCGATGCCAGGACACGAGGGCAAGACCATTCAGCGCACCCTGTCACCCGCGATGGCGGCGGCGGAACATCGCAAGCATGTGACCTGGCTGGCGAGCAAGAGTGATCCCGAATTTGCGGCCGAACTGTACGTCCACTTGCGCGACACCCGCTCTGACGGCAGCCGGAATGCCCACAAGAACTATGTGGTCGAAGTCTTCGCCAGCGGTGAGCTGAATTGTGATGTCCACCGGCCACACCTCACGACCTGCAGGTCGGACGACTTTCCCGATCGCGCACCCTGCGACGGTGGAATGACCCGCTTGGGTGAGGGCGAGTTCGGCATCAAGCAGACCGATACCGGCACCGGCAATGAGCCGCCTGCGGTCTGAGTCACGCCAGGTCGAGCCCGCGGCGTATCGGCTCAGCCGAGCGCCGCTTCGTTACATTTTTCAACTTCTGCTGTTCGCTGGCGCTTCGCAGGCGCAGGGCGCGCGACTCGACTGTGCCTCATCGGGCCCGATTGAGCTGCCGGTGCCTAAGGCGCCCGCGACGCTGACCGTCGAGCTGCACCCCTCAAGACCGGCGTGGCTGTGGATCGAGGAACTCGGACACGACCTGCGCATCGGGTCGGACCCGCATCCCGACAACCGACAGCTGCAGGTGCCACCGCGCTTCGGGCTGAGCCTTCTGCGCATTGAAGCCGCGCAAGAGATCGTGATCGAGCGGGTCCTGGACAACGCAGCTGCGGCCCGCGTCAACCTTGGCCTGGAGTGCGGCCCCTTGCCAGCCGACCTGCAAGGCTGGCTCGCAGACGCAGACGCCGTCGCCCGACACTTCGGCGGCGGCTTGGGCAGCCTGCGCAGCGTGACGCCACCCGCCGCGCTGCGCAGCCTGGTCGACACCGCGCCTTCGCCACGCTGGCGCGCGTTCGCCCTGCATGTGAACGCGCAGTGGCTGCTGCTGGCCGGGCACAGCGTGGAATCGGCGCCCGCCTTTCTGGACGCGGCAGCCGCGTGGGAGGCCGTAGGTGCCGCGCCGAAGGCTGCTGCGGCGCGCGTGGCCGCAGCCGAAAACCTGCGCTTGGCAGGCAACGGTCAAGCCGTGCTGGCCCTGAGTCGCGCAGCACCCGGGGCACCCGAGGCCCAGCACTACTTCGGCGTGAGGCTTGAAGCCGCTCGCTGCGGCGCCCTGTTCGAAGCCGGCGACCTGGCCCCCGCCACGGCGTGCTTCGACTGGGTACTGCAGGCCTATGCCGCACTGGGGGAACCGCTGGAAGCCGCCAATGCAGCCATCAATCGCGCCGACCTTGACCGTCGCCTCGGCCACCACGCACGCGCGCGCAGCGTTGTCGAGGACGCGCTGGCCTCAGTCAGCGGGCCGCAGTCGGACGCCGTGCGCGGCCGCGCGGAACTCTCACTTGCCGAAACCGCGGTCCAGCTGGGTGATCTGCCCGCGGTACTGCTGCATCTGCAGTCCGCGAGAACGAGCTTTCAGTCCGCCGGCGAAGCGCGCTGGCAGGCCCATGTGCTGCGGCGGCTCGCAGCCACGCTACTGGAGCTCGGCAACCTGGCAGATGCACAGCTCGCGCTCGATGCCGCGCAGGCCCTGCTCGACCCCACTCTCGCACCGCTACCGCACGCTTCCGGCCAACTGCTGCAGGCGCGCCTTTGGCGCGCGCGCGGCGAGGCACGGCAAAGCCTGCCGCTGCTTGAAGCCAGTCTCGCCGCGGCACGCACCGGTGCGCAGCGCGAATTGCAGAACCTCACCCTGCTGGAGTTGGCAAGCACGCACATCGAGCTGGACGACACGCCAGCTGCCGTGGCGATGCTGCAGCAGCTGGTCGACCCGAGCCCCCGCGAACGCGCCCGCCTTGAGCTGCTGCGGGCGCTTGCGAGCGAAGACGATGCGAATGCCCGCGTGCTCGAAGCCGCCCTCGCTCGATCCCCGCTGTCCGCCAAGGCTGGAACCGGCGCCGACTGGACCACCCTCAGCCTTGCCGAGCGTGTCGATCTGCAGCGCGCCCTTGCAGGGTCCAAGGCCGCGTCAGGCCGAATCGATCAGGCCCATGAGGATCTGCTGCAGGCGGCGCGCGCACTCGCTGAGCGACGCGCAGACAGCGGCAACGCACTGCTCGCGCAGGCGCTGGAACGGCTGATCCTGCGCCTGCGCAGCACTGCGATCGAACTGGTAGCGCGCGCGCGTCCTGCAACCTCGGACGCGCGAACCGAGGCACTGCTGCTGGAGTGGCTGGAGCTCAGCCTGCCTTTACCGGCCAGAGGCCTGAACCTGGAGTGGTCGGCCCTGGACGCTGAGATCGGCCGTCTGCTGCTCGGCGAACCACCCGGCGACCACAGCCACGCTTTGCTGAGGGCAATGGCAAACACGCCAAGAAGCCCCGCCGACTCGCCCGCGCATACGGCGGCGGGTCCACCTGCACGCGAAGTCGACCTCCGCGCGACGCTGGATGCGCAAGCACCGCTGCATATTCTGCTGGCTGGCGAGCAGCACGCGCTGTACGCAGTCTGGACCGGCCAGGGCCTACACGTGCGAGCCCTGGCTGACCTGGCAGGGCTGCAGCAGCAGCTTGCAGGCCTCGCTTCGCTGGCGCGCGCGCCGCAGGAACCGCTGCAGGATCTGCATGCCGCCGCGGCCGGTGTGGCGCGCCATCTGCGGCTGGGGCCATCCGATCTGGGCGCGGAAACCTTCGACATCCTCGCCGACGATCTGGCCCTGCAGGTCGAGTGGGCACTGCTGCCGGGGCCCGAGGGCGAGCCACTCGGAAGCAGCCATCGGATCCGCCTGCGCCAGCCCGCCTGGGCGGACTCGCCGACAGCTTCGGTAGCTCCGCTTCAGCTGTTGCAGGCTGCCCAGTGGCAGAACGCCCATGAACCCGACAGCACGCGTAGTGGCAGCCGGCTGCCGGCCCTGCAGGCGGCCGCAGCCGAGGCCGAGTTGATCCGCGCTGCCCTGCCCGGGCGCGCGGTCGAAGTGCAGCCCCTGACCCAACGCGAGACCTTGCTAACCGCACTTGGCCATGCCGGCGCCTGGCTGCATGTCTCAGCGCACGGCCATCTGCAGCCGGGGCTGCTGGCAGGCAGCGGGCTTTGGCTGGACCCCAGCGACGACGACGCAGCCCCGCAGTTCATGAGTGCGCTGGACATTCGCCGACAGGGTACGCAGGCCGCACATGTCGTGCTGAATGCCTGCCAGCTTGCTGCCAACGAAGCCCCCTCGCCAAGCCAGCAGAGCGGCCAGACCAGCTTTGCCCACAGTCTGGTGCTGGCCGGCACCGAACACGTGATCGCCGCGCGCTGGCCGGTCAGCGACACCGCCAGCCACCTTTGGGTGCCCGCCTACTACCGCGCCCTGCAGGCGCAGTCGGAGCGAGGCTCGACACTCGACCCCGCGGCGGCCTTGCGGGAAGCGCGGCGCGCCCTGCAGCGCTCGCGCGCATTCCGCCACCCGTTCCACTGGGCGGCCTGGGTGCATCTGCAGCGCATGCCGCTGGTGCCGCTGGTACCCACGTCGAGTGAGGTCATCGAGCGCAGCCCAACCGGTCCGCCCGGCTAGTACACCTGCAAGAACTGACAGGCTGCAGAACAGCGCGTCCGGCTTCAGCATAGGCAGCAGGGCCCATATGGCGGGATAGGCCACCCACGGGTGTCCGCCGATGCTGCCCGCTGTCGGTCGATGCGGGACAGCACACCCGGCAGTGGCGAACGCGGGTAAGCCTGTTGCCGATTGATCCATGCGCTCCATCACCCGCAGCCGAGGAGCCGTCAATGCGTCAGTTCTTTCGAGAAACCTGGCTCAAGATCCTGCAGCTTGCGGATCTGCTGGTGTTGATCCGCGTGCCGCTGCTGATGGTGCTCGCGGGCTTCGTGCTCTCGGCCTATGTCGCACAGATTCGCGAGCTGTTCGACATCAGCCTGGAGCGCCCGCGCTGGGCAGTGGCAGGCTGGTTTTTCAGCGCAGGCTTCAGCCTGCTGGTCTGGTACTCCGCGCGCACGCTGTATGGCTTTCACTGGCCACACTGGCAAGCGACCACCGCGCTGCAGCTGTGGCTCGGCAAACGCATGCCCCGGCTCCTTGCCGCAGGCGCGCCGCTGACCTTGGCGGGTGCCTATCTGCAGGCGACCCCACCACCAGGCCAGCACAGCAACCTCTGGTGCAGCCTGGCCTACCTTGCGCTCGCCTTGGGCGTGTGGCTGTTCACGACCTATCGGCGCGCCCTCGTACATCGTCTGGCGTCGAGCTCGGACCGCCCGCTGGGCCTGGACGAGCAACCCCAGGTGGCGCTGTACGAGCACTGGCGCGAGCTTCCACGATTCACTCGCTACGCACACTACGCGGGCCTGCTGGCGCTACCGACGTCCTGGTTTGTCGGTCTCCACTTCCCGGGCACGATTGACTACTTCGGGCCGCTTGCGCTGATCCTCGGCGCCGCCAGCTTCAGCGTCTGGGCCAGCACCTGGCCGATCTATCTCGCCGCACGGCTGCGCTTCCCACTGCTGAGCGCAATGGTCGCGTGGGCGGTGCTGATGACCGCGATCGGTCTGAATGACAACCATGCCGTGCGCCTCACCGCGCAGCAGCAGTCCGACCAGGACCCGCCGCAGGGCCTGCACTACGGCGCCGATCGGCGCCCCAGCCTGGCCGAGTTCGGACAACTCTGGTGGCCGAACCGGCGCGCCGACTGTCGCGATGAGGTCTGGCTGGTCTCCAGCGAAGGTGGCGGGATCCGCGCTGCGATGTGGACAGTCCTGGTGCTGTCCGAACTGCATCGGGAGACCGGTGGTCGCCTGTGGCCCTGCACGTTTGCGGCCAGTGGGGTGTCAGGCGGCAGCCTCGGCCTTGCGGTGTTCGCGGGTGCCTATCGTGATCTCGACATGCAGCTTGACGAGGCCGCGCAGCTGAGACTGCGGACCCTGCTGGAAGCCGACTTCCTGGCACCGGTTCTGGGCTCGATGTTCGGCGTCGATGCGGTGCAGCGCTTCCTGCCATGGCGCATGTTCAGTGATCGCGGCGAGGCACTCGAGAACGCATGGCTTGCTGCATACGAGCGCCACGTGCCTGTGCCCGGCGTGCCCACGGACGCGAGCTCCCTGAGCGGCCCGCTGGCCGACACCTTGTTCGCGCCCGATAGCGCGCGCACCCCGCTGCCGGCGCTGCTGCTCAATTCCACCGTGGTGGAGAGCGGACTGCGACTGGTGCAGCACCCCTTCAGCACGCTGTCGCGAGGAGAACTGGCGGACACGTTTCCGGGTGTCGTCGACGGGGCCGACTGGCTGCCGCGTGAGCTTCCGACCTTCAGCGCCGCACACAACAGTGCGCGCTTCACCCTGGTCAGTCCGGCCGGCACGGTGTGGCGGCGTTCGGGTGAACCCGCCGACGGTGCAGCACGCCGGCTCGGCCAAGTCGTCGACGGCGGCTACTTCGAGAACAGCGCCACCACCACCCTGCAGGGAATCATCGACCGCCTGCGCGGCACCCGCGCCGGCGCTGATGTCGCACCGGATGCGGTCGACACTGTTACGCAGGCACTGGCGGCCGGGGCGCGTGTTCGAGTGATCCACATCAGCAACGACACCGGAGTGCCGCCGTTTGCGCGCAACTCGCTCGACCGCTGCGAACCAGAGGCAGGCGTGGTAGCCCGCGACGGTCGCACTGCTGTCGTTGACGCGGAAGTCGTTGGCATCCAGAACGATCGAGCGGATCCCAACCCTGTCGACCTGACGCCGCCCGCAAACGCGCCGCTGTATGGCGAGGCGCGCGCGCCGCTGATCGCCATCCTTGCCACCCGCGATGCCCGCGGCAGGTATGCACGCCAGGCCCTGATGGATCAGGTCGCGGCGCTCGACGGCGAGCTCTGGCATTACCGTTTGTGTCAGGGCGCACGCGTGCTTCCCTTGGGCTGGACGCTCAGCCCAGAGAGCACCGCAGAGATGCTTCGGCAGCTCGCCACCAACCGCAATACCGATCCGATACGCGAGGCGTTCCGTTGACCGGGCTCGGCGGGTGCGGACGTGCTTGCAGGGCAGCGTTTTCCGCGTGTTGTTGCCACCGGGCGGTTCAGGACGAATGGGGCAGAGGCTCAAGCGCTTGAATACGTCCGCGGTGGCCAGGGCCGTCGTCCAAGCCTTGTGGATGTGAGCGATGTGGGCTTGGAGCGATGAGCGGGCGTGGCGCTTTCAGGAGCTGGTAGATGCGCTGCGCTTATCTACCCTACGCGCACATCGGCGGCCGCCTTTGATGGGGGCTTGGCGTCGCTCGAGTCCGAGTCCGAGTCCGAGTCCGGCTTCAACTTCAACTTCAACTTCAACTTCGATGTCGATGTCGATGTCGATAGCATCGAATCGAAACCCGGTCAGCGATGCGCCAGCGCGAAGTCGATGGCGGCGCACACGGCCGCTGCCTGCGCAGCATTGCACTGCGCCGGCGTGGCGCGCGGGCTGTCGGGGTAGACCTCGGTGGTGGTGGTGTAGCGGGCGGCAGTGATGCCCGCGCACAGGCCCAGCGGCTTGAAGGGGTAGAGGATCACCCCCGGTGCCACCATGTCCGAACCGATGATCTGCTGATCCGCGTCGGCCGGTGCGATGTGGGTGATCTTGGCCACGGCATCGATCACCGCAGTCTGGAACGCCAGCTGCGGATTCTCACTGTCGCCGACGACGTAGAAGCCGTCCGGAATCTCGCCGGGTGCGATGTGTTTGCCGTCGCGCGCTGCCAGAGCAGGCCGGAACTCGGTCTCGTCGGTATCGGTGGTTTCGTGCAGATCGATATGCAGCAGAACCTCGCCGTCCAGCGATGCGACCAGCTGCATCAGGGCTGCGGACTCGGGGGACGGGCTTTCGGCGCGAAAGCTGCGATTGGGGTCGACCGCGAGCGCATTCCAGCGATGGATGCGCTCATAGGCCCATGGGCTGACACAGGGGGCGACCAGCAGGTTGACCCGACCGGCATAGCCCTCGGCTTCCTGCTGCAGGAACTGCAGGGCGCCGTGTACGCCGCTGGTCTCGTAGCCATGTACACCGCCCGTCACCAGCGCTGTCGGCAGGGACGTATTCCAGTTGCGGCTGCGCAGCGCGTACAGATCGAAGCTCTCCTTGTCGTACGCGATCGCGCCGTAGCGGACGACATCGAAGCGCTCACGCAAGGAATCGATGACGCGCACCACCTCATCGGCATAGCTGCGTTGCTTGCGCTGCATCGCCAGCCACTGTGCGCGCTCAGCTGCGCCCCAAGGCTGGCCTGGCGTTCCAACGGGATAGACGGCGTCCGTGCTCATGGTGCTCGATTCTCTGCGGCAAGTTCGCCGCTGACTGTAGCAACTCGGGGGAGTTCGCTTCGTGTGCCCTCCGGCATAGCGCTGACGGCACCCGCCCCGCCCGCCTCGGGTCCGATGGGCGCGGGAAATGCCGCGCACAGTCGGAGTGATCGGGATCCTCGCCGTGGGTTTGGTGCGCCGCGGTGTCACCTGCGGCGACTGCAGACCCGAAGGCGAGGATCACTGCGGGCGTCGCCAGCCCGTGTCAGCGCCACCGCCACCGGTACTCAGCGCTCGATCCGCTTCAACGAAGAATGGGCTGCGCTTGCCAACAACGCGCGGCGCTGCCGACGTCTGCGCACCGCAGCGCCTGACTCAGAACCACTCGAACAACGAGATGCCCACTCCGACCTGGGTGCTGCGCACGTTGTAGTCGATCAGGCTTTCGCCGTAGCCATCGAACACCTGTACGTGACCGCGCAGGCTGCGCGACAGCGGAAAGCTCCAGTCGAACTGCAGGGCGCCGCGCGAGCGATCGCCAGAGCGGAAGGTATGCCGCATCAGCAGGGCGAATTCATGGTCACCGCGGCGATGCACAAGGTTGATGTCGCCGCGTCCAAGGTATTCGCCGATGTCGGGGTTGTCATCGTCTTCGATGTCTTCGCTGATACGCCACCAGGGGCGCACCGTCAGCAGCCAGTTCTCGCGCTCCAGCCCGAAGGCCGCAACGACCCGGTTCCAGCTGCGCGACAGCGGCAGGCTGCGGCCGTTGGACTGATGATTGATGCCGATGCTGGCCATGCGCAGGTCCCAGCCGAACAACTCCGCCTTGGGGCCGAACACCAGCAGTGCCTCCGGTTCGTACATGGTTTCGCGGAACGGGCGCGAGGTCTCGCCGTTGTAGAGCTGCCAGCGCGAACTCTGGGTGTAGCCGAACCAGAGGTCGCCTTTGCCGAACAGCAGGCCCTGCGCCACCTTGGTCTTCAGGCTCAGCTGAAAGCGCGCTTCGGTCGGCTGCAGGTCAAACGGATCGGTTTGGGTGTTGTCAGGATTGGGGCTCTGTGGCGTTCGATTGGGCCGGTTGCTCCAGGCGAAGGGCAGCAGATACACCGGTTTGTAGGCGCGCAGGTTGAAACTGCCGAGCTTGGATTCGGGGCTGAGCTCCCAACGACGGTCCAGCGCTGACAGCTCGCGCGAAGCGAGTCGATCCGCGACGCGCTCTTCGGCCTGGTTGCGCACGCCGCCCGGCCGCAGTCGCGCGTCCAGCGCGTCATAGGCGGCCGCGGCTTGTGCCTGGTCGCGCTCAAGCTCTACGGCGGCGCGCCGGTCGCGGCCGGCGGCGCGGTCGTAGCACTGCAGGCGCACTGGATCAGAGACGATGCCAACACAGGCGGAAACGCTGGCGGGATCCACCCCCGAGTTTTCCTGAGCTTGCGAGGGCGAGGAAAGAATCACGCAGCTCAGGAGAGCGGCGAGCACAAAGGGACCGCATCGAAACGAGCGGGCCAGGTCATACGCGGGCATGGGGAGGGAGAATCCGGGGGGAGCAGCGCACAGCTTAGCGGCGCTTGCGATGCTGCGGTGGAACTCAAAAGGCAGTCCGTGTGCTCGCCCAGGTCCGGGGATGCCCAGTGACGGCGGAGAACGACGCGTCGCTCGCGTTGGGCATGAGGCCTGCCAAGGCGTCTCTCGCGATCACCGGTGCGCGGCACGCGCACCCTACGAAGGCGCTCGACGCCCTGCCCCGGACACAGCCCAAGCGATCGGCCGCATAGCAAGGGTGCGCCTGCAGCGCACCCAAAAAGACGAGGACTGCCCGCTGAGTCAAACAGGCATGCAGGAATGGCCCACACAAATGGACGATGAGCCACAAAAACAAAGGCCCCACGTTCGCCGACATCGCGAGCGAACGTGGGGCCCAAGACTCAACCAAGGTTTACTTCAATTCGAAGCGATCCGCCTCCATCACCTTGGTCCAGGCCGCGACGAAGTCGTGCACGAACTTCGGATGCGCGTCGCTCTCGGCATACACCTCGGCAAGCGCGCGCAGCTGCGAGTTGGAGCCAAACACAAGATCCGCCACGGTGCCGGTCCACTTCACCGCGCCGGTCTTGCGGCACCGGCCTTCAAGCACGTTCGGATCGGCGGCCGTGCGACTCCACTTCGTGCCCATGTCGAGCAGGTTGACGAAGAAGTCATTGCTCAGCACCCCCGGCCGCGCGGTGAACACGCCGTGCCTGGCGCCGCCTACGTTGGCATCCAGCGCGCGCAGGCCGCCGATCAGCACGGTGAGTTCAGGTGCCGACAGCGTCAGCAGCTGAGCCCGATCGATCAGACGCTCGGCCTGCGATCCCTCGAAACCGGGAGCGACGTAGTTGCGGAAACCGTCCGCCTTGGGCTCCAGCACCGCGAAGCTCTCGACGTCGGTCTGCTCCTGGCTCGCGTCGGTGCGGCCGGCGTTGAAGGGCACCGTGACGCTCACGCCCGCCTTGCTGGCCGCATCTTCCACCGCTGCATTGCCGGCAATGACGATCAGGTCGGCCAAGGAAACCTTCTTGCCGCCGGCGGCCGAGCCATTGAAATCCCTTTGGATGCTCTCAAGCACACCCAGCACCCTGGCCAACTGAGCCGGCTGGTTCACCGCCCAGTCCTTCTGCGGAGCCAGGCGAATACGCGCACCGTTGGCGCCGCCGCGCTTGTCGCTGCCGCGGAACGTCGAAGCGGACGCCCATGCGGTTGACACCAGCTCCTGCGTCGACAAGCCCGAGGCAAGCACTTTCGCCTTCAGTGCTGCGACGTCGTTCGCGTCGACCAGCGGGTGATCCACCTCGGGCACCGGGTCCTGCCAGATCAGGACTTCCTCGGGCACCAGCTTGCCGAGGTAGCGCGAGCGCGGCCCCATATCGCGATGGGTCAGCTTGAACCAGGCGCGAGCGAAGGCATCGGCGAATTCCTCCGGGTTGGCGTGGAAGCGGCGAGAGATCTTCTCGTAGGCCGGATCCATGCGCATCGCCATGTCGGCCGTGGTCATCATCACCGTGACCTTCTTCGACGGGTCATGCGCCGACGGCGCCATGTGCTCCGGCCGCGGGTTGATCGGGTGCCACTGGTGGGCTCCGGCCGGACTCTTCACCAGCTCCCATTCGTTATTGAACAGCACGTCGAAGTAGCTGTTGTCCCACTGGATGGGATTCGGAGTCCACGAGCCTTCGATACCGCTGGTGATGGTGTCATTGCCCTTGCCACTGCCATGGGTGCTGATCCAACCGAAACCCTGCTCAGCGAGGTCAGCACCTTCAGGCTCCGGCCCGACGTGCGCGGCATCGCCGGCGCCGTGCGCCTTGCCGAAGGTGTGGCCGCCAGCGGTCAGCGCGACGGTCTCTTCGTCGTTCATCGCCATGCGCGCAAAGGTCTCGCGGATGTCGCGCGCCGAGGCCAGCGGATCCGGCTTGCCATCGGGGCCTTCCGGGTTCACGTAGATCAGGCCCATCTGCACGGCGGCCAGCGGGTCGGCGAGATCACGCTCGCCGGAATAGCGGCTGTCGGCCTTGTCACTGGTCGCCAGCCATTCCTTCTCCGAGCCCCAGTCGATGATCGGTGGCTCCCAGATGTCGGCGCGACCACCGGCAAAGCCGAAGGTCTTGAAGCCCATCGACTCCATCGCGACGTTGCCGGCCAGCACCAGCAGGTCGGCCCAGCTCAGCTGCTTGCCGTACTTCTGCTTGATCGGCCACAGCAGACGCCGCGCTTTGTCGAGGTTGCCGTTGTCCGGCCAGCTGTTCAGCGGCGCGAAGCGCTGATCGCCAGTGCCGCCGCCGCCGCGACCGTCGTAAATGCGGTAGGTGCCGGCAGCGTGCCAGGTCATGCGCACGAACAGGCCGCCGTAGTGGCCGTAGTCGGCCGGCCACCACTCCTGTGAGTCCGTCATCAGGGCCTTCAGGTCAGCGACCACGGCGTCGAGGTCGAGCTTCTCGAACTCCTTGCGGTAGTCGAAGGCTTCGCCGAGCGGGTTGGATTTCGGCGAGTGCTGGTGCAGCACGTCGAGCTTGAGCGCGTTCGGCCACCAATCGAGATTGCGTGGGCCTTTGCCCATGCCGATATGGTTGCTGGCGCCGTGAACCGGGCACTTGGATTCGTTGGACATGGTGGATCCTCCCTTTGAATGTGGACCTGACAACAGCGCCGAGCTTGAACCTGCCCGATGCATAGATGAAATCGTTTGTGCCGATCAGCGGCATAGGTCGTGGGTATCGCCGCTGGCGCGCACTCCGTGCTGCACTCGCAGCACGCATCGCGTCAATCCGTCGCTGAAGGCAACCAGCACCGGTGGCTCAGAGTGTGCGCTCGCAGCATGATCTGCTGCAGGCTCCACTCCGACCCCATTCACCCTGCCGGGCGGCGGATTAAATGCTCGTGATGTCTCGAGTCCTGCGGCCGCGAAGACTGAGTGATCACGCTGCCGCCGTCGACGTCCAATGCGCACGCAAGCGTCTCACCGACGACGCGCCTTCGATGACCGATGTCCGCCGATGGCGCGTTTTTCCGAGTTCGCCCGTAACCCCCATACGGCACGCCACACGCGGCCGCTTATCCCACTTACGGAGCTCACCATGCGCACGACCGCCCTGCTGATCGCCCTCGGCACCCTGCTTGCCACGTCCGCCCAGGCTCGACCCGATACGTACGCCGACGAACTGATGCCCGATCTGCAGTTCGAGCACGGCTGGGGCAAGGCCGGCCCGGGTGATGACGCGGTGGGCGACTCGGCCTCATTCGGCAAGTACGTCAAGTGGCTGGGTTTGCTGCAGAGCGGCCGCGTGACCCTGCAGGCCGATTGCACGCCGCCTCCGGGTGCGCCGCCGATGGGCCCGGATGATCGCTGCGTCAAGCTCAACCCCGCGCCTGCGGTCACCAGCTTCGATCTGCCCGACATCGGCCGGATCAAGCTGCCTGGGAAGTCCGCCGAGACCCTGCTCTGCCACTGGTTGTCGCCGCTGTTGAACTATTCGTTCAACAACCTCACCGGAGTCTTCCAGCCGAACGCGCGTCTGCAGTTGATGCCCTATCTGACCATCGAGAGCCGTGTGCTGCACGACCCCAGTCTGATCGACCCGAGCACAGGCCTGCCCTTCGGTGGCGTGCTGAACACCAGTTTCGCGGCGAGCTACGTCGATTCGCGCAGCCTGCAGCCCGGCGACCGCCAGATGACCGTGCACAGCCAGGGCCGCACCTGCATCGCCGGCTTCCTCTCGCGCAAGAGTCTCGTCAACAGCTATGGCCTCAGCGAAGCACAGGCCGAGGCGGTGTTCGCCAACGACATGCTGTTGAGCTTCGGCCTGCGCGGCAATGCCGCCATGGTCAACAGCGCCAGCTTCATCTACGGGCTGCGCGTGGTCGGCGACTGAGCCCGCGCAACATCCCGACGAAGCGGCGACTTCAAGGAACAGATGGGTACGTGACCCGTCACCTGGAGTCGCTGAGCCGCCACGCGGGGCTGAGAAGCTCTCAGTCGTCTTCGCGCACCTGCAGAACAAGCTCGGGCGAGATCTGATCCAGCAGATCGATGGCGCGCAGCCGCGTGACTGCGCTGCGCGCCTCGTCCATGCGGATCGGCTCGCCAGCCCATGTCTGCCACGGGCCGGGCTCGCGTCGGATCTCGATGCGCGCAACGCCACTGCCTTCGTCCAGTGCCACCGGCAGCCAGCGGGCATTCGGGCCGTGCCTGAGCGCGCCATCGTCGCCCAGCACCGATCCGCTCAGCGGCTGCAGTGCCAGCATCGGCGGCTGCAGGTCAGGGCTGGCATTGTCGACGTGCACGCGTGCAACGGAGCTCGAATAGCCCTCAAGCGCGTTGGCGCTAAGGGCGCGCACCCGCCAGTAGTGCGAGCCCAGCGGAAGCGGTTCGACCTGCACGAACAGCGCGGGCGCCTCGACGCGGGCGCCCTGCAGCAGCATCGTACAAGCGGCATCTGTACAGACCTGCACCTGGTAGGCGGCAGCGCCCGCGACCTCGGTCCAGCGCAGGCGGCCGTTGCTGTAATTCCAGCGCTGATCCATCGTCTCCACTGAGGGCGCCGCCAGCAGTGGCTCCGGCGGGCTCGGCGGGCCCTGCTCGGGCACCCGAGTGCCCATGCCCTGCTCCACCGCGACTTCCGCACCGGCCGCGCTGACCTGCGAGCGTCCGCTGTAGACCATCACGCGCGCGCCGCCATCGTCGGTGGCGCCGGTGCGCAGTTCGGTGGCCTGCCCCGGCAAGGGTTCGGGGCGCGTGGTCGCTGGCCCCGCGATCAGTTCAATCTGGGTTCGTGGTCGCTCGATCGGCGCGAACACCAGATCCACGCTGCCGCGTTCGATCTGGATGCTGCCTCGATCGACGCCGCGCAGGCTGGTCTCCTTGGCCGCGAGAAACACCTGCGAGAACTCGTCCAGCCGCAGACTCGACTCAGCATTGAAGCGAAGTTCAGCGGTTGAGCTTTCGCGGGTGCGCAGACCTTGTCCCGCGGACAAGGTGTCACCGGTTGCTGCGGGCTGCCAGCGCGGGCGCTCCAGCATTTTCTCGGTGCGATTGATGGCCTGAACGACTTCGGCCTTCTCGGCAATCACCCGACGCTGGGTGATGATGCGCAGACGCTGGCCGATCCGCAGCAGGTCGGGGTCGCGCACCTGCGGATTCAGGCGCCAGTTGTCCTCCCACCAGGTTTCCTCGCCGAGCCAGCGCCGGGTGATGGCAGCGATGGTGTCACCGGCGACCACCGTGTACTCCTCGACCCGGTCTTCGAACTGCGGACGCGCAGCGGCATGCTGCGCACACACCCACAGCGACAGCAGCAGGGCGACGCTTCGCAGCCAAGCTGCAGCGCTCATCGCAGCACCTCCACCTTGAAGCGCTTGCTCGAGCGGTTGCCCAGCGTGTCGATGGCGCGGAAGTCGAGCGTGTAGCGCCCGGACGAAAGCCCCACCAGCTCTATCGGCAGGGGTCGACACTCGCCGTACCAGACGGAGGCTTCCACACACGCTCGGGCCACACCCGCGGGCTCATCGACAGCCACCAGTCGCAGTGACTGACGGCGATCGATCTGCAGCCCTGTCGTGCCCACCGGCCGCGCATCGACGAACAGCTGCAGCTGCGGCCCCTCGCGATCGACCCGCAGGGGCAAGCGTCCCTCGCTGCGGTTGCCGACCGCGTCTTCCAGAACATAGTCGAGTTCGGCTGCACCGACCCGCAGCTCCAGCCCTTCGGTGCTGGCGCGCGCGACGTCGAAGCTGCGCCCGCCGACGCGAATCTGAGCCAGCCCGGCAAGGGCATCACTGGCGCGTACGCGCAGGCGCGCCCGGCGCCCGTCGAAGACATCGGCCGGCACGTTGGCCGGCGCGTCCAGGCGCTCCCAGCTCAGCTCGGGCGCGCTCCGGTCCAGCCAGATTTCTGTCCGCGCGCGCGTCGCGCGGTTGCCCAAGGCATCGACAGTGTCCACCGAGAGCTGCACTGCGCCTTCAGCCAGCCCCTGCGACCAGGCTTGGTGGGAATCGAGCGCGCGATCGTTCACCCGCAGCGACCACTGCACACCGCCGCTGGGGTCGCTGGCATCCACTTCGACACGGGCGTCAGCCGCGAGCACGCGGCGACCGCTGTGTTCGACCTGCGGCCCCTCAAACCGCAGGAGAGCTTCGGGCGCCTGCGTATCCAGCAGCAGTTCGATCACGCGTTCGCCGGTCGGCGCATCGGGCAGCGCTGCGCGCACGCGAAACCGATGCCAGGACTGCGCGCGCCCTTCCTCGTCGTAGCCGACCAGCCAGTGCTCGCCTGCTTGATCTGGCGCGGTCGGCAGGGCGCCGACGGCGCCTGGCGGCGCACCGTTCAAGCCGAAGCGCTGCACTGCGGATGCAGGTTCCGAAAGAAGCGTGTGTAGGGCACCACCGCGCTCGAACTCCGGTGCGCCTGCGCTCGCTGACGCTGCCATCAGCAGACTCAGGACAGCACAGGCGACGCTCATGCTTCACTCCCCTTGTCCGGGTGGGACGCAGCGCCAGCGGACAGGGGCGGCCGCGGCTTTGCAGGGCGCGTGGTGTCATCCAGCGCGCTTTGGTCACCCCGCGCCAGCGGCGCCGTGCTGCCCTCGCCCGCCGCCGTGGGTCGATAGCGCGCGCGCGCGGTCGGGTCGTCGTCGTAGTCGTGCTTATGGCGGTGCGCATCCGGCGTGGGCGACCGGGCCGTGTGCCGGGACGCTTCGGCGCTGTCGCCATTACCGGCGTCTCCGGAATGCACCTGTTCATCGTCAGCCCACGGCTGCGCGACAGTCGCTTCCGCCCAAGGCTGGCGGCGGGTGTCCTCCGCCCAGACCTGCGCTTTCGTCGGTTCAGCCCAGGGGTGCGGCTGCGCAGGTTCCGCCCAGGGCTGGCGACGCGTCGGCTCACTCTCAGCAGCTGAAGTGGGAGCGGCTTTCAGCACAGGCAGCGGCTGCGTGGTCGCGGAATCACGCGCACGGGTAGGCGCGTCACTGGGCAGGCGTGCGCCCACTGTCGACATCGCCCGCACCCGCGAGGCCAGGCGCTCGGTGGCGTCAGCGGCATCCATCTGCGCGAACATCTCCAGCGCCACGGACGCGCTCGACGGTCGCAGTTCCGGGTCGGCATTGCACAGCGCCTGTACCGCCATCCACAGCGCCACCGACTCGCGTCGAGTACTCGCCGGCGGGGCGCGGCGCAGGCGCGCGGCGCGTAGCAGATCGCCCGTGCGCGCGCCGGGCAAACTCTGGCGCACGCCGGTCATGCACTCAACCAGCACCACGCCGAGCGAGAACAGATCCGATCGCTCGCTGGGCGGCGCACCGCTGATGTACTCGGGTGCGATGAAGCCGGGCGTGCCGGCGGCCCCCTCGCGACTGAGCAGCTCCGGCAGCTCCGAACGCCACGCGGAGACGCCGAAATCGGCCAGCTTGATTTCGCCCTCAGGAGAGACCAGCAGATTGCTGGGTTTGATGTCCAGATGCAGCAGGCCGCCGCGGTGCGCGACGTGCAGCGCGCCCAGCACCGCCCGCGCGATCAGCACCACCTCGGCCGGTTCCAGCGCACCGTGGTGATCGATCAGGCCGCGCAGGTTGCCGCCCTCGACGTACTCCATCACAACGAATACGAACTCACCCGCGGCAACCAGGTCATGCACACCGACGATACTCTGATGCTGGAGCTTGGCGACCTTGACCGCCTCAGCCGACAGCGCCTCCGCCAACGAAGTCTGCTGACGCGCATCCAGTGCGTCCAGGTGCAGGGTCTTGATCGCCACGTGGCGCTGCAGGCGCGGATCCCAGGCCAGGAACACCGAACCCATGGAGCCCTGTCCCAGAGTGCTGAGCAAGCGGTATCGGCCCACGAAGACCTGGCCCAGGGCCGCGCGGTTGCGCTGGTTGCGCTGGATCTGCTCGAACGCCTCGCGCAGGTTCGAGAGGTCACTGTCACCGCTGCTTTCGCTTGCCAAAGCGCTGCGTTGCCAGTCCAGCAGTGCGCGCACCGGGCGCACCACGCGGCGCCACGCGAACACACTCAACAGAGCGATCAGCGCAGCCACCAAGGCGCTGGCCGCGAGCGCACCGCTGCGCATGCGCGCGGCGGCGGCTTCGGCCTCTTCGGCGGGCTGCAGCGATGCCACCGACCAGTCGGTGCCGGCAATGCGCGCGAACGCTGCCACCTCCAGCCCGGCGTCGCCCTCCGAGCGCACGGCCAGGGCATCGAGTTGCGGCTGCAGCAGCGCTTGCAGCAGGACCTGCGGAAGAACCGCATCCGTGCCGATCGCCGGATGCGGATCCGCCGATTGCAGAAGCACCAACTGCGCGGAGGGCCCCAGCTCACGCGGCAGCAGCAGGTCCCCCACGACCGACGCGTCGGCGAACACAGCCAGTCGCAGCCCCGGCCGTCCGGTATCACGGCTCAAGCCCCAACGCAGGCCTTCTCCTTCGCGCTGCAACAGAACGTTTGGCCCCAACACAAGCAGCGCTTCCGCTTCGACGCTGGAGGCGGTGGGCAACCGGGCGAGCTGCACCAACGCTTCCTGACCGCCTTCGGCGTGGAACAAAGCCGCCGCATACAGCCGCGCGTTGCCCATAAGCAGACCGGTCAGCACCCTGCCCGATTCGGGCGAGCCCGGCGACTCATAAAGCTGAGGGTTTTGCGCGGCGCCATCCACTACCGTCCGCAGTGCCGACAGCGCTGACTGCACGCGGTCGGCGGTGGCGCGTGCGGCGATCAAATGCGTGCGCTGCGCCTGTTCGACCATCGACTCGCGTGAGAGGTGGACCTGGTAGGCCACCAGCCCCAGCGGCAGCGCGGCGACTACGCTCAGCGCCGCGACCAGCGAGATGATCAGCGAATTGCGCCGAATCCGCCGAGGCGGTTGCGCTGCAGCTGCAGATGCCATTGCATCCTCCGGGCGTTCAGCCCATGCGCGCCCCGCCCCCGGGTGCGTGCGTCGAGTCTAACGCCGAAGGCATCCGGCCTACACCCGGATCTGCGCGAAATCGCTCCCGCCCGATCAGGCTGACGCTTACGTAGCGCTACACATCGCGTGCGGGGTCGGGCAGTGGTGGCGCCTCTGCCGAATGCGGGTCCAGCGAGCTCCATGGCAAACGGTGGGTCGTGCGTTCGATCAGGCGCCGCACCTTGGGCGGTTCCGACCCGCGATGCAGCGCGCGCAGCCGCTCCGGCACCTCGGCGTCATCGTGAGTGATGCGGCCCTTGTGCCTCAGATAGTCCATCCAGGTCGCGGTCTTGTAGCGCTCGACCCACAAACGCGGGTCGTGCAGATCGCGCAGCAGCGCCCATTGGTGGGCACCGTCGCGACGGCGGATGCGGCGACGCTCTGCCATCGCCTGCAGGAAAGGCACGATATCCGCCTCGTCGATGATCCACTCGATGCTGACCACCACCGGCCCGGTGCGCGCGTCCACGGGCACCGCCGTCTCCGGCTCGCGGTGCGGACGCAAGGGGTCGAGGTTGCGCGGCTCCGACTGCTCCAGCGGCAGCAGCCAGCCCAGCGCGGCGCCGATCAACAGCACTGCAGCTGCGGTCTGCAGAGCCATGTCGACGCCATGGGCCTCGGCCAATGCGCCCCAGGTCCAGCTGCCCAGGGCCAGGCCACTGAAAGCGGCCATCTGGTACAGCGCCAGCGCCCGCGCCACCACCCAGCGCGGGGCTGACAGCTGCACCGCGACATTGAAGGTCGACAGCGCCAGCACCCAGCCAGCGCCGGCGACCAGCAGTGCAAGTGCACTGAGTGTGAAACCTCCACCGGCTGCGGCCGCCAACAACGCCAGCGCGAGCCCGATGCTGGCGACCCGCACGATGGCTTCGGTCGACAGCTTGCCGCGCAGCCGTGCACTGCCGAACGCAGCCAGAACCGCGCCTACGCCGAACGCGCCGAGCAAGAGGCCGTAGGTGAAGGCGCCACCATTGTCCAGGCCGGCGGCGATCAGGGGCAGCAAACCCAAGATCGCTCCCGCACCCACACCAAACAGCAGGCTGCGCAGCAGCACCGTGCGAATGGTCGGCGACAGCAGCACGTAACGCAGACCCGCCGCCATTGCACTGCCCAGCCGCTCACGCGGCAGCACGTGCGGCTCGTACTCGGGTCGCCAGCGCCACAGCACGGCGATCAACCCCAGATAGCTGACCGCATTCACCGCGAACGCTACCGCCGCGCCGGCGGAAGCCACAATCGCGCCGCCGATCGCGGGGCCGGTGCTGCGGGCCAGATTGAAACCCATGCTGTTGAAAGCGACAGCGGCCGGCACCTGCGCACGCGGGACCATGTCCTGCACCGAGGCCTGCCAAGCCGGTGCATTGAACGCACCGCCGCAGCCGATCATGAAGGTGAAGGCGAGCAGCAGCCAGGGCGTCAGCCAACCCAGCCACGCGCAGACCGCAAGCAGGATCGACACCACCAGCATGAAACCCTGAGCCGCCAGAAGGATCCGGCGCCGGTCCAGCCCATCCGCCATCGCACCGCCAATCAGCGAGAACAGCACGACCGGCAGTGCCACCGAAGTCTGCACCAGGGCCACCATATCCGCCCGCTGCGTGATTTCCAGCATCAGCCACGCCGCGCCGACGGACTGGATGAGTGCACCGAAGTTCGAGATCAGGCTGGCCAACCAGACATTGCGAAAGATCGCGATTCGGAACGGAGACGCGCTGTCTGAAGCATCCATCGCCATAGTGTAGGTGCCCGCCAGGGCCTTCGTCGCCGTCGCCGATCGCAACGGCCGGCACACGCGCGACGTCACCCGCGCCCAACCGGGCTTTGACGATGCGAAACCCCGTTTGCGCCACGGCCGTGACCTCGCGACTGATTCGCCCCGCGCCAACGTGGTGAGGACGATCGCCCCACCCGCTGCGCACAGCACGCGCGGTTTCAAACCGCAGCCCGGCGCAGAACGGCCGGCCGAGCCTAGGAGCCTGTCGGACTTTGGATGGCCGGGCTGCAAATCCGTCTGCGCGGTCCATTTTTCCGCCGCTTCTTGGCCAATAGAGCCCACTATTGGCCTGCGAATCGTCGAAAAATTGTCCTCTCGCAGTCGAATTTTCGCCTCGACCCCCAAAGCCCGACAGGCTCCTAGGAACTCAGAGTTCGAAACCGTGGCCGAATAGCACCGGCACGATCTCGATGCGTTCGACTGCGCCAAGATCAGGCGCGGCGCCGCGCGGCCGGCCCAACAGATCATCCGGCGGCATCTGCGCGGAGTCAGCCTGATTGATGCCCGCACCACCGGCTGCAGGCTGTCCGTAGGTAAGCGCGTAGTGCGCGAACACCTCGGCAATGCGCGTAAACCCCCCATTGAACTGCGACTGCGCCGGCAGCCAGTGTGGTGTCGTGATTCCGGTCTGTGCGGGCAGGCGCGGGTCACCCAGAAGACGCTCGGGATCGTTGGCGCTGTTCACTGCGTCGCTGGGGTCCTGCGGAATCGGACCGCCGGCATTCCAGTAGCCGTTGCGTCGAAGAACGATGCCGCTCACATCCGCCGCCAGCACGTCGCTGAAGTCGTTCATGGTGCCGGCCGGGTCGGCCCACAGATTGTTGAAGAAACGGATGTTCTGCACCGTCGGGTTGCTGCCTTCCCGGTTCAGACGCATCGCAAACGCATTCCCCGGCAAATCGCCAACGATGGTGTTGGCGCGGAACACGATGTCGCGCGAGCCCTTGACACCGAAGGGCGCGCGAATCGGGTTGTTCGCATTGCCGATGAACAGATTGTTCTCGGCCAGACAGTTGAAGGCCTCGTGGTAGGGGTGGCCGTCTTCGCCGAACAGCAGAAAATTCGAGCCCGGCGAGCCCTGCCAGTTCAGAAAGATGTTGCGGCGAACCACCACGTTGCGCGCGCCCAGATACTCGTCGCTGCCGCCGTTGCTGTCCTTGACCACGATGTAGGCTGAGGTGTCGTTGACATTGCTGCGGCCTGAGGCCGCGAAGTTGTTGAAGAACACATTGCCCTCGACGAGCACGTCGTCGACCGAGTTGATGTCGATGTGCTCGTCCGAGCCCTGCTGGTTGTAGAACAGGTTACCGATCACCCGGATCTCGCTGGCGCCGTTGTTGATCTTCAGGATGTCGTTGTTCCAGCTGTCATGAAGGATGTTGTCGCGCAGGGTGATGCGGCGTGTATCGCGGGTGCCGCCGTCCTGGATGTGCACAACCAGCGCGCTGGCCCCCGCGCCGCTGTGGGCGATGTCGAAACCTTCGATCGTGATCCCGGCGATGTCAGCGGCGTCGCTGTAGACAGTCAGCACCGCCTCGGCCGCGCGCAGCCGCGCCTGATAAGGCACGCGCGAGCGCACGGTCACACCCTGTGCGAAATTGCCGCGGATGCGGATCCGGCCCGTGTAGGTGCCGGGCTCAACCAGGATCAGACTGCCGTCCGGCACCCGATCCAGCGCATACGTGATCGTGGCCCAAGGCTGGGCTTGACTGCCGCCCGAGGGCGAATCGACGCCGTTGCTTGCCACATGAAAGCTGGTTTGCGCAGGCGCAGCGAACGCGCACATCAGGCACAACAAACCGAAGCACAGCCCTGCTGCGCGCGAGTGCGCCACAGGCTCCAGAAGCCTTCCCACGTGGTTTACCACCGCCATTGAACGTCTCCCGGCCGCTGCGTGAACTGCCTGGCGGCCCCCTCGATTCCCGGTCGCACAGGCTGCCCGATCACTCCGGGCCAGACTTTGCGACGCTTCACAGCGTCATCGATCCGCGCGCCTTCGGGCCGCGGGCGGCGTAGCATCAGGGACATGCTCGTACTCGACTTGCCCCGGTTGTTCAGCTCCGGCCTTCAGCAGATGCAGCGCATGCAGACCGGCTGCGCGGTGCTGCTCGGGCCGATGTTGTCGAGCGCTACCTTGGCGGAACTTCAGCAGCAAAGGCTGCGCAAGCTGGTGGCACATGCACGTGTCCATTCGCCCCTGCACGCGCGCAGGCTGTCCGCACTGACCGCAACAGAGACGTTCGAACTGGCTGAGCTGCCCCCATTGACCCGGGCCGAACTGATGCAGGACTTCGAGGCGGGTCTATGTGCACCGCATCCATCTGCCGCGGAAGTAGCGGCCTGGCTGCACGATCCTTCCCGCGTGGGTGAGATGCTCGACGGCCGCTGGCAGGTCTGGGAAAGCTCGGGCACGCACGGCCAGGCCGGCTGGTTCGTGCAGGACGCGGGCGCGCTGGCTGTTCACGACGCCCTGGAGAGTCTGCGCGGGGCCGGTGTTGGCGCGTGGAGCACCTTGGCCGCACGCGGCCGGATGGCCCTGCTGGTCGCCACCGGCGGCCATTTCGCCAGCATCGCGGGCTTCGAGCGCCTTCGCCAGCAGCACCCATGGCTGGCACCCCAATTACGCGCGTTCTCGATCCTGCAGCCGCTACCCGATCTCGTTCAGGCGCTGAATGAATGGCAGCCACAGGTGCTGGCCACCTACCCCACCGCCGCCGCGCTGCTCGCAGAAGCAGCGGCGGGCGGGCAGCTGCAGCTGGAACTGAGTGAGCTGTGGTGCGGCGGCGAAACCCTGCGGCCCGCCGTGCGCCAGCGCATCGCTGAAGCCTTCGGCTGTCGCGTGCGCAACAGCTACGGCGCCTCGGAGTTTTTCTGCATGGCCAGCGAATGCGCAGAGGGCGGCCTGCATCTCAACGCCGACTGGGCAATTCTGGAGCCGGTCGATGCCGACTACCGCGCTGTGCCTAAAGGCACCTGGCCGCACACAACCCTGCTGACCAATCTCGCGAATTACGTGCAGCCCTTGATCCGCTATGACCTCGGCGACCGCGTGCGCTTCACCGGGGATGCCTGCGCCTGCGGTAGCCGCCTGCCCTTGATCGAAGTGCAGGGCCGCGAAGACGAAACGCTGCAGCTGGAGGACGCCGAGGGTCGACCGCAGGGCGTGCTGCCGCTGGCGCTTAGCACGCTGATCGAAGATGAGGCCGGGCTGTTCAACTACCAGCTCGTGCAAACCGGACCAAGCAGCCTTCGCCTGCAGCTGGGCGACAAGGATCGCCCGGGGCTCACTCGGGCCAAACGCGAATTGAAGCAATGGCTGCAAGCGCGCGGGCTGGGGCAGGTAAAGGTTGAAGGCCGCCTTGCCTGCGCCCCGCAGTTCGGACGCAGCGGCAAACTTCAGCGGGTGCTGCGCGAGCTTGCCGACTGAGCCCCAGCAGCCTGTCGGACCTTGGCTGGCCGGGCTGCAAATCCGTCTGCGCGATCCATTCTTCTGCCGATTCTTGGCCGAGGGCCCAGTATTCGCCTGCAAATCGTCGAAGTACTGTCCTCGCGCAGTCGAACTTTCGCCTCGACCCCCAAAGCCCGACAGGCTGCTGGGCGCTGCGGTTGGAGGCCTGAGGCGCTCGGACTTCGATTGCGATCCGGCTGACGTGCCCGCGATTCGCGTGCGGCCCCGGCTCAATCGCCTTGTCTTCGGTCGATCAGCGGCCTCACTTGGACTCGCTGGTAGATGCGCTGCGCTTCTCGCGTGCCGATGCTCGTGCTTCGGTTCGGGCAAGGCGTCACCGGAAGTTGTTGGCTTGATGCGCCGTGCTTCTTGCGTAGCGATGTTCTTGCTTCGGTTGGGGCAAGGCGTCATTCGCTTTTGTAGGGTAGATAAGCGCAGCGCATCTACCAGAATCCAGCCTCAGACCCAAACCGGCCTCGGGCCGAACGCCGCACCCTACAAACCCTGGAGACGCCTCGCCCCGATCGAAGCACAGGGCCCTCTACACACTGATCTCACGCGCATTCGCCGAACAACCCCGCCGCGACAAGCTCAGTCGCGCTCGCTCCGCTGGTTGATCGGTCTCCTGGGCGCGCCCTCAGATCTGTCCTCGATCGTATTGCCGCTGCGGATCTTCTCGATGCGACCGAGACTCTCGGACACTGTAGGCGCGGTTCGTTCGGACAGAGATCCAACGAAAGGCTCGCTGACTTCGGACGCCATCTCACTGACCTCAGAATCTGCCGTCACCGCGTGCCCGTCGCCGCCGAACAGTATCCCGTTGGCGCCAGGTCGCGGCAGCCGCAACTGTGCAATCGGCTGTCTAAGATGCTCGCGCAGCAGGCGCGACCATGCCCGATCCATCTGCGCGTATTCCTCTTCACACAGCTCGGCACGGCCTTCCGGCAGCAGCCAGGAATTTGTCAGCTCGGCGCCTGCGACCGGGTCGCTGCCGTAGGCCCAGCACAGCAGGTTGTAGTAGCGCTGCTCGTTGAGCGCATGCACGCCAGCGAAATCCGAAGCATCCGCGCTGCCGTCTTCCGAGTAGTAGGTCGCCGCATAACCGAGCACCGCGTCGGTATCACCGGCCTGGATCAGAATCCAAGCGGAGAGCTGATCGACCACGTCTTCTTCGCGCCCCGTGATCGGCAGCTCCAGCGCGTGTACCAGCGCATGACCGACCTCGTGCAGCAGGGTGCCCAGCCACGCGCCGGAAAGCGCATCCGACTCGACCGACGTGTCTTCAAACTGCCCGTCCAGAACCGCGGCCATGTCTTCCATCAGCTCAAGACACATCTGGATCTCGTAGGCGCTCGGGTCATAGTAGGCGTTGGATTCACCGCATTCGATCAGACGCACGGTGACTCGCTGCGGGAGCCTGAGGTGTGCGTTCAGGGCGCGGACCACGCCTTCAAGGTGCCCGCCACGGCGCAGGCGCTCAGCTTCCGCACCCATGACTGCGGACTCGAACTGCGGCGCGCCTATTCGAAAGCCTTCGGCGCGGATCGGGGGGCTGAACACTCCGGCGCAAAGCAGCGCTGTGCCGACGAAAATCAGGTGACTGCGCATGAGTGTGCATCCTGTAGTGAGCGGAATCGCACTTGCTGGAATGCTGCCTTCTGGCTTCGCAGCACTCCCGAAGCCAGAACGCAGACATGCGTCCAGCCCGCCGCAGACCACGCTCGTGAGGATCACACGCGCTCGTCGACGAATCTGGCATGTGGATGCGTGAACATGCCGCCTCGAGCGCCGCGATAGAACGGCGACAGCGGCGCGCTGTTTGCAGTCCGTGCCCGGATTGGAAAGAGACAAGGCCCAGCTGGGCCCTGCCCCCTCACCAGAGGTCAGCGGATGCGTCTTGGATCAATTGCCTCAGTTGAACTGGATCACCAGGTCGTCTTCGCAGAAGTCGAACGCGACCAGGTCCGAATCCGAGCCGTCGTCGAAGCGCGCCATGAAGTACCAGCCGCAGCCGCTCTCGTCAGTGCTGGAATCCCAAACCAGATCAGCAGTCCTGCCCGCGGGGATGCCGCTGCCGATATCGAAGGCGCCCCAATCTTCGCCATCTTCGGAGACGACGATCGCGACGATCTTCGAATCCGTGTTGTTCTCGATCTGGAACGCGTACTCGGCGAAAGCGGCCGGTGACGCCATCAGCAACGCCAACGCACACAACAATCCACGCATGGGGTTTCTCCTGGAGCCCAGCGCCACACGGAACACAGTGCCCCGGCGTGCGCCATCGCCGACAAGCAAGAACTCGGCCACACGCGGAAGGGCTGAACGCCAGCAGCTCGACAGCCGCTGGGCGGAACGCACTGCCATCGACCAGAGCTGCTCGGAGATCAGTGAGAACGTGCGGCCAGCGCAGGCATGGTGGGCTACCGCCCTGTCCTACCTGTCGAAGCCTTCGCAAAGCGCGTCCTCGGCAGGCCATCGAAGGTCGCATATTGCGGCTGTTGGCTCTGCGGAGGACCGGGCGCCAGCAAGCGGACGCAGATGATGCCGCGCCTCACTCTTGCCAACGGACCGGCAGAGTCGGATCGTACAAGCGCAAAGCGACGCGAAGTCGCAGCATCTGCCGCTGCGCGACGGGATGCCGCAAGGGGCCGCAACGCCGCCGATCACGCGGGCCGACCCCGCACTCTGATCAGACCGAACGCTCTCGTAGGTTGGCGCCAAGCGCAGCGCGGCCCAACATTGCACGCCTCAGCAATTGGCAAGCCCGAACCGACTACCGTCCCGGCGGGAGTGCCCTGACGCTGGCGGTGCTCGGCATTGCATCAGGCTCGGCCAACCGTTTAGGCTGCAACGACCGGAGCAGGCTGCGCAGGCTCAAGCGCCTTCACGCGCGCGCTTCTTCAGAATCCACCACGCGAATGCTCCACCCGTCAGATACATCACCAGCGAGTACAGCGCCGGTGCGACTGCGGCCGCGGGCATCTGCAGCACGCTGAGCGCCACGAATATCGCCAGCGTGCCGTTGTGAATGCCGATCTCGAAGGCGATCGCGGTGGCCTGGGGTACGCCGAGTCTGGCAAGTCGCCCGGCCCAGTAGCCGGACAGCAGACTGGCGAGATTGAACAGCAGCACCACGCCGCCCAAGGCCAGCGCATGGGTTGCCAACGTTTTGCGTTCGATCACCACGGCAGCGCCGATCAGCACAACGAGAATGAGGGTCGAGAGGATGCGCACGGGCTTGTCGAGGCGGTGGGCGAGGTCCGGCTTCCATGCGCGCAGGCCCATGCCTATCAGCACCGGCAGCAGCACCAGCAAGCCCACTTCGATGATCTTCTGGGTCGGCGGCGGCACCGCTTGTTCGCTACCGATCAGCCAGGCCAGGGCGAGCGCTGTCCACAGCGGCAACGTGATCAGGGCCAGCGCACTGTTGATCGCCGTCAGCGAGATGTTCAAGGCGACGTCGCCGCGCGCAAGGTGCGAGAACAGGTTGGCAGTAACGCCGCCCGGTGAGGCCGCCAGCAGCACCAGCCCCAGACCCAGCTCAGGCGGCAGTGCGAAGGCGTAGATCAGGCCGAAGGCGAAGGCCGGCAGCAGGCCGGTCTGCACCGCCAGCGCCACCACCACGGCGCGCGGGGCGGTGGCGACGCGCTTGAAGTCGGCAACGCCGAGATGCAAACCAAGGCCGATCATCACGATCGCAAGCGCGATCGGCAGGCCAGCGCTGAAGATCAGGTTGTTGCCCATGGGTCCGCCCCCCTGACGGATTCTTCGACCGCCTGTCGCAGTCGAGTGCGAGGGTGACCTATCGGGCGGGCCTCTGCATCGGGCGGCGCATCATTGCGGGGGCGGATGAGACGATCCGATCAAGCAGCTACGCCCCCGAACGGCGACTGACCAATGAGCGCATCCGGCCTTGCAGCAGCGCCCAAACCATTGAGCTGTGCGCTGCGCCTCCGCGCGCGGGCGCAGCTGGTGTCCGAGACCGGATTGCGCGGAGGTGTCGATGCGCCCTGCTGACAGGACTGCTTCGATGCAACAGGCAGATGCACGGATCCAGTATGTCCCCATCTGCAGGCGATCGCGTTCGCACCAACCAGTCTCCCTGCTCACCGCAGGTTGGTGTGGGTGTTTCCGGCGCCCGGCAGGCGCCACGCCCTCACTCAGCAGCAACTGCCGGTGGTGCTGAGTGTGCTGGCGCTGCCTGGTGACACGCAGTCGAACAGTCCGAAGTGCGTGCGCTTGTCACCGATCAGATCGAAATGGGCCGCGTAGCGCGTTGCGGCAAGCATGTCGAAACTGTTACCGCAGACCCGCAGTGGGCGACCCGTTTCGAAGTGATGGTGATCGTCGAGGTCGAAGGCATGTGGGGACTCGGACACGCTGCCGCGGTAGGTCGCCAGCTGGCCGTAGTCCTCACAGCGGTCTTCGAGCTCAAGCTTGAAGGCGCGCACGGTGATCGACTCGAAGCGCACCATGCCGAGCTTGGCCTCGACGGCAGAGTCCAGCAGCGGAATCGGCGAGCGACTGACGATGCGCGCATCCGCGCAGCCGACCTGCGCCATCACCCGCCGGAAGTCTTCAATGTATAGCGCGCCGCCGAGGCACTCGCCGAGCAGTACCGGATCGGTACGCAGCGCGGCTGGAATGCGGCGATCCGCGAACACGTCGCTGAAGTAGAGCTCGCCGCCGGGCTTCAGCACGCGGAAGATTTCGGCGAACACGCGCGCCTTGTCGGGTGCCAGGTTCAACACGCAGTTCGACACCACGACATCGACGCTCGCATCGGCGAGACCGCAGCTCGCCAAGTCTTCGATGTAGCCCTCGACGAAGCGCACATTGCTGCGCGCATGGCCATAGCGCTCGGCATGCCAGGTCTGGTGACGGCGCGCGACGTCGAGCTGCTCGGGCGTCATGTCGACGCCGATCACCCGCCCGTCTTCGCCAACGAGTCGCGACAGCAGGTAGGCATCGCGGCCGGTACCGCAGCCGAGATCCAGCACCGTGCAGCCCTGCAGCGCAGGCGGCAGCGGCGAGCCGCAGCCATAGAAGCGCTCGTTGATCTCCGGATGCAGATCCGCCAGCAGCGGGCGCAGCCAGGCCGGCATGGCTTCGGTCGGACAGCAGGCGCCGGTCTTCAGGTCGCGGCTGCTCTGCAGCACCTCGCCGTAGTAGTGGCGGACATCGGCGTGCAGCGGGGTCTCGGTCATGGGGTGTTCCGGAGTGATTGAAGAAAGCGTCGGCGCGCGACTGTACGACGTAGCGAGTGAGCGAGACGCAGCTTGATTGCGTGTGCGGCCGCGCGACTGAAGCTGCTGCGAATCCCAAATCCCGGGCCTCAAGCCCTCCAGCTCTTCAAATGCAGGCTGGTCTCGGTAGCGCTCACGCCGGGAATCGCCCGTATGCGTTCCAGTGACGCTGACAACTCGGTCAGATCGCGAACGCGCAGCTCGGCGAGAAGATCCCAGCGTCCATTGGTGTCATGCAGGGCGGCGACCCCGGGCTCGCCGAGCAGTGCATGCACCACCTTGAGCTGATTGCCCTCGACGGCGATTGAAGTCCAGGCACGCACCTCTTCGCGCGCGGCATCCGGGCGCAGTCGCAGGGTGTAGCCGCTGATCACGCCCTCGCGCTCCAGCTTGTCCATGCGGTTGGTGACGGTGCCGCGCGAGACCTTGAGCGCAGCCGCCAGCTCGGCGACGGTGGCGCGCGCATTGGCGCGCAGGCGGGCGATCAGCTGCTGGTCGAGTTCGTCCATCCGAACATAATGGCATTCACTGCTAGCAATTTGCTGCGATTCTGACGAAATGCTGCCATTTCTGACGTTTCGCGATGACGACTATGTCCGGACAATGGAGCAACGCATGCCCCACCGGAGTTCACCATGACCACCCTACTGACCACACTCGACGTTTCCCGCCTGGTTGCGCGACTCGGGCTTCCCGCTGTGCTGACGCAGATGGTCGAGTACCTTGAAGCCGACTTCCGTCGCTGGAACGCGTTCGAGAAGTGCGCGCGGCTGGCCTCACACTCGGACGTCGGCGTGATCGAACTGATGCCGGTCTGCGATGCGAACGAGTACAGCTTCAAGTACGTCAACGGCCACCCCAAGAACACCCGCGAGGGCTTGCCGACCGTGATGGCGTTCGGTGTGTTGGCGGACGTGGCCACCGGCCGCCCCAGCCTGCTGTCCGAGCTCACGCTGACCACCGCGATGCGCACGGCCGCGACCTCGGTGATGGTCGCCAAACATCTCGCCCGCCCCGACGCCAAGGTGATGGCACTGATCGGCAATGGCGCGCAGAGCGAGTTCCAGGCGCTGGCCTTCCATCATCTGCTGGGCATCGAAGAGCTGCACCTGTTCGACGTCGACCCGGATGCAACTGCCAAGCTGGTCGCCCATCTGAAGCCGATCTCGGGCCTGCGCGTAGTGGTCTGCGCCGACACCCGCGAAGCCGTACGTGGCGCGGATATCGTCACCACGGTCACCGCCGACAAAACCAACGCAACGATCCTGAGCGCCGACATGCTGGAGCCCGGCATGCACATCAATGGCGTCGGCGGCGACTGCCCGGGCAAGACCGAGCTGGCTGCAGCAGTTCTGCGCCGCGCCTCGGTTTTCGTCGAGTTCGAGCCGCAGACCCGTATCGAAGGTGACCTGCAGCAGATGCCGGCGGACTTCGGTGTGACCGAATTCTGGCGCGTGCTGAGTGGCGAGGCCGAGGGCCGCCGCAATGCTTCCGAAATCACCGTGTTCGATTCGGTCGGTTTTGCACTGGAGGACTACAGCGCCCTGCGTCTGCTGCGCGATCGCTCAGCCGAACTGGGCCTCGGCGAGACCATCGGTTTGATTCCTGCGCTGGCGGATCCGAAGGATCTGTACGGGCATCTGATGGGTGAGGCGGCCGCCTCGATCGACACGCGTCGCGCGGCCTGAAGCCGATTCGATTGAGGCGCGGTTGACGTCGTGCCTTGGACAACCGCCCGCAGCGTACTGGGGCGCGGGTACCGAGGCGAGGGTGAAGCTGCGGTGGGCCGGGGCCTGAGGTCTCCCCAGAATTTCTCTTTTCGATTCCGTTAGATACCGCGGATC
>CAZPHV010000050.1:0-39219 GCA_964586455.1 uncultured Aquimonas sp.
TCGTCTGTCCGAGCCGCCCACTATACCGCGGTTTTTGAAGTTGTAAAGAGGGGGCAGCGAAGAATGTTGATGCCTTCGCGCAGATGGATAAGGCTACATGCCTGCCTACCCACACCCAGTACTGGAATCCTGCATATGCGCCTGCTGCTCGCCCTCGGAATCTCGCTGATCGTCAGCGCCTGCCACGCCCAGCCCTCAACCTGGGTGGAACTCAAGGGTCGCCGCTTCGCCGTCGAGGTCGTCGACACTGAGCCCCTTCGACAGCGCGGATTGATGTTTAGGGAGTCCCTGCCCGCCGATCAGGGCATGCTGTTCGTGTTCGCGGGAGAGCAGCCGCTGGCCTTCTGGATGAAGAACACGCTGATCCCGCTCGACATCCTCTACTTCGACGCCAATCGCCGCTTGGTATCGGTCGCTCGCAACGTTCCGCCCTGCAAGAGTGCCGTGTGCCCGAACTACCCGAGCGTAGGCCCCGGCCTCTATACGCTTGAGCTCAACGCCGGCACCGCTGGTGAGCTGGGGGTCGCGCGCGGCGACGAGCTGGTGTTCGGCCCCGGGATCCCGCTGCGGGGCCAGCCCTAGGTCTTTGCGCCAGCTCGAGCGACCAGCGCTGCAAGCCCCCCATCATCGCGTTGGTGCTCCCCTTGCGCCGACGAGCGCGCGCCCTCTGTTCGATCGCGAGGGCGTTTGGGATAGGTAAGGAGCCCGCGCATAGCCGGGCTCGCTACCCCAAAGCTTGTCTAGGTTGGAGCAGTTCGTGCGACCTCACGAGGAGCTCCCGCCCAATCAGCTCTGGATCTCAACCATCTCGAAGTCGGTCTTGGTCACCCCGCAGTCGGGGCAAAGCCAGGTCTCAGGGACGTCCTCCCACGCGGTTCCGGGCGCGATGCCTTCTTCCGGCAGGCCGCTCGCTTCGCTGTAGATGAAGCCGCAAACGACACACATCCAGTGGCGCGCTCCGGGCGCGGGTGTTGCAGTGCTCATGTATTCCTTCCGTTCTGAGTGGATACCCACTGATATTCTTCCACGGCCGCTGTGAGCAGCCCATGCGAAGTTGACGATGCCCACACCCCTGCGCGGTGTCTACCTGATCACCCCTGACCTTTGTGACACCGCAGTGCTGCTCTCAAGGACTGCAAACGCGCTTTCAGCTGGTGTGGCCGTGCTGCAGTACCGCAACAAGCGCGCTGACGCAGCTTTGCAGAACGCGCAAGCCGAGGCCTTGCTTGGTCTCTGCCGCGACCACGACGTGCCGCTCGTCATCAATGACGAGGTCGAGCTTGCCGGCCGCCTGGGCGCCGAGGGTGTTCACTTGGGCGGAGACGACGGCAGCCTTCGCGAAGCGCGGCGCGCGCTGGGCCCCAACGCGCTGATTGGGGCGTCGTGCTATTCGAGCCTCGACCGTGCGCAACAGGCGCGATCCGAGGGCGCGAGCTATATCGCCTTCGGCACCTTTGCAAGCTCGCCCACCAAGCCCCAGGCCGCTCGCGCACAGCCCAGCCTGCTGACGCGCGCACGCGCGCTGCAGATGCCGGTGGTCGCGATCGGCGGCATTACGGCTGCGCTCGCGCCCTCTCTGGTCGCCGCCGGCGCCGATCTGCTCGCTGTGATCACCGCGGTCTATTCCGCACCGGACCCTGCGGCGGCCGTGCGCGGGCTGCGCAAAGCCTTCCCCGAATTCCAAGGAGACATCCCATGAACACCAACCATGCTCTGTTCGAACGCGCCCAGCAGTTGATGCCGGGCGGCGTGAACTCGCCCGTCCGCGCGTTCCGCTCAGTCGGTGGCGAACCCTTCTTCGCCACTCGCGCCGAGGGCGCCTACCTATGGGATGTCGAAGGCCAGCGCTACATCGACTACATCGGCAGTTGGGGCCCGATGATTGCCGGCCACGCGCACCCCAAGGTCATCGACGCGGTCACCCGCACGGCGGTCAACGGCCTGAGCTTCGGTGTGCCGAATCCGCTCGAGGTCACCATGGCCGAGCTGTTGACCAAACTGGTGCCCTCGATGGAGATGAGCCGGATGGTGAACTCCGGCACCGAGGCCACGATGTCGGCGATTCGCCTGGCGCGCGGTTACACCGGCCGCAGCCGCATCGTGAAGTTCGAGGGTTGCTACCACGGCCATGGCGACGCGTTCCTGGTAAAGGCCGGCTCTGGCATGTTGACCTTTGGGGTGCCGACTTCACCGGGTGTGCCCAGCGGCTTGGCCGATCTGACGCTGACCCTGGCCTACAACGACTTCGAGGGCGCAGGCGCGCTGTTCGCGACGCACGGTGACGAGATCGCCGGCCTGATCATCGAGCCGATCGCCGGCAACATGAACTGCATTCTGCCCAAGCCCGGCTACCTGCAGCACCTGCGCGAGCTGTGCACCAAGCACGGCGCGCTGCTGATCTTCGATGAAGTCATGACCGGGTTCCGTGTCGCCGCAGGCGGTGCGCAGGCGCTGTACGGGGTGCGGCCGGATCTCTCGACCTTCGGCAAGATCATCGGCGGTGGCATGCCGGTCGGCGCCTACGGTGGCCGCCGCGAAATCATGTCGCAGGTGGCCCCGTCGGGTCCCATCTATCAGGCTGGCACGCTGTCCGGAAACCCCGTGGCGATGGCGGCTGGACTGGCTACATTGGAGCTGATCCAGGCGCCGGGATTCCATGAGGACCTGTTGCGCAAAACCCATCTGCTCTGCGACGGCCTCGAAGCCGCGGCTCGCGAGGCCGGCGTTGCGGTCACCACCAACCGCGTGCCCGGCATGTTCGGTCTGTTCTTCACGGATCAGCATGTCGAGAGCTTCGCCCAGGCCACCGCCTGCGACGTTCAGGCCTTCAACCGCTTCTTCCACGGCCTGCTGAAGCGGGGCGTGTACTTCGCGCCTTCTGCGTACGAAGCCGGATTTATCTCGGCTGCACACAGCGAGGCGGATATCGAAGCCACGATCGCAGCCGCGCATGAAGCCTTCAGGGAAGCGAAAGCGGTCTGATCTGGACTGCAGTCTGGAGGAGGTCGTTACCCCTCCTCTGACTCGAGCTCCGTTCTCAGGGCTGGGATTGCTCCGCGTACAGCCGGATGACGTCGAACCCCCAGGTCTCCAAGAAACTGGTCGATCGAGCGCGCGCCGAGCAAGGTGCGCAGCTCGCCGCGGTGGGCAGCTTGGAGAAGAACGTGAGCTTGACCCAAAACCCCCTCGCTCGACCGCCCCCGGTCTCGCCCAATTCATGGATCCATTCCTTCTGGATCTCTGAGACCAGACGTCCGGCTGCCTTCTCCAAAGGCGATCGATGCCTGGGCACGCTTCAGCTACCCAAACACGGCGCGCAGCGCCCGCTCCAGGCGCTGCAACCCTTCCGCCAGCTCATCCTCGCGAATGTTCAGGGCCGGTACGAAGCGCAGCACGCCAACGCCGGCGGACAGAATCAGCAAACCTTCGCCGGCGGCAGCATCGAGCACCTCGGCCGCGCGCGCGGCGTGCTGCTCCAGCAGGACTGCGCCCTGCATCAGCCCGCGTCCGCGAACTCCGCTGAATACTGGAAGCCGGCTGTTGATCTCGTGCAATCCGGCAACCAACTGGGCACAGCGCGCCTCGACGTTCTCCAGCAGTTCGGGTGATTTCAGCTTTGCCAGCGCCACGCGCGCCACGGCCGCGGCAAGTGGATTCCCGCCAAACGTCGTGCCGTGACTGCCGAAGCCGAGGCTTTCAGCAGCGCGCGCACCGACCAACAGTGCGCCGATGGGAAACCCGCCGCCGAGCGCCTTCGCCAGGCTGACGGTATCGGGCTCCACGCCCTCGGCGTGGCAGGCGAATAGCCGGCCGGTGCGGCCCATGCCGCACTGGATCTCGTCCAGCATCAGCAGAGCACCGGTCTCGTCGCAGCGACGGCGCAGGTGCTGCAGGAAGCCGGGCGCTGCCGGCATCACCCCGCCCTCGCCCTGGATCGGCTCGACCAGCACCGCGCAGACATCCGCATCAAACGCGGCGTCGAAGGCAGCGATGTCGTTGAAGTCGACGTAGCGGAAGCCGCCCGGCAAGGGCTCGAAGCCCTCCTGGTACTTGGGCTGAGCGGTCGCGGTGATGGTCGCCAGGGTGCGCCCGTGAAAACTGCCGCGGAATGTGAGGATGACGCGCTGCGCCGGCGCCCTGCCCTGCGCGGCGGCATGCTTGCGGGCGAGCTTGATCGCCGCCTCATTGGCCTCGGCGCCCGAGTTGCACAGGAACACGCGCTCGGCGAAGCCCGAGGCCTCGGCCAGTTCCTCGGCCAGACGCACCGGCGGCTCGCTATAGAAGATGTTGCTGGTGTGCCAGAGCTTGGCGCTCTGCTCGATCAGGGCGGCGCGCAGGTCGGGGTCCGCATGGCCGAGCGCGTTCACCGCGATGCCGGCGGCGAGGTCGATGTAGTCGCGTCCGGCACTGTCCCACACGCGTGAGCCTTCGCCGCGATCCAGGATCAGCTCGCGCGGTCGATAGATCGGCAGATAGCGACGACGCGCGGTGGCGAGCAGTTCGTCGACGGACGCAGGTGTGGACATCGAAGCGGGTCTCAGGCGTCGGCAGGGGGGCGCAGTATGGCAAAGCCTGCGCGGCGCTGACCTTCGACCATTGCGGCAGTCGGCGACGCCTGAGCAGACTGTCGCCCTTCCCACTTGCCGCGGTCCTGTCTCCCATGCGCCTTGAAACCCGCGCCGTGCACATCGGCGCCGAGCCCGATCGCGAAACCGGCGCGCTGGCCGCGCCGCTGCACCTCGCCACCACCTTCCTGCATGCGCCCGACGGCACCCAGGACCACGGCTATCTGTACCAGCGCTACGACAATCCGACCCAGGCGCGGCTGGAGCAGGCAGCGGCGGCGCTCGACGGCGCTGCGCGCGCGCTGCTGCTCTCCACCGGCATGGCAGCGGCCAGCACCTTGCTGCAGTCATTGCCGGCCGGCGGCAACGTGGTGTTCCAGCGCGACCTCTACCACGGCGTGCGGGTACTGGCCGAAGACTGGCTGCCGCGCTGGGGCTTGAGCGCGCGCTTCGTCGACGGTCTCGACCCGGCGGCCGTGTGTGCCGCAGTGGACTCGGAGACCCGCGCGCTGTGGATCGAAACCCCTTCCAACCCGCTGATGCAGGTCGTCGACATCGCGGCCTGCGCTGAAGCCGCGCACGCGACGGGCGCCCTGCTCGTGGTCGACAGCACCTTCGCCACGCCGGTGCTGCAGCAGCCGATCGCGCTAGGCGCCGACGTGGTGCTGCATTCGGCCACCAAGTACATGGGTGGCCATTCGGATGTAATGGGCGGGCTGCTGTGTTTTGGCGCCGATGACGCGCTGGCGGCGCGCGCCTTCGAAGTGCGCAAATTGCTCGGCGCCAGCGCCAGCCCTTTCAATGCCTGGCTGATCCTGCGCGGCCTGCGCTCGCTGCCGGCGCGCATGGCCATGCATCGCGGGAACGCCGAGAAGATCGCAGCCGCGCTTGCCGCGCATCCGGCCGTGTCGGTGGTGCATTACCCGGGCCTGAGTTCGCACACAGGACACGCCTTGGCGGCGCGGCAGATGAAGCATCCCGGCGGCATGCTGAGCTTCGAGCTCGCTGCCGGTCGCGAAGCCGCACTCAAGGTCGCCGGCAGCACGCGCCTGTTCCACTGCGCCACCTCGCTGGGCGGCTGCGAATCCTTGATCGAGCATCGCGCATCGGTGGAAGGCGCGCGGCCCGTCTCGCCGCCCGGTCTGCTGCGGGTGTCGGTGGGCCTGGAGCACGCCGACGATCTGATCGAGGATCTGCAGCAGGCGCTGCACGGGCTTTGAGCCGCGTCCACCCGCGGCGGCATCGCAGCGAATGCGGTGGCGGCGGGTCAAGACCCGCCCTACAAAGCTGCGCACTGCTGGCGCGGTAGTTTCCTGCGCAGAGGGCGCAGATCGTGGGCTCAGCCGGTGTTCTGCACACCCGCCGCAATGCCATTGACCGTCGCCACCAGCGCATGCAGCAACCCATCCTCAGGCCGACCCGCGCTGCGCCAGCGCCGCAGCAGGTCGACCTGCAGCAGGCTGATCGGATCGACGTAAGGATTGCGCAGCCGAATCGACAGTCGCAGTCGACGGTCTCCAGCCAGCAGTTCCTGCGCAGTCTTCAGGGCAAGCACCGCTTCGCAGGTTCGCTGGAACTCCGCCTCGATGCGCGGGAACAGCGCCGCATGCGCGGCCTCGCCGGCCAGCTGCGAGTAGCGCGCGAAGATGTCGAGCTCGGTTTTCGCCAACACCATCTCGACATCGTCGACCAGGGTCGCGAAGAAGGGCCAGTCGCGCGCCATCTCCGCCATGGCTTCGACGCCCTTGGCCTCGATCGCCGCCGCCAGCCCGCTGCCCACGCCATACCACCCGGTCAGATTGCAGCGGTTCTGCGACCAGGCGAACACCCAGGGAATCGCACGCAGCGACTCCACCCCGGCCTGCCCGCCAGCGGCGCGCTTGGCGGGACGCGAACCCAGCTTCAGGCGCTCGATCACATCGATCGGCGTGGCCTCGCGGAAGTAGGGCACGAAGGCCGGCTCTTCATGCACGAAGGCGCGATAGACCCGCCGCGATTCGTTCGCGATCAAGGCCATGGTCTCGCGCCAGACCGGTTCGCGCGGCTCCGGCGGTCGCGGCCGCGCCGTCGCACGCAGCACGGCACCGGCAGTCTGCTCAAGATTGCGCAGCGCCAGCGCACGGATGCCGTACTTGCGATGGATGACCTCGCCCTGCTCGGTCAGACGCAGATAGCCATCGACGCTGCCGCGCGGTGCCGCGATGACCGCGCGCTCGGTCTTGCTGCCGCCGCGGCTGGCCGAACCGCCACGACCATGGAAAAACAGGATGCGCACGCCGCGCTCCGCGCCGAGGGCGCACAGCGCGATCTGCGCGCGCTGGATCGCCCAGCGCGAGGCGGCGAGCCCGGCGTCCTTGGCGCTGTCGGAATAGCCCAGCATCACCACCTGGCGCTCGCCGCGCGCAGCGACATGGGCGCGGTAGATCGGGTCGTCCAGCAGTGCTGCAACCACCTCGGGCGCGGCAGCCAGATCGTCCACCGTCTCGAACAGCGGCGCCACATCCAGCGGCACCTGACCCTGCGCATCGGCGTGCCCGCCCAAGCGCGCCAGCGCCAGCACCGCAAGCGCATCGGCCGCGCTTCGACTCATGCTGACGATGTAGGGGCCGAAAGCTTCAGCGCCGTACCGCGGCCGCAGCTCGGCGAGTTTTGCGAACACATCCAGCACACGCTGGGTGACGTCATCGTCCGAGCTGCGCACGCCGAGCGTGTCGTTCAATAGCGCACCCAGTCGCTTCGCGCGCTCCGGCGCCGCACGCTCGGGCCAGTCTGGATCCGCCAACAGTACGGCCAGCGCGGCGTCATGCACGCGCGAGTCCTGACGCTGGTCCAGAGTGGCCAGATGAAAGCCGAAGGCCTCCACCCGCCGCAGCAGCCGGCGCAGGGCGAAGAAGCCCGCATGCTCGCCGCGCTGGCTCTTCAGCGAATGCGCGATCAGGTTGAGATCGTCGAGCAGGCCGGCCGGGCCGCGGTAGCCCTCGGGTGCCTCGGCCTCTGTGGCCTCCAGTCGCAGAATCATCAGATTCAGCAGCTGCCGGTAGGGCATGTCGTCGTGCCGCGAGCGCAGGCGCTGCGCGGATTCGCCCAGACGCGCCCGATAGTCGTCGATGCGCTTCAACACCCGTGGGTCCACGCCGACGCGGCCGATCGACTGGGTCAGCAGACCCGCCAGATGGGCAAGATCACCGCGGTAGTTCGACAGGATCAGGCCACGCTGCGAGGCCAGACTGGCGGCAATGGTCTCGGCCCCCACGGAGGGGTTGCCGTCCATGTCGCCGCCGACCCAGGAGCCGAAGCGCAGGATCGCCGGCAGCGCCGGCAGCGGACGTGCGTAGACGGTTTCCACGGCGTCGGCGAGCAGCTCGTGGAAGACCGGAAGGATCAGATACAACACGTGGCCGAGGTAGTAGCTGACGTGCTCCAGCTCGTCGGCCACGGTCGGCTTTTCGATCGCGTTCTCGGCGGTCTGCCAGCCGCTGGTCAGCGCCATGCGGATGCGTGCGAGATCCAGTCGACGCTCGGCCGGCGTGCGCGTGCGGTCGAGATCGTCGATCAGCGCGCGCACCAGCTCGGCCTCTTTCTCCAGCAGCGCGCGGCGTACCGCCTCGGTGGGGTGCGCGGTGAAGACCGGCTCGATGTGCAATCGCCGGATCAGGCCGACCAGCGCATCGAACTCCATGCCGGAGGCCTTCAGTTCGCTGACCACGGCCAGCAGGCCGCCAGGCTGAGGCGCAGCGGTGGCCTGCTTCTGATAGTCGCGGCGACGACGAATACGGTGGATACGCTCGGCCAGGTTGACCACGCCGAAGTAGGTCGCGAACGAGCGCACCAGCCCTTCCGCCTCATCCAGCGGCAAGCCGTCTACGGCTGCGGCCAGTTCGCCAAGCCCGTTGGCCTGTTCGCGGCGTTGAATGGCCAGTCGACGCAGGGCTTCCACGCGCTCGAAGAACGCCTCGCCCTCCTGATCGGCGATGACCTCGCCGACCAGTGCGCCGAGGCGCTTGACGTCTTCGCGCAGCGGCTGATCGCTGGCAGGCAGATCGATTTCGCGCAGGGTTTCAGGTTCGGCAGCCAGGCTGTCAGGGCGGGTCATCGCGGCTCCGTTTTGTGTGCAGTGCAGCAGCGCACGCTAGCGCAGGCCGGACTGGATGGGAATGGCGGAGGGCGCAGTGGCCGCGATGGCCTATCCCGGTCCACGCGCCCGGAGACATGCCGGGCGCTTCAGCTTCAGCCCGAGGCCAGGCGTTCGCCCAGCATGACGGCAGATGTCACGGGAGCCTCGGCGGGCGATGTCGAAACTGCCGCTGAGGCCAGCAGGCACACCGGCTGCGGCAGGCCGAGCAGGAAGCCCTGGCCGTAGCGGCAGCCCAGCTCACGCACACGCGCCAGCTGGGCCTTGGATTCGATGCCTTCGGCAACGACTTCCATACCGAGTGAGGCGCCCAGCGCGCAGATTGCCCGCAGCACCGCCAGCGCGTTGCCCGGCTCCGCCTGGTCGACGGCTTCGACAAAACTGCGGTCGATCTTCAGCACCTGCAGCGGGAATTGATGCAGGTAGCTCAGTGAGGAATAGCCAGTACCGAAATCGTCCAGCGCCAGCGACACGCCCAGGGCGCGCAGCTCGCCGAACAAATGGCGGGCCAGCTCTGGCTGCTCGAACAGGCTGCGCTCGGTCACTTCAATGCGCAGCCGCTGCGGCGGCAGCTCGTAACGCGCAAGCATGCGTGCCAGCTCGGGCACGAACTGCGCCGAGCGCAGGTGGCGGGCGCCCACATTGATACTGACGTAGCCACCGCCGGCGATCAGCTGCCAGGCCTGAGCGAACACCAGCTCGTAGATCTGCCAGTCGATCGCTTCGAGCAGGCCCGATTCTTCCGCCTGGATCAGAAAGTCGGCGGGCGCCAACAGGCCGCGCTGTGGATGCCGCCAGCGCAGCAAGGCCTCGTAGCCCGCGATTTCGCCGCTGTCGAGATCGAGTATTGGCTGGAACACCGGCTCGAACTCGCTGCGCACCAATGCGCGCCGCAGATTGCCTTCGAGTTCCAGCTGCAGAAGGGCCTCACGGCGCAGCGCCTCGTCGAAGAGCTCGAATCGGCGCCGGCCATTGGCTTTGGCGCGATACAGCGCGACATCGGCGTCGCGCAACAGCTCGGCGGCGGTCCGATAGTGCGGCTGCGCCAGAACGATGCCGATGCTGACAGAGCTGTAGAGCTCCTTGCCGCCAGCGCGGATCGGCACGTCCATCGCGGCGATGATGCGCGCTGCGGCTTCGGTCGCCTGGGTTTCGGCCTCCACGCCCTCGATCAGGATGGCGAACTCGTCGCCGCCGAGGCGTGCAATGGTGCCGCGTCGGCCGACGCTGGCAGCGATGCGCGCACCCGCCTCCTTCAGGAGTTCGTCGCCGACCAGATGGCCAACCGAGTCGTTGACGACCTTGAAGCGGTCCAGATCGAGAAACAGCACGGCAAAGCAGTCTTCGCGGGCCTGGCCATAGCGCTGCAGGGCTTCGTCCAGCCGCGTCATCAGGTAGCTGCGGTTGGGCAAGCCGGTCAGGGCGTCGTGCAGGGCGGCGTGTTTCAACTGCCACTCGATCCGCTCGCGCTCGGTGATTTGCTGGCGCAGATCGCGGTTGGCCTCGAACAGAGCTTCGGTGCGTTGTTCGACGCGACGCTCAAGTTCGGCATAGGCCTGGCGAAGCGAGTCGGTCGCGCGCTTGCGTTCGAGCGCGTTGGCGATGTGGTAAGAGACGAAGGTCAGCAGTTCCTGGTCACGCCGCTGGTAACCACGCGCATCGTCATAGCTCTGCACCGCCAGCACGCCCACGGTCGTGTTGGCGCAGGTCAAGGGCACCCCCAGCCAGATCTGCGCCTGCGCACCCGAAGATTCGACTTCGCCGCAGCGCTGCAGTGCCGTGATCGCAGCACGATCCGCCAGAACGGCACGACCGGTGCGCAGCACGTATTCGGTCATCCCGCGAGCCATCCGGCGAGAATGGCGTTTGCGATCGTGCTGGTCGACCGAGTACGGGAAGCTGATTTCTTCACGAGCCGGGTCGTGCAGGGCGATGTAGAAATTCTCCGCGAACAGCAGCTCACTGATGACCCGGTGCACGGCACCGAAGAAGTCTTCGATACTGCCGCCGGACGATCCCAGCTCGGCGATCCTGAACAGCGCTGCCTGCAAGCGATCGGCGCGATGACGCTCTTCGATCTCCGCGCGCAGCGCCTGATTGGCGATCCGCAGCTCGTCGGTGCGCTGCGCCACGCGGCGCTCGAGCTCGTCGTGGGCCAGCTTGCGCTCAAGTGCAGTGGCGATGTGCTGCGCCACATACGTCAGCAGGGTGCGGTCGCGCTCGCTGTAGCGGTGCTCCGGGTCGTAGCTCTGGACCACCACGACGCCGAACACCTCACCACCGCGCTGCAGCGGTACGCCCAGCCAATCCAAAGACTGCGGACCGAAGGTGCAGGAGCGCTCGGGTAGTCCGACCTGCTGAAGCAACTCGTTGGAGGGGCCCATCAAGGGCTTCCCGAGCCGAAACACCTGGTCGGTCAGCGAGCCTCGGTACTCTTCGCGCGGAATCGGCAGGCCGATGGGTGGCCCTTCGTGATCCACGCTGTCACGAAAGTAGGGAAACACCAGAGCATTGCGCTCGGCGTCGAGCAACGTGATGTAGAAGTTTTCCGCGTACATCAGGCTGCCCAGAATCGCGTGAACGCCCGCGATCAGCTCGCTGGCATCGCCTTCGCCACTGGCCAGATCGGCGATCGAGAACAATGCGCGCTGCAGGCGCTCGGCCTCCGCCAAACGGGCCAGCACACTTTGCAGTCGGTCGACTTCGAGCGCGGCGGGCAGGCCCGCACGCAGCACGCGCTCAAGCCCCTCCAGCTCAAGATCTTCGGGCGCAGGCCCCGCGTGCCAGCTGAAACCGAGCAGAACCGGCTCAGGTGCGAGGCCATTCAGGGCCCACTCGATACTTCCGCCCCCAAGGTTCTGCCGCTCGCGCGAATCGACCTCGGACAGCACTGCGCCGGAAAGGCAAACTTCCGCCTCCAGCCCCGACTCGCCAACACAGCGCAGCATAAGCCTCAGCCCGCTGCGCCCCACCGCCAGAGTTTCCAGCCCGCGCAGAAGAACCTCACGCACCTCCAGACGGCTGGCGGGCTCAAGGGCAGCCACATTGGCCAAGGGCGCCAGTCCCTTGTCCAGATCGTCTGCGCCATTCCAGGAGGCCATGGACTGCGTCGCTACCTTCGGATGAATAGACGTCCGCGCTGCGCCGGGTCTCCCCGGGGGCGCGTCCCCGATTGCGAGGGCGCTGGAGGTCCGGCGCTTGCAAGCGCCCGGATTATGCGGGGTTTTCCGGCCGAAGCCACTCTTCGAGGCTCTTGCCGCCGCGCTGGATAGACCAAGGTTTCCAAAGTCGGATTCAGGCGTGCGGCCAGTTTGACCGACACATTGACTCGGGCTCGCAGGCCCTCAAGCCGGCCTGTTATCAAGACGCGCCGAGGCCTTTGCGTTGTGTTAGCTGCGGGTTAAACTGTGGGTAATTTTGGAACTGTCGCCTATCCAGTGCGGTCCGTCGTCTGCCCGATCGACGTAAGCTGAAGCGCAGCGTTAGCGCATCCTCCACACCTCTAGAAGGCCCGTCCTCGTGAATGTCCGCCCTGCCCTTGCTCGCCTCGCCCTGACCCTCGGGTCGGTGTTTGGCTGTGGTGCGGCAAGCGCGGCGGAAAGCGCCATGCCGCGGTCGGACTCGCCATCGGAGCAGGTGCTGCTGATGGCCGAGCAGACGACGGCAGGGGATGACGCATCCTTGCTCGATCGCATCCTCGGCGTGGCCGGCACGCTCGGTCGCAGCAGCCAGCGACCGGTGCGCTCTGGCAGTTCCAACGAGGGCATGCAGGCGCTCGGCCTTTCGCCCAGCCAGCCGGGACTCGCGATCCTCTGCGCTCGCGGAGACGCCGGCGCCTTGGGTTTCAACGAACAGTGCATGCTGGCGCGGCTGGAAATCGACGCGACCGAGCTTCCGGGCTATGGCAGCGGTGTTGGGCTGTCAGGGGCATGGTTCATCGAGCGTGCCGGCATCGATGTCAACTACGGGCTGGCGTGGCTGAGCGTGCAGAAGCCGCAGCAGACGGGGTCCAAGCCCGTACGCTGGAATTCGCTGCCGGGTCTGTCCGAAGTGACACCACTGCACCTCGCGCTGCCGCTCGGCGAGTCGGATGCCAGCCAGCTCGAGCTCGGCGCCCAGGTCGGCATTGGCTCCGATGGCTGGCTTCGTATCGACGCCCAGAACCTGCGCAGTCAGGGCCGCACCGTTGACCTTTGGGGCACCCCGATTCCGGTGTATGAAAGCGATGCCCTGCGCCTGTCCGGCGGCCTTGGCGCCTTCAGCAGCAGCCTGACCGCGCGCCTGATCGAGTTTCGCGGCCTGCCGGGCATGCTGAACAGCCTTGACCTCGGAATCTCCTGGAGAACTCCGTGGCGCGGCGAGTTGACGGTGGGTGCTACGCAGTACTGGACACGCGGCGACACCAGTGCGTGGCCGCTGCGCGAGCTGCCGCCCGCCGAAGAGGGCAGCGGGCGCGTGCCCTACGTGCGTTATCAGCAGGACCTGTAGCAGTCCAGCGGAGCGCTGTGAGCCTGGCGGTTGAGTTGACGGACCGCCCTTTGCCCGAGTCACACCACCAACCTCCGCTCGCCTCTGGTTTGCGCTGTGCCTGCCCGGCATGGGCGCTGCGTTCCTGGCCGTCCGTGTTCAACCGCTCCGGTGGCCGAGGGGTTCTCGCGAGCATGCCCGCAGAACGGTTCAACCACCGGCCGGCGGCAACGCGGCCAGCAGAAGCGCAGCCGACCAATGGCCGATTCCTGAGCTGAACTTCCAGATCTCCCAGCTGCGCCGCGTTCGCCGTGCAGTCGATGGGAATCAGGCCGCCTCTCGCTCTCGGAGCACGGCTTGACGCTGCTGCAGCGCTTCGATCAGCGCTGCCGGCGCACGCTCACCCAGCTCCTTCAGGAAGCGCTCGACGTCCTCCAGTTCCAGCTGCCAGGCCTCGGCGTCGATCGAGAGCAGCGCAGTGAGATCCTGTGCGGCGATCTGTAGGCCTTCGGTGCGCAGACCGGCAGGCGTGGGCAGAAGCCCTACCGGCGTCGACACGGCCTCGGCGTGCCCTTCGCAGCGGGCGACGATCCACTCCAGCACGCGCATGTTCTCGCCAAAGCCCGGCCACAGGAAACGGCCGTCGGCACCTTTGCGGAACCAGTTGACATGAAAGATCTTCGGCAGCTCCGCCGGCGCGCGACCGAAGCTCAGCCAGTGTGAAAAATACTCCGCGAAGTTGTAGCCGCAGAACGGCTTCATCGCCATCGGATCGCGGCGCACCACGCCGACCGCGCCAGTCGCAGCGGCGGTGGTTTCGGAGGCCATGGAAGCGCCCATCAGCACGCCGTGGGCCCAATCCTCGGCCTCCATCACCAGCGGCACCAGATTGGCGCGGCGGCCGCCGAAGATGATCGCCGAGATCGGCACGCCGGCAGGGTTTTCGGCCTCGGCGCTGTAGCTCGGGCACTGCTTTGCGCTGACCGTGAAACGCGAGTTCGGATGCGCGGCCGGCCCGAGGCTCGGGTCGAAATCACGGCCCTGCCAGTCCTTCGCAGGCTGACCCGGCAGGCCCTCCCACCACGGCTGGTTATCGGCGGTCACTCCGGTGTTGGTGAAGATCGCATCGCGATGCAGCATCGACAGCGCATTGGGGTTGGTACTGGCGCTGGTGCCGGGTGCCACACCGAAGAACCCGGCCTCCGGGTTGATCGCGTACAGGCGGCCATCTGCGCCCGGCTGCATCCAAGCGATGTCATCACCGACGGTGGTGATCTTCCAGCCCTCGCGCTGGTAGCCCTCGGGCGGAATCAGCATCGCGAGGTTGGTCTTGCCACACGCGCTCGGAAACGCTGCCGCGACGTAGTGGGTGTCGCCTTTCGGCGTCTGCACGCCGAGGATCAGCATGTGCTCGGCCAACCAGCCCTCGCTTCTTGCTTGGTAGCTGGCGATGCGCAGCGCGTGGCACTTCTTGCCGAGCAGCGCATTGCCGCCGTAACCCGAGCCAAAGGACTGGATTTCCAGGTCCTCGGGGAAATGCATGATGAAACGGCGCTCGGGGTCAAGCTCACCGATGGAATGCAGGCCCTTGACGAAATGGCCCTCGCGCTCGATGCGACGCTGCGCTGCGCTGCCCATGCGGGTCATCAGGCGCATGTTCACGACCACGTAGGGACTGTCGGTGATCTCGACGCCGCAGCGCGCCAGCGGCGAGTCGATCGGCCCCATGCAGTAGGGCACCACGTAGAGGGTTCGACCCTGCATGCAGCCCTCGAACAACGCCTGCATTTTCGCGCGCGCCTCGGCCGGAGGCATCCAGTGGTTGTTGACACCCGCATCTTCCTGCCGGCGCATGCACACGAAGGTCAGGTGTTCGACGCGTGCGACATCGGACGCACTGGATCGGTGCAGAAAGCAGTCGGGATGGGTGTCGGGGTTCAAGGCGAGCAAGTCGCCACTTTCCAGCATCAATGCCGTCAGTCGGTCGCGTTCGGTCTCGCTGCCATCGCACCAGTGGATGGCAGCGGGACGGGTAAGGCGTGCGACCTGCTCAACCCACTGGTTGAGCGCTGCGAGCGTGCTGGACATGCAAGGGGCTCCAATGCCGGCCGCCGGGTCGCCGTCGCGGCGACCACCGGGCAGCGACCGATGCGGACAGCAGACCTTAGCCAGACCAGTGCCAGCGAACAAGTCCAATGCCAGTCCAGTTGCACGTACGGACCTAGAGGAAACCGGTGGCATTGTTGTCAGCACTGCAGTGCCGTAAGCAGTCGGGGAACCCGTTCCCGGCCGACCGCGAGCAGTCCGCGTCCGATCAGGGCACGCCGAATGCGCGGTTTGGTTCAAGCGCTTAGCAGTCGGCGGCGGGTGCGGGTATCCCACCGTCCCGGCGACGTAGCGGGTCGCGGGTCGCGGGTCGCGGCATCAGTTTTGCGCGACTTCTGGGAAGTGCGGTTGCATCGGAGCGATCCACGCGCCAAGCGCGGGGTACCGCGGATCGAGCACGCAATCGCTCGATCCGACGGTGTCCTAGTCAGGAATCAGCGTCGACATCACGTGCGCGAGATACTCGTCGAACTCCTCGTGCCGCATGCGCGGATGGCCCAGCTGCAGGGACAGCTGCAAGAAGCCCACGTAGGCAGCGTAGGTAAGACGCGCGCGCTGCTGGGCGGCGGCGCGCGGCAGGCCCACCTGTCGGTAGGCCAGTGTCAGCCAGTCCATGCGACGGGCGGACACGCGCTGCATGACCGGCTGCACCACGGCATGGTCCATGGCCTTCAGCAGCTCGGAATAGATCGCGTGCGATGCAGTCTGGGTGCCGACCAGCCGGAACAGTTGCTCCAGCCGGCTGCGCGGGTCTTCGATGCCTTCGAGCTGCGCGAACACTTCTTCCAGCTCGCGCTGCTCCCAACGCTCCAGCGCTGCCCGCAACAGGGCCTCGCGCGAGGGGAAATGCCAATAAAAGCTGCCCTTGGTCACCCCCAGTCTGCGCGCCAGCGGCTCGACGGCAACCGCAGCGACCCCCAGCTCGGCAATCAGATCGAGGGCGCCTTGGGCCCAGTCGTTCGCGGAAAGCCGCGGCGCCTTGTCAATTTTCTTGGAGGGGGCGTTCATTCACCGGAGTGTAGCGGGCGGCCCGAACCTTGCAAATCAATTGCGTCCTCAGCCATGACGTGATTTCCGCACGTGAATCAATGCAGTGCAGCAATTCACGGACCCCATACGTCAGCGTATTGATTCCCGCGAAAGGGAGAAACATACTGGATCGTATGGTCGCCTGCTGTCGGCAGATGGCCTGCCGCGGCTGGTGCCCGAACTCGAATCCGGGCGCGTAGGCTGCGTCAACCGCATCACCGTCCCCGGAAATCCCGCGCCGGATCGCAACGGAGCACACCATGAGCATCTTGCTGCCCTTCCTCGCCCTGTTGGTCGCCGGCCTCGCCGCGGCCTACTTCCGCACCAATCTGAAGACCTGGGCCGCGCTGAGCGCGGCGGCGCTGGTGGCCGCACTGCTGCTGCAGGCGAGCATCATCGCGACGATCATCGCCGGCCTGCTGTTCGCGGCTGTGGCAGTGCCCTTGCTGCACACGCCGACCCGCCGCCACAAGATCACGGCACCGCTGCTGAAGATCTACACCCGCATGCTTCCGCAACTCTCGGACACCGAGAAGACCGCGCTCGAGGCGGGCACCGTCGGCTGGGAAGGCGAGCTGTTCTCCGGCCTGCCCAAGTGGAAACAGCTGCTGGCTCAGCCCAAGCCCGAACTCACCGCCGAGGAGCAGGCCTTCATCAACGGCCCCTGCGACGAGGTCTGCCAGATGACCAACGACTGGGAGGTCAGCCACGAGCGCGCCGACCTGCCGCCGCAGGTCTGGGAGTACCTCAAGAAGCACAAGTTTTTCGGAATGATCATCCCGCGCGAGTACGGCGGCCTCGGTTTCTCGGCGCTGGCCCACTCGCGCGTGCTGCAGAAGCTGAACTCGGCCTCGGCGACGCTCGGCTCGACCGTGGCGGTGCCGAACTCGCTGGGCCCGGCCGAATTGCTGCTGCACTACGGCACCGATGAACAGAAGAACCACTACCTGCCGCGTCTGGCCGACGGCCGAGAGATCCCCTGCTTCGCGCTGACCGGCCCGACGGCGGGCTCTGACGCCACCTCGCTGCCCGACTACGGCATCGTCTGCGAAGGCGAGTGGGAAGGCGCCAAGGTGGTGGGCGTACGCCTGACCTTCGACAAGCGCTACATCACCCTGGCGCCGGTCGCGAGCGTGGTCGGTCTCGCCTTCCGACTGCACGACCCCGATGGCCTGCTGGGCGATGAAAAGGATCGCGGCATCACGCTCGCGCTGATTCCGCGCAACACGGCCGGTATGGAAATCGGCCGCCGCCACTTCCCGCTGAACGTGCCCTTCCAGAATGGTCCGGTCCGCGGCAAGGATGTCTTCCTGCCGCTGTCGGCGCTGATCGGCGGCGAGAAGATGATCGGAGAGGGCTGGCGCATGCTGGTCGAATGCCTGTCGGTGGGTCGCGCGATCTCGCTACCCTCGGCCGGCACCGCTGGCGTCAAGATGGGCGCCCTGGTCACCGGCGCCTATGCGCGCATCCGCAAGCAGTTCGGGCTGCCGATCGGCCGTTTTGAAGGCGTCGAGGAAGCGCTGGCGCGCATCGCCGGCCGCGCGTATGCCATCAGCGCCCTGTCGGAATCGACCGCCGCTGCGGTCGACCGCGGCGAAAAGCCCTCGGTGCCGTCGGCGATCGCCAAGTACCACGCCACCGAGACCTATCGCGAAGTCATCAAGGACGCGATGGACGTGCACGGCGGCAAGGGCATCATCCTCGGACCGCGCAATTACCTGGGGCGCGCCTGGCAGGGTTCGCCGATCTCGATCACGGTTGAAGGCGCCAACATCCTGACCCGCAGCATGATGATCTTCGGCCAGGGCGCGATCCGCTGTCACCCTTGGGTACTCAAGGAAATGCAGGCGGCGCAGCATCCGGATCCGGACACTCGTCTCAAGGATTTCGACCGCACCCTGTTCGGCCACATCGGCTTCGCGATCTCGAACGCCGCGCGCAGCCTGATCCTCGGTCTGACCGGCGCCCGCATCGGCGTGGTGCCCGGCGACGCCTACACCCGCCGCTTCTATCGCCGCATGAACCGCTACTCGGCCAATCTGGCGCTGGTCGCGGATACCTCGATGCTCACGCTCGGCGGCAAGCTCAAGTTCAAGGAGAGCCTCTCGGGCCGCTTGGGCGACGTGCTCAGCCTGCTCTACATCGGTTCGGCGATCCTGAAGCGCTACGAAGACAACGGTCGCCCCGCGGGTGACCAGCCGCTGCTGGCCTGGGCCATGTTCGACATCAACCACCGCATCGAGCTGGCTCTGTCGGGCGCCCTGCGCAACTTCCCGATCCGCCCGGTCGGCTGGGCGCTGTGGCTGCTGGTGTTCCCGTGGGGCCGTCGCGCGCAGGCACCGTCGGACCGCCTTGGCCATCGCGCCGCCGCGCTGCTGATGACGCCCTCGGACACCCGCGACCGCCTGTGCGAAGGCGTGTTCATCACGCCCTGCGCCAACAACCCCGCCGGCCGCGTCAATGCCGCCTTGCCGCGCGTGATCGCGGCCGAGCCGGTCGAGCGCAAGCTGGTCAAGGCGATCAAGGCCGGCGAAATCACCGCCTTGGACGCCGACGAGCAGCTCAACGAGGCGCGTCTGAAGGGCGTGCTGAACGCAGACGAGGTCAGCCTGCTGCGTGAGGTACGCGTGCTGATCGAGGACGTGATCGGCGTCGACGACTTCGACCCGGCCGACCTGGAATCCGCAGTCATGGCGCGGCGCCGCGCCAAGGGCCTGGAGCAAGCGGCCTGACGTTTCAGTCACCACAGCAGAACCTGCACAGCCCCCGCCTCGCGCGGGGGCTGTGCGTTTCGGGGCAGGCGACCGTCAGCAACGCCGGAGCGTAAACAAACATCAAGACGGCGCGCGCTTATCAGATGCTTAACGCCACCAGTGGTTTCCTAGCGTTCGGTCATGCGCAAGGAGCGCTTCATGGCACGCACACCCCGACTGGTTTCCCTGCTGACCTCGGTGCTGGAAGACGGCATCCGTGGCCCGCAGCCTGATCTGGCCTGGCTTGCACGCGAACTGGGCGCCGTGGTCCATCTCGGTTCCGACGGCCGCTATGAGCAGCAGCTCAACGGCCTGCGTGGTCGCGCCAAGCGCGGTTTCACCCGCCTGCTGATCCTCGACTCCAAGCGCCCCGCGTTCAGCGCCACCCTCCTGATCTGGCCCCCCGGCCACATCACTCCGGTCAATTCAATGAGCGGCGACTACGGCATGGAGCTGGTCCTGCAGGGCTCGCTGGAAGTGCAGGAGTACGCGATTGGCGCCGAAGGCGAACCACCTTCGCAACGCAAGATCAGCTGGCTCGGTGAAAGCGATGCGCTGTGGTTCGAGCGCAGTGAAAACCTGGCCCACCGCTGCCGCAACCTCAGCAGCCAGCATTGGGCCATCACCCTGCATCTGCATGGCGGCGCCCTGCCACGCTACCGGCTGTTCGAGCGCAATGAAGGCGAGAAGCGCTGGCACGTCCGGCCGCGGATCGCGCGGGTGCATGGGCGGGTGATGGTATAGCCGCGCCTGCGGCGCGCCGGGCAGCGTCGCCGGCATCGAAGTGCGTCGTGAGCCGTGAGCTGAAACAGTCCGGCTGCTTTGAACGATGGTTTCGGCCTTGGTGCGCCACAGGCGCACCCTACGAGTCTTTGGACACGTTGCGCGCATCGATGCCCCAAGCATCATTCGCGTAGGGCGCGCCTGCGGCGCACCGCGACGCTCAAGGGCTCACGCCCCTCGACTCGTTACTCACCGACTACTTGGCATGCCGCGTGTTCGCAGCGGTCCCTCTCACGTGCGGCGCTAGAGCCCTCCCGCTGCCCGCGCCACCGCCCGGAACAGCGCACGCCCCTTGTTCAGCGTCTCTTCCCACTCTTTCTCGGGGTCGGAGTCGAACACGATTCCAGCGCCGGCCTGCACGTGCAGGCGGCCGTCCTGGATCACCGCAGTGCGGATCGCGATTGCGGTGTCCGCGTCGCCATGCCAGCCGAGGTAGCCGACCGCGCCCGAGTAGATGTTGCGCTTGACCGGCTCCAGCTCCTGAATGACCTCGAGCGCGCGGATCTTCGGCGCGCCGCTGACCGTGCCGGCCGGAAAGGTCGCGCGCAGCACGTCGCCGAAGTCCAGGCCATCCGCCAAGTCGCCTTCGACTTGGCTGACGATATGCATCACATGCGAATAGCGCTCGATGATGAACTGGTCGGGCAGGCTGACGCTGCCGGTCTTCGCGACCCGGCCGACATCGTTGCGGCCCAGATCGATCAGCATCAGATGCTCGGCGCGCTCCTTGGGGTCCGCCAGCAGGTCGGCTTCGAGTGCGGCGTCTTCTTCGGGCGTGGCACCGCGCGGCCGGGTGCCTGCGATCGGGCGCAAGGTAATGCGGCCCTGCTCAAGTCGCACCAGGATCTCCGGCGATGAGCCGACGATCTGGGTGCCGCCCAGATCCAGGAAGTACATGTAGGGCGAGGGATTGAGCGCGCGCAGCGCGCGGTAGACATCCACCGGCCGCGCGCGGAACGGGATCGACATGCGCTGCGACAACACCACCTGGAAGATGTCGCCCGCGCGGATGTAGTCCTTGCAGCGTTCGGCCGCGGCGAGAAAGCCGTCCTTGGTAAAGCCGCTGACGAAGTCGGACTCCGACACCGCCGAGGGATCCAACACCTCCGGATAGCTCGGGGCCCCCATGCGCAGCCGATGGGTGAGCGCGTCCAGCCGACGTAGGCCGCGGGCATAAGCCTGCGGCTCCGCGGTGTCGACGTGCACGACGAGATAGAGCTTGCCGTGAAGATTGTCGAACACCGCGACTTCTTCGCTCAGCATCAACAGCGCATCCGGCGTGCCCAGCATGTCGGGTTTGTCGGAGGCGGCGAAGCGCGGCTCGATCCAGGCGATGGTCTCGAAGCCGAAGTAGCCGACCAGACCGCCGGTGAATGCCGGCAGGCCTGCCAGCTTCGGCACCTTGAACGAAGCGCGCAGGGCTTCGATCTCGGCCAGCGGATCCGACAGCTCTTGCGTCTCCACCACGGCCCCGCAGTCCTCAACGCTCATGCTGTTGCCGCGGAGGCTGTACACCCGCCGCGCCGGCAGGCCGATGATCGAATAGCGCGCCCAATTTTCGCCGCCTTGCACCGACTCGAACAGGTAGGCGTAGGGCCCGTCGGCCAGCTTGAGATAGACCGAAAGCGGGGTATCGAGGTCGGACAGCAGCTCACGCACCAAGGGGATACGGTTGTAGCCCTGGGCGGCGAGCGAATCGAATTCAGCGACTGTGATCACTTGACTGCATCGTGTTGCGGCGAAGGGGGCGGAGTATGCCAGCGCGCTGCCGGCGGGACGGTGCAGGCCTGAGCCTGGGGCGGGAATCGACTTGGATGCGGCGGAACGCAGGATCGGGGTAGGGCTGGCGCCCAGCCGGAGCTGGCAGACGCGATCCGCATAGGGTGGGCCCTGGCCCACCGTAGCAGCACGCCCGCCTCGGTCCTGGGGACACCGGTGGCATCGCATCCGTTCCGGTGCGTGGCTCTCCACCTGCGGGCTGTGTCCGCGTGGCACAGGTATAGCGCCCAGTTCCGGCCAGCCGAAGCTGCGAAAACGGGGGCGAGTGTCGAGCTCCGGTGGGCCAGGGCCCACCCTATGAAGCTTGGCGCGCACTCCCAGCAGCTGAACTACTGCGCCGCCCAGCGGCCTATGGCAGACCGCACAGAATCTGCAGGCAGGAACTCCTGCTCCAGCCGCCCTTTCGACCGCGCCAGCAGGTGCCGATACAGGGCCTGCTCATCCGGCCGCAGCGCCTCCGGGCACTCCGCATCAGCAGGCACCGGTTCCTGCACCGCATGTTCCGCGGCGTACGCATCCCAACAGGCGCGATCCATCAACAGCGCGTCGAGGCCTGGTTGCAGGGCGCGCGCGCGCGCCAGCATCTGCAGGCCCCAGGTGTCGATGTCGCCCCAATACGCGATGCGCTTTCCACGCCAGACCGGACTGCCCAGCCAGGCGAGATCCAGCCCCGCACCCAGTACTGCGACCGAGTCTTCGAGCGCAGGCAGCGCATGCGAGCAGCGCTCGTTCTCGACCACCAGCAGGCGAGAGCCCGGCAAGCCGCGCTCTGCGAGCTCACTGGCGCGCAGTCGCAGCCGCTCGAAGGGCAGCAGGCCTGGCGAAAGTGGAACCACCAACAGCCAATGCTCGCGGGCCTCGGCGGCACCCAGAAACGTCTCCAGCCCCTGTGCGCCGGCCGCGCCGTCGAATCGATGATCGAGCAAGGCCAGCGCAAGGCTGCGGCAGCGCTCCAGCAGCTTGCTGTCGATGCCGGCGATGCCAAGACTGCGCAGCGGCCGACCCTGCGCGCAGCCCGGCTCGGCCTGCAGCGCGAACGCCGCACAGGCCAACAGATCGGCATCGCTGTGCGCGCGCAACCACCCAAGCTGGCGGACCAGCAATCGATGAAAGCGCGAGTCGATCTGCGGCAGCAGGGATTCAAGGCGCGCGAACTCGGCCCGCACCGCGACCACATCGCAGGCGGCGATCCATTCACTGGGTGATCCCAGCACCCAGGCCGATGGCAGCTCGACCAGGCCATCAGCCGACCGAAAGGCGCGCGCCTGCCATTCGACGCGACCGACCTCGACCCGCCGCCACTGCTGGACGCGCTCGCGCAGCGCGGTCAGATCCTCCAGCAGTTGCCGCGGCAAAGGCTCGCCGATGGGCAGGCGCAGCGGCCACGCCTGCGCCTCGAACAGACGCGACTCGCGCAGCTGCGGCCGCTGCCACTGCCGCGCCAGCCGCGCGGCCAGTTCAGCCGGCGACTTCAAGTGCGGCCCCGCTGCGACGACGGGCGAAGTCTTCCAGCGCTTCCCAGCTCATCGAACTCAGGCTGGCCTGGCTGCCGCGCCGATGCACCAGAATCGCCGAGCGCGTGTGCTCGCGCAGCAGGCGCAGCTCCTTGTTCGGGGTGACAAACAGCGGGTGCAGGCCGAACTCGGTCAGCGCGCGGATGATTCGCCCAGCCACGGCCTGCGAGCTTTTTGAAAAGGCCTCATCGAGAACAATCGTGGCGAACAGTGGCCGTGACGCACCAGCAGGACACAGCGCGTAGCTCAGCGAGGCGGTCAACACATAGCTGGCGATGATCTCCTTCTCGCCGCCGCTGCCACCCTGCGAGCTGGTGCGGGTCTCGATCACCTCGCCGCCCTCGCGCGCGATCACCGACACCGCGAACTGCAGGCGATGGCGCGGATCCAGCAGGGCGCGCGCGGCCAGCGTCTTGCGCTTGTCGACGGCCTCGCGCAGCAGCGCGACCAAGGCCTGCAGCGCGCGGTAGTGGCTCTCACCCTCGTCGTCGCGCAGGGCGGCGGCGCGCAGCACGCGCAAGGCCTGGTCGAGATCGCGCAGCCCCTGATGCACCACCTTGCGCGGTTCGAGTTGCAGGAAGCGACCAGGCTGGAAGTCGACCCGCTGCAGGGTGGCATTGAGCTCCTCGATGCGCTCCTCGATGCGGGCGACTTCGTTCTCGATATCGCTGAGCAGCTGGGTGACGCCCTGATCCGAAGACTCGTTCAAGTACTTCAGAAATCGCTGTTGCTTCTCGGGCAGGGCTTCCTCGATCAGCTGGCGCAGGCGCTGCAGATAGTCCGGCACATCCTGCAGCTCGGAGCCGACCTCGGCCAGCGCGCCGGTGTCGACGTGACGGGCCGCGCTCATCGCGCGCACGAGCTGGGTGTCGAGGCTGCGCAGGCGCTGTTCGAGTTTGTGTGCCTGCAGCTCGAGCGCGTCGGCTGCGGCGCGCTCGATCTCGGCGCGTTCGGCCAGCCGCTCCAGCGACAGTAGTGGAAACTGCGCGGCCAGCGCTTCGGCCAGCGCCACTGCCACGCCCTCACCCGCACGGTGACGTAGACGCAGCGCCGCGTCCTGCACCTGCTGCAACGACACTTCGATCTGCATGCGCTGGCGCTCGGCCTCCTCACGCAGGCGGCGCTGCTGCGCGAGCGCCTGCAGGGCCGTCTGCCAGCGCGCATGCGCTGTCGCTGCATCGGAGTCCGGCGCCATCAGTCGCGCCAGCTCGCTGTCGATGGTTTCGAGGGCTGCACGTGCGCCGTCGACATCGATTTCGGCGAAATCGAGCTTGAGGAACGCGGCCAGAAGCGCGCTTCGGGCGCGCGTTTCGCGCAGTGCGGCCTGTGCGATGTCGAAGCGCTGAGCTGTCTGAGCCTGCTCGGCGAGCAGCTCCTGCTGCAACGTTTCCAGCCGCGCCAAGCGGTCGCGGTTGTCGAAGCCGGTCATCCAGTCCTCGTCCAGCCGGCGCTGGTCCTGCTTGTCGAACAGGCCGCGGCGGCCGGAGACCATGCCCTGCACGGTCAGCGCATGCTCCTGCTCGCGCAGCCGGGCGACATCGTCCACGCCTTGCAGATCGATGCCGGCAACGAAGTGCTTGGCCGCCTCGCGCAGCGGATGCTCGCGCCAGTTCAGACGACGGCTGTAGCCATCGGGCAGGAAGCGCGCAGGTTCGCGTTTCGCATCTGCTTCCAGCAGGCGCACATGCAGTCGGTTGTCACGCACATTCACCCAGGCCAACGCGGCCTGCATCTGCGCGCTCGGCACCAGCAGACGCAGGCGATGTCCCCCCAGGGCACGCTCGATCGCGCCACGCCAGGGCGCGTGTGCAGCCTGCACTTCGATCAGCTCGGCCAGGTAGGGCACGGCATCCGCGGCGGTATCCAGTGCGTCCGCCAGCTCGGCGCGAAAGCGCTGATAGGCGGGGGGCAGATTGCTGTCCGGACGCGCGCGCACTTCTGCCAGATCGCGCTGGCAGTCCTGCAACTGCTGGCTCACCGTATGGCGGGCGCGGTCGCATTCGAACAGAGTCTGTTCCTGCGACGCATCCAGCGACTGCAATTCGAGCAACTGCCCGCTCGCATGTGCGCGGTTGGCCTCGAAGCCCGCCTGATCCGACGCCAGCAACCAGCCCTGCGACTGCGCCAGAGCGCGGTAGTCGCGCGCACGCTGTTGCCGGCTCAGCAACTGCTCGCGCTGCATCTGCGCGCGCGCCTGCAGATGCTCAAGCGACTGCCCACCCGCCGTGAGCCACGCAGCCTGCAGCGAGCGGGCTTCGTCCTCGGCAAGCCGCTCCGCCTGCTCCGCAGACTTCACGACCGACTGCTGCGCCTGCAGTCGGTTCTGCAGTGTTTCTTCCTGCTTCTGCAGCAACGCCAGCGCCTGTTGCGCGTACCAGGCCGGCAAAGCGTGCCTCAGATCGACCACGCGCTCGGCCTGCGCCTGCGCCTGCTGACGCAGGCCCCAGTCGCGCTCGATCGGCAGCAAGGCATCGCGCTGGCGACGCGCGGTGATCAGCTCGGCGTGGATGCCGTCCAGCGTGTTGAACTCATCCGCCACTTCCTGGGCACGCTCGAACTTCGCGCTGTCATCCAACACCAGTTCGCGGAAGACTTCGTCGATGCTGTTGAGCTGCTTCAAACCCGCCGCGCGATTGAGCAGGGTGAAGGCGTTCTCGCCCACTTCAAAGAAGCCGCGCAGGCGCGACAGGTAGGCCTGCTTGCTCTCGTAAAACTTGAGCCCGGGCGTCTCGGCTTCGAGCGTGCGCAGCGCGCGCACGCCGCCTTCGCGGTGCGCGCTCAGCCAGGCCTCCAACGCAGGCCCTGCGCCTTGGCAGAACACCCAGCGGCGCTTCAAGTCGGCCATCGCCGAGCTGCTGCCTTCGATCCACAGAAGCGCACCGATGCAGACGACGTCCTCGCCATTGGTAAAGCGCGCGGACAGGCCGGTGACTACGGCTCCGGTGCGTGCGACATGCGCGTTGTCGCCGCTGTCGTTGCCGGCGCCAGATACGCCACGCACGTAGGACAGCAGATCGCGATCGCTCTCGTGGCCCCCGGTCGAGGCCAGGTTGTAGCGCGGGCTACCGACCAACAGCGTCATCAGCGCATCGACCAGGGTGGTCTTGCCGCTGCCGGTAGGGCCGATCAGGGCGGTGCCGCGGGGGTCTATGTCAGCGCGATGCAGGCCGCCGAAAGCGCCCCAGTCATAGAGCTCGATGGCGTCCAGCAGAAAGCTCGCGGACTCCCCGCGGCGGCGCTGCGCGCGGCTCATTCGGGTGCGTCCTCAGTGCCGTCCGAGGTCGCGGTGCCACCGGACTCACGCAGCGCCTGCAGCAGGTTCTGCAGGTTCTCGGGATTGGCCAGATGCGCGATCAGGGGACGAATGCTGACCCGCTCCTGGGCATCCACGTCGGACACCAGGCCGTGGCCCTTCAATTGTTCGAGCAGGCCAAGCAGTCGCTTCTTCTCCTGCGCATCGCTGCCGAGCTCGCCCAGATAGGCCTGCAGATGCGGCAGCAGATCCTCCAGCGCGACCACTGCTTCGCTGGCGCCGACACCAGCTTCCATTTCGTGGGCGACAAACTGCTGCCGCAGGATCGCGACCAGCAGGCTCTGCTCAAGATTCAGGCGCTGTCGGCGCACCAGCGGATGCGACCAGGCATCGGCGTCCTCGCTGCTTTCGTCCGCGCCAGAGGCTTCGGCATCCACTGCAAGCCAGGCCAGACCCCGCAGCTCATCGACGCCCATGCGCAGGGCCAGCGGTGACAGGATCGCAGCGACTTCCGGCCGCCCGGCCAGCAGGCTGCGATAGGCCTGCGGCTTGCGCGCCGCTTCAACCACGCCGGAGCGCATCAGCTCGAGCGCGGCTTCGCGCAGGGCACGCTGGGGGTGTGCTGTGGGCGGCGCGTCGGCCACGGCTGCCGCGGGCGGCGCATCATCCGTGAGCCCGCCAGCCGTCTGCGCGTCGAAGAAACCGCGATTCATGATTCCAAGTCGTGGCTTTGAGTGGCGGGATGCTGACCCGGATGTGCCTGGGCTGCAAGCCTGCGGGAGTCGCCCTTCCTCGCCTTGCGGTAATGTGTAGATTCCAGCTCGAAGGCACACATCATGCGCACCAATATTGAAATCGACGATCAGCTGATGTCAGAGGCACTGAAGGCCAGCGGCGCGGCCACCAAACGCGAAGTCGTCGAGTTGGGCCTGAAGACACTGGTGCAACTCAAGCGTCAGCAACAGGTGCGCAAGCTGCGTGGGCAAATCCGCTGGCAGGGCGATCTGGAAGCGCAACGCCTGGATGTACCGGACGCACCATGATCCTGGTCGACTCCAGCGTCTGGATCGACTTCTTCCGAGGCCGCACAACACCTGAGGCGGATCGGCTGGATGCGCTGCTGGGATCGCAGCCACTGCTCGTAGGTGATCTGATACTCGCCGAAGTCCTGCAGGGCATTCCGAACGAAGCTGAGTTCAGACGCGTGCGTTCAGCGCTGGGTGCCTTCGACCAGGTCGATCTGGTTGGGCCCGCAGTCGCATTGGAATCGGCACGGAACTATCGAAAGCTGCGCGGCCTCGGCATCACCGTGCGCAAGACCATCGACACCCTGATTGCCACAGCCTGTCTGACCCACGGCTATCGGCTGCTGCACTCGGATCGGGACTTCGATGCGTTCGAGCAGCATCTGGGACTGCAGGTGGTACGAGGCGACTGAGGTTCTCTGACGGAGGGGTGGATGAATCACGGCTCCCACTCGAACCCCTCAAACGCCTCCCGCTGCAGGCGCACCTGAGGAACCTCGAAGCGCCAGGCGCCGGCTTCAGCATCCTCAAGCTCCAGCGCCTCTCGCGCATCGCCGAACTCGATTCCGGCCTCGCGCGCCATGCCCAGCCACAGCGCCAGCGTCTCCAGATCGTGGTGACCCGGCGGCAGGCGCTCGGCCAGCTGCGGCAACCCGAGAGGCTCTGCGCTGGCGCGCAGCACGGTCAGTGTGTCCTGCAGGCGCGCCTCGCGGTCCAGGCCTTCGAAGGCCGCCCAGAATTCCGACTCGACTTCGGACAGATCGGCGCGCTGAAGCTGCAGCTGCAGCTCGCGTTTCGCCTGCGCATCCAGCGACTTGAAGCGCAGCCGCTCAACCGCGGGCAGGCCGGCCGCATGGAAGCCCAAGGGCGGCAGGCCGGACGCAGAACGGCGCAGGCGCGCGCTGCTCCAATCCATGCGAGTCGCAGCGGCGAAGACTTCGTTCAACAGCTGACCGACACGGTGCTGCTCGGCGGCGAGACCGGTCTTCAGAAAACTGCGCACATCGCGCTCGCTGCGGGCGCGGGCACGGATCACCGCGCTGGACTCGCGCACCAACTGCATCACCAGCCACCGCAATTCGAGCTGCTGCGGCAGCTTCAGCGCCGTCTGCGCATACGGGTGCTTTAGGATGCCCCGTAGCTGCAGCTTGGTGGCGTCCAGCGCACCCGGCTGCGAGAGCTGCTGCTGGAAGCCCTGAAACACGCGACCCTCGGCGGTCTGCAGCAGGCTGTCATGGCCATCCAGCAGACTGTCGACCACGGCGCCCCGACCGGTCTCCTGCTGAACGATCGCATGACGCAAGGTGCGGTCGGCCTCGCGCCAGGAATCCTCGACGCGGCGGAAGTCGGCGCGCAGGCCCTGGGCCAGGGTGTAGACCTCGCGGATGCCCTCGACCGCGGTCGCCTCGTCCAGCACGGGCACGTCGCCCGCTTCAGCGGAAGCCAACTCCCGTTCGAGTTCGGCGATCTGTCGACGAAGACGCTGTTTGCGGGCTTCGGCATCCGGGTTGAGGCCGGATTCCAGCCGCTCGATCTCGCGCTGGACCACCGACAGGCGCGAAGCTGTAGACGTCATGATCCGGCCATCGAGGCTTTCAACGAAGCGCAGTGCGGACTCCAGTGCATCTGTGGCGTGGATGCGGCCTTCGCGCTCGACGATCAGCGCACGCTTGATCCAGTCGCGCAGCTCACGACGCGCCGCGCTGGCGGCGTCACCCTCCTCCGGCGCCAGTTCGCTGTCATTGCCCTGCTCGCTGAGCGCGCGGGCCAGCGACTCCTGCGCGTCCTCCCACAGCACACCCTCTCGCGCCTCGGCCTGCTCGAACAGCGATTTCAGACAGGCCAGCACCAAGGGGCCGCGACGGGCAGCCAGCAGCAACCAGGCCGGATGCTGGCGGCGGGCGTGCAGGAAGCTGCGCAGGCGGGGGTCGAGGGCAGGCATGTGGTTGGGGTTGGGGTTGGGGATTCGGGGTCTAGAGCGTGCCACGACTTCCGAGGCCCACGCGGCCTACGACGTTGAGAGCCCCTCTCCCCGTGGAGCGAACCGACCCGTTCGTGGATTGCCGGTGGCAGTCCACGGGGCGGTGAGCCCGAGCGAAGCGAAGGTGGGTTGGGGAGAGGGTCCGGAAGTACGAAAGGCTACAGTTCAAAGGGCGTTGGGTGATTCATACGGCTCTGGCATCGAAAGATCGAGCGCTACCGAGGCGAGTACTCACTTGGCCGCTTCGACCGAACCCTCACCCCAACCCCTCTCCCACAGGGAGAGGGGCTCAGGCCCTGCAAGCGCCGTCTGCCTCCGGCCCCGGCCCGGCCATCGCGCGCAGCGCGCGAGCGTTCGACGCCTCGCGTCCTATCCGACCAAACCCTCCGCCTTTATGCGGCGGATCTCGTCGCGGATCTTGCCGGCTTCTTCGAACTCCAGGTCCTTGGCGTGCTTGTACATCTGCGTTTCGAGCTTCTTCAGCACGGCGCCGAGCTGGTCGGGGTTCATCTGCCGGTAGTCGTCGCGCGGCTCGGCCACGCGGCGCTCACTGGCGCTGGTGCGGCCGCGGCCTTTCTTGGTATCGGACGGCTCGCTGCGCGCGCCCTCCATCACATCGTTGATGCGCGAAACAATCGTCTGCGGGGTGATGCCGTGGGTTTCGTTGTAGGCCACCTGGCGCTCACGACGGCGGGTGGTCTCGCCGATTGCCTGCTCCATCGAACCGGTGATGCGATCGGCGTAAAGAATCGCTTTTCCGCGCACATTGCGGGCGGCACGGCCAATGGTCTGGATCAATGACGACGTCGAGCGCAGGAAGCCCTCCTTGTCGGCATCGAGAATCGCCACCAGCGAGACCTCGGGCATGTCCAGACCCTCGCGCAGCAGGTTGATGCCCACCAGCACATCGAACACGCCGAGGCGCAGGTCGCGGATGATCTCCATGCGCTCGACCGTGTCGACGTCAGAGTGCAGGTAGCGCACTTTTACCCCGTGCTCCCCCAGATACTCGGTCAGGTTCTCGGCCATCCGCTTGGTCAGCGTGGTGACCAGCACGCGATCGCCCATCGCAGTGCGCTCGGTGATCTCCGACAGCAGGTCATCGACCTGGGTGCGCACCGGACGCACCTCGACCTCGGGGTCGACCAGGCCCGTCGGGCGCACCACCAGTTCGACGATGTTGCCGTGCGATTTTTCCAGCTCGTAGTTGGCAGGCGTAGCGGAGACGAAGATGCTGCGCGGCGAGCGTCGCTCCCACTCATCGAACTTCATCGGTCGATTGTCGAGCGCGCTGGGCAGGCGGAAACCGTACTCGACCAGGGTTTCCTTGCGCGAACGGTCACCCTTGTACATGCCGCCGATCTGCGGAACCGTCACGTGCGATTCGTCGACCACCAGCAGTGCGTCCGGCGGCAGGTAGTCGAACAAGCAGGGCGGCGCCTCGCCGGGCATGCGTCCGGTCAGATGTCGCGAGTAGTTCTCGATGCCCTGGCAAAAACCGATCTCGCCCATCATTTCCAGATCGAAGGTGGTGCGCTGCTGCAGGCGCTGCGCTTCCAGCAGGCGGTTGTTGGCGTAGAACCACTCCAGCCGATCAGCCAGTTCGATCTTGACCGCCTCCATCGCCTCCAACACGGTGCGCCGCGTGGTCACGTAGTGGGTCTTGGGGTAGATCGTGTAGCGCGGCACGCGGCGCTGCACTTCACCAGTCAGCGGATCGAACACCGAGATCTGCTCGATTTCGCTGTCGAACAATTCGATGCGCACAGCTTCACTGTCGCTTTCGGCCGGATGCACATCGATCACCTCGCCGCGCACGCGGTAGGTGCCGCGACGCAGGTCGAACTCGTTGCGGGTGTACTGCAGCTCGGTCAGGCGGCGGATCAGCTCGCGCTGGTCGATGCGCTCGCCGCGCACCATATGCAGCACCATCTGGAAGTATTCGTTGGGGTCGCCAAGGCCGTAGATGGCCGACACCGAAGCCACGATCAGCGCATCGCGACGCTCCAGCAGGGCCTTGGTGGCCGACAGCCGCATCTGCTCGATGTGCTCGTTGATCGAGCTGTCCTTCTCGATGAAGGTGTCGCTGGATACGACATAGGCCTCGGGCTGGTAGTAGTCGTAGTAGCTGACGAAGTACTCGACCGCGTTGTTCGGAAAGAACTGCTTGAACTCGCCGTAGAGCTGGGCCGCGAGCGTCTTGTTCGGCGCGAGAACAAGCGTCGGTTTCTGGATCTGCGCGACCACGTTGGCGATGGTGTAGGTCTTGCCCGAGCCGGTCACGCCGAGCAGGGTCTGATGCGCCAGCCCGGACTCGAAGCCTTCGACCAGGCGCGCGATTGCCAGCGGCTGGTCGCCCGCGGGCTGATAGGGCGAGACGAGTTCGAACGGAATCTTGGCGGGCTCGGGTCGGGTCATGGGCTTTGCACAGGGATGGGGAATCGGCGCGATGCGGCGCGAGGCGACAGCCAGCATGGGCGCTTGATGCTGACACTGTACTGACAGCAGCGTGAGGCGGTCGCAAGGCGCAACCGCCTCCGACGAATCGCAGCCGTCCATTGGGAAAACTCCTACCCGTCTACGAAGAAGCTTCCGATTCCGCCGATGCGCCGCGCTGCCGAAACTGTCTTCCGTCGAGTGCGGCCTTCGCCGCCGACGCCTTTGTGGAGACTGTCATATGCGTATCGGATTCGCGTATCGCTCGGTCCGGGGTTTCAGCCTGATCGAGCTTTTCATAACGCTTGCGGTGGCGACCATCCTGCTCGGCATCGCGCTGCCGAACTTCAGCCAGATGCGCGAGCGGCACACCTTCGTGGCCGCCCAGCACGGGCTGATGGCCGGCTTCCACCATGCGCGCACTCTGGCGATCACCCGCGGTACGCCAGCGGCGATCTGTCCGACCTCGAACGGGGTGAGCTGCCGCAGCGGCGGCATCTGGGACGAGGGCTGGCTGGTGTTCGTCGACGCTAACCGCAACGGCCGACGCGACGCAGACGAAGCGATCGAGCGCGTGCAGCTGGAGCCGTCGCCCAAGCTGCGGGTGCGCAGCAGCGCACAGCGGCCGATGGCGGTGTTCCGCGCCAACGGCGGCAGCGGCGCCAGCAACCTGAGCCTGCGCATCTGCAGCGAGGATGGCCGCTTGCTGGGCAGCCTGGTGCTGAACAACACCGGCCGCCTGCGCCAGGCCGGACCGGGCGAGAGCGGCGGCAGCTGCGGCTGAGTCGCGCATCGCTCCGCAGGCGGGGCTTGACCCCGGCCGCGGACTGACTACAATGCGCGGCTCTGTTCCCGAGTAGCTCAGCCGGTTAGAGCATCTGACTGTTAATCAGAGGGTCGCCCGTTCGAGTCGGGCCTCGGGAGCCACCATTCACAAAGGCCGGAACGCATGTTCCGGCCTTTGTTCTTTCTGGCGTCCGCGCCCGCGGCCGCCTGCCCCGCCAGGACTCGCGACCGCCCCATGATCGCCTTCCGCAATCTCGCCCTGCGCCGCGGCGAACGCCTGTTGATCTCCGGTATGGATGCCGCCCTGCACGCCGGCTGGCGGGTCGGCGTGATCGGCCGCAACGGCTGCGGCAAATCGTCCCTGTTCGCTGCGATCCAGGGCGAACTGGAGCCCGACCTCGGCGACATCGACCTGCCGGGCGGCCTGCGCATGGCGGCGGTGGCGCAGGAGACTCCGTCCCTGCCCGACCCGGCGATCGACTTCGTCCTCGGCGGCGACAAGCCCGTCGCCGAGGCCCTGCGTGCCGCCACCGAGGCCGAAGCGCGCGCGGATCACGAGGCCGCCGCGACCGCGCATCAGACCATCGAGGAACTCGGTGGTTACGATGCACGCGCCCGTGCCGGCCGCCTGCTGCACGGCCTCGGCTTTCCGGCCGACACCCACGAGCGCGCGGTGGCGAGCTTTTCCGGCGGCTGGCGTGTCCGCCTGAACCTGGCGCGCACGCTGATGACGCCGGCCGACCTGCTGCTGCTGGATGAGCCCACCAACCACCTCGACCTCGATGCGGTGCTGTGGCTGGAGGAATGGCTGAAGCGCTTCGCCGGCACCGTGCTGGTGATCTCGCATGACCGCGAGTTTCTGGACGGCATCGCCACCCACACCCTGCATCTGCACGGCGGCACCGGGCGCCTATACAGCGGCGACTACACCAGCTTCGAGCGCCAGCGTGCCGAGCAGCTGCGCCAGCAGCAGATCGCGTTCGAGCGCGAGCAGGCCGAGCGGGTCAAGCTCAAGGCCTTCATCGACCGCTTCAAGGCCAAGGCCAGCAAGGCCAAGCAGGCGCAGTCGCGGGTCAAGCGGCTGGAGAAGCTGGCAGGCACCGAGGCCGTGCGCGCCGAGCGCGGCTTCGAGTTCAGCTTCGCCGAACCGGCCAAGCTGCCCACGCCGCTGCTGCGCCTGGATCAGGTCGACGCCGGCTATGGCGACAGCACCATCCTGCGCGGCGTGAAGTTCAGCCTGGAGCCCGGCGACCGCATCGGCCTGCTCGGCCGCAATGGCGCCGGCAAGTCGACCCTGGTCAAGACTCTGGCCGCCGAGATCGCGCCGCTGCAGGGCGAGCGCGTTGCCCACCTCGAACTCAACATCGGCTACTTCAGCCAGCACACGGTCGAACAGCTCACCGAGGGCCAAAGCCCGCTGCAGCATCTGGTGGACATCGCCCGGGGCGTGGGCGAGGCACAGCTGCGCGCCTATCTGGGCGGCTGGAACTTCGCCGGCGACCGCGTGTTCGAGCCGGTTGACGGATTCTCCGGCGGCGAGCGCGCGCGTCTGGCGCTGGCGCTGATCGCCTGGAGCAAGCCCAACCTGCTGCTGCTCGACGAGCCCACCAACCACCTCGACCTCGACATGCGCGAGGCGTTGGCTGATGCCTTGGCCGAGTACCCCGGTGCGATCCTGCTGGTCAGCCACGATCGCCATCTGCTGGGCCTGGTCTGCGACAGCTGGTGGCGCGTGGCCGACGGCCAGGTCGCGCCTTTCGAGGGCGACCTCGACGACTACGCGGCCTGGTTGCGCAAGGGCAGCTCCGCGATCAGCGCCAGCGTCGCCAAGAGCAGCGCCAGCGAACCCGAATCGGGCGAGTCCAAGGCCGACCGCCGCCGCAGTGCGGCGGAAAACCGCGAGCGCGAGAAGCCGCTGCGCAACCGCATCAAGGCCATCGAGACGCGGCTGGAGAAGATCGGCCGCGAGCTGGTCGACATCGATTCCCGCCTTTCTGACCCAACGCTGTACGCCAGCGACAAAGCCGAGATCCAGAAGCTGGTGCAGGCCCAGGGCAAGCTGCGTGGCGAGCGCGACGCGCTGGAAGAAGAATGGCTGACGGTGCAGGACGCACTGGGCTGAATCGCAACGGGTTGGTTCGTGACGGGCTGGAGTCGCGCTGACCTGATTCGCGCTGACCTGAATCGCGGTGGACTGAATTGCGCTGGCGAATTTGCGCCGGCTGACTCGCCCAGCACTACTTCGCAGGCACGACAGGCTGCAGCCGCCACACGAAGGCAGGCGGCAGGTTGGCCGCCACCCAGCACACGCGCTGCGCATGCAGGCCCAGCCGCGCGCGCACTGCTGCGGACACCGGACAGCGCAGACCGTAACTGAACTGAACGATGCGCACGTCCTCGCTGCAGACCGCCAACACGGCTCGCAGGATCGCCTCGACCTGGATCTCAGTCATCGCGCGCAGCGGCAGGCCAGACACGACGATCGCAGGTGTCTGCGCGAACTGCACGGGCCGCAGCTGAGCGGCGTCGAGTTCCAGCACCTGCACCTCGGGCAGTTCAGCGCGTAGGGCTGCGGCGAATTCCGGCAGGCGCTCGACTACGTGCAGCGCCTCGGGCGCCAAGCCCGCCCGCAGCAGGGCGCGGCTGAACACGCCGGTGCCGGCGCCGAGCTCCAGCACCGGTCCCCGCAGCGGCATCGCAGCCCTGAGCATGGCCTTCGCCAGCGATTCGCTGGAGGGCGCAATGGCACCGACGATGCGCGGATGACGCAGCATGCGTGCGAGGAAGGCGCGCCATTCGCCTGCGGCCCGGCTGGGAAGATGCGCGCTTTCCTCATTCGCGCAGCGAGCGGTGTGCTGATCCATGTGCAGTCCTTGCCGATGGCCGCGCCAGTCGCGGCAGGGAAAGGCTGCACTGGGCACCTCAAGTGAGGCTCAAGCGAGCGCTGCAGTGCGGGCTGCAGTGCGGATTGCGTGTGACATGCTCGACCCATGCGCGGCGCCACTCGCGGCTGTTGGTGCGCGACACGCGCACCCTACGAATTCGAGCGACGCCACACCCCGAACAAAGCCGAATCTGATGTGCGCATAGGGTGCGCGTGTCGCGCACCGCCAACCGGCGCCGTACCACCAACCGGTGCCGCATCGCTCACCGTTGCCGAGGCAAGGGCGATATCGGTCACAGCGACAACTCCGGCGACCGATCACGCGCCACGTGTTCGCCCCATGCACGGCGTCTCTCGCCGCAGTCGGTGCGCGACACGCGCACCCTACGAACTCGAGCGACGCCACGCCCCGAACAAAGCCGAATCTGATGTGCGCATAGGGTGCGCGTGTCGCGCACCAAGCCCCCTTTGCATAGGGTGCGCGTGCCGCGCACCAAGCCCCCTTTGCATAGGGTGCGCGTGCCGCGCACCAAGCTCCTTTGCATAGGGTGCGCGTGTCGCGCACCTCCTCGCATTACGTAGGACGCCCGCGCCGCGCACCACCCCGCATTCCTGCGCAAGCGACCATGGAACGGAACAGATCACGCCCCCGCTGTCTTCGGCGCAGGGCGCAGGATGAACTCCGCACCTGCGCGGTCGATGCGCGCTTCCAGCATCCAGTCGATCTTCGCCAGCAGCCGACGCGCAAGTTCAAGGCCGAGGCCGAACCCCGAATGGCTTTCGCCATCGCCAGTCGCGTTGCGCAGCTCGATCCGCCCGGCGCCCAGCGTGAGTTCGATCGCACTCGCAGCGCCGTGCTGGATCGCATTGATCAGCAGGTTTCCGAGCACCGCCTCGATGCCCGCTGGCGGCAAGGCCCATCGCACAACCGCGTCGCCCCCAACCTCGATGCGCTGACCGCGCCGTGCGGCGAGCGGCGCGAATTCCTCGACGAGCGACGAGAGAATCGGCCGAACATCGAAAGCCTCTGAGACCGGCGTCGACTCGCCCAGCCACAGCACGGCCGCGCTGGCCCGCTCCAGCCGCTGCAGGGCACGACGAAGTCGCGCTTCGGCGACAGCGTCGATGCGACCGGCCAAAGCCTCGACCGCCAGCCGTCCGCTCTGCAGCGGCGTGCGCAACTCGTGGGCAAGAAAGCGCAGCGTCTCCTCCTCGCGCGTCAGCGCCTGCAGGCGCGCATCCAGCGAATCCGCGAGCGCGTGACCGAAACGCTGGAACTCTCCCACTGGCTGGGCATCGGCAGCAGCGCGCAGAGACTCGGCACTGGGCTCACGCTCAAGGGCTTCAAGCAGACCTGTCGCAGCGCCCTCGATGCGACCGACAAAACGGCGTGCCAGCCAGGCCGCATGAAGCAGCAGAAGTACCAGCAGTAGGGCCAGCAGCGGCGCTGCGCGCAGCAGGCTTTCGCTGACCCGCAGCTCGTCCTGTGCTTCGAACACCAGAAACCGTGGCCCCTGCGCATCCGACGCCAGCGCGCGCAGATGCACGTAGCGGGCGTCATCCAGCCGGAACTCGCGCAGCGCGCCTGGCCGCAGGCCCGCAAGTTGGACCTGCATGTGAGGCGCGAAGGCATCCAGACGCTTCAACTCCATCTGCGGCAGCGGTTCACGCTCGCCGGCCAAGGCACGCTCGGCGGCCAGCAGGCGCGCGTCGATGAAGCTGTCCTCCAGCACGTACAGCGCGACCACCGCCAGCGTGCACATGCCCAGCAGCAGGGCGCCGCCGAACAGAGCCCACTGCACGCCCAGCACGCGCTTGAGCGAACGCGGCCTCACGCCGGTCCACCAAAGCGCACGCCGAGACCGCGCTCGCTGTGAATGGGGGCCTCGCCGAAGGTCTCTCGCAGGCTGCGGCGGAGCGCGTATAGATGCGTACGCAGGTCATCGTCTTCACCCGCGGCTCCCCACAGCGCCTCGCCAAGCTCGGCGCGGCTGACGCAGCCGGGGCTGGCTTGGATCAAACGCTTCAGCAGCCGTGTCGCCGATGCGCTGAGCTGCAGCCGCTGCTCGCAGCGCTCCAGCAGGCCGCGCTGCGGATCCAGCCGCCAGCCGCCGGCTTCCAGCCAGCCACCGGCGCGCGCCGGCACATGCTTGGCGAGCGCACGCATGCGCGCCACCAGTTCGGCCGGCTCGAAGGGCTTGATGACGTAGTCGACCGCGCCGGCTTCGAAGCCAGCCAGCCGATCAGCGAGTGCACCGCGCGCGGTGAGGAACAGCACCGGCGCGCTGTCCGCGTGCAGGGCCTTCAGGCGACGGCACAGGCTGAAGCCGTCCTCGCCCGGCAGCTGGACATCGAACAGCCAGAGATCGAAGCGACTCTCCAGCAGCCGCGCCTGCGCCTCGCGCGCGTTGAAGGCGTGTTCGGCCTCGATCGCATGCAGATCGAAATAGTCGACAAGGCCCGCGGCGATATCGAGATCGTCCTCGACCAGCAGCACGCGCAGCCGCTCGGGCCGGGCCTCAGGCACGCGCCAGCCGCATCAGGTCGAACATGCGCTTGTACTCGCCACGCATCGAAGCGATCACCCCATGCATCAGCAGCAGACGATTGTCGACCGGCCCGAGCCCCGGCTTGGCGGCGCGCGCGGCGTCGTAGCCCTCGACGTGCAGGCGATGCAGCAGATCGACGGCGTGTTCCTCCGAACTGCGGGGCCGTGCAGCGGGTTCGACGCCCAGCGCGCGCACCGTGGCCTCGGCCAGCGCCCAGGTCGACCACGGGTTCTGGCCGGTGAGGACGCGGCCGTCGCTGACGACATGTTCGAGGTACATCGGGCCTTCGCTGTATTCGGCTTCTTCGGCCAACGCATCCTGCAGCAGAAAGCCCAACCGCTGCACCGGGTCCTCCATCAGGAAGAATTCTTCGGCATTGCTGAAGCCGGCAACGCGGCGACCTTGAAGTAGTGTCCGGCCCGGTGCGATCTCGACGCCCAGCAGGGCGGCCGGGCCGTGGCAGACCGCGCTGATCACGCCGCCGCGGGTGTAGACCTCGGCCAGAATTCGCTGCAGGGCCGGATGCCCATGCAGGTCCAGCATCGCGCCCTTGCCGCCGACAATGTAGACGGCGTCGTAGCGGGCGGAGTCGACGTCATCGAGGCGCAGCGTGTTCGCCATCGCCTGCTGTGTGCGCGGCTCGTTGAGGAAGGCGTAGTCGGCATCGACCGCGTCATCGCCATCGACCACCTTGGGCGCCTCGCCACCGGCCGGGCTGGCGAGTTCGACCTCGAAGCCCGCGGCCTCGAACACCCACCAGGCGCGCGACAACTCGGTCAGCTCATAGCCCGCACGACCGCGGCCCTCGAGCATGCGCTCGGTACTGGTGACCACGGCCAGAATGCGACCGCGGGGCGGGACGGGCTGCGTGGGAAGCCACTCGATATCGGCTGCACGCGCCTGCGGATCGCCACCGCTATGGCTGAAGTCGATGCCGATCCACCAGACCCACAGCCCGAACCCCAGCAACACTGGCAACGAAACCAGGCCCACCACCCACCGCACCCATCGCTTGCGCCACATGATCTAGCCTCCGCCCTTCATCGAAGGCACGAGCGTGCGCGCGCTGTCTCAAGCGGGGCTCAAGCTGGAGAGCCGGGAATCGGGAATCGGGATTCGGGGTTCGGGGTTCGGGGTTCGGGGTTCGGGGTTCGGGGTTCGGGGTTCGGGGTTCGGG
>CAZPHV010000050.1:39319-39621 GCA_964586455.1 uncultured Aquimonas sp.
GTTCGGATCGAGGCTCGGGCGAGCCCGACTCTCGTCGCAAGCCTATAGGGTGGGCCCTGGCCCACCGCAGCCGCAGGCATTCCTCGGTCTCGGATCATGCAAGCGCGAGCGGGTTCGGAGGGCGCGGAGCTTTGCGGACCGACGCGAGCGTCGAGCTTCGGTGGGCCAGGGCCCACCCTATGTGCGATTGGGCGAGAGCGAGTTCGCGCAGCGCGAAGCTTTGCAGACCGACGCGAGCGTCGAGCTTCGGTGGGCCAGGGCCTGAGGTCTCCCCAGAATTTCTCTTTTCGATTCCGTTAGAT
>CAZPHV010000051.1:0-38991 GCA_964586455.1 uncultured Aquimonas sp.
AGGTTGGCGCCAAGCGCAGCGCGGCCCAACACGCGCGTCTCGACGAAGCGCGCGCGACAAGAAGCGCAGCGCGGCCCAACTCGCGCGTCACTGGGCGCTCGCGTCTGGCCTCTCGCGGTGCTACGCCTGTGGTCAGTGGCTCGCGGAAGGTCCTTCGGGGCAAACAACGCGCTTCGCCAGGAAGCTGCCAGACACATCACAAGTGTGGATGGGAAGACGTCGATTGCGTGGACGTGCGGGTTTGGCTCGTCCCGGGTAAAGGCGCTGCAGCTACACTGCCCGAATGCGATACGCCTGCCTTCTCGCCCTGCTCGTGACCCCGTCGGCTTGGGCCTTCGACGCCGCCGAGTCGATCCGTCGCTCGCTGGATGCACCCGAGCAGTTCCTGAGCGAAGCCCGGGCCCTGATCGAATCGGGCGAACCGGCGGCCTCGACGCAGCGCGAGCTGTTGTTCGACATGACCCGTGCTGCGCAGCTGCTGTCGAGGCGGGCAGAGGCGGAATGGGCCATCAAGCGTCTGCGTGAGCTTCAGCAGAACGACGGTGCCGCAGGTGCCGAAGGGTACGCACTGCTGGCCCAGGCCAATCTGGATGTGCTGGAGGGTCGTTACCCGGCCGCCCTCGAAGCCGCGCTCCAGGCCGGTGACCAGCTGCGCGACGCCGAGGACCCGCTGCTCAGGCTGCGCGGGGCTTCCGGGCTTTGTGAAGTCCTGACTGACACCGGCCATGCCGATCGTGCGGAGGGCGACTGCACCCGAGCCGAAGCGCTGGCCGATACCGCCGCGCTTGCGTACGAGCGGGTGCGCGTGCAGAACCTGCGCCTGGCGCAGCGCTTCTACCAGGGGCGCTTCGAGGAAGCCATCGCCCACGGCGAGCGGGCCCAGGCCCTGGCGCTGGAGGCGGGTCTGGTCACCTTCGCTTCGGTCATGGATGACAATCTGGCGCGCCTGCTGCTGGAGCTGGGTCGAGCGGAGGAGGCCCTGCAGCGCTCACGCCGGGCCCTGAGCGCCGAAGAAGCCAGCGGCCGGCGCGAACACGCGGGCTTGTCCCACGGCAATATCGCGCGCGCACTGATCCAGCTCGGTCGTCTGCAGGAGGCGGTCACGGCCGCTGAACGCAGCGTCGCGGAGGGGCGGGACTTGGGTTCGGACGCGCTCTTGGGTTCGTCCTTGCCTGTTCTGATCGATGCGCTTGAGGCCGCCGGGCAACCGGCCGGCGCGCTGGCAGCCTCACGCGAGTACGTCGAATGGCTGGAGCGCCACAGTGCCGCGCGCACCCGGCAAGCGCTGGCGGAACTGGAAGCCCGCTACGCTGCAGCCGAGCGTGAGCGCGAGATCGAAGAACTCCGCCAGCAGGGTTTGATCAAGTCGCTTGAGCTGAAGGCTTCGCGTGCCGAGTTCGAGCGCAGCCAGGAGTCGCTGCAGCGCCAGCGTCTGGCCCTCGGTCTCGTCCTGCTTGGCGCGCTCAGTGTGCTGGTGGTCGCTGCCCTGCTGTGGCGACTGCTGCGCCAGCAGCGCGCGCAGGCGACCGAGCTTGCCCGGCTTGCCCGGACCGACCCCCTGACCGGCCTCGCCAACCGTCGCGCCCTGTTCGAGCGCTTCGAGCAGGCCTGTCGGGCGTCTGTGCCCGAAGGCTCGCAACCCAGCCTGCTGGTGATGGATCTGGACCACTTCAAGCGCATCAACGATCGCTATGGGCATCCCGTGGGCGACGCTGTGCTGCGCGATCTGGCTGAACTGCTGCGGCGCGAAGTGCCCCCAGCCGGGCAAGTCGCACGAATCGGCGGCGAGGAGTTCGCCCTGCTGCTGATCGACGGCAGCCTTGCTGCCGCGCAGGCACTGGCCGAACGCATCCTGCAGTCGACCCGGGACTACCGCTCCAGTCTGGTTGAGGCACCAGGCCTGCGTCTGAGCCTGAGTGCCGGGCTGGCCTCGCGACGCGAAGGTGAGAGCCCTGAACAGCTCTACCGCCGAGCCGATCAGGCCTTGTATCGGGCCAAGGAATCCGGCCGCGATCGCCTCGTGGTCGCCGGCGGCGAAGACCCCCAGGAAGAACGCGCAGCCTGAAGCCGGCCCGCGATCTGTCCGCGTTCAGCGAAACCACCCGCATCGCTGCCAGGGGCTGCGGGGGCTGCGCAGCAGCTCTTCGACGATCCGGACCATCCCCTCGAAGTCTGGGTCGTCCACTCCACCCCACAGCGCGCGCCCCAACAGGTAGCTCGTCGCGAATTCGCGCCAGGAGGCGAATGTCCGCTGCGACACAAAGGCTGCCATCCGGATCATCGTCATGGCTTCGGCGCGGTTGAAGTAGCCCGCACCGAAGGCGACGCGGCTGACCACCACTGCGCGACCGAGGTCGTAGGCGCGGGTGCCGCGTTCGATGTCGGCTTGGGTGACGAGGTAGCCCAGGGCCTCCAGTCGCGCGAGCGCCTCGGGATGGTGGGCTATGAACTCGCCCAGTTCTGGGTTGCGCTCCAGGTCATCGACAAAGACCTGCTCCAGATGCTCACGGCTGGCGTCGGGATCGCCCTCGTTGGCCGCTTCGATGAGCCTGTCGAAGGTCGCCGAATGGCCCTCCGTCAGCAGCGACTGCACGCACTCCCGCGCCTGCGCCGCGTTTCGGGTGTTCCAGAAGTTGGCCAGCCACTCGTGCATCTCAGCACGCGGCTTGTGCGGGTCGAGCGTGTTGACCGGGAAGGCGTTGTTCACGCCAAGCACTGCACCTACCGCGAGCTCGCGTGAGAGATCCAGGTTCTCGGGAACGTCAGGGGCTTCCGGAAACCACGCTTTCCAGCGCTCGTCCGAACGTTGCCAGCGTCGCTTCGCCCACCAGGCCGAGCTGGCTGCGAGCACCAGCCCAAGCGCTACTCCGGCGACCACCTGCGTGAGCTGTTGCTCTTCCATGCCATGAGATCCATTGCGGGCGGCGCCGAACTGTAACTACATGAACGCGACCGGATGGCCTGAGCTCGCCCTGTGGCGCGACTTCCGAGGCCGCGGGCGCCCAGCGACACAGCGTGGCCTGCGCAGCCGGACTCAGCGACCAGAGCGCTCGGCGGGCGGATGCAGTGCGCCGTCTACTGCGCCTACCTGCCCACTGCCTGCCCGACTCAATCCGCAGCGCCGGCAGCCGCGATCGACTGGATGAGCTGATCCGAGGTGACCAGTCCCTGCATTCTGCCGAGCACACTGCCATCCGGCGCAAACAACAGCAGCTGGGTGGCACTCGCCTGATGCTGCCGCATGAACTGCTGCCCCTCAGGCCGGCCGACATCGGCGATCAGAAAATGCAGTGCATCGCCGACGCTCTCCCGCACCGCGTCCAGTTCCCGGGTCTGCTGGTTGCTGACAAGGAGATTCGGATCGTAGACGAACACCACAGCAGGCTTGCCTGCACCGATCTTGCCCAGATCCGTATCGAAACCTCTGGGCAAGCTCATTACCACCAGCCCCAGAAGGGCGACGAGGAAGACCGTGATCGCGATGCGCAGCCAAGCACTGTTACGTCTTTCGGTGCTCTGAGTGGGTTCTTCCATGGGATTTCCTAGCAGTTGCAGAAAAATGCCGAAATGGGGTGCTGCTGAACGATATAGAGCAGGGGCTATCCTGGGTGCATCCAAGCGGCTTCTGGAGGAGGCGGAAGCGCGGGATGAGGCGCTTGACCGACTCCTCCAACGCAACGTGTATTGCTACTCGACCCACCGCGAGACGCCGAATGCTCGCGAACTGCGTGGTCCCAAGCCGACTGTCCTGTCTTCCGTCTGGCGGCCGGGCCCGCAGAGAGCGGTCGCAGTCTATCGTCCCGATCTACCCGAGTTTAGCCTCGTCACGCCGTGTGCCTGATCAACGCAGCGCGAGCTGTTGTTCGACATGATCCGCGCGGTGCAGCTGCGGTCGAGGCGTGCAGAGGTGGAATGGGCCCTCAGGCGCCTGCGTCAGCTTCAGCAGAAGCAGGGGGGCTTGGCAGGCTGTTGAAAAACAGCCTGCTTGCTCGGCCAAGGAAGGCCGAGTCGAGAAAGCAAGCGCGTAAGCGATTGATTTGTCGGGAGGCGGTACGGACCTGCGCCGGACCGCCGACTCGAAAGAGTCCCAGGAAGGGAGTCTTTCGACAAGCTGTTCGGGGTTGCACTGCTGGCTCAAGCCAATCTGGATGTGCCGGAGGGGCGTTACCCAGCCGCCCTCGACGCCGTGCTACAGGCCGGCGCCCTCGCGCTGTGCCTTGGCCGCGGCCGGCACGCTGAGTGCACCGGGTGCCGCCTCGAAGCCATTGGCGAAGACGCCTTCGGGCACGATCAGCACGGCATCGGTGGCGCTGTTGTTGGAGGGGGCCAGCTCGTCCACGCCGGTCGGCGGGGTGATCGTCGCGGTGTTGGACACCAGCGTCCCGCCGGTGCCCTGCACCCGCGCGGAGAGGTCGTAGCGCAGGAAGCCATCGACCGGCAGGTCGATCTCGGCGTAGAGGTGGCCGCTGCCGGCGTCGAAGGGCGCGGCCGGGCAGGGCGTGTTGGACGCGGCCGGCAGGCAGGCCCATTCGGCGTCGACCAGGTTGGCGGGCAGGGTGTCGGCCAGCTGGGCGCCGCTGACCGCCAGCGGGCCGGCATTGGCCACGGTGATCGCATAGACCAGCACTTGGCCATCGAGCGCGGTGTCGACGCCGGCGTCCTTGGCGACCTGCAGGTCGGTGGCCACGGCCGCGAAACGCGCCACCACCGCGCAGGGCGCGCTGATGTGGGCCGCGATCCACTGGCCTGCGCCCTGATCGGTCGGGCTGCAGGTATCGCCCGTCACCGTATCCAGCGCCCAGCCGGCTGCGGGCGCGACGCTGAAGCTGGCGTTGCCACCGATCACCACGCCTTGGCTGGCCGGCGTGATGCTGCCCTCGCCGCTGGCGCTGGCGGTGACCAGGAAGGACTTGAGCGCGAAGTTCGCGACCAGCGCCGTGTTGCCGCTCATCGTGAAGGTCAGCGGGTTGTCGGAAGCGGCAAGATCACCACTCCAGCCGCCGAAGTCGGAGTTTGCATCCGCGCTGGCCAACACGGTGACGTCCTCGCCGGCATCGAATCGCCCGGGCAGCGGGGACACGAGGCTGGCGCTGCCGGAGCCGCTGCCTGCGGTGGTCAGGCTGATGCCCAGGTAGTGGGTTTCGAACGCGCCCAGATCGATGGTCCCGCCAAACACGCGGTGGTTGCCTGCAAGGTCGAGGTCCGTGGCGTTGAAGGCGCTGTTGCCGGCATTGACCGCCGGCGAGCGCGCCCGAAGACGCAGGTTGCCCCCAGTGCTGGGCGCATTCACTGGATCAGTCATGGCAACGAACAAGGGGTCGGCGTCGGGCAGGTTGTTGCCGCGGTCGATACCGCAGGCGTTGACCCAGGCGCCGCCCGGATTGCAGCCCTGCACCAGACTGTAGGCGATGCCGGGCACCCCGTCGTCCAAGCTGACGTAACGGAACGATGCCGTCTGTGTGCCGATGCCGCTGTTGTCCTGGTTGTTCCAGAACACCGCATTGCGCAGCAAGGTGGCGCCGGGCGGCTGCAGCACCCGGAAGCTCAGCAACCCGCCGCCGCCGCTGTCGCCGGTGGCACGATTGCCGCTGAAGCTGAGGTTGGTGAGCACTGGGTTGCCCTGATCGAGCCGCATCCCGCCGCCGGACGAGGCAAGGTTGCCGATGAAGCTGACGTTGGTCAGCACCGGGTTGCCCCCATCGGCCCGCATCCCACCGCCGCCGGCCTGGGCGGAATTGCCGATGAAGCTGACGTTGGTCAGCACGGGGTCGGAGGAATTGTTCGCCATCCCACCGCCCATGCCCGAGACGGCCCGATTGTCGATGAAGCTGACATTGTTCAGGGTTGGGGCACCCAGCTGGCTCAGCATGCCACCGCCGTTGGCGGCGCGATTGCTGCTGAATTCCACATCGCTCAGCGCGGGATTGCCCGACTGGTTGAAGTACCCGCCCCCGGTCGCCCCGGAGACGTTCGAACGAAAGCGGACGTGGCTCAGGGTGGGGCGGGTGCCGGTGCCACTGCTGTACAGGCCAGCGCCCGATGAAGCAGAGCGGTTTCCGACGAAGTCGATCCGGCTGAGCAAGGGGCTGGCGTTGGCGAGCGTCATGCCGGCGCCCCGCCTGTCGGCGGTAGCGGCCCCGTCTGCCAGCCCGGCGGTGATGGTGAAGCCATCGAGGATGGCCGTGGCATCGATGGCGTTGCCCACGATGACGTGATAGCTGTTGGCGCCGACGATATCGTCTGCACTGACCACCACACCATTCGCATCGGTGCTGTCGTTGTTGTCGATATCGCCCGAAAGCACGCTGCGGTTGAGGTCCGGATCGCGCTGCTCGCGCAGGGTTTCCATGCCGGCGAAGCCGCCGTAGAGGGCCACGCCGTTCTTGAGAACGAAGCTGGCCGAGCGCGCCGCAGGGTCGGTGCTGGGTTTGTAGACGCCGGCTGCGACCCATATCTCGCAGGTGTCCACCACGGCCAGTGCGTTCTGCAGGTCGGAGAAGGCGCCGGCCCAGCTCAGGCCGTCGCCTCCGCTGGCGGCCTGGGCGTCGACGTGGAGCACGCCGCCGGCCGGGCACAGAAGAGCCTCGCGCTCGAACGCTCCGATGTCGCAGGCCGCGCCCTGGGGCCGCAGCACGCCGCGCTGATCGGTGCCCGGCTGCGCGCAGGCGCCGGCGGCGTCGATGGCCGGGCTGCCGAGCGGAAGCGCCATCGTCTGCGTCAGACCACCGTTGTTGGCCAATGGCTCCAGCTGGGGATCGGCGAGCAGACTGCCGGTGCCCAGCGTGCAGGCGCTATGCGCCACCGGCGAGTTGGCGATGGTCGACGAGGCCTCGAACAGGTTGGATTCCGAAACCGACAGCTGGGAGCTGACGCCAGTATCGGGATGGGCCGAGTGGTTGCAGTCGGAGATCGGCAGGTCGTACTCGTCCAGGGAGTTCGCGAGGATCGAGGCGCGAATGGACACACTCGGCGCGAAACCGTAAACCCCGGGGTTCTGCACGCGGTTGTAGAGCGCGCCGCCAGCCGGGGTCGGGTTCTCGAACACATTGGGCACTTCCCGAGCGACGCGGTTGCCGGACAGCGTGCTGAAACGGATGTCCAGCGTGCCATCCAGATTGAAGATCGCGCCGCCCATGCCGGCGCCCGGAGCCGCCGAACGCGCCACGATGGCCGCCCCGCCGACGGCGCTGTTGCCGCTCCATGAGGTGTTGCTGGCGGTCACCTCGCCGCCGTGGTTGAACAGCGCGCCGCCCATACCGGCGCCGCCGCCGCCGCTGGGGAAGCCCCCGCCGATGTTGCCCCCGTTGCCGCCTCCGAAGCCGCCCCGACCGAACAGCGGCTCGCTGGGGTGATAACCGGCACCGCCGCCTCCGCCGAAGCCCCCGTCGCCCCCAACGAAGGGAGTGGCGGGGGTGCCCGTGCCGGAGAACGTGCTGCCGCCGCCGCCACCAAATCCGCCGGCGCCGCCGATGAAATCGGCGTTGAGTTTCCCGTCTCCACCGCCACCGCCAACCCCGCCGCCACCGCCGCAGGTCGTCGCGGCGCTACCGGCACCACCGAACCTGCCGCCGGCGCCGCTGCCATCGGTGGAATCGGCGCCGCCGATGCCACCGCCACCGCCGTCGCGGCCCTTGCCCGAGCAGACGGCCGGGTCGTCGTGGGCACAGAACGTTGTGACCGATCCGCCCACATTGCCGAGGCCACCGCCCGAGCCACCGAAGACCATGGTCGCTCCCGTCACGAGTTCCCGCACGTTGGCATTGCCACCGGCGCCAAGTCCAAAACCTGCGCCGCCACCGCAGCCGTACGTGAGGGTGTCGATGCCGACGTTCGGCTGGAACAGGGACGCTCCGCCCAGCGCGCCACCGAACTGGCCCGGCCCGAAGCCACCGCCGGCGGGGCCACTCTGGCCCATGCCGCCGCCGCGCCCGGTGTTGATGAGAACTCCGGGTCCCGAGGCGCCCCCGCGTGCGGTGTTGCCGATGAAGGAGACCCGCTCAAGGTCGACACGCCCCTGATTGAAGATCGCGCCGCCCATGCCCGCGCCGCCGCCGCCGGCATCGCCCGAGCCACCCTGGGCGAGGCCCTGGAGCAAGGTGAGGTCCCTCAGAACCAGCCGGCCACGATCAGCGCCGCCGCGGACCGCGATGCCATCGGTCAGGGTCTTGCGCGAGACGAAGAAGAAGCGGAAGCGCTGGCTCAGCACGGCGTCGCTGTTGGCCGGATTGCGGCGGATCACCGCACCATTGCCCTCGATGGTGATGTCATCGGCGATCGGCGGCAGCGCGTTCGGGCCGTACCAGTAGTTGTCGGCCTCGCTCAAGGTGTAGGTCGCCGGCGAGAGCACGATCACGTCCGGCTCGGGCGTGTTGTTGGCCACGCAGATCGCCTCGCGCAGGGTGACCACCCCATCGGCCATCGCCGCGGCGAGCGTCGCGCCGCCGGTGACGGTGGTGCTGCCCGGACCGGCATCGACATCACTGCCGGGCGGCAGACACTGCAGTTCGGTGAAGCTGCCCCTGTCCGAGGCCGTCGAGCTGACCACGATGGTGGCGGCCTGCGCCAGCTCCGGCAGCTGGGCTGCCGCAATCAGGATCGCGAGCGCAGACAGCGCAGGGCCCGACCGCCTGGTCGAGCGTGGGTGGCGGTGGCGATCACCATGACTCCGGTGCATTGGGGTTCCTTGAAGGGTGTGGAGGGCGCAGGGCATCCGTTTCGAGGTGCACGGCCCCTCTGCCGGCCGCGAGCGACCAGGGCCGACAGTCCGGTCCGTGCTTGCATAGGCGCAGGATCGAGCGGCAACTGATCACGCATGGGCAGCTCGGCGCTCCCCGCGGAGCGGGCGGGTCGCGTACTGAGGGCGGCAAGGCGCCGGGTGGGCGGATCGCTCCGGTGAGATCCGGCGCGGTGTGCGCTGCGCGCCGGCCGCGGCTACAGGCCGTCGAGCGCAGCCAGCGAAGCTGCCGGTGGCCGCAGTGAGCCCAGGAGGATTCGACGCGCCTGCTCACCCAGACGCACGCGTTCGGCGCTGCCGGCGGGGTGGGTCAGCGCGGCCTGCAGCAGCGCCCGGCCGCGGCCGGGATGGTCTTCCCGGCCAGAGGACTGATAGGCCGACACGGCAGCCAGGAAGTCCTCGCGCGCCGCGTCGTGCTGGTCCAGCGCCGCTCTGGCCCGCGCCCGCAGCCAGAACCGATGCGGCGTTTCGGGTGCCGCTGGGTCGGCCTTGGCCCAGACGGTCTCGGCTTCGTCCAGCTTCGCCTGGGCGCGCGCGCGGTCGCCGTTTCGGGCGGCAAGGCGCGCCGCCAGCAGCAGCGCCTCCGGGCGGAACGGGGCCGGGCCGATCGCAGCCAGCAGGGTCTCGACCTCGCCCAGCAGGCGCGTGTCGCCGGGCAGTTCCGCCCGCGCGGAAACCAGCGACAGGCGCGCGGTCAGCGTGCGCCGGTGCGTCGGCCCCACGGTGGCCTCGCTCAGGGCGCTCGCCTGCTCGAAGCGCGCGATCGCGTCCTCGAAGCGCTCGGATTCAAGATCCAGCAGGCCGAGCGCCTGCAGCCGCAGGGCGTGGTCGGGCGTGTTCGCCTCGCCGGCTGACTCGGACACCTCCAGCGCGCGGCGCAGGAGCGGCTCGGCATCGGACAGCCGGCCCTGATTGAGATACAGGCGGCCGAGGTTGGCGTAGCTGCCGCTGAGCTTGCTGTGGGGCTCGGGGAAGAGCTTTTCCGCCAGCGCCACGGCCTCGATCAGGTAGGGCTCGGCCTCGGCGGGGCGGCCCAGCCGATCCGCGGTGATGCCCAGCCAGCCGAGCAGGGCGAGGTGTTCGAGGGTGTCGCTTCGCCCGGCGGCCCGGTGATCGTCGTAGGCGGTCCGGAAGGTTTCAAGTGCGCCGGGCAGGTCGTCGCGGGCGGTCTGGATCGCGCCCAGCGTGACCCGCATCGCTGCGTCGTCGCCGCCGGGCAGGTTCGCGGCCTTCAGGATGGGCTTGGCTTCGAGGCCCCGGCGGATCAGCCGCTCGGCCTCGTCGAGATTGCCACGGCGCTGCGCGCTGGCGCCCCAGGACGAATACAGCACCGACGCTACCTGGGCGCGTTCGACCGACGGCGGCCAGGAATCGAGCGCCTGCTCGGCCTGCCCGAACCACCGGTCGGCCTCGTCGAAGCGCGCGCCGTGGCTGGCGATCTGGCCGCGTCGCGTCACCATGGCAGCCCAGCGAAGACCGCCGCTTTCGCCCTGCGACTCGGTCAGCGTCACCGCCTGCGCATAGGCGCGCTCCGCCAGGTCGCGCTGGCCCAGATGCAGCAACAGGTCGGCGAAGGTGCTGAGCAGTTCGTAGTGCGCGTCCGGGTCGAGATTGGCGGCTGCCTGGAGGCGGTCCAGCTGCCCGTCGATCAGGTCGGAGACGCGCGGGTCCTCGCCCCGGTTCAGCCGCGGGTTGCCGCTGCGGAACACGTCGAGCAGGAAGTCGCGCATGGCCTCGGCGCGGTCGCGCTCGGCCTGCGCCCGCGCCGTGGCCTGTTCTGCCGCGATGCGCAGCCCGGACTCGCGCCAGAGCCAGGCGGAACCGGCAGCCAGCGTCAGCACGGCGGCCAGCACTGCCCAGCGATGGCGTTCCATGGCGCGGCTGAAGACGTGCAGGCGGCGATGCCTGAACAGGGAAATCGGCTCGCGTCGGCGCAGTCGCTCAAGGTCTTCCGCCAGGCTCGATGCACTGGGGTAGCGCTCGCCCGGAGCCTCACTGCAGGCCTTGTCGCCGATCGCGCGCAGTTCAGCGCGGAATCGCGGCGCCACGTGCTCGACGCAGTCGAGCAGCACGCGGCCCAGGGCGTAGATGTCGGCCGCCGCGCCGCTGGCCTTGCCTGCACGGGTCTCGGGCGCGGCATAGCCGGGGCTGTGCCAGGCCCCGCGGGAGGCTTCATCGCTCTGTGCAGCTTCGGCGCCCAGACCGCCCGCCAGCTGCGCGGCGATGCCGAAATCGAGCAGCCTGACGCTGAGTCCGTGGCCGGCCCGACAGAGCAGGATGTTCTCGGGCTTGATGTCGCGATGGACGATCAGCTGGCCATGGGCATGGCTGACCGCGGCGCACAGGTCGATCAGATGGCCGAACACCTCGTCGCTACCCAGTCCGTGCTGCTGCAGGGCAGCCAGCAGGGGCAGGCCGTCGAGCAGCGACATGACGAACCAGGCTTCGCCGGTCGGGGTGGTGCCGCCGTCGAAAATCTCGATGATGTGCGGATGCTTCAGCTGTGCCAGCAGGGCGCGTTCCGCGGCGAACAGGGCGCTGAGATCGGCGCTGGCGAGATCGCTGCGGGCCAGCTTGAGAGCGACCTCGTGCTCGAACTCGCCGTCGTCGCGTGCGGCTCGATAGATCTCCGCCATGCCGCCGTAGCGGAGACGTTCGATCAGCCGATAGCGGCCGATCCGCTCGCCGGATCTGTCGCGCGGCTCGGACCCGTCGCGCACCAGGCCTTGGATCGCCTTGGCGATGCCGGTCGTTTCGTCATCGGCATGCGCGAGCATGCGCAGCAGCAGGCTGGCCTGCGCCGGATCGTGGCCAAGGCAGGCGGCGACCCACTCCGCACGCGCCGCCAGAGGCACACCCAGGGCTTCGTGATACAGGGACTCGAGCGCGGCCAAGTCGCCGGCAGGGGAAGGATCAGCGCCTTCGGGCTCGGCCGGGCCGCTGCCGACTGAGCTCACCGGCTGCTGTCCAGCTGGGCGAGGATCCAGCTGCGCGCGAAGCTCAGTTCGCGCCCGAGCGTGGCTGCCGAGAGGCCCGTCACTTCCGACATCTCCGCGCGCGACAGCCCGCCGAAATAGTGCAGCTCCAGCACCTGCGCCTTGCGTCCGTCCAGGCGCGCCAGATCGTTCAGCAGGACATCCAGCTCCAGCAGCTGCACCGCGTCGGTCTCGGGCGATGCCTCCTCGCAGGCGCGCAGGGTGATCTTCACCGGACGCGCGCCGCGCTTGTCCGCCTGCTTGCGGCGCGCGTGATCCACCAGAACGCGCCGCATGGCCGTGGAGGCCAGGCTCAGGAAGTGCTGGCGATTGCGGATCGGCAGCTTCAGCTCCGAAAGCCGGAGATACGCCTCCTGCACCAGATCGCCGGCTTGCAGGGTGATCGCGTCACGCTCGCCCAGCAGATGCTTTTCGGCGATGCGTTCCAGTACCGGCATGACGGCGGTATTCCAGACCTGGTCTGGATTGTCGACGCCGTCCAGCGTCAATCCGGTTCCGGTTCCGGACTCGGGGTGGAGGGCATCGGCTTGCATGGGGCGGACGTTAGCCGATCCGCGCGCTTCAGGCCAAGCGTGGCGAGGGGGTCTGAATCGCCGCAAGAGCAGGTCGCAGCTTCAACGGAGCACGCGTTCGAGCCGGGGCGTCGATATCGGCATACCCACCGGTATGGGGCTTGCAGACGGTGTCCGAAGCGCATCCGTGAACGCGATCTCCACTATCATTCGCGGTTCTTGAATGGCTCCGCCCCCAGAGCCAAGAAGCCCCGCCATGTCGACTGCTGATCGCACCCTGCTGGACCCCATCCTCGACGCACTGAACAGGAGGCTGCCGGCGCCCCGGCAGGGCGATGCCGCCGCCTTCGCCCGGCGCTTCTTCGGGCGGATGCCGGCGGACGAGTTGGCCGGTCGATCGCCCGAGCTGTGGGCTGCACTTATTGCCGATCTGCTGGAGTTCACCCGTGAGCGCCGCCCCGGCGCACCCAAGCTGCGCATCTTCAACACCCAGGCAGGTGAGGGCTGGGACAGCGCGCATACGGTGGTGCAGATCGTCAACGACGACATGCCCTTCCTGGTCGACTCGGTGAGCATGGCAGTGGCGTCCTGCGAGCTGCAGCTGCACGCCATCATCCACCCGGTACTGCCGGTGCAGCGCGACCCGGGCGGTCACGTCCTGTCGGTCGGCGAGCGCGGTGCGGACGAGTCGATCATGCACCTCGAAATCGATCGTCTGGCCGAACCGGAAGACCTGCGCCGCGTGCAGGAATCCATCCTCAATGCGCTGGCCGATGTGCGCAGCTGCGTGCGCGACTGGTCGCCGATGCGCGAGCGCCTTCTGGCCACGATCGCCTCGATGGACGAGCGTCCGCTGCCGATCAGTGAGGAAGGCCGGCGCGAGGCGCAGGAGTTCCTGCGCTGGGTGGCCGACGACCACTTCACCTTCCTCGGCTACCGCGAATACCGTCGCGACAATTCCAGTGGCGAAGACCTGCTGTACGCCGTGCAGGGCACGGGCCTGGGCATCCTGGCCGGCCGCGATGCCACCGCCAAGCCGCGCCCGCTGAAGACGCTTGCCGCTACCCACATGCCGCAGTCCGGGGCGGTCGGCGCCTTGATCCTCACCAAGACCAATGCGCGCAGCTCGGTGCATCGTCCGGGGTACATGGACTACATCGGTGTGCTGGTGTTCGACGATACCGGGCGCCCGGTGTCCGAGCACCGCTTCCTCGGCCTGTACACCTCCAGCGCCTACGCCTCGCGCCCGTGGACCATCCCGCTGGTGCGTCGTCGCTACGAGCACGTCATGCGTGAATCCGGTCTGGCGCCGAACAGCCACAGCGGCAAGTCGCTGCGCCATATTCTTGAGAGCCTGCCGCGCGACGAGCTGTTCCAGGCTGGCGAAGACGAGCTCTACAGCACGTCGATGGGCATCCTCGCCCTGCAGGAACGCTCGCGCACGCGCCTGTTCCTGCGCCGGGACCGCTACGGGCGCTTCTACTCGGTGCTGCTGTACATCCCGCGCGACCGCTACAACACCGACGTGCGCCTGCGCGCGGAGGCCCTGCTGCGTGAGACCCTGCACGGCGAGCGCCTCGACACCAACGTGCAGATGGGCGACTCGCCGCTGGCCCAGCTGCACATGATCGTGCGCCCGCGCAGCGGTGAATCGCTTGAGGTCGACGTCGTCGCCATTGAGGCCAAGCTGGCGCAGATCGTGCGCAACTGGCACGACGAGCTGCGCGATCTGCTGGTGCAGCGCCTTGGCGAAGAGCGGGGCCTGAAGCTCACCCAGCGTTATGGCAAGGCCCTGCCGGTTGGCTATATCGAGCAGGCTTCGCCCGAGATCGCCGCCGCTGACGTCGAGCAGGCCGCCGCCCTGCACGGGCCTGAAGACCTGCGCCTGCGCCTGTACCGCAGCAGCCGCGAGACCGGCTCGCGGCTGCGCTTCAAGCTGTTCCGCTACGGCAGCCCGATCGTGCTGTCGGACGCGCTGCCGATGATGGAGAACATGGGCCTGCGCATCCTGTCCGAGCACCCCTTCGAGATGGTGGTGGGTGCCGAGTCGATCTTCATCCAGGACTTCGAGGTTGTCAGCGCGCAGGAGCAGATCGGCTTCGGCGGTCTGGATGTCGAAACCCTTCGCGACCGCTTTGAAGACGCTTTCGAACACGTCTGGCGCGGCCAGGCCGAGAGCGACGGCTTCAACGCGTTGATCCTCACCGCCGGCCTGGACTGGCGCCAAGTCGCGATGCTGCGCGGCTACTGCAAGTACCTGCTGCAGGCGCAGGCGCCGTTCTCGCAGACCTACATGGAGGGCACGCTCAACCGTTACCCGCTGATCGCGCGGGTGCTGGTCGAGTACTTCCACGGTCTGTTCGACCCGTTCCGCGTCCGCGAAAACGAGACCGAGCGCGGCGAAGGTGCTGAGGTCCTGCGCGCCAGCCTGCTCGGCGTCGCCGGCGGGGAGCCCAGCGAAGCCGTTCTGGCCCAGATCGAAGCGCTGGCGACTGCGCGCGCCGCGGATTCAGGGGCCCTGGTCGATGCCAGCGACGATGCCCTCAGTGCGCTGCTGGAAGATGTGTCCAGCCTGGACGAAGACCGCATTCTGCGCAGCTTCCTCGGGGTGATGCAGGCGACCCTGCGCACCAGCTATTTTCAGCGTCCGGGCGGCAAGCACCGCGACTACATCAGCTTCAAATTTGACCCGAATGCGGTGCCCGAGCTGCCGAAGCCGCGCCCCTACCGCGAGATTTTCGTGTACGGCCCGCGCGTTGAAGGCGTGCACCTGCGCTACGGTCCGGTCGCGCGCGGTGGCCTGCGCTGGTCGGACCGCCGCGAGGATTTCCGCACCGAGGTGCTGGGCCTGGTCAAGGCGCAGATGGTCAAGAACACAGTCATCGTGCCGGTCGGTGCCAAGGGCGGCTTTTACGCCAAGCGCCCGCCGATCGGTGGCGACCGCGACGCCATCCTCGCCGAAGGCATCGCCTGCTACCGACTGTTCATCAACGGGCTGCTGGATATCACCGACAACCTCAACGAGGCCGGCGTCATCCATCCGCAGGATGTCGTGCGTCGCGACGCCGATGATCCCTATCTCGTCGTGGCCGCCGACAAGGGCACCGCGACCTTCTCCGACATCGCCAATGCGATCTCGCAGGAGCACGGCTTCTGGCTGGGCGATGCGTTTGCCTCGGGTGGCTCGGTGGGCTACGACCACAAGGGCATGGGCATCACCGCCAAGGGCGGATGGGAGTCGGTCAAGCGCCACTTCCGTGCGATGGGCCGCGATTCGCAGAGTCAGGACTTCACCTGCGCCGGCGTCGGCGACATGTCGGGCGATGTGTTCGGCAACGGCATGCTGCTGTCGAAGCACATCCGTCTGGTGGCGGCCTTCGACCATCGCCATGTCTTCCTTGACCCGAACCCCGATTCGGCCAAGAGCTACAGCGAGCGCGAGCGCATGTTCAAGCTGTCGCGCTCGTCCTGGGAGGACTACGACAAGGCCCTGATCAGCGAAGGCGGCGGCGTGTATTCGCGCAGCCTGAAGTCGATTCCGATCAGCCCGCAGGTGCGCACGGTGCTGGGCCTCGCCGACGGCGTGACTGCACTGTCGCCGAACGATTTGCTCACCGCGATCCTGAAGGCGCCGGTCGATCTTCTGTGGAATGGCGGCATCGGCACCTACGTCAAGGCCAGCAGTGAGACCCATCTCGACGTCGGCGACCGCGCCAACAATGCGATCCGCGTCAACGGCGACGAGCTGCGCTGCCGCGTGGTGGGCGAGGGCGGCAACCTCGGCATGACCCAGCGGGGTCGCATCGAAGCGGCCATGAACGGCGTACTGCTCAACACCGACTTCATCGACAACTCGGCGGGCGTCGACACCTCGGACCACGAGGTCAATATCAAGATCCTGCTGAACGATGCGGTGACCCGCGGCGAGCTCAGCACGCCCGATCGCAATGTGCTGCTGGCCGACATGACCAACGAGGTCGAACAGCTTGTTCTGTTCGACAACTACCGGCAGAACCAGGCCATCAGCATGATGGAGCGCATGAGCGTGTACCGGCTCGGCTCCAAGCAGCACTTCATCCGCACGCTGGAAAACCAGGGCCTGCTGGATCGTCAGCTGGAGTACTTGCCCTCCGACGCCGAATTCGCCGAGCGCAAGGCGCGTGGCCTGGGCCTGACCCGTCCGGAGCTGTCGATTCTGCTGTCGTACTCGAAGATCGTCGCCTTCCAGCAGCTGCTGGAATCCGACGTGCCGGAAGATCCCTACCTGTCGAAGGAGCTGGTGCGCTACTTCCCACAGGCACTGCAGCAGCGCTACGCCGAGCACATGCAGCGCCACCGCCTGCGTCGCGAGATCATCGCCACCGCGGTGACCAACTCGATGGTCAACCGCATGGGCGCGACCTTCCTGATGCGCATGCAGGAAGACACCGGCCGCAGCCCCGCGCAGATCGCCAAGGCCTACAGCATCGCTCGCGAGGTGCTCGATGCCCGCGCGCTGTGGGCTGACATCGACGCGCTGGATCTCAAGGTGCCCGAGGCCGCACAGATCGACGCCCTGCTGGAAATCTGGGCCCTGCTGCGTTCGATGACGCGCTGGCTGCTGAACCGCCCGGGCGACCGCTTCGACATCGCCGAAGCCGTCGGCCGCTACCACCCCGGCATCGAAGCGCTGCGTGGCGCCCTGCCGGAGATCCTGTCCGAAACCGATCGCGTCAGCTTTGCCGATGCCCGCGCGCGCTGGCTGGATGCCGGCCTGCCGCAGACGCTCGCCCAGCAGCTGGCGAGCCTGTCGATGCTGTACTCGGCGCTGGACGTGGTCGAAGTGGCGAGCGTGCACAGCCTGCCGGTGGCGGATGTGGCCCGCGTGTACTCCGGCCTGGGCGAGGCCCTGCATCTGCAGTGGCTGCTGCAGAAGATCGAGGAGCTTCCGGTCGACGGCCGCTGGCATGCGCTGGCGCGCGGCTCGATGCGCGACGAGATGCAGCAGCAGCAGGGCGCGCTGGTCGCGCAGGTGTTGCAGTTCGGCACCGCCGATGTCGGCAAGCGCCTTTCAGCGTGGCTGGGTAGGGACGATGCTGCGCTGAAGTTCACCCTCGGCATGTTCGCCGACATGCGCACGCAGCTGACGATGGACTATCCGACCGTATCGGTCGCGGTGCGCCGTCTGGCCCAGCTCGCATCGGCCGGAAGCGCCTAGTCCCCGGTCCCGCCGCCGACGCGAAGGTGTTCCGAAGAGACAATTTCGCGCGGCGTTGCGGAAACCGGGCCCCGGCCTGTGGCATGGTGAGGGCGAACCGCGATGTCGCCCGGCGGAGGCCGCAGGATGGCACCGGAACACCCCATGCAACAGGACACTAACGATGCGTATCGCAGTGCTTGCCAGTCGAACCCCCGAGGCACAGGCCGCACGGACCGAGCTGGAGGCGCTGCATCCGCCGGTTGAACTGGATGAGGCCGAAGCCGTTGTCGCCATCGGCGGCGACGGCTTCATGCTGCAGACCCTGCACCGTACCCAGTCACTGGGCGTGCCGGTGTTCGGAATGAAGACCGGTAGCGTGGGCTTTCTGATGAATGCATGGCGCCCCGAGGGCCTGGTCGAGCGCATCCGCAACGCCCATGCCGCGGTGCTCCGTCCTCTGGAAATGCTGGCGATCACCGAGTCCGGCAGCAGCACCGGCGCGCTGGCCTTCAACGAGGTTTCGCTGCTGCGCCAGACCAAGCAGGCCGCCAAGGTGCGTATCCGCTTGAACAATGCGGTGCGTCTGGATGAGCTGGTCTGCGATGGCATCATGGTCGCCACGCCGGCCGGGTCGACCGCCTACAATCTTTCGGCACACGGGCCGATCCTGCCGCTGGACAGCCAGGTGCTGGCGCTGACTCCGATCAGCCCGTTTCGACCGCGGCGCTGGCGCGGCGCGATCCTGCGCTCGGACGTTGAAGTGAGCTTCGAGATTCTCGACCACTACAAGCGGCCAGTGAGCGCGACCGCGGACTCCACCGAGATTCGCGACGTGGTGGAAGTGCGAATTCGGCAAAGCCCCGAGCGCACCGTGCGCCTGCTGTTCGACCCCGAGCACAACCTCGAAGAGCGAATTCTGGCGGAGCAGTTCGAGGCGTGAGTCATGCTCGAAGCGAGCGCGGGCCCTGGCAGCCTGCCGAGCATTGGTGGTCGAGGCAACAACGCGAGGACCGATCTTCGACGATTCAGCGGTTGTCGCCGCGCTGTCCGCCGAGAGAGCGGCAGAAAGCTGGACCGCGCCGACCGATTTGAGACTCGGCAAACCGAAATCAGACAATCGGCTAGCCGCTCAGCACTCCACCCCACCGGCCAGCGCCAGGTCCTCTATCGTCTCCAGCGCAGTACCGATCGCGATGCCCAGGCCCTTCGCCAGCGTCGCCAGCGACATGCTGGGGGCGCCCGGATGTCGGCAGGCCTGCTCCGGAAGATAGGGGATGTGGATGAAGCCGCCGCGCACGTCCGGGCGCTGGGTGGCGAGGTGGTGCATCAGCGCGAAGAACACCGCGTTGCAGACATAGGTGCCTGCAGAAAGCGAGAGCTCGGCGGGCACACCATGCTGGTTGAGGCTGGCGTGCAGCGCTTTGACCGGAAGCGTCGAGAAGTAGGCGCTGGGTGCGCCGGCGAGCACGGGTTGATCGAGCGGTTGTGCGCCTGCGTTGTCGGCAATGCGCGCATCGGCGAGGTTGATCGCGACGCGTTCTATGGACAGCCGCGCGCGTCCGCCCGCTTGGCCGACGCACACCACCAAGCTGGGGTTCACCCGTTCGATTGCACGAATCAGGCTGCGGGGGCCGTCGTCGAAACAGACTGGCAGCGCTGCGGGTTCCACCCGGTGGCCGGCGATGCGCTCGCCCGAGAGTTCGTGCAGCACTTCCAGCGCCGGGTTGATGGCTTCGCCGCCGAAGGGCTCAAAGCCAGTCAGCAAAACCCGCGGTAGCCCCGCCATCAATAGCTCGAGGCCAGCACCTGGGTGCTGACGGCTACGAAATGGAAGCTGCTGCCGGCGAGCACGAACATGTGCCAGATCGCATGCGCGTAGGGCAGGGAATCGCGGTGGTAGAACAGGGTGCCCAAGGTGTAGGCAAGGCCGCCCGCTAACAGCCAGGCCAGTGTGCTGGTGGACAGCTCGCTCAGCATTGGGCCCGCGGCGATCACGATCAGCCAGCCCATGGCGATGTACATCATCGTCGACAGGCGCGGAAACCGACCGGTAAAGAACAACTTGAACAGCACGCCTAGAAACGCCAAGGCCCAGACGACGGCAAACAGGGTCAAGCCCCAGTTGTCACGCAAGCCAAGCAGGGTAAAGGGGGTGTAGGTGCCTGCAATCAGCAGAAAGATCGCGCAGTGGTCAAGAATCTTCAGCCGCGCCTTGAGGCGCTCGTGGCGGGCGGCGTGATACAGGGTTGAAGCGAGGTAGAGCAGGATCAGTGTCACCACGAACACGATCGCGCTGCCGAGCTGCCAGCTGTCTCCCCACACGGCAGCGAGCGTGATCAGCACCGCACCCGCTACCACGCTGGCCAACGCACCGACCCCATGGGTGAGTGCGTTGAACAGTTCTTCGCGGTGCATTGGAGAGTAAACCTGCATATCGGTCCTGTGCATGGCCGCGGCTGCCGAAGCGGGGACGTGCCGGATTTTGGCACAGCGTGTGTTTGGCTGGTTTAGCATACCGGTCAGTCCACTAAATGCCCGTGACGGAATGTCGCAAGCAAAGCCTTCGTTCACTTCTCTGCGCGTCCGCAGCGCAGATGGCGCCGAGTCCGATCTGCAGCTCGTGCATTCGGCTTCGCCGGCTACGGGACTGTATCTCCTGCCCGCCCTCGGCGTCGGTTTGCGACCGAACAGAAGCTTTGCGGCCGCGCTTGCTAGCCGCGGCGTAGCCGTTGCGATCCACGAGTGGCGCGGTCTGGGCGGCAGCAGCCTGCGTGCGTCGCGCGCCTGCGACTGGGGCTATCGCGAGTTGCTCCAGTTCGACATTCCGGCTGGGCTGGAGGCGGCGCGCGCAGCGCTGCCCGGGCTGTCCTGGTCGATCGGCGGCCATAGCCTCGGCGGCCAACTCGCGCTGATCCATGCCGCGCTGCATCCCGGCGCGTTCGAGCGTGTGTTCCTGTTGGCCAGCGGAATGCCGGACTGGCGCGCCTATCCGCGTCTGCATGGGCTTGGCATCTGGGCGGCGCTGCAGTTCATGCCTTTGTCGGCGATTCTGCTCGGCCACTATCCCGGCGAGCGCTTTGGCTTTGCGGGTCGCGAAGCGCGCGGGTTGATCCGCGACTGGTCGCACAGCGGGCGCCACGCCCGCTATCGCATTCGCGCGGGCGGGCCCGACCCCGAGCAGGCCCTGCGCGAGTTTGGCGGCGAGGTGCGGGCGCTGCAGATGGCCTCGGATTGGCTGTGTCCGCGGCCTGCGCTTGATGCGCTGGCGGCGAAAACCCCGCAGGCGCGCTGGCAGATCGAGACCCTGCACGACGCCGACTTCGCGCCGCGGCGCGCGGATCACTTCGGTTGGTTGAAGGCGCCGGGGCCCGTCGTCGATCGGATGCTCGCTGGTTGAGCGGAGCGCGAGCGCGGGCCAGTCGCCTGGCGCTGTGCGCTCGTGTCGCGATACTCAGCGCGGGCCGCTGGCTGCTGTGGCGGCGACTGATACGGGCGAGCTCGCGGAGGCGACGACATACGGGGACGCCAGGCTTCGGTGTCTTGAGTGCCCCGCGTAGCGGACCGGGTGTTCTCGAAGAAGCATGGGTTCGTCATCCTCGCGAAGAGCCTGCCCCTCGCGAAGGCGGGGGCGGGGATCCAGTCCTCGGGCCGCGCTCTGGGGAGGCCGTGCGACAGTGCAGCTGACCTGCGCGAGGGCGACGAACGCAGGGGGCGCGAGACTCTCCTTCGACTTTCCGGACTTCGTTCGATGTCCGGCTTCCACGAGACGTGCTGGTGGATGCGCTGCGCTTATCCACCCTACAAGAGCGGGGCTTCCCAGCGCCGCGTTGCAGTGCGAGTTCCATTCTTTAAACAGGCACTTACGTTTCTATTTCTTGAGAGTCTTCCGCAGGCGCCAGCGGCATGGAACACTGCGCGCCGTTCTTTGCCTTGATCTGACTACGCCATGCACATTTTCGGTATCGGCCTGCACCTGTTGGTCGCGCTGTACTTCGCCATCCATGCCATTCGCAACGGCCGCGAGCTGTACTGGCTGTTCGTGCTGTTCGCCTTTCCACTGCTCGGTAGCCTGGTGTACGCGCTCGCGATCTGGCTGCCCGATCAGCGCGGCAGCCGTGCCGTGCGCACGGTCAAGCGCGCCGCAGGCGAGCTGCTGAATCCGGGTCGCGAACTGCGTGAGGCGCGACAGGCGCTGGAGGCCACGCCCAGCCCTGCGAATCATCTGCGGTTGGCCGATGCCCTGCTCGCGATGGGTCAGGCCGAGAACGCGCTGGAGCATTACAGCCAGGCGCGTCGCGGTATCCATGCGGATGACCCCGAGATCGAAGTCCGCCACGCGCAGGCACTGCTGGATGCCGGCCACCCCGAGGATGCGCGCGCCGTGCTGGAGGCACTGATCGCGCGTCGACCGGATTTCCGCTCCGCGCGCGGGCATCTGGTGTACGCGCGTGCGGTGGCTGCTGGCGGCGATCGAGCACGCGCACGCGAAGAATTCGATGCGGTGATCCAGGGCTTCGCCGGGCTTGAAGCGCGTGCGCGCTATGCCGAAGCGCTGCTGGAGTGGGGCGATCGCGAGGACGCGGCTGAAGTGGCCGGCGAGGCGCTGAAGCTGGCCGAGCGCATGCCTGCGCATTCGAAAGAACTGAACGCCGAGTGGCGGCGTCGCCTGAAATCTGTGGCAGCGCGTACGCGAGCAGGTTGAGCGCCAGCGCGCTCGCGTGCCGCGTATGCACGGCGAAACCCGAATCGCCCCGCAAACCCCTCGTCGCCCCCGCAAACGCCTCACCGTCATAGGGTGGGCCCTGGCCCACCGCAGCAGAACACCGCCTCGGTCAAACAACAGATCGCGCAATCCTGCGAAGGCAGCTCGCCCAAGGGCGAGCGCCGAATCGACCTTGAGCCCCACATTGCGGCGCAACCGAAGCAAGGATGAAGTTCCGGTGGGCCAAGGCCCACTCTATGCGGCGAGCTCCACCTCGCGGTGCCAAGCGGCCAGTGCGTCGATCAGGCTCAGGGCCTCAGGGTCGGCGGCATGCACGCCGCGGAGTTGAGCAAGCAGGGTGGGATAGGTTTCGAGGTCGTACTCGGACAGCCCAGACTCGGGCGCCAGCCGTCGCTGCAGGTACTTACGCCAGCGCGTCTGCTCGTCCGTGCTCAATGTCTGCGGCCAGTTGCGGGCACGGTAGCGGAACAGCAGTTCCTTCAGGCGCGGGTCGCGCAGGCGCGGTTCGAACTCGGCGAGCTGCTGCGGGCGGCTGCGCCGCAGCGCTTCAAACTGGGCGCGATCGGTGTCCGGCAGAAAGCCGGCATACAGGGCGCCGTCGGCATCGTCGCTGCCGAAGCTGCGCTCGCGCGCAAACACCGCACGGGCTTTCTCGGCCAGGCCCGGCGTGGCCAGCAGCAGGCTCTGGCGCTGCATCGCCAGCGCGCGGTCGATCTTGAGACGCGCCAGCTCGGCATCGCTGACGTGCCGCAGCTCGATCAGTGCCGGACAGCGGTTGGCATGGATCTCCTTCAGCGCTACCCGCTGTTCGCCCTCAGGCAGATCGGCTTGCGCCACGTACAGGCGATCGGCGATCTCGTCCGGTTCCAGCGCGATCAATGCCTTCGGGTCGGTGCCCAGGTCGAATGCGATGATCCGGCCCGGCACGACCGGATGCTCCGCGATGGGCGCCACGATCGCCGCGCAGCCGTGCTCGGCGCTGAACATGCCGGACACATGCAGTACGGGCGTCATGTGGGCGACATCAAGCACGCCCAGTGCGCGCGGTTTCTTGCGGAAGCCGTAGTAGTAATCCCACAGTTTCGGCTGCGCGCGGCGGAACACGCGCGCGAGGTCGATCAGCGCTTCCACGTCCGACAGCGCGTCATGTGCGCGGCTGTGTCCACAGCCATTGGCCGCGGCGAGATGCTCCAGCTTGAAGCTGGGCAGCCCGTCCGGACGCAGCGGCCACTCGATGCCCTCAGGCCGCAGCGCGTACAGCAGCCGCGCGAGGTCAAGCAGGTCCCAGCGCGAGTTCCCGCGCGCGTATTCGCGCTGATAGGGGTCGAAGAAGTTTCGATACAGCGCGTGGCGGATGTGTTCGTCGTCAAAGCGCAGGCTGTTGTAGCCCACCGCGCATGTGCCCGGCTGGGCGAGCGCCTCGTGCACGCGCGCGAGGAACTCGGGCTCGATCAGGCCCTCGGCACGGGCGCGCTGCGGGGTGATGCCGGTGATGAAGGTCGCCTCGGGTGAGGGCAAGAGGTCCAGCGCCGGCTGGCAGTACAGCATCAGCGGATCTTCGACCGGCTCCAGCTCGGCATTGGTGCGGATGCCGGCGAACTGGGCGATCCGGCTTGTGCGCGGACTGCGCCCGAAGGTTTCGAGGTCGAACCACAGGAAGGTGTCTTTCATCAGAGCGATGGGATTCGAGATTGGGGGTGAGGCGGCGCGTTTGCACGGCATGCCGTGCGCGCCGGCGAACGCCCGAGCGCAGAGCGCGAGGGCCGGGAGCAGACTCGATGGCGCTCGCGCGCTCGCAATCCGTTGCTGGCAGCGAGCACGCAGTTGATCAGGATTTGAAGGAAGCGGCGTGCAAACGCGTCGGAGTTTGAATGCTCTGGCACGCCTACCTGCAGGCTCGGAAGACCCACGCAAAAACGAAGATGCCAATCATCATGAATGCGATCGCGACTTTCAGCACCGCACCGATCACGAAGCCGATCCACGCGCCCACGCCGACATGCGCGGCGCGCTTCAAGCTGCTGCCGGCAATCAGCTCGCCCAGCAGGGCGCCCACAAACGGGCCGAGCAGCAGACCGGGAATGCCGAAGAACAGGCCGACCACGGTGCCGACCGCCGCACCGACCAGGGCCCAGACGCTGGCGCCGACCCGTTTCGCACCGAGCAGGCCGGCGACGAAGTCGGCCAGCAGCGCCAGCGCGGTCAGCACGGCGAGCGCCGTCAGCCAGCCCCATTCGACCTGTTCGAAGTCGCCGGCCCAGGCCGACAGCAGCATGCCGGCCAGCATCAGCGGCACGCCGGGCAGGGCGGGCAGAATGGTCCCGGCCAGACCCACCACTATCATCAGCACGGCGAGGATATGTAGCAACACGGGCAGCGAGGCTGAAAAATCCATTTGGCGAAGACCTCTCCTTGAGTCAGCGGCAGAGAATGGAGCGCCCTGCGCGAAGTGACAACGGCAGACGCCGATCAACGGTCTTCACCTGCCTGTTACACTTCGTGGCCGCTAGGCGTGTTGGCAAGCCTTGGGTTCGCTGTCTTCGGGTTCATCGTCTTCGTGGCGGTGCAGGGCTATTTCCTTAACCAGACTGGCCAGACCATCGCCAAGAAGCTGTTGAAGATGAAGATCGTCGACGAGAACGGCAACAAGCCGGAGTTCGTCAAGCTGATCGGTCTGCGTTACGCCGTAGTTCAGCTGGCTCAGATTGTTCCTTTCCTGGGTTTCATCTATTTCATCGTCGACGCGCTCTTCATCTTCCGCGACGACCGCCGCCGCATTTCCGATCTGCTGGCCGGCACCCGCGTGGTGATGGCCGAGTAAAGCTGCACCAACACTCTGCTGGCAACCCGCGAGGGCGGTGACCGCAAGGCGCCGCCCTCGCTGCGTTTTGAAGCCGTGATCGGCGGCTCGCGTCGTGTCCGGAAGGGCACATGGGCGGGCGCTGGTCTTGATCTTCGCAGCGGCCTATGTCCTATTGCATCGCAGCACGTGCGCCGTGTCGGCTCGGGGGAGCCACCGCGCGCGGGCAGCGCTCGACGCCTGCGTCGACGCGGACTACGCAAGGGGGCTGGGTCACGTGACTGCAGAGTTCTATGACGAGATGCGCGCTGCCGCCGAGGCAGCCGAGAGCAGCGAAATCAGGTCGCACTACCGACCCTTCCACGACTGGCTGCAAAGCACGCCGGAGCCGCGCATCGCGCAGAAGCGTCGCGAAGCCGAGCTCGCCTTCCACCGCGTCGGCATCACCTTCACGGTCTACGGTGAGAAGTCCGGCACCGAGCGGCTGATTCCGTTCGACCTCATTCCTCGCATCATCCCCGCCCACGAATGGGCCACGCTGGACGCCGGCCTGCGCCAGCGCGTGCGCGCGTTGAATGCCTTTCTGGCGGATGTCTACGGCGAGCAGCGCATCGTCGAGACCGGCGTGATCCCGCGCGAGCTGGTGCTGTTCAACAGCCAGTACCGGCCCGAGATGCGCGGGCTGGCGCTGCCCGGCGGCATCTACGCGCACATCGCCGGCATCGACGTGGTGCGCGCCGGCGACGGCGAGTTCTACGTGCTGGAAGACAACCTTCGCGTGCCCTCTGGCGTGTCCTACATGCTCGAGAACCGCAAGATGATGATGCGGCTGTTCCCGGAGCTGTTCGCACGTCAGAGCATCGCGCCGGTGGACGACTATCCCGACGCCCTGCTCGACATCCTGCGCAGCGTCGCCCCTGCCGGTGCCGAAGAACCCACGGTCGCCGTGCTCACGCCGGGCGCTTACAACTCCGCCTACTACGAGCATGCTTTCCTTGCCCAGCAGATGGGCGTGGAGCTGGTCGAGGGCCAGGACCTGATCGTTCGCGACGACACGGTCTACATGCGCACCACCCGCGGGCCGCAGCGCGTGCACGTGCTGTATCGGCGCATCGATGACGACTTCCTCGACCCCGAAGTGTTCCGCTCGGATTCCATGCTCGGCGTGCCTGGGTTGATGCGCGCCTACCGCGCCGGGCGGGTCAACCTCGCCAACGCGATCGGCACCGGTGTGGCCGACGACAAGTCGATCTACCCGTATGTGCCGGACATGATCCGCTTCTACCTGGACGAGGCGCCTATCCTCAACAACGTGCCGACCTGGAAGCTGCGCGAGCCGGATGAACTGAAGTACGCGCTTGATCATCTCGACCAGCTGGTGGTCAAGGAAACTCAAGGTGCGGGCGGCTACGGCATGTTGATCGGCCCGGCCTCGACGCGCGCGGAAATCGAAGACTTCCGCCAGCGCATTCTCGCCAACCCCGCGGGCTATATCGCTCAGCCGACGCTGGCGCTGTCGACTTGCCCGACCTTCGTGGCCGCCGGCATCGCACCGCGACACGTCGACCTGCGGCCCTATGTGCTGTCCGGCGAAGAGGTGCGGATCGTGCCCGGCGGGCTCACCCGTGTGGCCCTGCGCGAGGGCTCGTTGGTGGTCAACAGCTCGCAGGGCGGTGGCACCAAGGACACCTGGGTGCTGGAGGAGGACGTCTGATGCTGTGCCGGACCGCGAGTGACCTGCTGTGGATGGCGCGCCATATCGAGCGCGTCGACAACTGCGCGCGCCTGATCGACTATGCGCACCGCGTCGCCCTGCTGCCCGATCGCCTAGAGAAGGGCAGGGCACTGACCGAGTCCTGGGGCTCGGCGCTGAGCGCTTTGGGCCTGGAAGAAGACTACGCACGCCGGCTCGGCCGTCTGGATGAGCACTCGGTGCTGCAGTACCTGATCTTCGATGCGGAGAACCCGTCCTCGATCTACGCCTGCCTGCACGCCGCGCGCGAATCGGGTCGGGCCCAGCGCGGTGCGATCAGCGCCGAGATGTACGAAGACTTGAACTCCAGCTGGATGCGCGTGCGCGACCTCGACTGGGACCAGCTCAATGCCGAGGGGCTGCCGCAGTTTCTGGACTGGGTGAAGCGTCGCTCGGCGGCCTTCCGAGGCATCACGCTCGGCACTCTGGTGCGCGACGAGGCCTACATCTTCCTGCAGCTCGGCACGTTTCTGGAGCGCGCCGACAACAGCCTGCGCCTGCTCGACATGTACTTCGGCGAGACCCGCCAGCGGCCCGAGCAGGAAGCCCGCAGCGCCGTCGAGTACTACCGCCTCTCGGCAATGCTGCAGGCGATTTCGGCCTTCGAGACCTATCGCAAGATCTACCGCGACACCATCACGCCGGCCCGCGTGGCCGAACTGCTGGTGCTGCGTGCAGACATGCCGCGCTCGCTGGCGGCCTGCGCGGCCGCCATTCATCGCAGCGTCGAGAGTCTTGCTGGCGGCCGCCGCCTTGAAGTGCTGCGCCAGTGCGGTGCACTGGCGTCGGAACTGCGCTATGCGCGCATGGAAACCCTGCTGGCGCCGGGCACCAGCGCGTTCCTGAAGTCGGTGATGGCGCGGCTGTACGCGATCTCCGACGGCATTTTCCGCGAGTTCATGCTGTCGACCGATGTGGTGTCGGCATGATCGCGAGCTGCACGCGGGCTATCCTCATGCGCCCCGCACGGCGTTCCCACCCATGACCTACTGCCTCGGCATGAACCTCGATGCCGGCCTCGTGCTGGTGTCCGACTCGCGCACCAATGCCGGTGTCGACAACGTGGGCCGCTTCGAAAAGATGCGCGTGTTCGCCCGCGACGGCGAGCGCGTGGTGGTGACGCTCTCGGCCGGCAACCTGTCGGTCACCCAGAACGTGCTGAGCCTGATGGACCAGCGCGCACGCGGCGGCGGCGAACACAGCCTGTGGATGGCCGAGTCGATGTATGACATCGCCTGCCTGCTGGGCGAAGCCATGCGCGAGGTCCAGCGCCGCGACGGCGACTACCTGCGCAAGCACAACATCGAAGCGTCCGCGAGCTTCATCCTGGCCGGGCAGATCCGCGGCGAATCGCCACGCATGTTTCTGGTCTACACCGAAGGCAACTTCATCGAGACCTCGCACGACACGCCGTTCTTCCAGATCGGCGAGATCAAGTACGGCAAGCCCATCCTCGACCGCGTGATCGAACCCTCGACCGCGCTCGAAGATGCCGTCAAGTGCGCGTTGATCTCATTCGACAGCACCATGCGCAGCAACATCTCGGTGGGCCCGCCCTTGGATGTGCTGGTGTACGAGCGCGACAGTCTGAAACTGGGCCCGCAGAGGCGCCTCGACGAAGGCGACCCCTACCTGCAGCGCATCCGCCAGCAGTGGGGCGAGGGCTTGAAGCGCGTGTTCGTCGAGCTCGAAGGCCCGGAATGGGGCAGCCCGCGATGACCGTTCAAGACGTCCAGCCCTACGCTCTGGACGAGCGCGCCCGCGAACTTCTGCGCACCTGCGACCTGCCAACCTCGGACCTCGACACATCAGCCAGCCTGCGCCTGTACGGCTGCACCGACGGCGCGCATCTGCTCGGCCTGGTGGGTCTCGAGCTGTACGGCGAAGTCGCCCTGCTGCGCTCGCTGGCAGTCGACCCTGCAGCGCGCGGGCAGGGCCATGCGCGCGCGTTGGTGCGCGCTGCCGAACAGGCGGCGGCTGAGGCTGGCGTGCGTCACCTGTACCTGCTGACCACTACGGCCGCACCGTTTTTTGCGGCTCTGGGCTATGCCAACGCGGAACGCACGAACGCTCCGGGCGCCATCGCCGCAACGCCCCAGTTCTCCGGCCTGTGTCCTGCTTCGTCGAGCTTCATGATGAAAACGCTGTCGAACCCAAGGGCGTATTCGTAGGGCGGGTCGTGACCCGCCGCCCGCCATCCAACCCACGGGCGTGTTCGTAGGGCGGGTCTTGACCCGCCGCCCGACAACGAAACGCACGAACCCGCCGAACGGCATAGGGCGGGTCTTGACCCACCGCACCTCGCTCCAGGGTTTCGCAAGGCTGCCGACGCGGCGCAATCCGGTGCGGAGCAGCGATGAGCCCATGCCCGTCCTGCATGCGCAGACCCCGCGTACGCAACCTGTCATGTGGCATTACGTGCCAGCTGCGCGCCGAGCGCATCCGCAGCGGCCTGCACATCCGCTATTGTTCAACCGGCCACTGCAGTTCCGGCCACTATCCCGCTTTCGCGCCTTTCCTGGATTCATACATGTACTCCAGCCATCTCCGGGCCGTGTTGACGCGGCTCAAGGGCATCAATCGCGAACTGAACAATCTGGAAGCCCTCGCCGCTATCGCCGAGGTGCAGTCACGTCCCAGCCATCTTGAAGTGGACTTCAGCAGCCGCTGCAACTATCGCTGCCCGATGTGCCACCAGTCCAAGTTCGATATGGGGCGGGTTGCTCTCGATAGAACGCAGATCGACACCCTGGTGGACAGCCTTCCCTACGTGGACACGGTGATGATCGCCGGGCTCGGCGAGCCGTTGCTGTATCCCGGGCTCGGCGAGCCGTTGCTGTATCCCGGGCTCGGGCGCTTCCTGCCCTGGCTGCAGCGTTACGGGTGCCATGCCCATCTGTTCACCAATGGCGAGTTGATCGATCGCCGCATCGAATGGTTGCGCGACCTGGACCGGATCAGCGTGAGTCTCGACGGCGCGACCGCAGACACTTTCGAAACCCTGCGCCTCGGCGGCCACTTCGAGCGCGTCGTCAGCAACATCCGCACCCTGCGCGCGGCCGCACCCCAGGCCGAGCTGGTCACCAGCACGGTGGTGTCGCGGCTCAATCTGCGCGAGATCGCTGACATCGTCGCGCTTGCCGATTCGCTGGGCATGGACGAGGTGCACCTCAGCCCAGTCGACCACACGCCCTCGCTGGAACTGGGCGAGGAGGACGCTCCAGTGTTTGCCGAACAACTGGCGCAGGCCCAGGTGCGCCGAGGGCGGGTGCGCATCATCAACAACCTGCAGCCCTGGCACTTCCTGCCCGGGCGCAATTCGCGGGTGGCCGAGGCGGATCTGCTCAAGGCCTCCGATGCGCAGGTGCCGCCTGCAGCGCAGGCGCTCGAAACCTGGTCCGAACACGGTGGTGACGTGCCCCAGGGCTTTATCCACGGGATGGATGCGAAACATCAACTGGCCGAGCTGGAGCGTCGACTGCGTACCCATACGCGCGCACTGAGAGCACTGCGCAAGCGCATCCGCCGCGAGCGCATCCAGCTCGCGCTGCCGTACTGCTCGGCGGTCTGGAAGTATGGCTTTGCCCGAAGCCGCGGCGATGCACGGCTGTGTCCCTACGCCGACGTCGGGCTGGGGGCGGTGGAATCTGTACTGGCGCAGCCCTACAACACGCCCCTGCTGGTCGATCTGCGCCGCTCGATGGGCGAGGGGCAGCCCGCGCTATCGGTGTGTCGCGGTTGCACCGACGACCATCGCCAGTTCCGCCGGCATTCGCTGCAGAGCAGCCTCGACGCCGCATCCGCGGCCGCGAGCGAAAGCGTACTGGGCCGCCTGCGGAGGACGCTGACGTCGATTCCGCGCTGATCCTGATGGGGCGCAAAGTCTGAGCACTGCCCAGACCCGTCGAGGCTGCCGGCACACAACTCGTGGATGTCCGCGGCGCAGCGCGGTCGCCGAAGAGGATGGCCGCTACTCGTGCGCCCGCCCCTCGGCCCGCCGCGCTCGTGTGTCGGGTTCCTGCACTGCAGGACGTAGCTCCAAGTTCAAGCCCAGAAGCTGGAGATCGTCATGCGCCTTCTTACCTGGCTGCTGCTGGTTGCGATCCCGGCATCGGTCTGCGCCTCCGATGATCCGATCGCCTGCGAGGAGCCTGCGCCCGCGCCGCCCGCGGCGGGCCTGTGCGAGGTGACGTCCGGTGATGGCGGCCTCTTGATTCGGGGCACGTTGCTCTTGCCGGAGGGCGCGCTATCGAACGGCTCTCTGGTGGCGGATGCCGACGGGCTTATCGTCTGCGCGGGGTGTGGCTGTCTTGCAATGCCTGCCGCCATGACCGCAACGCGGCTGGACTGCCCTGATGCCGTGATCTCGCCGGGTCTGATTGACGCGATGGGTCGGCTGGGGTTCTCGGCAAACCCGCCGCATCAGAACGTCATCGAAACCGAGCGCTGGGAGCATCGACACGACTGGCGGCGTGGGCTCAATGGCCACAGCCAGATCGTTGGGATAAGCGGTGCCACCCCCAATCAGATTCGCTGGGCCGAACTGCGCGGCCTGCTGGCCGGTGTGACCTCGATCATCAGCACCGGCAGTGAGGGTCAGCCCGGGTTTGCGCGGAACTTGAATCGAACCCTGGATGCCGCCGAACTGGGTCGACCTGCTGTCAGTTCCAACTCGTTTCCGCTCGGCGACTCCAGCGGCAATACCCTCACCGACAGCTGTGCCTACGCGAGCTTGCCCGGCCCTGCTGGCTCAGGCCCTCGCATTCTGCTGCTGGCGGATGGCATCGACGCGCGCGCCAGCAACGAGTATCGCTGCGTGTCGGGGCAGGCAGCGGATGGGGTCGATGTGATGACCGACACCGCCGTGGAGGGCGGTGTCGCGTTGGGCGTGGCGGATCTGCTGCGTATGCGCGCAGACGGATCCGCCTTGATCTGGCAGCCGCGGCACCAGCTGTCTGTCTACGGCGACAGCGCGCCCGTGGCGGAAGCGCTGGCGATCGGGGTGCCGGTTGCGCTTTCGTCCTTCTGGACGCCGAGCGGCTCGCCCCATCTCGGGCGCGAACTGGCGTGCGCACGGGAGTTCGATCAGAGCGTGCTCGGGGGCAGCCTCGGCGCCGGCTCGATCTGGCGAATGGCCACGGAGGGCGGCGCGCGCGTGGCCGGCATGAGCGATCGCATCGGCGTGCTCGCCGTCGGCGCCATGGCGGACATCATGATCGTTCCCATGCGAGGGCTGGAACCCCATGCCGCGGTAGTCGATGCCGTGAATCGGGACATCGAACTGGTCTTGCGCGGCGGGCTGCCGATGTTCGGAGAGGCGGCGCTCGTCACGGCCTTGGGCGGTTCCGACTGCGAGCCGCTTGAAGTCTGCAGTCAGAGCCGTCGGGTGTGTGTGTTGCGCGAAACGGCGGGGGCGATCGGCCTCGCTGATCTGCAGTCGGCTGCCGGCCTGAGCCAGCCGCTGTTCACCTGTGATGCGCCTGACGTGGAACGAAGCTGCCGACCCTCTCGAACCACGCCCTTTGCCTACGGTGGCGTGCCGGCGGCGGGCGACGCGGACGGCGACGGCGTTGCCGACGGCGAAGACAATTGCCCCGCCACGTTCAACCCCCCGCGTCCCGGTAGTGCCGGCATGCAGCCGGATTTCGATGGCGATGGCGAAGGGGATGCCTGCGACGTTTGCCCGCAGTTCGCAGATCCTTCGCGATGCCTGGATCCGGTGTTCGAGGATGGCTTTGAAGCCATCCCGGACTGAGAGCGTTTGCGTAGAATCTGCAGAAGCCACTGAGCCCGCTGAGCCCCGGTAGCTTGGAGCATGTGTCCGCGCATCGAGGGCTTGATGGGGGGGCGCACCGAGCTCTGTTCGTTCTTGTCACCTCCAGAAAGGAGCGCGAACTCCGCGGTCTGGCCTACCGTTCAAAGACGGTAGATGCGCTGCGCTTATCTACCCTACGACAGCGCGTCGCTTGATGCCGCGCCTTCCAACCCGGGGCCATCCTCGTAGGGCGGGTCTTGACCGGCCGAGGGCTCGCGTCAAGCACAGAAGCTGGTAGATGCGCTGCGCTTATCTACCCTACGACTACGAACGACGGTTTGATCGGATCGAAGCCGATACGCGTTGTCGGCTTTGGTTGATGCGAGGCGTCACTCTCACGTGTTGGCTTCGACCAAACCGAAGGTCCGTAGGGCGGGTCTTGACCCGCCGCGCTCCCCCGAAGCACAGAAGCTGGTAGATGCGCTGCGCTTATCTACCCTACGACTACGACGGACGGTTTGACTGGATCGAAGCCGATACGCGTTGTCGGCTTCGGTTGACGCAAGGCGTCACTCTCACTCGTAGGGTAGATAAGCGCAGCGCATCTACCAGCACGTCCGATAGAAGCAGGGCGCAAAACGAAGCCTGCGACACTGCAGTCACGCGCTCAGAGCACCCGCATCAACAGCCAGATCGGCACGCCGAGGTAGTACAGCCCGCGCAGGGCCCATTCGAGGGCTGAACGAAGCGGCGCTGCCTGCACTTCGCTGACCCCAGACTGCGCACCCGCGCCGCTCTCTGCGCTTTCTGTGCTCCCAGCGCTTCCGGCACTCGCTACGCTCTGTGCGCTCTTTGCTTCATCGCGCTTCATCACGCGCTGCACGCCCAGTGCCACAAGGCTGCAAGCCTCCACCATCACCCGCAGTGCCGCCGCGAACAGGCTCAGGCCGAGCACCCATGAGGCCCACCACAGCAGCAGGCCGCTCAGCCAGGCGCTGAAGCCGAAGGTCAGCCATTCGCCGAAGGGGCCGCCGAAGGCGATCACCTGGTGCAGGTGGAAAGCGATCAGCGCGGGCAGCAGGGGGAACAGGCCGAACTTGATCAGGGGCGCGTCGAGCCAAGGCTGATGGCTGCGCAGGCGCTGCTCCGCCCAGGCCTGCAGCAGGGTCGGATGGGTTTCGTCTGTCGACGCACGGGCATTCAGGGCACGCATTGCCTGCACCAGTGTCGCGGTGTGTGCGCTTGCCACGCCGAAGCTGTGCCCTACGTCGGTCGACAGCTGCAGGCCCGGCATCGGCAAAGGGAGCTGCCATACGCGCAGCGTAAGCGTGCTCGATACCGGCAGTTCTACGCGGCGACCGGCGGACTGCAGGATCAGCCAGCCCTCGCGCAGCCAGACCCGAGCGCTGAAGGCTCGACGCAGTGCCCAGGCGGCCAGCGCAGGTGCCAGCACGAGCGCCGCGAACTGTTGGATCTGCGCCAGCGAGTTCACCTGCAGACCGCTGATCAGCAGCATGCGCAGGCCGATCCAGGCGAGACCTGCGCATGCACACAGCTGCAGCCCGACGATCGACCCGCGCTGCCATCCGCTCAGCAGCAGAACAGACAGCCCCGGGCCTGCAGGGGAGAGGTCCGACGGGCTCGACGCATGCGCGCCCGAAAGCAGGCGCGCGCTGAGGCGACGTAGCAGCGAATGGGCCGCCAGCAACAGCAGGAACAACAGGCCGGCGCGTCCAACCCAGTCACCCAGCCGCAGCATCAGCGTGGGCGGTGGATCGAAGTCGATGATTTCGCCGACCAGCACGGCAGGTTCGCCCATCGCAGTCCGCGCGCGGATCTCTCCGTGCGCGTCGATCACCGCGCTGATGCCGTTGGTGGTCACGCGCAGCTGCGGCAGGCGTGTCTCGATGCTGCGGAAGCTCGCGACCGCCAGATGCAGTTCAGCGCCCTGCGGCCAGCGTGTGAACCAGGCATCGTTCGACAGGCCAACAATGGCCTGTGCGCCAAGTCGTGCACCATCGATCGCGAGCTGCGGGTGCACGGCATCCAGGCAGATCATCGGTAGCACGTTGACCTCACGGCCGTCGGCGCTGCGCAGAGGCATCACCCGCGGGCCATGGCCTGGCTGCCAGGTGCCGGCCCACGGCAGCCAGCGACGCAGGCGCTCGCTGTCCATCCATGCGGGTACGTGCTCGGTCAGCGGGAAGGGATGCGTTTTGCGGTAGTAGCCCAGCAGCCCGCGCGCGGGATCGAGAAAAGCCGCGGCGTTGTACTCGCCGGCGCCATCGACATCGTAGGTGCCGAACACCAGCGGTACGCGACGTCCGCGTGCGAAGGCCTCGATCTCGCGGTCCAGCTCGGCGCCGTCCTCGCTGCGCGGATGGCCGAAGGGCGTGGGGTAGACCGTCTCCGACCACAGCAGGGCATCGGCCTGCTGTTCGGCGATGGCCTGATCCGACAGCGCGTAGTGGGTGTCCAGCACGCGCCGCACCACGGCATACGCACCGATTTCGCGGCGCAGGTTTTCGTAGTCGATGATGTTCGACTGCACCATCGCCACGCGCAGGCGCGGCGCGTCCGCAGGGGCTTGCAGGCGGGCGTCGTTGAGTCGCAAGAACCCATAGGCGGACAGCAGCAACGGCAGGATCAAGGCGCAGGCCAGCGCGCGCAGCCACAGCCGAGGTGTCGCGCTGTTGCGACGCTCTTGCAGCGCGGCCAGCAGCGCTTCGTTCACCAGCAGCAGGATCAGGCTCAGTCCAGCAGCGCCCCACAGATCCGCCGACTGTCGCAGCAGCACAGCAGGCTGCAGGCCGTGGCCCAGAGTGTCGCCCAGCAGCTTTGGAAGGGCGGCTTCGCAGCCAACCCAGGCGGCCGCCGCGGCGACTGCTGTGAGCGCGCGCCCGTGTCGGCGCGCGGCCAGCGCGCGCATCACCGCGAAGGCGATGAACTGCGGCTGCAGCACCGGTGCGCACAGGCCGAGCACCAGCAGGGCCGTAGGCAGGCTCCAGCCGGTGTAGCTGGCGACCGCGGGCGCGAACCAATGCATCACGGCCAGCACGAAGCCCACCGACATCGCCCAGCCCAACAGCAAGGCCGAGCGCACACTCTGCATGCGCTGCAGCGCCCACAGCCAGGGCAGCATGGCGACAAAGCCCAGCGGCCAAGCCAGGCCGCCTCGCGCGTACACGCCGAGCAACAGGGCGCTCAGCGCAACAGCAGCGAGCGTGGAGGGAAGGGCACGTGTCCGCGCGGCAGGATCAGGCATCGGGTGGTGGGACGTATGCGGTCAGTCGGAGGCTTGCGCGCTGTGCCCTGCAGATGGCTACAGGCGCGTGCAATACGGAGGGCAGGGCGATAGTGGGTGCGCTGCGCTTGCCCACCCTTTGCGGACAGCGTGCGTGGCGCAGATGGCGACAGAGCGTCATCCGCCGATGAGGCCCGCAGACCGCGCTTGCGTGCTTCGATGCAGGCATGGCGTCTGTCGTGAACGTAGCGCGGAGAAGCGCAGCCCACTCGCCAGCTCGGCCCCGATCGATGCGAGCTCGTAGACGCAGCATGGACTTGCGCCGCGCCGGTGGACGGCGAGCACTCGGCAGGAACGCAGATTCACGCACTCAACCTTGCGGCGGCTCGGGCAGACGGATCGGCTCGATCGGCATGCCGGGCGGCGCCATTTCCGGGGGCACCAGCCCATCGTCAGGCAGCGGAATCGGATTGCCGTTGCCGTCCAGCCATTCATGGTCGGGCGAGAACATCAGCACGGCTTCCAGCATTTCGCCTTCGTCGGTCACCTGGTAGTGGCGCACGTAGCCGGGCGGCAGCGCGAAGTCTTCAGGCACGGCGATGCCCGGCAGCAGCGGCACGGTGCCGGGCGGGTTAAAGGCGCCCAGGCCTTCGCGGATTCCAGCCTCGTGCAGGCCGCGAATCACCTCGGCCATCGTCGGCTCGGGGTCGCCCGGGCGGAAGTGCGAGGCGAGGTCGTTCGGGTCGAGGCTCGGCAGTTCAAAGTCGGCGCGTTCGGCGACTGTGGCGGGGGCGGCTTGAACGGGCGTGATCGCGGCAGACATGGCGGGCGCTCGGGTCGGGGCTCGAATGACTTCGGGCGAGGTGGCCACTGCAGTGGGTGCAGTGGTTGCCTGCCGTGTGCTGACAGCCGCCGCGATGGAGCCGCTGTCAGTTGGCATCGAAGACCACATCAGAAATACGCCTGCCGATACACAGGCAACCAGCGCCAGCAGCAACCATGCGCGCTGCTGGCGACGGTCGCGACCGCTGCGCTCGATCACGCGCAGGCCGCAGGGGGGCTGCCCCTGCGGCTGCGTGTCGAGTTCATTCGGCGGGCGCATCGGCCTGTCTCGACTTCGTCGCGATCAGTTCGGCGTGGCGGGGTTGTACTCGGACAGCGCCCAGCCCATGCGCTCGTGGCCCAGCTGGTTCCAGATCGGGCTGCGGCCGTTGGTGAAGCTGGTGTAGCGCGCAGCCCCGGTGCCGGTGCTGCCGCCCCACAGGCCCGCGCGCACGGTGCCGCCGGTGAAGGTCGGGTGCACGTCGTCGGACTGGATGTAGTCGTAGCTGGTTGAGGCCGACACGAAATGGGTGTTGGCGTCGCGCAGGGTCGAGCGCAGGGTCACCGCGATGCGGTTGACGTAGGACGACTCGCTCTCGCCCGCCACATAGCGCAGCGCCTGCGAGTCGATGATGCCGTCGCCATTGCTGTCGTAGTCCGCGCCCATGTACTGGGCGAAGCTGTCAGCGCACTGGAAGCCCTTCTGGCGTGCGTACTCGCACATCCAGTAGTTCATGCGCGCAATCGCCGGCAAAAAGCGGTCGCGCATGTTGACCGTCTGGCCAGTCGTGGCGTCGCGGCAGGTGCTCCGCACGTTGTCGGCGTTGTAGCCGGGGTAGTACAGATTGCTGATGACCTTCAGGCGCGTGTTCGGGTGCGCGTTGGCATTGATGTAGTCCATCGCTGCGGCCACGTAGGTCTTGCAGGAGTTCACCGCGGCTTCCAGCCCGCTGTAGTTGCAGGTGCCGCTCTGTGACTTGAAGGCCGAACGCGCCTGCAGGCCGTCATTGCCGCACATCTCGAAGGTCACCACGCGGGTCGACGCGGCCTGCATGAAGCTGCGGTCGGCGACGATCTTGCTCTCGTAGACATCGCGCGCCACGGCACCCGACTTGGTGCGGCGGATGTTCTCGATGTCGGCATTCCAGCGCGCGGCCAGGTACTCGGACTGCACCGTGGGCGCGGCATAGCGGGCGGCATTGCTGACCGAGCCGTTGTAGCCGGCGTAGATCGAGTCGCCGTAGGCAACCACGCGATACTTGGTGGTGGTGCCGGCCCGGTCCACGGTCCAGGACACGTTCTGGTTCAGGGTGCTGGCGTGCAGACTGGCGCTGCAGACGAGCAGGGCAAGGCCAGGCAGCCAGCGACGAGCGGTGCTGCGGAAGCGGATCTTCATGGTGTTCCCCTCAGGTGATGGTGTGCGACGCGGAGGTCATTCCCCCGCTTGTGTTCACTCGACCAACAGTTGGCATGGCGCCCATTGCAGGCGTTCCCCCCGATGCCGGGCCGTACGCTAGCGTCTGGTTATCCGCAGCGTCAACGAGAACTCATGACGCAGCGCACAGCGTTTCGCCCTGCGTTCCTGGTGCTGCACCGCAGTAGGTATTGCAATGCCGCAAACCTGTTCGGCGCGGGCAGTAAAGACCCGCTGCATTGCAGGGGTATGGCGGTCAGATGTCGGCCCGCGCTGCAGCAGATCGCGCGCGCTCGTGCTGCGTGCTGCCACGCGCTCACAGCGGCCTCGGCGCCCCGCGCGCAGTGCACGCACCCGCCAACTGCGCGAACCTGTGCGTACCCGACCCGCCGGAGCCCACCCGTGATTCTCCCGAGCCGCCCAGCCTTCGTGCTGCGCCCGATGACGATCGCAGACTCCGAGCTCGCCTACGCGATCTCGCGCGAAGCCATGCGCGACTACGTCGAGCAGACCTGGGGGCCATGGATCGAAGCCGACCAGCGCGCGCAACACGAACGCAGCTTCCGCCCCAGCCAGCACGACGTGATCGTGGTCGACGGCATCGAACTGGGCCTGCGCGCCCTCGAATGGCGGCCCGGCTGCGTCTACCTGGCGCGGCTGTACTTGCTCAGAAGGGCGCAAGGCCAAGGCATCGGCTCAGCCGTGCTGCACGACCTGCAAACTCAAGCCCGCGCCGCCGGCCGCGGCATCGAACTACAGGTGCTGAAAGTGAACACCGCCGCGCAGCGGTTCTATGCGCGGCACGGGTTCGAGCGAGTGGGGGAGCGGCAGGAGTATTGGGAGATGCGTGGGGGGTGAGGCGGCCACGCTGTCCGGGGCCGCGCAAGGTCCTGCGCCTCGGGCCGGATGCTCTGGTCGGTCTCGAAAGGCCTTGGAACGCGAAGCGGGTGAAATCGGCTTGAACAGGGGCGTCCTGGGTGCCAACATCCCTCGTGGCCTTGGCAGCCCTAGCAGCCTGTCGAAAAACCCCTTGCACGACAGCCGCCGTTTGATTCCGCC
>CAZPHV010000052.1:0-37593 GCA_964586455.1 uncultured Aquimonas sp.
ACGGAATCGAAAAGAGAAATTCTGGGGAGACCTCAGGCCAGGGCCCACCCTATGCCTGCGTTGGACGGCTTCGCCGGTTGCCGCTCCTCGCACTCTTTATTCGGCCCGAAGCTCCCGTGGCTCGCGCATTCCCAATCACACATAGGCTGGGCCCTGGCCCACCGAAGCTTGAGCCTTGCTTGATTCCGCTGCGGGCCATCCCAGCGTGCGCGAACGGCAGAACTGCGTCGAACCGATCAGCCTTGCCGGCGCACGCCGGAGCGGAGCCACAGCCACGCTGTAACCGGAGGGGCTTTCTCTGGGGACGCTCCAGCCGCTGCCTGATGCTCGCGACCACTCTCGCCCTTCGTTCGGCGCTTCCCGTTTCGCGCCTCGGCGGCTTGGTTGGGCAGCGCACGGTGTGGCGGCGAACACATGCGTAGTTTCGCGTCCTAACGAGGTGCTGTTCGGCACTTTGTCATCAATGAGGACCTACCCCATGAGCCGTTCCAGCAAAGCAACGCGCGAGTATCTTCACAACGACCCAGCGGGGCTTCCGTTAGCGGCGTCGACCCATTCGCCGGCCAGTGCCAGCGCGGTTTCGTGGGCGGCGATCTTCGCAGGCGCGACCGGTGCTGCTGCGCTTTCGCTGATTCTTCTGGTGCTCGGCGTCGGCCTCGGCATGGCCACGATGTCGCCGTGGGCACCTGCTTCGATCGGCGCCACCCAGCTGGGTGTATCCAGCATCGTCTGGCTGACCGTGACTTCGATTCTGGCGTCCGTACTGGGCGGCTATCTGGCCGGCCGCCTGCGCACGCGCTGGTCCAACACGCCGGCGGATGAAGTGTATTTCCGCGATACCGCGCATGGCTTTCTGACCTGGGCGCTGGCGACCTTGCTGACCGCGGGTCTGCTGACCTCGGTCGTGGCTGCGATTGTCGGCGGCGGCGTACAGGCCGGCGCGAATGTCATCGGCGCCGCCACCTCGGCCGCCGTGGGCGGCGCGGTCTCATCGGAGCGGGATTCGGGTGAGTCGATGGGCTATTTCTCGGACATGCTGTTCCGAAGCGACAGCAACACTCAGTCCACGTTCGGGACCGACCCGGCGGCAAGCCAGCGCTCGCCGGCTGAGGACGCGCGCGAGGTCGGGCGGATCTTTCTGCAGTCCCGCGATTCCGAAACCTTGCCCGCCGCTGACCTGAGCCACCTCGGCCGCATGGTGGCCCGCCGCACCGGCTTGAACACCCAGGCCGCCGAAGCACGCGTTGCTGAAACGTTTGCGCGCCTCAAGGCGGTCGAGGAGAGCGCCATGGAAATGGCTGACGAAGCCCGTCGCGCCACGGCCTACGGCTCGCTTTGGCTGTTCATCGCGCTGCTGGCCGGTGCGTTCTTCGCAAGCTGGGCCGCGACCTTCGGCGGTCGTCAGCGCGATTCCTGAGCACACGCCGGTCGGCTCGACGGCGCCTGCACCTGCTGTACCTCCACGTCTACAGAGGACATGACCATGAAGTACCTCCTGCTGCTGTTCCTTGGTATCCCCCTGCCGATCATCCTGCTGATCGCCCTGTTCACCTGAACCTGCGGCGGCGATGCTGATGGAATGCCCCAGCGGCATGCACGCCTCGAACCTGCGCGCGTGAATGTCACCGAGGTCATCGGCTGGGCCGCATCCGCCGTGCTGATCGCCACCCTGCTGCATCAGGTGCGGGTGCAGTGGCGGGAACGTTCAACCGAAGGCGTTTCCGGCTGGCTGTTCATCGGCCAGCTGGCCGCCAGCCTGGGCTTTCTCAGCTACAGCTGGCTGATCGGAAACCCGGTGTTCGTGGTGAGCAATGGCGTCCTGGTCCTGACCGCTGTGGTCGGCCAGGGCGTCTATCGTCGCAATCGCAGGATCGAGAAGTCCACCGCTGCAGGCGGAGACGCTGAAGCCTCCGCTTGAAGCGAGGGCGCGCTCCCGTCAGCGACGCCGCGACATCCAGGCCCGCGGGAAGAACGCAGCCCGAACGCCCGACCGACAGACTCGGCGGCTCAACACGAGTCCCCACAGTGCGATGATGAGGTCCGCGATGTCACTGCTGGGAAGCCGAGCCTCGATGTTCTGGATCATTGCAGCCACCGTGTTGGCAACCACCCTGGTGCTGGTGCTGGCACAGAACTTCAAGACGTCCGAGAAGGCGCTTGAGCGCAAGATCGAGCATCGCTACGGGGTGACCGATCCGCAGTTCCGGCGTGAGATGTCGGCCCTGCTGGGTCCGGCAATCGTGGGTGGCAACCGCATCACGGCGCTGCAGAACGGCGACGAGATATTCCCTGCCATGTTGAAGGCCATCGGCGAAGCGCAGCGCTCGATCACCTTCGAAACTTTCATCTACTGGTCGGGTGAGATCGGCAAAGCCTTTTCAGATGCGCTGGCGGAACGCGCGCGCGCCGGCGTGGCGGTCAGCGTGACCATCGACTGGGTCGGCAGCACCAAGATGGATCGGAAGCTTCTTGAGTCCATGCAGTCCGCCGGTGTGTCCCTGCATCTGTATCGGCCGCTGAGCTGGTACCACCTCGGCAGCATGAATAACCGCACCCATCGCAAGCTGCTGGTGGTGGACGGTCGCATCGGATTCACCGGCGGCGTTGGCATCGCCGATCAGTGGTCGGGCAATGCGGGAGACCCCGAGCACTGGCGCGACAGTCATTACCGCATCGAGGGGCCGGTGGTGGCGCAGCTGCAGGCCGCGTTCAACGACAACTGGATCAAGACCACGGGCCAGGTGTTGAACGGCAGCCACTACTTTCCCGAGCTGCATCCCGCAGGCGAGATGGACGCGCACATGTTTGTCGCGTCTCCCTCAGGCGGCAGCGAAAGCATGCATCTGATGTATCTGCTCTCACTGGCTGCAGCCGAGACCAGCATCGATCTGGCGGCGTCCTATTTCGTGCCCGACACGCTGCTGGTCGAAGCCCTCATTGCAGCGCGCGCGCGCGGAGTGCGCGTGCGCGTGCTGGTGCCGGGGCCGCACCTGGATGCGCTCTCGGTCAAGATCGCCAGCAAGGGCGCCTGGGGCGAGCTGCTGAAGGCTGGGGTCGAGATCCATGTGTACCAGCCGACCATGTTGCACACCAAACTGCTGGTGATCGATACGCAGCTGGTGTCGGTGGGCTCGACCAATTTCGACATGCGTTCGATCCGGCTCAATGACGAAGCCAGCTTGAACATCTACGATCCGACGTTCGCGCAGAGCATGACCGAAGTATTCGAAACCGACCTGCGCGAGGCAGAGCGCTACTCGCTGGAGCATTGGCAAACCCGGCCGCTGCGCGAGAAGCTCAGCGAGAGGCTGCTGCTGCCGATCCGATCGCAGCTCTGAACCAGCGCGCCGCGTGCGCGCGAGTGATTGCGCAGGCGACGCCGAAGCGTGAAGCCGATCGACTGAAGTTCTGGCGCGCTGACAACTTGCACGGACCACCACGGAGCGACTGCGATGAGCACGACCACGCTGTACGACGCCTTGCGAGAGAGTCATGAACTGCAGCGCACGCAGTTGCGCAAGCTGCTGCGCACCAAGCCCGGCAGCGCGCAGCGCATCGAGCAGTTCACCCAGCTGCGCCATGAGCTGGCCGCACACGAGGCCGCCGAAGAGCGCTATCTGTATGTGCCGATGCTGATGCATGACGGCGGGCTCTCAGCCAGTCGCCACGCCCTGCATGAGCATCATCAGATCGATGAGCTGATCGAGGATCTACAGGCGCTCGACCCTGCCGGCAGCGCCTGGATCAACACCGCGAAGACGCTGTCGAAGAAGGTGCATCACCATCTGCGCGAGGAAGAGACCAAGTTCTTCCAGGTCTCGGGAAAACTGTTGAGCGACAGCAGCAAGCAGCGGCTGGCCGGTCAGTACCGCCGCGATTACCAGCGCATGCATCGCATGCTGGCAGCCGGGCGCTGATCAAAACTGCGCTGAGCTGAGCTGAGCTGAGCTGAGCTGAGCTTCAGCCCAGCCTTTCAAACGCGAACAGCCGGGTCAAGGGATGCTTCCGCCGCTCGATCTGTGCGCGCAGCAGGCCTGCGCCAAGCATGCTGTAGGTGATGCCGTTGCCGCCGTAGGCCAGCGCGAACAGCACGCGCGGGCCGTACTGCGGGTGGCGGCCGAACAGCGGCAGGCCATCCTTCGTCTCGGCGAAGGTGCCGGCCCAGGCGAAGGCGGGTCGCGCCTCCAGCTGCGGCAGCAGCCGACCCACCTTGCGCTGCAGGGTCGCGGCCTTGCGGTCGACCCTGCGATCACGCCGCGCCGGGATATCACGATCATCATCCTCGCCGCCGACCAGCAGCCGCCCGTCGCCGGTGCTGCGCAGGTACAGATAGGGTCGCGCGGACTCCCACAGCAAGGTGTTGGCCAGCCATCCCAACTCGGCACGGTCGATCGGGTCGCTCATATAGGCGTAGCTGCTGAGGTTCTGCGCAACGCGCTGACGCAGCCAGCGCTGCGATTCATAGCCGCTGGCGATCACCGCATGCTTGGCCCGGATCGATACACCGCTGGAGGTCGTCAACTGCACCGAGCGCGTGGTCGCGGCAATGGACGTCACCTCGGTTCGATCGAACACCTGGGTACCGTTGCGCTGCATGCGTCGTAGCAGTCGTGAGGCAAGCCGGTACGGATCCACCCGGGCGGCGACCGTGCTCAGGATGGCGGCGGGAGCGCTCAGGCCGTAGGCGTCCTTGAGCGCCGCGCGATCCAGCCAGCGCACCGGAAAGCGGTGGCGCGCGCGCCACGCGAATTCGTCGGCGAGGCTCGCTTCGTCCGGGCGATTGCTGGCGTAGTAGAGGCTGTCGCAGCGGCTGAAATCGACATCACCGACGGCGCGGGCGACGTCGCCGATCTCGGTGATCGCCTGCAGGCAGGACTGGTAGGCCAGCAGCGCTGCAGCTTCGTCGTAGCGCTTGGCGAGATCGATCGCATGGGTATCGATCTCGTACTGCAGCAGGGCGGTGCTGGCCGAGGTGCTTCCCCAGGCGACATCGCGCTGATCCACCACCACGACTTCGTGTCCGTGGGCGGCCAGTTCGTCCGCGATCAGGGCACCGGTGATGCCCGCGCCGACCACCACGACATCACAGCCAAGGTCTGCGTCCAGCTTGGGGAACGCATACATCAGACCGTTCTTGACCGCCCAGTAGGGGTAGCCGCTTTTCAGATCCAAAGCTGATTCCTCGGCAAGGTCTGCAGAACGCCAGCCGGAGCTCTGCCGACGTCGCGTGCCGTGTACCGGCCCGCACTCGATAACGCAGACTCTGGCGCAGCAGCGCCTGAGCCCCGACACACACACGGGGTGCGTCAGGGGCTCCGGTGTCGCCGAGTGTGACTGAGGAACCCGCGAAGTGGCGCCGCGCGCGATCAGGGCGCGACGCGGCGCCCCGATCGCTGGTTCAGCGATAGACGTTCTGGCCCTGACTGGACTTCCATTCACGCTCGAAGTGTTCGGCATCGGCGGCGTTACGCGGCTTGACAGCCATCAGGATGCCGCCCTTGTCGATGCCGTCCTGATACAGCTTTACCCGCTCGGCGGGGATGTTCCAGCCCACCAGGGCGCCAACCAGACCACCCGTCAGTCCGCCGGCACCGGCGCCGGCCAGCGCTGCAGCGATCGGACCGGCGATGACCAGGCCCAGGCCAGGAACCACTACCGAGGAGCCCACGGCAGCGACAGCGGCGACGATGGCGCCGACTGTGCCACCAATCGCTCCGCCTACACCCGCGCCTTCAGCCGCCTTGTTGCCGAGGTCGGTATCGACGTTATCGGTGTGGGAGAAGTGCGCCTTGCGCGTGCCTTCCGACATCACCAGATGGATATCGCCCTTGTCATAGCCGCGGCTGGTGATCGAGTTGTAGGCGTGTTCTGCGCTCATACGGTCAGGGAACAGACCGGTGACCATGTCGGGATGCCCGCGCTCGCTCTCGATCGGGTGATTTTCGTTGGCGGCGCTCGTACGTACGGGGTTCGGTGTGTGCATGGTGTTCTCCAGAGTGCATGCCCCCGAACACGTACGGGGGCGACAAGGCGGGTGCCTGTTGCAGCAGCCTGGGGGAGGGGACGCCACGCGGTCGGTGCGCTGCAGCACCAAGGGTGCGCTGACGCCAGCGAAGCAGCCTGCGCCGTTCAGGACATCGAGGCGGCAAGACCGCGCGCGAGTCGATCGGCGCCGTTGGGTCGATGCGCCGCGGGCCTGAACCGCGGGTTGAAGGCCTGATTACCATCCATGTGGATGGTGCTAGGATGGCCTACAGATTCCCAACGAGCACTCCGATGCCCGAGCCGCGCCCTCGCCCGCTTGCCGAAAGCGAGAAGATGACCATCAACCTCGGCGTCGTTGACCTCGGTCAGATCGATTTGCTGGTGCAGGAAGGCTTCTACTCGAACCGCAGCGATTTCATCCGCACCGCCATCCGCAACCAGCTCACAGTGCATGCGGAAGTGCTGCGCCAGACCGTGGCGCGGCGCACCCTGGTGCTGGGTCTGCAGGACTATGGCCGCAGCGACCTCGAAGCCGTGCGCGCCGGGGGTCAGCGGCTGCGGATCCAGGCCCTGGGGCTCGTCCGCATCGCCACCGACGTCTCACCCGAACTCGCCAGCGACACGATCGAATCGATCGTCGTGCTGGGTGTCCTGCAGGCCAGTGCCGAGGTCAAGGCGGCGCTGGCGAACCGAATCCAATGATCAGGACAAGCCCCATGAAACCGATGAACGAGAGCATGCAGCAGGCCATGCGGCTGATGCGCAGCGGCGACCTGGTCGCAGCCACCCGCGTGCTGCAGCAGCGGCTCGCTGCCGGCACACCTGCCAATGACGCCGCCGGCGACGCACGCGCGGCCGCAACGCAGGCCGATGCAGCAGCGACCTCTGCCGCGCACTGCTTCGAAGGCGAATTCCGCGTGGTCGAGCGCGAACAGCCGGGCCCTGCGCCGCGTGCGAGGTCGGCCGAGGCAGTCCAGGCACGGTTCTGCGATGAACGCTTCAGCGGCCCCACCGGCGAACTGGACTACAAGCTCTACGTCCCGGCCGGGCTTGAGCCCGGACAGGCACCGCTGCTACTGATGCTGCATGGGTGCACGCAGTCGGCCGAGGATTTCGCGCTTGGCACGCGCATGAACAGTCTGGCCGGCGCGCAGGGCTATGTGATCGCCTATCCGCAGCAGTCGGCACAGCGCAACCGCAACCGCTGCTGGAACTGGTTTCGCGGCGGCGACCAGCAGCGTGAGCAGGGCGAGCCCGCACTGCTGGCCGCCCTGACCCGCCACCTCGTCGCCGAGCACGCACTCGACCCGCGCCGCGTCTATGTCGCCGGCCTGTCCGCGGGCGGCGCGATGGCGGCGGTGTTGGCCAGCACCCACCCCGATCTGTACGCGGCGATCGGTGTGCACTCCGGGCTGCCGATCGGGCTGGCCAGCGACGTGCCGTCGGCGTTTGCCGCCATGCGCACCGGCAAAGCCGGTGGACGTCGGCGCAGCGTGGGCGCCACGGCGACGTCTTCATCGTCTGCGCGCGTGCCGGCCATCGTGTTCCATGGCGATGGCGATACCACGGTGCATCCGCACAACGGGCACGGCGTGGTCGCGCAAAGTCTTGGTGAAACCGGAAACCACCCGGCAGTCCGCGCCACGACCAAGGTGGAACAGGGCATCGCCGACGGGGGACGCCACTACACCCGCACGCAACATCTGCAGGACGGCCGGATCAGCGCCGAGCACTGGGTCACCCACGGCGCGGCACATGCGTGGTCAGGAGGCGATCCCGCCGGCACCTACACCGACCCGACCGGCCCCGACGCCTCGGCGCAGATGCTGCGCTTCTTTGCCGAGCGTGTGCGCGAGTCCTAGCAGCTGGAGCATGGAAGGTTCGACTGGCCGATAGGCCGCCGGCCCCGCTGCGAACGTCAGCCACATAGGGTGGGCCCTGGCCCACCATGAGCTCCACACTCGCCTCGGTGTCGCTTCGTTGTGGGGTGATGAGATCAAGAGCTTTCGGTCAGCCCTTCGACGCGGCGCGCGGCGCACCCTTCATAGGGTGGGCCCTGGCCCACCATGAGCTCCACACTCGCCTCGGTGTCGCTTCGTTGTGGGGTGATGAGATCAAGAGCTTTCGGTCAGCCCTGCGGGCTGCCCGACCTACCTTTCTTTGCGTGCCCAAAGAAAGGTAGGCCAAAGAAAGGGCACCCCTCGTCCGCGCCCTCTGCGCATCCTTGCGCAGAGGGTACGCGTGAGTCGGTCGGGGTTTTCGGACAGGCCCTCCATGGCCTGTCGAAAACCTCGCCGGCATCCTTGCCGGCGACCCTGCGGGCGGATCGACCGCCTCCCGCCGCTCCCCAGGGGCCCCGTTCAAGAGCGCGGGCTCCTGCCCGCAAAGGCCAGAAGCTCGCGAAAACCAAACGCGACGCGCGATTGGATTTATGTCCAACCTACCTGAGGGCAAGCAGCTCACCCCAACCCTAGCCCTCACACCCCGCCATCCCAATCTCGTGCTCGATGTACAGCGCAAGTTGAGCAGTACCGACACGTACCCATTCGACGCGGCCGGCCAGGCCGTGCACATCGAGCTTGCAGCTCTGCGGAAACTGCCCGCGAATGCGCTGCAGCTCCTCAGCAATCGCAGCGAGAATCTCGGCGCGATAGCGTTCCGGCTTGACCAGGCTCAGCGCGATCTCGCCCTTGGGCTCCAGGATGCTTCGGCCATCCACACGGGCTTCTCGGATGAAGTCCCGAAGCTCGCGGATCTGGTCGGCGGCGGGGCGATCGGGGTCGAAGCGGCGCTCGATGTAGAGGTCCAGAAAGCTCGTGTCCGCGCGCTTGTCATCGGACTGCAGCTCCAGCGTGTCGGGGTCGAGGCGCAGCGTGTTCAGGTACTCCTCGCCCACCGACAGTTCGACGCCGCCCAGCTGACGCGCAGTGCGCTGCAACTGTTGCAGCGTTGCCAGGATTTCCTTGTTGCGCAGCTCCGGCGAGCGGCTGTCGTTCACCACGCGCACGCGCTGGGCGATGAAATCGGCGGGCCGCTCGATGTTCACGGCGGGCAGGCCGTAGGTGTCGAGCCGTGAGCCGGTGACCACGATCTTGTCGAGGCTGAATTCCTGGGCAGATGCGGTGGGAATCAGGGCGAACAGCGAAAGAACCAGCAAGCGCTTCATCGAAGGTGTCCTGCGAAAACGGAAAGAGGCGCGATCATCCCCGAGCGCAGCGCCGTCTGCCAACGTGTTCCGAGCTCTGGAACCACGCCACCCTAACCGTCCATGCCCTACTCTCTTGGCTGGATCTCCCCAAGGAATCGCCCATGCCCCACCCCACCCTCTCCTACGCCGCCCCCTCCGCCAAAGCCCCGCTGGCGCCCTTCAAGGTAGATCGCCGCGAAGTCGGCCCCACCGATGTGCTGATCGAGATCGCCTACTGCGGGGTCTGCCATTCCGACCTGCACCAGGCGCGCGAGGACTGGGGCCCGGCGCTGTTTCCGATGGTGCCGGGGCACGAGATCGTCGGCCATGTGACTGCGGTCGGTGCCAAAGTCGACAAGTACAAAGTCGGCGACCGCGTCGGTGTCGGCTGCATGGTTGATTCCTGCCGCACCTGTGAGCAGTGCAGCGCAGGCGAGGAGCAGTTCTGCGACACGGGCGCGTCGATGACCTACAACGGCTTCGAGCAAGACCGCAAAACCATGACCTTCGGCGGCTACAGCCAGCGGATCACGGTCGATCAGGCCTTCGTGGTGCGCGTGCCCGAGGCCATGCCACTGGACCGCGCCGCGCCGCTGCTGTGCGCCGGCATCACCACCTATTCGCCGCTGAAGCGCTTCGGCTGCGGGCCGGGCAGGAAGGTCGCGGTGATGGGCCTGGGTGGGCTGGGCCATGTCGGCGTGCGGGTGGCGCGCGCGATGGGCGCCGAGGTCACGGTGATCTCGACCTCCGAACGCAAGCGCGCGGACGCGGCCGAGCTGGGCGCGCACGATTTCCTCGTCAGCACCGATGCCAAGGCAATGAAGGCGGCCGCCGGACGCTTCGATCTGATTCTCGACACGGTGTCGGCGGTTCACGACTTGAACAGTGCGCTGAATCTGCTGCGCACCGACGGCACCCTGGTGCTGGTCGGCGTGCCGGAAGAAGCCCTGCCGGTGCAGCCCTTTGCCATCATCGGCCGTCGTCGCCGACTTGCGGGATCGCTGATCGGCGGCATCGCCGAGACTCAGGAAATGCTGGATTTCTGCGCACAGCACGGTGTGCTGGCCGATATTGAGACGGTCGCCATGGCCGACATCAATCAGGCCTGGGAGCGTCTGTTGAAGAACGATGTGCGCTATCGCTTCGTAATCGATATGGCGACGCTCAACGCGGCGTGACCCAATCCACCGGAGCGGTGGTGGTAGCGGTTTTGGCGGCGGCGGCGGATCAAGATCCGCCCTACGAGTGTTGGGCGACGCTCAACGCGGATTGACGCCAAGCCGATCGTGCGGCGGCGGCGGATCGAGATCCGCCCTACAGGTGCGGGAGGCGTAGCGACGGATGTTGGGTAGCGTGGCGACGGGTCTTGGTCCGCCGATCGACATCCAGCGCCCCGCGCGCGCTCCACGTAGGGCGGGTCTTGACCCGCCGGACACTCGCCACGTCTTGCGGTGTTCGCCCCGCCCGCGGGGGGCCATGCCTCCTACACACGCCGTTACGTGCCGTGCCTCAGCATTCCCCCATGAAGATCTCCCGACTGCGTCGAAATCTAATCGCTGCATGTGCGCTTGCGGCCTGCACCTGCCCTGCCCTCGCCCAGGGGCCTGAACCGGTAGATGGCGCCTCGCTGCTGGCCTACCGCGGAGAGGCGCGGACGCCTGTGGGCGGCGCGCTGCTGTACGTCGAGGAGCATCTGCTGCGCAGCAACGGCGAGGGGCTGAGCGAACGACTTGTGCTCTACCGTTGCGCCGATGGCACGCCGTTCGCGCGCAAGCAGGTCGACTACGGCGACCCACCGTTCGCACCGGCCTTCGAGCTCATCGACGCACGGCTGGACTACCGCGAGGGCCTGCGCCGCGAGGGCGAGGCCTGGATCGTGTTCGGCGGCGCCGGCGAACGCGCGCAGCAGACGCCACTCAAGGACGTGGAATCGATCGTTGTCGACGCCGGCTTCGAGCCCTTCCTGCGCCAGCACTGGACGCAGCTGCAGGCCGGCGAAAGTGTGCCCATCGACTTCCTGGTGCCCTCGCGTGCACGCAGCTACGGCTTTCGTCTGAGCAAGGTCGAAGCGCTCGAAGTTGACGGCGCACCCGCCAGCCGGCTGCGTCTGTCCTTGAGCGGAATGCTCGGCCTGTTCGCTCCGGCCATCGATGTGATCTACCGCGATGCAGACCAATGGCTGCTGCGCTTCGAAGGCATGACCAATATCCGCGAGAGCGCGCGCAAGAACGTGGTGGCGCATATCGCGTTTCCGCAGACACCGCAGCCGGTGGCCGCCGAGCAGTGGGCGCAGGCGAGCATGGAGACTCTGCAGAGCTGCGCACTGCCGGCGACGGGTTGACGATCAGGGTTGCTGGCCCTGCTTAGGTCTATGCACCGCTCATGATCCGGGTCGCGCGCATCTGTGAGCGAGGATTCAGGGCTGAGAATGCTGCAAAGGCCACGGTCGGCCATAGGGTGGGCTCTGGCCCACCATGAGCCATTCCCTGGCGCCGGTCATCGGCATCCACAAGGCGCTGCCAACTAAGCACGGAAGGGGGAAGCGGGGGTGGGTGCACCGGGGCGAGTATCAATGCCACGGTGGGCCAGGGCCCACCCTATGCGGGCTTCGTGGGCAGCCGCTGCGATGTCTTCGACGCGGGTCGATCGCGCGCGCGCATGCAGATCACCGCACTCGCCACGGTGTCGCGGCGTAGCGGCGGTTGGTGCCGCTCACTCGCCGTAACCGGTCAGCTCCAGATAGCCTTCGCCCTGCACGGCGCGGCCGCCGACGCTTCCACGCGCATCGATCGCGCCCTCCCAGTAGCGCACCGTGGTATCGAGCTCTTGCGCATCTTGCACGCTGTCCACTTCGAGTTCGAAGTCGAAGCGCGTCGAACGCAGACGCCAGCCGAGCGGATAGCGCACGCCGGTCTTCGCGCTGGTCCAGAGCCGCTGCGGTGTCGCTTCAACCACACCATCGGCGAAAGCCTCAACCCGACCGTCAGCGTGGATGAAGCTGCCGCGGCTGGAAACGACCGCACCTGAACGATCGCGGATGTGGAACAGCATCAGCGCATCGCCGGAATCGAAGCGCAGCGAGAACCAGTCCCAGCCGACCTGATCGTCGCCGAGCAGGCTTGAGGTCCATTCGTGGTCGTACCAGGCACCGCCTTCGACCGCGAGGACTTCGCCATCGAGTTCGATCTCGCCGCGCGCGCTTAAATTCGGGTAGGTGTAGTAGTAGGACGCCGCACCGGGCAAATCGGACTTGGCGCTGAAGCCGCCCTCGCCGTGCAGCACGCGCGGGCCGGATTCGGACAGTTCAATCCGGTAACGGAAATTATCGCCGCCGCAGTCGAGCTTCAGCGGAAACAGCAGCTGCGGATCCGACGACTCGCCGACGCAGTCGCCCAGCCAGCCGCGCCAGGGCGAGGTCTCGACGCCAGCAAGCCCGGCAGCGCCGCGGGCGAAGCGCTCGACATGGCGGAAACCGCCGCGATCGAGATCGCTGACCGCCGCGTGCAGCATGTAGATCTGGCCGCCCTCGAAGTCGGCGCGCGTGGCTGCGTCTTCCGGTCGCAGCGCGAAGCGGAACAGCGCCCACTGCACACCGAAGCGCCGGCCCTGCGAGTCTTCAAGACGCGCGGTGAGATACCACCACTCAATGCGATGGCGCGGGTGGGCGCCGTGGTCGGCGGGAAAGCTCAAGGCGCGCGGAGTGACGCTGTCGAAACCGGCGCTGTCGTCACCGAGTTGCAGCGTGCGGGCGAGTGGGGCCAGGGCGTTCGATTCGACCTCACCACCTGAGCCCGCCGCACCCGCGGTGCCTGCATCGCGGGGCTCATGCGTGCAGCCGATGAGCACCAGCAGCGTCGACAGTGCAAGTGCGCCGAGGCGCAGCAGCCGCCGACCTCGGACTGTCGCAGTCGCATTCATGCCCCCGCCCCCCGCAGCTGACGACTCAGATCCGCGCCGGCGCTGCGCCGCGCCGGCCACCAGGCCGCGAACACCGCCGCCAGCGTCGAGACCGCGATCGCGCTGGCGATCTGCGCCCAGGGCAGATCCAGCTGCATGCTCCAGCCGAAACTGCGTCGATTGATCACTTCGATCAGCAGCACCGCCAGGCCCAGGCCCAGCGGCAGCGCGGCCAGCCCGGCGATCAGGCCCAGCACGCCGCCCTGCACACGCTGCAGGCGCGACAGCTCGACCGGGGTCAGCCCGATCGCACGCAGCAGAGCGAACTCGCGGCTGCGCTCGATCGCCAGCGCCGACAGCGCGCCAAGCACTGCGACCACGGCGATCAGCCCCGCCAGCAGCCGCAGCACATCAGTGATCGCGAAAGTGCGCGCGAACACTTCCAGGCTGATCGAGCGGATCTCGCCCGCGGTGACGACCTGCAGGCCGGCGTGTTCAGCGAAGCGGCTGGCGATCAGCGCTTCGAGTTCGGTCTTCAGGCGTGCGGCCTCGGTGGGCGCGGCGTACAGCGCCAGCGCGCCAACGGCGCGGTCGCCAAACAACTGCTGATAGCGCGCAAGACCCAGCGTCAGCACGCCCTGCGGGCTGCTGTAATCGCGGTAGATCGCGGCCACGCGCAGGTCGATCTCGCCTCGCGGTGTGGGCAAGCTGATCTGATCTCCGACAGCAAGCTGCAGGCGCTGCGACAGCGGCTCGCTGATCAGGGCTTCACCGGCCTCGAAGCGCGTCCAAAGCTCGGGATCATCGCCACCCGTGAGCAGTTCAAAACCGCTACGGCCCTGCGCGGGCAGCTGCAGGCCGACGACTTCGAGCGGGCCACTTTCCGGCAGGCGCTGGCTGCGGCGGTTCAGACCGATGCCTTCGACGCCTTCGAGCGCTGCTGCGGCTTCGACCAACCCTTCCGGCAGCGCGCTGCGGCCACCTGACGACAGATACACCTGCGCCTGCAGGCTGCGGTCGATCCACACGCTGAGCGCCTCGCGGAAGCTGTGGATCATGCTGCTCATGCCGATCACGGTCGCGATCGCCAGCGACAGCGCGGCCAGCGCGATGCCGGTGCGACCCAGCGTGCGGCGCGTGCCGGCCAGCAGCCAGCGCCAGCGCACCGGGGCGCTGCGCAATGCGATCTCAAGCGCGCCCAGCACATGGCCGGCGCCCCACGGAATCAGGGCGAGCGCGGCGATCAGGCAGGCGAACAGACCTGCGAAGCCCCAGAACAGTCCCTGTGGCCCGAACAGGATCAGCGCGAGTCCGGCGGCGAACAGCAGCACGGCCGGCAGCAGCAGCGCGCGCAGGCGCTGCTCGGGCGCGCGCAGGCCGGCACTGTCGCGGCCGAGTGCGTCCAGCACCGGCACGCCCAGCGCGTCGCGCAGCGGCAGCAGCACGGCCACCAGCGCGCCCGCGATCGCCAGCGCGGCGGCCTTCGCCAACAGCAGCGGCGACAGGCTGAGCGCGCTGACTTCGACCCGATAGAACAGCTCCCCGTAGCTGCGCGCCAAGCCCTGCAGCAGGACGCTGCCCAGCGCGATGCCGAGTGCAATACCGATGCCGGCGGCAAGCACGCCGACCAGCGCGGCCTCGCCCAGCATCAACGCGCCGAGTTCGCGATTCGACACGCCCAGCGCACGCAGCAGACCGATCAATCGTCGACGCTGCAGGGCGAGAAAGCTCAACGTCTGGAACACCACGAACACGCCGACCAAAAGCGCCAACAGGCTGAGTGCCTTCAGGTTGATCTCGAACGCGCCGCTCATGGCGGCGAGCTGGGTGTCCTGTTCGGTGGTGGCGACGAGACGCAGGCCCAGCGGCAGCGACGCGGCGATTGTGGCGGCGCGCGCTTCATCCGCAATCAGATCGACGCGCGTGTAGCCATCGATGCCGAACGTGGCCTGGGCCGCGGCGATATCGGCCAGCAGCCAGTCGCCGCTGCCGGTCGGCAGGCTGTCGTCAGGCAGCAGGGCCAGCACGCGCAGCTCAGTGCTGCGGCCGTCCACGCTGAGCGCGAGTGCATCACCCGCGCTGACATCCAGGCGCGCGGCAAGGCGCTGCGACAGCAGGACCGAATCGCGGCGACCGATCAGGGCGCCCGGGTCCAGCGTCGCCGCGTTGCCGTCGGGCCTACCGCCAACGCGGCCGGACAGCCAGGGCCGCAGCGCGGATTCACTCAAGGGTTCGATCCCGAGCAGGCGCAGGCGCGCGCCGCTGCGGGCATGCAGCACTTCGCGCTCGATCAGCGGCGCGCTGCGCCAAAGCCCCTGCGCGCGCAGCTCGGCCAGCAGGCGCATCGGCACTTCGCCGCCGTCCGCGGTGATCTGGTGCGTGGCCGAACCCGACAGTGCACGCCGCGATTCAAGAAATGCGCCGCGCGCGGAGTCCACCGCCAGATCGATCGCCACCACCACCGCGACGCTGAGTGCGAGACCCAGCAGCATCAGCAGAGCCTGGCCCGGCGCGCGGCGGTGCGCGTTCCACAGCGTGAGTACGACTCGCTTCGTCATCGCTTCAAGCCGGCACCAGCCGACCGTCCTGCACGCGCAGCAGACGATCGGCTTGGCCCATCACCTCGGCCGCGTGCGTCACCAGCAGCAGGCTGGCGCCGGCTTCGCGGCAGGCGCCGATCAACAGTCGCATCACCGCCGCCGCGCTGTCGGCATCCAGGCTGCCGGTGGGCTCATCCGCCAACAGCACCGACGGCCGATGCACCAGCGCACGCGCCACCGCCACGCGCTGCTGCTGGCCGCCGGAGAGCTCGTCCGAAAAGCGCTTGGCCAGCTCGCCCAGGCCGAGCTGCCCAAGCAGGGCTTGCGCGCGACGCTTCGCTTCCGCACCGCCAATGCCGACCAGCTCCAGCGGCAGGCACAGGTTGTCGAGCGCCGACAGGCTGGGCACAAGGTTCCAGCTCTGGAACACCAGGCCCAGATGCTGACGCCGGAAGCGGGTGCGCGCGGCTTCGTCGAGCGTATCCATCCGCGCATCGTCGAAGCGGATCTCACCGCCATCCGCCCGATCGATGCCCGCCACCAGATGCAGCAGCGTCGATTTGCCCGCGCCGCTGCGCCCAACCAGAGCCACGCACTCGCCGGCCGCAAGATCAAGGTCCAGGCCATCGAGGACGGATGTTTCGCCGAAACGGCGGGACAGGTTGCGGACGGTGAGGTGCATGGACGAAGTGTGGGGGAAAGCGAGCGAGGAAGGAGTGCAGAGTAACGACCCCGAATGGGCCAAGTAGGTTGGGGTAAGCCAAAGGCGCACCCCAACGTCGCAGCCTCCCTCTCCGCCCCGAGATTGAAGAGGGCGCGCGTTGAACTCGGCCGCAGGTTTCACGCAAGCGCGGGACCTCTCGGGGGATGGGCATCGCGGCGAGTGTTTGCGCCGCTCCAACCCGACCCACGCGCAGAGCGTTTGGGAGTGCCGGCGTTTTGTAGGTTGGGGTAAGCCGCAGGCGCACCCCAACGTCGCGGCCTCCCAGGCCGCCCGGAATTGGAATGGGCGCGCGTTGAACTCGGCCACGGGATTCACGCAGGCGGGGACCTGTTGCGGGATTCGCATTGCGGCGAGTGTTTGCGCCACTGCAGGATTTCATCAGCTGCTATCAGCCCGAGAACCGCCACGAGCGCGTGGCCAGCGAGCGCTTCCGGTTCTTCAGCTACGACGAACTGATGGCGCGAGACAAGGCCAGCCTGGACATCTTCTGGTTGAAGGACGACAGCCTCGACAACCTTGATAACCTGCCGCCGCCGGATGTGCTGCAGCAGGAGATCATTGAGCATCTCGAAGCCGCGCTGGCGGCGTTCCGGGATGTGGCGGCGTCGCTGCCGCGCAGCTGAGCGGGTAGGTTCGCTGGGCCATCGGGGTCGGGTAGGCGCAGAGGCGCACACCGCCGTCACAGCACTCAATGGTGGCCGTGGATTCGGTTCGGCGCTGAGCCGCTCGCAGTGTCGGCATCGCGGCGAGCGCCTTCCGCTGCGCCGTTGGGCCGCGCTGCGCTTGGCCCATCCTACCTTGGGTGTCGGGCGCAGGCAGGGTGCGAACGCCCCCAGACTGCCGATGCGCAAGGCTCTGACGAATCCCCAATCCCGAATCCCCAATCCCGAATCCCAAAGGCCACACCAGCCCGACAGCGCGCGCCCTACACTCCAAGCCCCTCACCCGACCTACGGAGCACCAACCCATGTCCCTCAAAGGCCAGACCCTGTTCATCACTGGCGCATCGCGCGGCATCGGGCTTGCGATCGCGCTGCGCGCCGCGCGCGATGGGGCGAATGTGGTGATCGCGGCGAAGTCGTCGGTGCCGAATCCGAAGCTGCCGGGCACGATCCACAGCGCGGCGGAAGCGGTGGTCGCAGCGGGCGGGCAGGCGCTGGCGGTGAAGTGCGACATCCGCGAGGAGGACGATGTACAAGCGGCGGTGGCTGCTGCGGTCGAACGCTTCGGCGGCATCGACATCCTGGTGAACAATGCCAGCGCGATCTGGCTGCGCGGCGCGCTGGACACCCCGATGAAGCGCTACGACCTGATGCATGGGGTGAATGCGCGCGGCACCTTTCTGTGCAGCCAGGCCTGTCTGCCGCATCTGCTGAAGTCCTCCAACCCGCACATCCTGACGCTGGCGCCGCCGCCCAACCTCGACCCGCGCTGGTTCGCGCCGCACACCGCCTACACCATGGCCAAGTACGGCATGAGTCTCGCCACGATGGGGCTGGCCGCAGAATTCGGCCCGCAGGGCGTGGCGGTGAACGCGCTGTGGCCGAAGACGGTGATCCTGACCGATGCGCTGAACATGATTCCCGGCGTCGATCACGACGGCTGCCGCAGTCCCGAGATCGTCGCCGACGCCGCCCACGCGGTGCTGTGCACGCCGGCCGCGCGCCTGAACGGCCAGTTCCTGATCGACGAGGACGTGCTGCGCATCCACGGCGTCACCGACTTCGAAGGCTATGCGGTGAAGCCGGGGCATCCGCTGATGCCGGATTTGTTTTTGTGATGCCGGGATTCGGGAGTGGGGATTCGGGATTCGTAAGAGCCGAAGCGTTTGGGCGCGCCGTGGTCTCCCGTCCAGCGCTTTGCTCAGAGTTCTGCGGACTTGCCCCCCGCATCGCCGCTTGGCGCTACTCTCGAATCCCGAATCCCGAATAACGAATCCCGGCCCAACATGAAATACCTCCACGCCATGATCCGCGTCCGCGACCTCGACGCTTCCCTCAAGTTCTGGTGCGGCGGCCTCGGCTTGATCGAAACGCGTCGCCGCGACTATCCGCAGGGTCGTTTCACCCTGGTCTATCTCGGTGCGCCCGAGAACCCCGAGGCCGAGGTCGAGCTGACCTTCAACTACGACGATGAGGCGTATGGCAGCGCGCGCAACTTCGGCCACCTCGCCTTCGCCGTCGACGACATCCACGCCACCTGCGCGCATCTGCAGGCGCAGGGCATCACCATCAACCGCCCGCCGCGCGATGGGCGTATGGCCTTCGTACGCAGCCCGGACTTGATCTCGGTCGAGCTGCTGCAGAAAGGCGAGGCGCTGACGCCGGTCGAGCCCTGGGTGTCGATGCCGAACGTCGGCAGCTGGTAGCCGAGCCGCTGCAACGCAGAAGGGCACGCCTTGCGGCCTGCCCTTCTGCGTTGGGGTTCCGCGTACGGCTTACTCGAAGCCGTCGCTGAATACGCCGTCCACGCCGACTTCGTTCTGAATCGTTACCGCATTGTTGGCCGGCTGCGGGTCCACGAAGGGCGCGACAGGGCCGACTGAGGCCGTGCTCTCGAAGCGAGTACCGGCGGGGGTGCCGGCTGCGACCCGAACTTCGATCTCGATGCGCGCGCTGCCGCCGGCGCCCAAGGCCAGGGTCGGCAAGCCAGCGCTGCCGCTGGCGGCCGAACAGCTGGAGCCGGCAGTGGCGCTGCAGGTCCAGCCGAGCAGTTCAAGCTCGTCTGCGGCTGCGAGAGCGAGTTCGGCTGCAGGCACTGCCAGCACCGTGCTCAGGTTGTCGACATCGACCACGTAGGTCAGGGTCTCGCCCGCACTGATCATGCCCGGCAGACGCGACAGGCGCAGGCGCAGATCGGCGAAGAAGTCGTCATTGACGATCTCGCCGACAACGGACGCCGGGCTCAGGATCACACCGGCGCGGGTGGTCGCGAGATCAAGGAAGAAGCGCTCGTCGGCTTCGGCTTCGGTGTCGCCGATCACCTGCACGACCACGGTGCGAGACGGGTTCAGGCTGGCATCAAAAGTGACGGAGCCGCTGCTCGCGATGAAGTCCTCACCGGCGATGGCGGTGTCGGCGCGCGTGCTGTAGACCACACTGAAACCGCCGGCGACCTGACCGTCCAACTGCAGGGTAAAGGTGAACGGCGTGGTGCCGCTGTCGCCTTCAGCCAGCACCACGGGGGCCGTGCTCAGCGTTGCGGTGTCGTTGTCGGCGATGTTCACCGTGATCGACGGCACGCTGACGCCGCTGTAGCCACCGCCGCTGACGCTGTGGGTGATCATACCGGTGTGCGGGCCTTCGACCACGCTGTCATCGACCGCGCTGACGGTGATCGTCTGCGGTGTGTTCCAGTTGGCCGTGGTGAACTGCAGGCTGCTCGGGCTGAGCTGCAGCTGCGCGTCGGGCGTGGCGGTGAAGCTGACCGTAGCGCTGGGCGCTTGGCTCAGCGCCACGGTGTAGCTGTCGGTGGCGCCGGCCTCGCTCACCGCTGTCAATCCGCCGCTCTCGGTCAGCACGACTGTGGGCGGCGCGCCATCGACAACCAGATCGAAGCGTCGACGCTCGCTGGCGCCGCAGCTGTCCAGCACTTCCACTTCGATCGGGTAGGTGGCAAACGGCGTGGTCGCTCCTACCGCGATCGAAACCTGCCCATTGGCCGCAACGCTGAGCGTGCCGCCACCCGGCAGCGTGGATGGATTGACGCTCACCCCGACCAGATTGCCGTTGGCGTCTGCCGGCGCGGCGCTTGGTGTGACGACTACGCTGCCACTGCGCGGCAGGGATTGGTTCGCATAGTTGCCCAAGGTGGGCACCTGATTGCGCGAGACGTTGACCACGATCTGGGCTGCCGTACTGGCGCCGTCGCTGTCGGTCACAGTGAGCTGCAGCGGATACGCACGGTTGCCGCCCGGCGCGACCAGCTCGCAGCTGGCGGTCGCCGACAGTCGTACCGTGCCGCTGTTGTTCTGCACGCTGACGTCGAGCTCGGGCGGCGCGCCGCTGACGGCCAGGGTCAGACTACCGGCGGCATCCTGGGTATCGCTGACGGTTGCCACGTTGGCGCTGGCGGTCGGGCTGCCCTGGCGGGTACTGAGCGCGGCTGTCACCGTCACGCTGGGGGCGGTGTTGACGCCGGTGATGCTGAAGTTGACGTCGCTGACATCGAAGAAGATGTTGCCGACCGCCTGCACGCGCACCCGCGCCTGGGTGCTCGCCGGCGTGCCCGCGGGAATGCTTACGCTCTCGCTGCCATCGTTGGCGGTGGAGGCGGCCAGTTCAATCGGCCAACTGAGACCACCGTCCAGCGACAACGTGATGCGCACATTGGCGACATTGATGCCATTGGCCGTCGTGCCGGCGACATCCCAGGTGACGGTCTGCGTGCTGCCGGCGGCCCAGCTGAGCGCCGTGTTCGGCGTGGTCACCGCGAACGGCCCGGCCGCCGCGACCACGGTCACGGCGGTGCTGGCCTCATTGGTGCCGCCGCCGCCGGCGCGGTTGTCGCGCGCGGTGACGCGGAAATTCAGCGTGCGGTTGATGCTGGGCAGCACCTCGGCGGTCAGGTAGCTCGGCGAAGTCGTGCCCGGCAGCGCCGCGGTCGCGGGCGCGACATTGGCGTTGTTGAGGATGTAACGCCAGCTCGGGAACACGCGGCTGGGTGAGAGCGTCGGCGTGAACGAGCGGAACAGCGGGCCGCTGCCGGTATCGGTGATCGAGCCCGCAGGGTTGGCGGGCCCCAGATCGAACTGTTCCCACAACCAGGTCAGGGTGTCGCCATTGGCATCGCTGCCGCTGGCCGTGAGCTCGAAGGGCGTGCGGCCGGGAATGGTGATGCTTGCCGGTGCGCTCACGGCTGGCGGCGTGTTGCCGGTGGCGTTGGTGGTGCCGCAGTTCCCACCGCCGCCGGTGGTGCTGAAGGTCAGCATCTCGTTCAGGCTGACCCGATGGAAGTACTGCTCGCTGTTGGGCTGCAGGTTGTCGGCGCCACAGATGCCGGCGTAGGCCTGGATGGTGATGCCGCTACCCGTCTCATAGGCAGCGGTAGCGGAACGATTGCCACCGCAGCCGTTACCAGAACCATTGAAGGTGTGGCGACCGCCGAACTGGTGGCCGATCTCGTGCGCAACGTAGTCGACATCGAAGGGGTCGCCCACCGGTGATCCCGAGCCGGTAACGCCGCGGGCCTTGTTGGAAGCGCTGCAGACCGAACCCAGGCTGGCCACACCACCGCCACCGGTGCTGACGACGTGTCCGATGTCGAAGTTGGCCGAGCCGATCACGTTGTTCAGATTGGTGACATTCTGGCCCAGCATGGTGGTGCCGCTGTTGTTGGTGTACGGGTCGGTGTTGCCGTCGGTGTAGATGATCAGATCATTGTTCGCGATCAGCACCATGCGCACCGACAGCTCGCGCTCGTAGATGCCGTTGACACGGTTCATGGTGGTGACGATCGCGGCCAGGCCATCGGCCACCGTGCCACCGTTGAACACGGTGTACTCGCCGGTGGCGGCCATCGCCAGCCGGTAGGTTCGGCGAACCGTGCCCGAGCTCAACTTCGGCACACTGCCCTTCTGCTGGAAGTTGGGCAGATCCTTGGGCAAGGCTTCGCCGGTGACGCCGCAGCGCAGCTCTTCGCCGTCGTCGGGCGCATCGGCCTTGCGATAGACCACATAGCTTTCGGTATCGCGCGGCTGGAACGGATCGATGTAGTAACTGCCGCGCCAGCCGATGACCTGAGCCCGGAAGCCCTGCTTGCTGAGGTCGAAGCGCAGGCTGGCGGTCGGGTCGTCGATGCCCTGGCCGAGATAGGTGCGGATCTCCGGGAACTTGGCCGCGAGCTCGGGCGCCATGATCGGCGACTCGACGATGCGGAAACGCTCGAAGCTGCCGTCGGGCCGCGGCAGGCTGATCTCACGGTCGCTGTTCGCGACGTCGATGCTGTCTTCGTGTGGGATGTCGGCGAGCAGGCTGGACAGGGTGTCGAGATCCAGGGTCGCGGTACGGTAACTCTGAGGAACTATGCGCCGGGGCTCGCTGCTGCGCTGGATGGCGGCCTCCTCACTCCAACGCCACAGACCTTCGGCGGACTCGCCGGCTTGGGCCGCAACGGGTGCGGATGACAGCGACAGCAGAACGGCCAGCGCAGCGCTGGCGAAGCTCGCTCGAAACAGACGGATCATGCGGATTCCCGGAAAAACGCCCGGCTCCCCCCGGGCAAGCGGGCGAGCATCGCCCAGGTGGGTGTCGCGGGCAAGTGACAGCGGCCGGGTTGTGCGGCTTCACGCAGAGCTTCGAAACCGTCCGCCGCTGCGCATCCACCTGCAGCTCAGCGGGGCCCGCGGCGATCGGTGACGCAGGACCGGTGCGGCCCGCGCTCAGAGCGTGCCTGCAGATCCCTTGTCTTTGTTTGGCGCGCGGCTTCCACAGGACGCGCTGGTGGATGCGCTGCGCTTATCCACCTACAACCACGAGTGACGCCGCGCCGCCAACGAAGCCGAGGGCTCCTGTGCGTCGCACTTGGCTTCGCATCACCACGAGTGACGCCGCGCCGCCAACGAAGCCGCGGGCTCCTGTGCGTCGCCTTTGGCTTCGCATCACCACCAGTGACGCCTCGCCTGCAACGAAGCCAATGGCCCCTGTGCGTCGCTCCTGGCTTCGCATCACCACCAGCGACGCCGTGCATGCAACGCAGCCCGCAGCACGTTGCGCGCCTGCCGGCTTCGATCCGGCCAAGGCGTCTCCCGCGTTCGTAGGGTAGATAAGCGCAGCGCATCTACCAGCTCTGCAAGCCTCGCTTGAGTGTCGACTTTGCGCCCCGGACAGACCGCCCTGAAGCCGCGGGCGACAGCGCTTCCCAACGCTGCTGCTTCACTCGCGCATGCCTGGGCTCGCCCAGACCGCAGACACGCGCTCAGTTCGCCTCGGGCGTACTGCCATCGGCCAGCAGGGGCACGCCCATCGAGCTGCGCCGTTCGATCGCTTCGCTGGCGCCGCCGGCCAGACTGCGCGGGCGCTGACTCAGTGTGCAGACGGCCTGGCCGCGCTGCGCCGCCAGTGCGTTCTGCAGGGCCTGACGCGCGCGCAGTTCCTCGCCCTGCGCGACCAGCGTCAACGCGAGTTCTTCCCAGGCGTCCGCGGCGAACGGACCGTGGCTGGCGCGTAGCAGGTGGGCCTCGGCCTTGCCCCAGAGGCCGTCGATTCGGCACAGCCGGCCGAGCGCCAGCTGCAGGGCCGCGCTGTCCGGATGGTCGACCAACCACTGTTCGGCGATGCGGATGCGCTCGCGCTGGCTGTCGACGCCGGCGCGGCCGTAGTCGGCCACCAGGCCCTCGTTCCACTGCTTGCCCAAGGCGTGCTCCAGCGCATCGTCGGCAAGCGCCGGCGCATCGAAGCTGCGCGCGCGCGCGCTGAACGCCGCGGCAATTGCGGCCTCGGCGCGCGCTGCGCGAGGCAGTTCGGAGTAGCGCTGCTGCAGCACGGCCAGATCAGGGCTGAGGCGCAGCCCCGCGCATCGCACTTCGGACTCCAGTGCGGGCGGCAGGCAGGCGCCGCTGGCCTTCAAGGCCTTCAGATCGGTCAGTGCGGCGCTGGCCTCACCTTCGGCCAGCGCGGCATCGATACGCAGCAGGCGCAAGGCGGGGGCCGGCGATTCAGAGGCGCCGCGCAGCAATGCAAGCGCGGCACCGCTGTGGCCGGTCGCGAGCAGGGCCGCTGCCCTCGCCTGGCGGGCGGCTTCGGGTTCGACCTCGTCCAGGGTGACCAAGGCGCGCTGCTCGGCGCCCTCGTCGCCCAGCGCGCGGGCGCTGTCGATCGCCGCGATCAGCGCGGGCACGCGGAAACGGGCGCGCCGCGCCGCGCGGTTCAGCAGCTTGAGCGCCGTAGCGTGCTCACCGCGCTGGGCCGCGCGCAGGCCATCCGCCAAGCGCCGGCGGGCCGTGCGCTCGCCGTGCCGCTTCCAGGCCCGCAGCGGCCACAGCACGACCGCCATCAGCACCCGCAGCGTCAGCCAGCCCGCGAGCACCAGCGCGAGTGCGGCGACGGCGGTGGACTCGATGCTGTAGTCGCGCCATTCGAGCAGAAGGTAGCCGGGGTCCTCGGCGAGCAGGCCGTAGACAAGCGCGCCCAGCGCAGCGAGGCCGAGGCTCCACAGCAGCAGGCGGTAGCCCTTCATCGGCCATCATCCTCATCGGTGGGACGCTCGAGTTCGGGTTGTTCGGGCTGCTCGAGTTCGGGCTGCTCGATTTGCTCGGGCGAAGGTTCGATGGGCTGCGCAGGCGAAGAAGAAACCGACGAAGCCGCGGGTGCTGCTTGGACCGCCGCCTCTGGAAGCTCCGGCGCGGACTCAGGCTGTTGGGCACCGTCGGGCGGTATCACAGCGGCCGCATCGTCAGCGGGCGCGCGCAGCGAATCCACCGCCGGGGGCGCCAAGCGCTGGCGGCTACCGCGCAGCGAGCGCAGTTCGGCAAGGCTGGTGCCCAAGGCCGGCAGCGATGGCGACAGCGCTGCGACGTCCAAGCGCTGCAAGCCGTCGGTGATCGCGAGCACGCGCGCATCGGCGGGGTCGAACAGGCGCTCGAACAGCGGCTGCACGCGTGCAAGCGCGGCTGCCACGCCCTGTGCATCTCGCGCCTCGGCGGCCAGCAGAGCGGAGCGCAGATCCAGCTGCAGGGCTTCCAGCGCTGCTTCGCGCGCGCTGCCGGACAGCGTTTCCGAGGCCTCACCACGACGACGCACGGTGATCAGCTCGGACAGGGCCTGCTGCAGGCGACCCGGCGCACGGCTGTCGGCGCCGACCGATGCGCTCTGCAGCGGCCGGCGCGGCAGCGTGGGTGCAGCCGCCAGCGCGGCAGCAAGCTGCTCGCGCAGCTGCGGCAGCGGGTCGGCCGGCAGTTGCTGCAGCAGCTGCAGTTCGACGCGCAGCGGCAGCGCAAGGCCCGCGTACAACGGGTCCTCAAGTGTCTCCAGCGCCGAGGCCGCCAGGCGCAGGGCGGTGCGCGCACCCTCGGGGTCGCGCGCCAATTGCAGACGCTGCTCGGCCAGCACCAGCAGGCCCTCGATCTCGTTGAGCTTCAGCGTGGTCTCGCCGCGCAGGCGCTGATCCGATAGCCGCGCCACCGCGTCTTCTATGGTCGCCGCGCGCTCGCCCATGCCCAGCAGCTCCTGGCGGATCACACGCTGATTGCTGGCGACCTCGCCGATGCGCTCGTCCAGCCCGCGCCGCCCGGCATCAAGCTGACCCAGCTGACGATCAAGGGCCACCAGGCGCGCATTCAGCGCTTCCGCCTCGCGCCGCCAACCTTCACCGTCCGTGGCGGCGCTGCGCGCACGCTGCAGCTCGAAATAGACATAGCCCGCCGCGGCGGCCGCCGCAGCCAGCAGCAGCAAGATCAGCACCAGGGCAGCGCGACCGCGCCTGCGCCTGACGACGGGAGCCGCAGCAACGGGGTCGTGGTCGTGCTCGGGGCTGGACTGCACTTCGCTCACGCGGATCTCCGGGGGCTGGGGGCTGCGTGCCACGGCGCGCTGGGCGCGGTGCACGCGGGGGTTGCGCAAGTGTAGCGGCTGGGGCTGCAGCGGCGGCATTCAATGGGTTCGCGACACCGGCGGTTTGTAGACCTCTGACTCGTGCGTACACACCCGCAAACCGCATTGCCGGGCGGCGGGATGCGGGCGAGGCGCTTTTGTCTGGTCCTCGGGGTTCTGGAATGGTGGGTACTGTGAGCGCTTCGATAGGATCGCGAAGTCGCGAAGTGACGCACACCGCGCTTGCGGCGCGCTTCGACGAAAATCTCACATTACTGATTCGGCGTGCTACTTTTCGGCTCGCAGCACCCGAGTATCCGGTAATGCTGCGTTCCATTCCACACCTTCCTTATTTTTGTTGAGAGACCCTGTCCATGCGAAAGCCTCTGGCTGCACTCCTCTTGCTGGCCGCCATCGCCCCGCCCCCCGCATTATCGCAATCCGCAGCTGAGCCCAAGGGCGAAGCCTTGTCGCTCAAGCTCTTTCAGATCGGCGAAGAAACACCGGCGCGCCACGCGCAACTCGCCCAGCACTACGGCGAGGTCTTCCTTGCCGAGTATCCGCTGCAGTTCGACCCGAATTCATTGATCGGCAGCGCCACGCCCGCTTCGGCTCGCAACGGTGAAACCTCGCAGCGGCCCATCGCCGGCCTGCGTTTCAAGGTCGATCTGCCCTTCAGCAAGCCCGACCGCTGGCTCAGCCTCGACACAGTCCACGAGTCGGACGATGGCGTTCTCACCTGGTCCGGCACGCTGGACGGTGACGAATCCTCGCTGGTCACCCTCAGCCTGCAGGGCGAAACACTGTTGGGGCGGATCCTCAGCGAAGGCGTGACCTACATCCTGCAGGGCGAAGCCCGCGCGGACTACCGATTGTCGGCCATCGACTCGGCGCGCCTGCCCCAAATGCCGGAAGAAGGCCCTGCGATGACCGCCAAGTTCGGCCCAACGCCCGCCGGCCTTCGCGACTTCGCGCCGCGGCTGCCGACGAAGGCATCCACGGCGACGGCCTCAGCCAAAAGCACGGGCGGCGGCAATGTCCGGCTGTTGGTGCTGTACACCCAGGCCGTGGACGCCCGCAACAACGTCAACCTGCTGGCCAACAACATCGTGGCGCAGTTCAATCAAAGCCTGGCGAGCAGTGGAGTGTCGAGCAACAAGTACCTGAGCTTGGCGGGGGTCGACGTGCTCGCGCCGGACACCGAGCCCAATCGCAATCTGGTGTCCGGGGCGAGGTGCCCGGTGCAAGCGAGACTACGTGCTCAGAGTCGCCAATCGCCCTTCCAATTCGTCGATGCGAAGCGCGCGGACTACTTCGCGGACGTGGTACTGATTCTGGTCACCGCCGAGCCGAGCTACACCGAGTGCTCGCCACTCGGTTCGACACTCGGTCGAATCGGAGGCTTTGCCACGGGCACCGGCGATTTGGGACAACCCATCGCAGTTTCCACAGACACCTATGCACTTGGCGACCTGACGGCCCTGCACGAGATCGGCCACGTGCTGGGGGGTGGACATGAAGACGACCTCAGCCGGGTGCCCGCCCATGCGCGCGGCCTGGCCAACCGCCCGGCCTGCAACTGGCAGACCATGATGGGCGGCTACACGGGCATCCATTATCAGAACGGGCTACCCAATTCGCACGGCTGCGACTTCGTGCCGTGGGAGCCCAACCCTGCCCTGCAGCCGGTGGTGCGGCTACCGCGCTGGTCGAACCCTGCGCTGAGCTACCAGGGTCAGCCCACGGGCACGGCACACAAGAACATGAGCAGCGCCCTCGAGGGCTCACTGATGTCCAATGCCTCGAACTGGGTAGCCGATGCCGTGCCACCCCCTGCGCCGACAGGCGAGCCCTCGGCTTACCCCGCCGCGTGCGACGGCCAGACCATGGTTGACTGGCCCGCGCTCAGCGGTGCCACGCACTATCGGCTGTCGCGCTCCACCTCGTCGAACTTCACCAACCCGACCTTGGCGTATTCTGGGCCAACCCCTTCTGCCCTCATAAATCTGGGCACAAGCGGCATCACCTATCTGCGCGTTCAGGCCTGCAACACAGCCGGCTGCGGCGGCTACGGACCGCAAGGGGTCGCCAGCGGCTACACCGGCTGCCCCTGAGCTTATGCAGGCAAGGCGGTACGTCACCGCCTTGCCTGCCTGTCGTTCGCTTTCCGGCGCGCTGAGCACGCGAGCCCCCACAGGAGAACATCATGAACGTACTTTTCCGAGTCCTGATTCTTTTTGCCTTGGCAATCCTCACCAGCCCAGCCCTGGCCGACACCGGCCCGCGCGTGCCGCCCTGCGAGGGCTGTCCCGTGTCCAGCGAGCGGCCTTACCCGCGCTCCGGCTTCTGGTACGACCCGCAACGTTCCGGCAGCGGTTTCAGCATCGAAATGCAGCAGGGCATTCTGTCGGGCGCCTTCTACGGCTTCGACGAAACCGGCGCGCGCACCTGGTACATCTTCAACGGCACACTGCAGCCCTCGGAGCAGCCCGGCGAATACTGGACCGTCGAAACCGACCTGCTGGAATTCAGCGGCGGCGGCTGTATCGATTGCGAGCACCGCCCCAACCTGCCGCCGCAGGTACGCCACCGCATGCGCCTGACCGTTCTGCAGCGCAACCTGATCAGCTACTCGCTCGACGGCGGGCCGCAGTTCCGGGTGCAGCCTCTGGTCTATGGCACCGAGATGCCCCGGCTGTACCCCCAGACTTCGGACCTGGGCTTGCCGAACTACGCCAACCTGAACGTGTTTGGAGGATCACCACTTCACGTTGATGCTGGGTACACGCCTTGGATTCTAACCACGCGCAACCCTGACCAACGCAATTTTCCCTACTACCTCTGGACGTACGGCATGCGCTGGTCGGACGGATTCCGACAAGGCGAAAACACAGGACGGCCCGTGGCATCGTATCTGTCCCTTGAGTACATCACCGAATCTGTCACGGACATGGAGATCATCTGCAATTCACGTGAACGCATGACCCAGTCCAGTGACATTCCACCTGCGCTGCTTGAGGGCATCGGGCCCGGTGAGTTCTGCGTGGTGCGCGTGCCCGGCGCGGGCGTGGGGGTTTACGACTTTTACATCGCCCCGCTGGGCAACTTCGGCGATGACTATTTCTTCGCTACCGCCGCCGATGGCAGAGTGATCGAGGGCATGCGCCTGCTGTATCGCTGAGCCACCGTGAGCAGCACGTACCGAAGCGATTGAGTATAGGGGGCGGGATGCAGCGCGCCAGCAATGGCGCGTTGCCTTGCGTGCCCATCACCATGCGTCTGTCGACCACGGACACTCTGCGCTGCAATCCCCCGCGGTCACGCCGGACAAGCAAGTTTCTCTCGCCATGCCCCATGTCGCTGCGGATCGGGTAGCGTCCCAGGCGATCGCCGCATTTTCGGAGAGCCCCATGAAACTTCTCTATTCCTTCTGCCTTGTCTTCGCCCTGACCGCCCTGCTCAGCACAGCCCTGGCCGACACCGGCCCGCGCGTGCCGCCCTGCGAGGGCTGCCCCGTGTCCAGCGAGCGGCCTTACCCGCGCTCAGGCTTCTGGTATGACCCGCAACGTTCCGGCAGCGGTTTCAGCATCGAGATGCAGCAGGGCATTCTGTCGGGCGCCTACTACGGCTTCGACCAAACCGGCGCGCGCACCTGGTACATCTTCAACGGCACACTGCAGCCCTCGGAGCAGCCCGGCGAATACTGGACCGTCGAAACCGACCTGCTGGAATTCAGCGGCGGCGGCTGTATCGATTGCGAGCACCGCCCCAACCTGCCGCCGCAGGTACGCCACCGCATGCGCCTGACCGTTCTGCAGCGCAACCTGATCAGCTACTCGCTCGACGGCGGGCCGCAGTTCCGGGTGCAGCCTCTGGTCTATGGCACCGAGATGCCCCGGCTGTACCCCCAGACTTCGGACCTGGGCTTGCCGAACTACGCCAACCTGAACGTGTTTGGAGGATCACCACTTCACGTTGATGCTGGGTACACGCCTTGGATTCTAACCACGCGCAACCCTGACCAACGCAATTTTCCCTACTACCTCTGGACGTACGGCATGCGCTGGTCGGACGGATTCCGACAAGGCGAAAACACAGGACGGCCCGTGGCATCGTATCTGTCCCTTGAGTACATCACCGAATCTGTCACGGACATGGAGATCATCTGCAATTCACGTGAACGCATGACCCAGTCCAGTGACATTCCACCTGCGCTGCTTGAGGGCATCGGGCCCGGTGAGTTCTGCGTGGTGCGCGTGCCCGGCGCGGGCGTGGGGGTTTACGACTTTTACATCGCCCCGCTGGGCAACTTCGGCGATGACTATTTCTTCGCTACCGCCGCCGATGGCAGAGTGATCGAGGGCATGCGCCTGCTGTATCGCTGAGCCAAAGACCCATCAGCTCCGCTGTTGGGCCAGTTCCTGTGGTCCAGGGACGGCGCGCTGCGCGTGCTGCGATTCCGCTGCGCGTCTGATGCGCGGTCTCGGGTAGCGCTGCGAGCCGCGGCGCACGGGCAACGCTCTCACCCTCGGATTCCGCCGGGAGTTGCAGGTGATTCATCCCCTCGGGTGGGGTTTGCTCGCGCCAACCTGATGCTTGCGGGGGCGCTCAGAGCTGGTAGATGCGCTGCGCTTATCTGCCCTACAAGAGCAGCAGACGCCTTCGCTGGATCGAAGACTGAAAGCGCGCAACCCGCTGTTCGCTTTGGTGCATTCCAGCCGCCCTTATGTGGGTGCGTAGCCAAAGTGCGGCGCAGACGCCGCCGGCTTCGTGGGGACAAGGCGACCGTTCGCGGATGCGAAGCCAACAAGCGGCGCACAGAGGCCTCAAACAAAGTTTGGGGCAAGGCGTCTCCCGCGGTTGTAGGGTGGATAAGCGCAGCGCATCCACCAGCACGTCCTGTGGAAGCCAGACGCGAAACGAAGCCCGGGATTCTGTAGACACCCTCTCACTGAGCCCCAAAAAGACAAGGCCCGCACGGGGCGGGCCTTGTTCGCAGATCAGCAGCAGTCGAGCCGGGGCTCGATGGGCTTACTTGATCTTGCCTTCCTTGTACATCACGTGCTTGCGGACCACGGGATCGTACTTCTTGATCTCCATCTTGGTCGGCATGTTCTTCTTGTTCTTGTCGGTCGTGTAGAAGTGACCGGTGCCGGCCGAAGAGATCAGGCGGATCTTGTCGCGCTTGGATGCCATGACTTATCGCTCCTTAGATCTTTTCGCCGCGCGCACGCAGCTCGGCGATCACGGCTTCGATGCCGTTCTTGTCGATGGTGCGCAGGGCGTGGGTGGAAACGCGCAGCTTGACCCAGCGCTTCTCGCTGGGGACCCAGAACCGGCGCTCATGCAGGTTCGGCAGCCAGCGGCGGCGGGTTCGGTTGTTGGCGTGGGAAACATTGTTGCCGCTTTGAACGGCCTTTCCGGACACTTGGCAGACACGTGCCATGGCGCACCTCGATCGTAGCTGTGGAGCCGCCCTTGGCCAGGGCGGCGGCGGCCCCGCGCGGCGGACACAGGTGTGCCGGGCGCGCGCAGTCGGGATGCAACGGCGCTGGCCAGACGGAGCTTTCGGGGCGACTGCGCAAGCCCGGAAACACCGGCCGACGAATCGGCTGGACACAGCGAGCCGCGCATTATGCGCGTGCTTGACTCCCGCGGCAAGTTGGGGTGTGGGCGGCCATGGCATGCTTGGCGGCCATGAACGCCTGCCCCGCTCTCGAACCCGGCGACGTGCACCTGTTGTGGTGCCCGGCGCCAGAGCCGCGCCCCGGCGGACGCCGCGACTGGCTGGACGCACATCTACGGGCGCAGCTGGCGCTGTATGCCGGCGTGCCGGCCGACGCCCTGCGCTTGGTTCGTGAAGCGCGTGGACGGCCCTACCTGCTGGAATCGCGACTGCCCGATCTGCAGTTCAATCTGAGCGACACCCTTGGCGGCTGCGTGCTGGCGGTGGCGCGCGGGCTGCGTGTGGGCATTGATCTGGAGCGCAGCGATCGAGCCGCGCCGGCGCTGCGGCTGGCGCGACGCTACTTCGCGGCCAGTGAGGCAGACGCGCTGGCCGAGCTGCCGGAACCCGCACGCACTCGCGCCTTTCTGCACGCCTGGACCGCCAAGGAGGCCGCCTGCAAGGCCACCGGCAGCGGCCTGCGCGATCGCCTGGATGCCTGGGTGTTCGAGGTCGACCCAAACGGCACCGACCCGCGCCTGCTGCAGGCACCACCCGAAGCGGGCGACCCGTCCGACTGGTGCTTCCGCAGGATCGAACCCGCCCCCGGCTATACCGCGGTGTTGGCCGCACCGGGAGCGATCCTGCGGCTCATGGGTCTGGCATCGCCGCCGGAGGGCTGCTGAGCAATCCTGCCCGGCGCGCCCGCATGCGAGTTTCGCGGGCGCGTGGCGCGCTGCTGCGCACCACTCGCCCTGCTGATCAGCGCGAGTAGCCGAGCGCCTCGGCAGCCGGCGCCAGGATCTCGAACGCCTCGCCCAGAGCGGTGCCGGAATAGCTACGCCAGCGACCGGACGGCAGCTCGAGTACATCAGAGGCCTGCCCGCGTGCCTGCTGGTAGTCGCCAGGCTCGCCCTCCAGGCCCAGAAACCCTGCAGCAGCGCTGAGCGCCGCGGCCGGGTCAGCGGCAAGTTCCTCCAGCCGGAGTACATGCGTGCGCTCGGGCGCCGCCTGCAGGCACGCCTGCAGGACCGAAAACGCTTCGGCGAGCCACTGAGCCATCAACTGCGGCGACTGCACTGCATAGTTCTGCAGTGAACCGAACGCGATCCAGTTGAGCAGGAGCTCGCGCGGGTCAGCAATCAGCACCAGCAGGCGCGCATCGGGAAGGGCCGCCAGAATTTCCGGATCCACATGCGGCAGCGCATCGACCAGCTGCGCCGGGGTGGCACCGCGCGCGCCGAGCTGCTCGCGCCATAGTGCCTCGGCACCCTGCGGACCGTGGTGACCCCCCTCGGGACGCAGGGGGCCGAGCCCGTCGGTTCGATCCTGGTTGTTGAAGCGGTCGATCAGGAACGGAGCGAGTGCGCCCAGGCTGTTCAGCAGGGCGCCTACCGGCGTGCCCGGCAGGGGCCAGAACAGACGCGCGTCGGCCCCGCGCGGGGCGTCCTGGGCCAATGCCGGACCGGCCGGCAGGAAGCCGGGCAGTGGTAGCCCCGGCAGCGGCTGATCGGGCTCGATCACGTGCACGCCCAGCCACACGGCCAAGGCTTCTTCGAAGCGCTCGGCGCCGTCCAGCAGCAGCCCGCGCAAACTGGCGATGCTGCGCAGAAGCCCGAGGTTCAAGGGCCGCACGGCCAGCGCGGCCAGGCGCTCGAGGGCAGCCTCGGGAGCCTGTACCCGTTCGCTGCGCAACAGCACCAGGCTGGCACCGACCCGCAGCGGCTCCTTTTCCAGAACTTCACGCGCCAGCGCTTCGGCTTCGGTCTGCTCACCGAGCGCACTGGCGCGCTGGGCGGCGGCTTCCATCGCGTCGAGGCTGTCCGGCTGCGCTGCGCGCCAGCGCTGCAGTACGGCTTCGCCCTCGGGGTTCAGCGCATCGAGGCTGAAGCGTGCATTCCACAGGCTGCCCGACTGCGGGTGGTGCTGCAGCAGTCCGTCGAGAGCGGCGCGGCCGCGCGGTGCGGCCTGCGCCCGCGTCCACAGCTCCAGCAGTCGGCTGATCAAGGCGGGCTGCTCGGGTTCGATGGCGAGGCTTTGCAGGGTCGCCTGCTCGCAGCCCTGGGCATTGCCGAGGCCCAGGGCGATACCACCGAGCAAGCCCCAACCACCCGCGTCGCCCGGCTCTTTCTTGAGGACTTCGAGCAGAAGTTCCTCTGCGGCTTTCGGTTCATTCGCATCCAGCAGAACGCTGACCAGCATGCGTTCGGCCACACGCAGGCCGGGGGCCAAGCGAAGCGTGTTGCGCAGCGCCTGGGCAGCCACCGCGGGCAGGCCGCGGCGCTGGAACACCAAGGCCAGGTCGAAGTGGAGTTCGGGGTTGTTCGGCTGCTGCTTGACGGCGCGATCAAGCGCCGACAGCGCTGCATCCAGGTCGCCGCGGGCCATGGCCACCTCGCCCTCGACGCGCAGCAGGGCAGGATGCTCGGGCTCAATGCGGCGACCGTACTTGATGCGGCCCTCTGCCGCATCCAGATCGCCGCGCATCAACTCAATGCGGGCCAGGCCCACATAGCCCGAGAGCAGGTTTGGATCCTGCTCGATCGCCGCCTTCAGGTCCTCGCTTGCCGCGTCGTGCTTGCCTCGCGCGAATGCCAGCTCGCCGCGGGTCACCAGAAACGCGCCGCGGTGGGGAGCGAGCGCGATCGCCTGCGCCAGCGCATCCTCGCCTGCCTCATGTTGGCCCTTGTGCAGCTGGCCCAAGGCCAGCAGATGCAGCAAATCGGGGCTGCTCGGCATGCTGACCAAAGCCTCGCGTGCAAGCCGGATGGCGGTGTCGGGGTCGTTGCGACGCAGGGCGTCCTGGATCGGCTGCAGCATGGGATTGGGCCTGGAAGACGAAAGCCGTCGAGTCTACCAGTGCGCCGCTTGGGGCCGAAGTGCGGCAGCCGCGGAGGTTTCAGACGACGGGGCCCAGCTGCCGCTGCAGGCACTCGGCGACCCAGCGGCTGGCATGGCTGCGCGCACCGAAGCTGTCGAAGAATCCGCAGTGGCCACCGTGCGGCGCCACCTGCAGTTCTACATGCGGCGGCAGCGCAAGCTGCAGAAAATCCGCGACCGGAATGATCGGATCATCGGCCGAGGTCAGGATACTCGCCGGCACTTCGAGTGCCGCCAAACGATCACCGGCGATCGAATAGCTGTCGAGATAGGTTTCCAGACTGCCAAGCGTGGTGTGGCGCTCGACCAGCAGCCGGGTCAGCTCGCGGATACCGCTGCGGAACTCGGCAGGCGTGAACCGGTACTGCTCAGGAAACAGCTTCTGCTTGCGCTTCAGCGAGCCGGTCCACTTGAGCATGAAGTAGTGCTGGTAGAACCAGGGCGCTCGCTCAATCGCGGCCAGGCCTGCGGCGGGGCTGACCACCGGGCAGACCGCCGCGGCGTGGTCGAGACGAATGCCTGCCGCCGGCGCGCGCAGCGCCACGCGCAGCGCAAAATTTCCGCCCAACGAGAAGCCCGCCAGCGCGAAGCGACGCGGTGCGTACTGCTGCTGGATCAGGGCGACGGCCTCGACCACTTCCTCGATGCGGTTCGAACTGAACAGTTCTTGGTTCAGGTGATGCGTATCGCCGTGATCGCGGAAGTTCAGCCGAAACACGTCAAAGCCGCGCTGCAACAGCTCGCCGCCGGTATCGACGATGTAGTTCGAGCTCGCGCTGCCCTCCCAGCCGTGCAGCAGCACGACCAGGCCCTGCGTTTCGTCCCGCGTCTGCTGTCGAGTCAGGAAACCCTGCAGACGGGCGCCGCCCGGACAGTGCAGCTCGCGGACTTCGGCATCGAGCTCCAGCCGCGAACGCGAGCGCAGCGCCAGCCGGCGCAACCGGCTGCTGGCCAGCACCGACTGCAGGTGCGGGTTGCGCAGCAGACGCGGCGGATGGAAGCCTGCGGGCATCAGCTTTCCATGGCCGCGGCGATCTGCGCGCGGGCGTTCTCGGCGAGTTGCCGGCGACCCAGCTCGGCGGGCTCGATCGGCGTCAGGAAATGCACCTCTGCCTGCCGCGGCGGGTCGCCCAGCACGCGCAGGAAGTTCTGCATGAAGTTCTCGCCGGGCTGGAAGGCCACCTGCGACTGCGCGCTGCCACGCTCGCCGTAGCGCAGCGCCACCGGCTGCACGGTGACGCCTGCCGCCAGTGCTGGCTGGAAAATGCGCGCGTGGAAGGTATGCACCTTGAGGCCATCGGTCGTGCGGCCTTCCGGGAACACGCCCACGGCCTGGGCCGCCTGCAGGCGCTGCACCATCTGGTGCATCACCCCGTGCAGCGACTCGTTGTTGCCGCGGTGGTGATAGATGGTCCCGGCGCGGGCCGCCAGCCAGCCGATCAGCGGCCAGCGGCTGATTTCGGCCTTGGCCACAAAGCCGACCACGTGTCGGCTGTGCATCAGGGTGATGTCCAGCCAGGCCACATGATTGGCCACGAACAGCACGCCACCGGGCAGAGGCTGCCCGTACTGTTTGACCCGAAAGCCGAAGATGCGCAACAGCCCGGTGCACCACAGCCGGATCATGCGGTGGTCCAGCCGGCCTCGGTCACCGCCGATTCGCGCCGTGATCGGATTGATCAGCAGCACGGTCAGCGGCAACGAAATAGTCAGGTGCAGCAGCAGCAGCGGCGCGCGCGTCGCATAGCGCAGCGCGCGCCAAGGGTCGCGCTGCCGCGAGCGCGTTGGCGAGTCCGAGGCAGAGTTCATGCGCCGGCACGATACCGGAAGCGGCCCCACGGCGAACAGATGCTGCACCGCATCAGGACACTGCGTCCGCGTCGGAGGTGCGCTGACGCGCGCCAACGCCCTCGTTCTGCGGCGGCAACCGGGGTGAGCGGTCGGGTCGGGTCCAGCGTTCGCCGGCCGGCAGATCCGCTTCAGCCGAACCGGATGCGGTCGAAGCGGGCCAGGGCTTCGCGGTACTCCGCCTGCATCTGCAGCACCAGCTCGCGCACCGGCTGCACCGCGGCGATCCCGCCGACACCCTGGCCTGCACCCCAGATGTCCTTCCAGGCTTTCGCATCGGTGTTGCCGCCGGAGCCGAAGTCCATCTTGGTCTTGTCGCCCTCGGGCAGATTGTCGGCATCAAAGCCGGCGCGGGTGATGCTGGGCTTCAGGTAGTTGCCTTTGACCCCGGTGAACAGCGAGCTGTAGACGATGTCTTCGGCGCGGCAATCGACCAGCATCTGCTTGTAGTCGTCGATCGCGCGCGCCTCCGGTGTGGCGATGAAGCGGGTGCCGAGATAGGCGAGGTCGGCGCCGATCGCCTGCGCGGCCAGCACATCCGCGCCCGAGGCCATCGCGCCCGAAAGAAGAATCGTGCCGGGATAGAACTGGCGGATCTCGCGCACCAGCGCGAACGGGCTGAGCGGCCCGGCGTGTCCGCCGGCACCGGCGCAGACCGCGATCAGGCCGTCCACGCCCTGGGCGGCGGCCTTTTCGGCATGGCGTCGACTGATCACGTCGTGGAAGACCACCCCGCCGTAGCCGTGAACCGCAGCCACCACTTCCGCCGGCGGCGACAGGCTGGTGATCACCACGGGCACCTTGTATTTCTCGACAAGCTTCAGGTCGTCCATCAACCGGTTGTTGCTGGCATGAACGATCAGGTTGACCGCGAAGGGCGCGACCGGATCGGCGGGCGTCGAGGCCGCATGCGCGGCGCCGAGGGTTTCCGTGAGCTGTGCAAGCCACTCATCCAGCTGGGCCAGCGGGCGCGCATTCAGCGAGGGGAAGCTGCCGACAATGCCCGCCATGCACTGCGCGGCCACCAGCTCGGGGCCGGAGACAAGGAACATCGGCGCGCCCACCAGGGGCAGGCGCAGGCGGTTTTCGAGCAGGGCGGGCAAGGGCATGGGGGCTCCGGTGAGTTGGAAGTGGATAGGTGGTAATGACTGACAGCGATCGGGGGAGTCTGACGCTTGGGCTTGGGCTTGGGCTTGGGCTTGGGCTTCCAATTCTGCTTGTTCTTCTGCTCCAGCCTCCTGCGAGACCCGCAGTAGCGTGGCTGACTGGACACTCGCCGGCGGCAGCTCTTGCGGGCAGGAGCCCGCGCTGTTCACGGGGCCCCTGGGGAGCGGCGAGGC
>CAZPHV010000053.1:0-28060 GCA_964586455.1 uncultured Aquimonas sp.
ACGGCCCGTGGGTAGGGAAATCAATCACTTGGGTGAATAGGTGCGGAACTTGGGGGGCCTGATTGCGTCGACTGAGCCATTCAGCTCCGAACGAAGCTTGAATTAACTGCGAATCAAGGGCCGATGTGCCTGATCATGCGCGAGTGATCGGCGATCCTCGTCGAAGTCCCGATGTCTGCAGAGCGCCAGGAAGGATCTGTTCAGCCCCTCCTTCGCAAGCGATTCACGTCAATAGCTTTGCCCATTGCGGAATCGGATCTGTTCGGATGGCGCGGCTTACCAGGGTTATCTTCAAGCGCCATCCCAGTTTGGCGAGGGGCTCAGTTGCCGAGCATTGATCCTTCCTGGGATTCATCACTCGAGCCTGCTGCCACAGAGTCCATGACACGCTTCCGCAGGTGACTGCGGAAACCTCCGCTGCTGCAGAAGGCTGGATTGGGTTCAGTATCTGGGCACAGCGTTCAGAACCGGGATCACTTTGAGACCCTGGGGGCAACCTCGTCCTCCGCCTTCCCAAAAAGAAAGGCCCGTCTAAAGCCGGGCCTTTCTTCAATCGAGACTGCAGTCCGCTCTACTTCAACGCATATCCGAACTGCTGGCGAAACTGCTCGGCGAACTCTTCATAGCCAAAGCGCTGATTTTGAGGGCCAAGGTGTTCGATCTTGAGAGCACCCATCAGCGACGCAATTCGCCCTGAAGTGGCGAGATCCATACCCTGCATCAAGCCGAAGATCAATCCCGCTCGATAGGCATCGCCACAGCCCGTAGGGTCCACGACCCGCATAGCATTTGCAGCAGGTACGTGCATCGTGCCCTGGCCCGTATGCACCTCGGATCCCTTCGAGCCCCGAGTGATGATGTAGGCGTCCACGCGCTCGGAGATGTCCTTCGAGCTCAAACCGCACTTGTCCTGCAGCAGGCTGGACTCGTAATCATTGACCGTCACATAGGTGGCCTGTTCGATCATCCGTCGAAGCTCATCGCCATTGAACAGCGGCATCGCTTGGCCCGGATCGAAAATAAACGGGATTCCGAGCTCGGCAAATTCTTTCGAGTTCTGAAGCATCGCTTCGTATCCATCGGGCCCCACGATTCCGAACTTCACGCCCCGAACGTCACGAACATGGTTTTCGTAGGAACGCATCATCGCGCCCGGATGGAACGCTGTGATCTGGTTATCGTCGAGATCCGTGGTGATAAAAGCTTGCGCCGTGAACAGGTCCTCGATGACTTTCACATGATCGAGACTGATTCCGCAGGTCTCGAAGTGCTCCCTGTAGGGCGCGAAATCCTGACCTACCGTGGCCATGGGAATCGGATCACCACCGAGCAGCTTGAGGTTGTACGCGATGTTGCCGGCGCAGCCTCCGAATTCGCGACGCATCCGCGGAACGAGGAAGGATACGTTGAGGATGTGCACCTTATCGGGAAGGATGTGGTTCTTGAACTGGTCCTGGAACACCATGATGGTGTCGTAGGCAAGCGATCCGCAGATCAAGGCAGACATGGATGGCTCCGATGCGCGGCCGGCCAACAAACGCTGGCGGGCATGTGTGAATGGGCCGGCTCCGAACCGGTCAGCTTGCTAGTTTGAGGCATGCTGCATCCAATCGCACCCCCGCTCGACCTCGCCGTACTTGCCGTACCTGCCGTAATCGCATCTGTGACTTCGAGCTTTGCTGCCCAAAGTCGCGGCGCGGGCGTTCTTCTTCGACCGGTTGGCTCACATCTCGCAGCCCGAGTCCGCGCATCCGCGCATCCGCGCGCAGTCGCAGACCTGTGCAACTGTCTGTGCGCGGGGGCGCTCACTGCAGGTTTGAGAGCATCAGAAGCCAAGTGGATCCGTGCACTTTCTGAACGCAGCGAGGATCCATGCAAATCAGCATCGGTTGCTTCCTTGCTGGCGTGGTGAGCGCTTGCTAGGCTTGAGCGCTTTTCTGCCGGAGCCCGCAGCGCCATGTTCAAGAGCCTTCGAGGCCTGTTTTCCAACGATCTGTCGATCGATCTGGGCACCGCAAACACGCTGATCTACGTGCGCAATCAGGGGATCGTGCTGAACGAGCCCTCCGTTGTCGCCATCCGTCAGGACCGTGGACCAGGCTCGCACAAGTCGGTTGCTGCCGTCGGCCATGAGGCCAAGCGGATGCTGGGTCGCACGCCGGGCAACATCTCGACGATCCGACCCATGAAGGATGGCGTGATCGCCGACTTCAGCACGACTGAAGAAATGCTCAAGCACTTCATCCGCAAGGTGCACCGTTCGCGTTTTCTCCGCCCCAGCCCGCGCGTGCTTATCTGCGTGCCCTGCGGCTCCACCCAAGTCGAGCGCCGCGCTATCAAGGAATCCGCTGAAGAGGCAGGGGCGCGTGAGGTGTTCCTGATCGAAGAGCCCATGGCTGCTGCAATCGGTGCCGGCATCCCCGTGCACGAAGCACGGGGCGCGATGGTGCTGGACATCGGCGGCGGCACCTCAGAAGTCGCGGTGATCTCGCTGAACGGCATCGTGTACTCGCAGTCGGTGCGTATCGGCGGTGACCGCTTCGATGAAGCGATCATCAGCTACGTTCGGCGCAACCACGGAACTTTGATCGGCGAGACCACCGCCGAGAAGATCAAGATCGAGATCGGCTGTGCCTTTCCGCAGGCTGAGGTTCGCGAAATCGAGTTCTCGGGTCGTAACCTTGCCGAGGGCGTGCCGCGCGCGTTCACGATGAATTCCAACGAAGTGCTGGAAGCCTTGCACGAGCCGCTCGCAGGCATCACCAGTGCAGTGCGGGCCGCGCTTGAACAAACGCCTCCCGAGCTGTGCGCGGATGTCGCCGAACGCGGCATCGTGTTGACCGGTGGCGGAGCACTGCTGCGCGATCTCGACCGCCTGATCTCTGAAGAGACCGGTCTGCATGTGCATGTTGCGGATGATCCGTTGACCTGTGTGGCACGCGGTGGCGGGCGCGCCCTTGAGCTGATTGACATGCATGGGAACGATTTTTTCGCTCCGGAGTAGCCGTGCACGCCAACGCGCGCACGTGCTTCGCAGCGCGACATGACCGCAGGCGCTTGATTGCAGGCGCCTGCGGAATCACAGTCGGCGCGCAGTGCACCTCGGTGCCTGCGGCCTACCGACTTGCCCGTCTTTCCTTTCTCGGCTTCCCGTGAACTACAGCCCGCGCCTGACCCCAGGACTGTTCGCCGACACTGGCGTCGGGCCGATTCGCCTGCTTCTGTTTTTGCTGGCAGCCGTGGCCTTGATGGTCACTGACCACCGCACTGCTCTAATGGAACGCATTCGGGCAAACGGGATGGCCGTGGTGCAGCCGCTCTACGTGCTGGCAGGGCTTCCTGCCCAGATCGTGGGCTCTGCGTCCGATGCCTTGTCGACTCGCGACCAGCTGCAGTCGGAGCGCGATGAGCTGAAGCAACAGCTGCTCGTCGCAGAGGCGCGTCTGGATCGACTGGCTTCGGTGCAGCAGGAGAATCTGCGGCTGCGTGAGCTGCTGAGTGGCACCCGCGGTCTTCAGCTGAGCGTACAGCTGGCCAGCGTGCTGGATGTCGATCTTGATCCCTTCCGGCATCGCATCCTGCTGGATTCGGGTAGCCGCCGCGGTGCTCACGAAGGCCTGGCCTTGATCGACGCCCACGGTGTGGTCGGTCAGATCCTCAAGGTTTCCGCGTTTTCGTCGACGGCCCTGTTGATTTCCGACCCCAATCACAGCGTACCGGTGCAGGTGGTGCGCACGGGGCTGCGCACCATCGCGTATGGCACCGGACGGACCGATGAATTGCTGTTGCCGAACATTCCGCAAAGCGCCGATCTCGCCGTGGGCGATGAGCTGGTAACTTCTGGAATCGGCGGGCGCTTTCCCGCGGGCCTGGCTGTTGGCTCGATCACCTCCATTGCAGCGGACGACACCCGCTTGTTCCTCGTGGCCAGCGCCCGGCCCGCCGCCCGTCTGGATCGCAGCGGCGAAGTTCTGCTGCTGTGGATGACGGAAGCCGTGCCCGAATACGGGCCGCCGCTTGAACTGATGCAATCGCCGGGAGATGTGCGCTGATGCGCGTGCGTGGACTTGCGCTGTTTCCGGCCTCGCTGCTGGTTGCCCTGCTGCTGGGCCTGCTGCCGATTCCGCCCGAGCTGGCGGGGGTCAAGCCCTTCTGGCTGGCGCTGGTGATCTGCTACTGGCTGCTGGAAGCGCCCGAACGGGTCGGTCTGGGCGTGGCGTTCGGCGTCGGCATCGCTGCTGATCTCGTGCATGGGACCTTGCTGGGTGAGCACGCGCTGCGCCTGTGCATGCTGGCCTTCATAGTTCTGCGCTTCCGCCCTCGCCTGCGATTCTTCACGCTTTGGCAGCAGGCATTGGCGGTGTGCGCGATGCTGCTGAACGATCGCATCGTGGTGCTCATGATCCGCGGCTTCTCAGGCGAGGCGCTGCCGCCTGCGGACTTCTGGATCTCGCCCCTGATCGGGCTCGCGCTGTGGCCCTGGCTGTTTCTGGCGCTGGATGGGCTACGCCTGCGCGCGCGACAGCGCGGCGAATGAGCATGCAGCGTGGAAGACGCTTGCGCGATCCGGCGGCTGAGGCCCGTCTGTTCCGCTCTCGCGCCTTGCTATCTTTCTTCGTGGTCCTGCTGGTGCTGTCCGCGCTGGCAGTCCGCTTCGCCTACCTGCAGGTCGCCAAACACGAGGTCTACGCCACCCAGTCCGAGGCCAATCGCATTCGCGCGCGGCCGATCGTGCCCGCGCGTGGACTGATCTACGACCGGGCCGGCAGACTGCTCGCAGACAATGTTCCCGCCTATCGGCTGGAGCTGGTTCCTGAGCAGGTCACCGACATGCAGCAGACGCTGCGCGAGCTCACCGAACTGCTCGACCTGACCGAGGAAGAGCTGGAGCGCTTCGAAATCGACCGTCAGTCCAGCCGTCGCTTCCAGTCGGTGCCATTGAAACTGCGATTGAACGAATCCGAAGTGGCGCGCTTCGCGGTCCAGCGCCATCAGTTTCCAGGTGTCGACGTGGTGCCGTATCTGACCCGCCGCTATCCCTACGGCGATTTGCTTGCACATGTGGTCGGCTATGTCGGACGAATCGATGTGCAGGACATGCAGCGTCTTGATCCTGCCCGCTACCGGGGCGCCACCCACATCGGCAAGTCCGGTATCGAGCGCTTCTACGAGAATCGATTGCACGGACAGGTGGGCATCGAGCGAGTCGAGATCAATGCTGAGGGCCGAACCCTTCGCGTACTCGAGCGTCAGCCAGCGGAGTCGGGTCAGCACCTGTACCTGAGCGTCGACGTCGAATTGCAGCAAGCCGCAGTCGCCGCGTTCGCAGGTCAGCCCGGCGCAGTCGTTGCACTGGACCCGCGCACCGGCGAGGTGTTGGCAATGGTCAGTCTGCCCAGCTACGACCCCAACCCTTTCGTCAATGGCATAGGCCGCGCGGCCTATGCTGAGCTGCTCAACGCGCCCTTACGGCCCCTGTTCAACCGGGTGCTGCAGGGCGGCTATGAGCCCGGCTCGACGATGAAGCCCTTCATCGGCTTGGCCGGGCTGGAACTCGGCCTGCGCAGTCCGGCCGACACGGTGTTCTCGAGCGGTGCATTCCGGCTGCCGGGCCAGCAGCGGGAGTATCGAGACTGGCGCCGCGGCGGGCACGGCAGCATCAATCTCCGCGAGTCCCTGGCGCAGTCGGTCAACACCTACTACTACCAGTTGGCGCTGGACCTCGGCATTGAACGCATGACTTCCCATGCGGCTCTGTTCGGGTTTGGCGCGCCGACTGGAATCGATCTGGTCGGCGAGGCCAGTGGCATCCTGCCCACGCCAGCGTGGAAGCGCGCGGCCCGCAATCAACCCTGGTACCCGGGCGAAACCGTCATCGCGGGCATCGGTCAGGGATTCTGGGTGACGACGCCGCTGCAGCTCGCGCACGGGGCGGCCACATTGGCCTCCGGCGGCCAGCGGCATGCCCCCCATCTGCTGCGTGCAGTCCAGCAAGGCTTCGACTCAGACATCATCGAAATCCCGCCTCCGGAGCTTGGTCCTCCGCTGACCTTGCGCCCGGAAAACCTGCGCGCGGTTGTCGAGGGTCTGGAGGCGGTGATGCACAGCCCCACGGGCACGGCGCGGGCCGCAGCGGCCGACGCGCCCTATCGCATCGCGGGCAAAACGGGCACCGCGCAGCGCGTCGGCCGTACAGGTGATACCGAAGTTGATCAATCAACGCTGGCAGCGAACCAGCGCAACCTTGCCCTTTTCGTCGCCTTTGCGCCGGCTGACGCGCCCACCATCGCGCTGGTGATTGTCATTGAGGGCGGTGGTTCGGGCACGCGCGCGGCGGCGCCGGTGGCGCGCCAGATCTTCGACGCCTGGATCCTGAGGGAGCCGACGTGAACCGCCTGCCGTTGCAAGATTTCGGACTGCTACGCGCGCTCGTGCCGCGCCTTGACTTGCCCCTGCTGGCGGGCCTGCTTGCGCTGGCCGCCGCCGGACTGCTGACCCTGCACAGTGCGACCCACGGCAACCCCGCCCTGTTCACCGCGCAGGCGCTGCGTTTCGCGGTCGGCTTCGGCGCACTCTGGGCGATCGCGTTGGTGCCACCGCAGCAGCTGCGGCTGTGGACGCCCTGGCTGTTCGCACTGAGCCTCCTCCTGCTGCTGCTGGTACCGGTGATGGGCACCGGCCGGAGCGGTCGCCACTGGCTGAACCTCGGCGTGTTCTTCCTGCAGCCTGCCGAGCTGGTCAAGCTGACCCTGCCTATGGCAGTTGCCGCATTCCTGCATGGACAAACCCTGCCTCCGCGCTGGCTGAGTCTGATCGTCTGCGCGCCGATCATCGCCGTGCCTGCGGCTTTGATCGCGCTACAGCCGGATCTCGGCGGTGCCGTCACGGTTGCCGCCTCCGGATGCTTCGTGGTGTTCTTCGCTGGCCTCAGCTGGGCGCGCATCGCCCTGATCGGCGGCGTGGGTCTCGCAGCCGCGCCGGTCGGCTGGTTCTTTCTTCAGGACTATCAAAGAGCGCGCTTGACCACGTTCATGGACCCCGAAAGCGACCCGCTCGGCTCCGGCTGGAACATCATCCAGTCAAAGATCGCGGTGGGTTCCGGCGGTATGTTCGGCAAGGGCTGGGGCGAGGGCACGCAGTCACGGCTCGATTTTCTGCCCGAGCACACGACTGACTTCATCTTCTCGGTGTTCGCCGAGGAGTTCGGTCTGGTCGGCGTGGTCGGCATGCTGCTGCTGTTCGCTTTCATCACCGGTCGCAGCCTGTGGATCGTGGCGCAATCACGCGACAATTACGCCCGGCTGCTGGGCAGTGCGCTGGGGATGACCTTCTTCCTTTTCGTGGTGCTCAACAGCGGCATGATCTCGGGCGTGCTGCCCGTGGTTGGCGTGCCGATGCCGTTGATGAGCTACGGAGGCACCTCGGCGGTTTCCCTGCTGGCCGGCTTCGGAATCATCATGTCGGTCAACGCGCATCGCCGCTTCATGGGGGAGTGATCCCGCGGCGTGACTTCAAGCCCTGCCCTGTTCGGCTGGCCCCGCCTAGCCTTGTCCCTCTACTACCGGAGACCTGCATGACCTCCCGATCAAAACACGCGCCCGCGCTTACCGCAGCGGCCCTGGCCTCAATGCTCCTCGCGGGTTGCGGCGGTAGCGCCCCCGAACCCGTGAGCAGCAGCGCGGAACCTGCAAAGACCGAGGAGAGCGCGGTGACAGCGGTTGAAGATCCCTTTCTGTGGCTGGAAGACGTCGAGGGCGAAAAAGCACTCGACTGGGTGCGCGCGCAGAACGCGGCGTCCAAGGATTCACTGGAAAGCCTCGAAGGCTTCGGTCAGCTGCGCGACGACCTGCGCGCGATCCTCGATTCCAACGACAAGATCCCGTTCGTCCGCGAGATGGGCGGCTACCTCTACAACTTCTGGCAGGACGCGAACAACCCACGCGGTCTGTGGCGGCGTACCACCCTGGAGAGCTACCGCACGGCCAGCCCGCAGTGGGAGTTGATCCTCGACCTTGATGCCCTCAACAAGGCCGAGGGCGAGAACTGGGTCTGGGCAGGCTCGAATTGCCTGCGCCCTGAATACACCCGTTGCCTGCTGTCGCTGTCGCGTGGCGGCGCCGACGCCAACGTCACCCGTGAATTCGACATCGCCAGCAAATCCTTCGTCGAGGGCGGCTTCTTCCGCCCCGAAGCCAAGGGCGGCGTGAGCTGGATCGACAGCGACACCCTGTTCGTCTACACCGATTTCGGTGACGGGTCGATGACCAGCTCGGGTTACCCGCGCATCGCCAAGCGCTGGAAGCGTGGCACCGAGCTCGCGAGTGCCGAGACCGTGTACGAGGGGCAGGCGGATGACATGTACATCGCTGCCATGCACGACGACACGCCCGGCTACGAGCGCAGCTTCGTGTCGCGCACCTTGGCCTTCTACAACGACGAGCTCTACCTGCTCGGCGAAGGCAACCAACTGACCCGGATCGATGCGCCCAACAGTGCCAACAAGTCGGTGCACAAGGACTGGCTGCTGCTGGAGTTGCGCGAGCCCTTGACCGCCGGCGCGAGCACCTATGCCGCCGGCAGCCTGCTGGCCGCGAAGCTGGATACGTATCTCGCCGGCGAGCGCGTGTTCACCGTGCTGTTCGAGCCCAGCGACACCACCTCGCTGGCGGGCTACAGCTTCACCGCCAACCACCTCGTGTTGAACGTGCTGGAAGACGTCAAGAACCGACTGAGCGTGCTGACGCCTGCCGCCGACGCGGGCCAGCCCTGGAGCGCGCAGCCATTGCCGGGCGCGCCAACCTTCGGCACGGTCTCGGTCAGCGCCTACGACGAAGACAGCTCCGACCTCGTCTGGATGACCAGCACCGACTACCTGACGCCTACGACGCTGTACCTCGGCGAGCTGCTCGGCGAGAAATCGAAGCTCAAGGAAATGCCATCTTTCTTTGACAAGGAAGGTCTGGAAATCACCCAGGGCTTTGCGACCAGCGACGACGGCACGCGAGTTCCGTACTTCATGGTTGCGCGCTCGGGCATGGAGCGGAACGGCAAGAATCCAACCCTGCTGTACGGCTACGGTGGTTTCGAGATCTCGCTCACCCCGGGCTATTCGGGTGGAGTGGGGCGCGCCTGGCTGCAGGACGGTGGTGTCTACGTAGTGGCCAATATCCGTGGCGGCGGCGAGTACGGCCCCCGCTGGCATCAGGCCGCGCTGAAGGCCAACCGCAACAAGGCCTACGAGGACTTCGCCGCGGTGGCGCGCGAGCTGATCGCGCAGAACATCACCGCGCCGGCCCACCTGGGCATGCAGGGCGGCAGCAATGGCGGCCTGCTGATGGGCAACATGACCGTGATGTATCCGGAGCTGTTTGGTGCAGTGGTGTGCCAGGTGCCCCTGCTCGACATGAAGCGCTATCACCTGCTGCTGGCGGGCGCGTCGTGGATGGCCGAGTACGGCAACCCCGACACCGCCGACTGGGAGTTCCTGCAGAAGTACTCGCCCTACCAGAACGTGCAGGCCGACGCGAAGTATCCCCCGGTGCTGTTCACCACCTCGACCCGCGACGACCGCGTGCATCCGGGCCACGCCCGCAAGATGTTCGCGCGCATGCAGGAGCAGGGACACAGCGTCGCCTACTACGAGAACATCGAAGGCGGACACGGCGGCGCGGCCGACAACGGCCAGCGGGCCTACATGCAGGCGATCGCCTACAGCTTCCTGCGCCAGCACCTGTTTCCCAAGGGCTGAAGCGGCGCCCCACGCAGCCGGCGTAGACTGCGCCGGCTGCGGGAAACTGCCTCAGCCCCGATACCCGACCACCCCGGCCGCGTCCGCGCGCCGGGGTTTTGCTTGCAAGGAGATCCAATGAGCATGCATGCCAACACGCTCCACCTGCCCCGACTGGCCGCGCTCGCAACCGCGATCATCGCCGTTGCCGGCTGTTCGCGAGGGCCCGAGGCCGATGCCGGTGCGGCCAGCAGCGCAGCCGGCGCGACCGCCTCGCCGCCGATCGCCGAAACGCGCGCCCACGAAGTGCGGGCCCCGCACGGCGCGGTGCGCCAGGACGAGTACTACTGGCTGCGCGACGACAGCCGCACCGAACCGACGATGCTGGCCTACCTCCAAGCCGAGAACGCCTACGCCGATGCCATGCTGGCGCCGCTCGCCTCGCTGAAGGAGCAGCTCTACGGCGAGCTGGTCGGCCGCATCAAGCAGGACGATTCCAGCGTGCCGTTCCAGGAGAACGGGTACTGGTACTACACGCGCTTCGAGGAAGGCCGCGAGTATCCGATCCACGCGCGCCGCCAGGGCAGCATGGAGGCAGCTGAGGAAGTGCTGCTGGACGTGAACGTTCTGGCCGAGGGACAGGCTTTCTTCCAGATCGCGCGCCATGAGGTCAGCCCCGACAACCGCCTGATGGCCTACTTCGAGGACACCAGCGGTCGTCGCCAGTTCACCCTGCGGGTCAAGAACCTTGAGACCGGTGAACTCTTGCCGCTGGAGATCAAGGGGCTTTCCACCAGTATCGCCTGGACGGCCGACAGCACCGGTTTCTTCTACATCGAGAACGATCCCGAAACCCTGCTCAGCACGCGGGTGCGCCTGCATACGCTGGGTCTTGCGGAAGGCAATGATCGCCTCGTCTACGAAGAGCGCGACCCCAGCTTCTACATGGGTGTGAGCAAGACGAGTTCAGAGAAATACATCTGCATCAGCGTGCGCAGCACGGTCTCGTCGGAGACCCGTTGTACCTCCGCTGCACAGCCTGGCGATTTTGAAATCCTGGCGCCGCGCGAGCGCGATTTCGAGTACGAGGCCGATCACATCGGCGAGCGCTGGGTGATCCGCACCAACTGGGAGGCGAAGAACTTCCGCCTGATGCAGGCGAGTGAGAACGACATCCGCGCGCGCAGCCAGTGGCAGGATCTGATCGCGCACGACGAAGCCGTATTCATCGAGGTCTTCGAACTGTTCGACGGCTTCATCGCGGTCGGCGAGCGCTCGCAGGGCCTCACCCGCCTGCGCGTGCGCAAGAACGACGGCAGCGAGCAGTACGTCGCCGCCGACGAGACCGCCTACTCGATGGGCCTGTCGGTGAACGCCGAGCCCTCCACCGACTGGCTGCGCTACACCTACACCTCGCTGACTACGCCGGCGACGACCTACGAGCTCAACGTCTTCACTGGCGAACGCAAGCTGCTGAAGGAGCAACCCGTGCTGGGCGGCTTCGACAAGAACAACTACGTGACCGAGCGCCTGTGGGCCACCGCGCGCGACGGCACCCGCGTTCCGGTCACCGTGCTGCATCGTGCAGAGTTCAAGCGCGACGGCAGCGCGGCCCTGCTGCAGTACGGCTACGGCAGCTATGGCGCCTCGATGGACCCGAGCTTCAACGCCAACGTGCTGTCGCTGGTTGATCGCGGGATGGTCTATGCAATCGCCCACATCCGCGGCGGGCAGGAAATGGGCCGCGCCTGGTACGAAGACGGCAAGCTGCTGAAGAAGACCAACACCTTCACTGATTTCATCGACGTCACCGATTTCCTGGTGGCCGAGAAGTACGCCGCGGCCGATCGCGTCTCGGCCCTGGGCGGTAGCGCCGGCGGCCTGCTGATGGGGGCTGTGGTCAATATGGCGCCTGAAAAATACCGCGCCATCGTCAGCCTGGTGCCCTTCGTCGATGTCGTCACCACCATGCTCGACGCCAGCATTCCGCTGACGACCAACGAGTACGACGAGTGGGGCAACCCGGAGGATGCGACCTACTACAACTACATGCTGAGCTACTCGCCCTACGACCAGATCGAGGCCAAGGCCTACCCGGCCACCTTTGTCGGCACCGGCCTGTGGGACAGCCAGGTCCAGTACTGGGAGCCCGCCAAGTACGTCGCCCGCCTGCGCGCGAAAAAAACCGACGACAACCTGCTGGTGTTCCGCACCAACATGGAAGCCGGCCACGGCGGCAAGTCCGGCCGCTTCCAGCGTTTCCGCGAGGCTGCCGAGTACTACGCGTTCCTGCTGGATCAGCTCGGCGTGAAGTAGGTCGACCGCTAGCCGAACCAAAGCTGGCCGAACAAACGAAAGGCCCGGCACTGCCGGGCCTTTCGCGTTCTACGACAGTCACCGGGCGCCCCGATCGTTCAGAACGCGTGATCGAAGGCGACATACCCGCTGACGCCCACCTGATAGGCCGAAACCCTGCGCTCGAAGAAGTTGGTCAGCTCCTGAACGTCCTGCAGCTCCATGAACGGCAGCGAATTGCGCACGTGGTAGCGCTGCGGTAGTCCGAGCTTGGCGAAATGCTGGTCGGCACAGTGCTGCAGATACTGACGCATGTCGCGCATCGAAATTCCGGCAACGCCGCCTGAGAGCACGTCCTCGGCAAACGCAAGTTCGCATTCGATGGCCTCTTCCAGCATGTCGTACACCTGCTGCTGCATGGCTTCATCGAACAGCTCGGGCTCCTCGCTGCGGATTGTGCGCACACACTCGAACGCGAACTCCATGTGGCAGCTCTCGTCGCGAAACACCCAGTTGGTGCCGCTGGCCAGACCGGGCAGCAGGCCGCGCGAACGGAAGTAGTAGACGTAGGCGAAGGCGGCGAAGAAGAACAGCCCTTCGATGCAGGCCGCGAAGCAGATCTGGTTCAGCAGGAACTGCCGGCGCTGCTCACGCGTCTCCATGCGCTGCAGGCCCTGCAGGCTGTCGATCCACTTGAAGCAGAACTCGGCCTTCTTCCGGATCGACGGAATGTTCTCCACCGCAGCGAATGCCTTCATGCGTTCAGCCGGATCGGGCAGGTAGTTGTCGAGCAGGGTCAGGTAGAACTGCACATGCAGCGCTTCCTCATACAGCTGGCGCGACAGGTACATCCGCGCCTCCGGCGCATTCAGATGCTGATACAGGTTCAGCACCAGGTTGTTCGACACGATCGAATCCCCCGTGGCGAAGAAGGCCACCAGTCGATGGATCAGATGCCGATCCGCCGCCGTCATCTTCGAATGCAGATCGCTGATGTCGATCTGGAAGTTGATCTCGTCGACCGTCCACGAGTTCCTGATCGCATCTCGATACATGTCGTAGAACTGCGGGTAGCGCATGGGCCGCAGGGTAAGCTCGAAGCCTGCGTCCAGCAGCATCTGCTGCGCCGGAGCGGACACCACTGACTTCTGCCCCGTCGGGACTGCCGCCTCGTCGTTCATTGACACGCCTCGCAGGCTTCGGGGTTTTCCAGCGAGCAGACGACAGCCTGCTCGGCTGCGATGGGGCTCAACGTTGCCTTGGCGATTTTCGTGGCCGGGCGTGAGCGCAGGTAATAGGTGGTCTTCAGGCCCTGCTTCCAGGCGTACATGTACATCGACGACAGCGCGCCGATGTTGGGACTCTCCATGAACAGGTTGAGCGAGGCCGACTGGTCGATGAAGGCGCCGCGGCTTGCCGCCATGTCGATCAGTGAGCGCATCGGCAGCTCCCAAGCGGTGCGATAGATCTGCCGTAGCGGCTCCGGAATCTGCAGCAGATTCTGGATCGAGCCCTCGGCCAACTTGATCGCATCGCGCATCTCGGCGGTCCACAGGCCGAGCTTTTTGAGCTCGTCGACCAGATAGCGGTTGATCTGCAGGAAATCGCCCGACAGCGTTTCGCGCTTGAACAGATTGCTGACCTGCGGCTCGATGCATTCGTAGCAGCCCGCGATCGAGGCGATGGTCGCGGTGGGCGCGATCGCGATCAGGAGCGAATTGCGCAGGCCGTGCTGCCGGATGCGCGCGCGCAGCACGTTCCAGCGTTCCACATTCGTGGGCACCACGCCCCAGGCATCGAACTGCAGTTCGCCGGATGCCGCGCGGGTGTCAGCGAAGGCCGGATGGCGGCCGCGTTCCTGCGCGAGTTCAACCGAGGTGTCCAGCGCGTGGAAGTAGATCTCCTCGGCGATGCGCGCGGACAGCCCGCGTGCCGCTTCGCTGTCGAAGGCCAGACGCAGCCTGAAGAACACGTCCTGCAGGCCCATGCAGCCCAGGCCCACGGGGCGCCAGCGCAGGTTGCCGCGGCGTGCCGATTCGATCGGATAGAAGTTCAGGTCGATCACCCGGTCGAGCTGACGCACGGCCAGGCGCACGCTTTCGGCCAGGGCTTCGAAGTCGAAGTGGTCATCGCTGTCGAAGTGTCGTGACAGGTTGATCGAGCCCAGGTTGCAGACGGCCGTCTCTTCTGCCGAGGTGACCTCAAGAATCTCGGTGCACAGGTTCGACAGGTGGATGACGTTGCCGGCTTTGGCGGTCTGGTTGCTGGCGGCGTTGCACTTGTCCTTGAAGCTCATCCAGCCGTTCCCGGTTTCGGCCAGCGTGCGCATCATCCGTGCGTACAGCTTGCGCGCGGGCACCGACTTCGCCGCTTTGCCCTGGGCCTCCGCCTGCGCATAGGCACGGTCGAAGGCGTCGCCGTACAGATCCGTCAGCTCGGGCACGACGCGGGGATCGAACAGCGACCAGTTCTGGTCGGCTTCGACGCGGCGCATGAACAGGTCGGGCACCCAGTTGGCCAGATTGAGATTGTGCGTGCGCCGTGCGTCGTCACCGGCGTTGTCGCGCAGCTCCAGAAAGTCCTCGATGTCGGCGTGCCAGGTCTCCAGGTACACGCAGGCCGCCCCCTTGCGCTTGCCGCCCTGATTGACCGCGGCGACAGACGAGTCGAGCGTCTTCAGCCAGGGCACGATGCCGTTGCTGTGCCCGTTGGTGGAGCGAATCAATGAGCCGCGCGAGCGCACCCGCGTGTAGCTCACGCCGATGCCTCCGCTGAACTTCGACAGCTGCGCGATATCGCCGTAGCGCTGGTAGATCGATTCCAGCGAGTCCTGGGGTGAGTCCAGCAGAAAGCAGCTCGACAGCTGCTCGTGGGTCGTTCCGCTGTTGAACAGCGTCGGCGAGCTCGGCAGGTACTCGAGCTGGGCCATGCGCCGATACAGCGCCAGTGCCTCGGGCACGTCCTCGCTGAGCGCGCAGGCGACGCGCAGGAAGAACTGCTGCGGCGTCTCGATCACCTTGCGCGAATGTGGATGCCGCAGCAGGTAGCGGTCGTACAGCGTGCGCAGGCCGAAGTAGTCGAAGCCGCGGTCCAGTGAGGCATCCAGCGCGTCGTTGAGCTTGCGTGCGTTGGCCTGCACGAAGCCGAGCAGGCGCTCGTTGATCAGGCCGAGCTCGTGGCCGCGCGCGATCGACTGCGAGAACGCGTGGATCTCCTGCCCGGAGACCTCCTTCTCGATCACTTGTGCGAGCAACCTCGCGGCCAGACGCCCGTACTCGGGGTCCTCGGCGGTCAGCAGGGCGGCGGTGCGGATCGAGAGCTCATCCAGCTCGCGCGTGCTGGCGCCGTCGTACAGACCCGAGATCGTGCGCGTTGCGACTCGCATCGGGTCGACCGAGTGCAGCCCCTCGCTGCAGCGCGTGACTGCTCGCACGATCTTGTTCAGATCGACCGGTTCGCGGCGGCCGTTGCGCTTGGTCACGCACATGCCGGGGGCATCGTGCGGAGGGCGGAGTTCGAGAGCGGGTACGTCCGCCGAGTGGCCCACGGGCATCGTATCTGCGGTGCGCTGAGCGTCAGGGTTGAAGGCGAGACGGGGCCCGCCCGATGGGGCAATCAGGGTGTCGCTGGCGTGCATGGTGGCGTGTCCGTGAGGCGCACGGGTCGCGGCCCATCCCTCGCGGGGCCGCGTTCAAGCAAGCGTCGTCACAGCCAGGTTCGAGCCGGGCAGGCACTGCCCGTCGCGCACGCGACTGCGGCAACGCCCCCTCGGGCGTTGGGCAGATCCACAGTGAAGGCGACGGGACGCACGACGGGCGCAAACGGCCCGGGCTGGATGCGTCCGGCCGCTTCCCCGCGGAAGCCCTGATGCCGGTTCCGTGCGTATGTGCGGCGCACGGCTGTCGGCAGGTCTTCGGGCTCATGGACACGCCCGACCAAAGCCGGGCTCCTACTGGCCGTCGCTTCCCAGGCCCGAGGGCCCAGTGCCAATGACGGCGGTCGTTTCCACATACCGCTGCGGGGCAGCGCCGGAATTCCACCGGCTTCCCTATTAAGCCGACCCGAGAGGGTGCGGCACCGACGCGACACAAGCTATTGGGGTTCTCGCTGAGAGTCAACTCAAGATGTTGTGGTTGATCCCATCCAGCGGGATGGCCGTCAGCGCGCTGCTGCGGCTGCCCGCGGCGGCAGCACTCGCCCCAACACCCACATCAGGCCCAGCGCCGAGAACAGGGTGATGAACATCAGGTGCAGGTAGTGCAGCGGGGTCCAGCCGAAGGTGAACCAGGCGTACAGCGACGCGCCGAACACCAGCGCGATCTTCGCAGCACGCGGATCCGGACGCTGGAAGAACACCGCAGCAAGGAACACCGCCAGCACCGGCATCGAGTACAGGCCATTCAGCTGCTGCAAGGTGGCGATGATGCTCTGCGAATTCTGGTAAAGCGGCACCAGCGCGACCGCAACCACCGTGGCGACCACCGCCACCATTTGGCCGATGCGGCGCACGTTGGCCTGCGGATCGATGTAGCGCACGTGCAGATCCAGCGTGTACAGCGCGGCTGCCGAATTGAGGCATGAGTTGAAGCTCGAAAGCACCGCGCCTGCGATGACCGCTGCGAATGCGCCGGAAAGCCAGGGCGGCAGCACATCGCCGACCAGGCGTCCGTAGGCAACGTCGCCGATGTCGCCATAGAGCTTGTAAGCGATGATGCCGGGCAACACCACGATCAGCGGGATCACCAGCTTGAACGCGGCTGCCGCATAGATTCCTTTCTGCGCTTCGCGCACGGTCTTGGCCGCGATCGCCCTCTGCACAATCACCATATTCGTGCCCCAATAGAACAGATGGGCGAAGAACATGCCGGTGAGTAGGGTGGTCCAGGGGATGTCGGAATCGGCATCGCCGATCAGGGTGAAGCGTTCGGCCGGAATGCCGGACAGATCCCAGTCGATCGCGGCCATGGCGAAGGCGGTCACGGCGAGGCCCATGACCAGCAGGCCGATGCCGTTGAAGGTGTCGGAAATCGCGATGGCGCGGAGACCGCCGAAGGCCGCGTAGGCCAGGCCCGCCAGCGCGAGGACTGCGGCGATCGACAGCACCGAGAAGTCGAGCCCGAACATCGACTTCATGAACACGGCGCCGGTGTACAGCACCACCGGCAGCAGGATGAACTGGTAGCCGAACAGGAACAGCAGGCCCACCCCAGCGCGGATGCCGGAATCGCCGAAGCGGTGCTCCAGCAGCTCGGTCGTCGTGGTGCAGCGGTACTTGTAGTACAGCGGCACCAGCACCTTGGCCAGCACGATCAGCGCGACCGCGGCGCCGAACTCCCACCAGGCCACCAGCGCCATCTGCGCGCCGTTCATGCCGACGATCTGCTCGGCCGAGATGTTGGTCAGCAGCAGCGAACCGGCGACGATCGGCCAGGTCAGGCCGCCGCCAGCGAGGAAGTATTCGCGGGAGGCCTCCTGCGAGTGTTCGGCGCGGCGGCAGAACCACCAGGTCAGGAGGGCGACCAGGGCACTCAGGCCGATGAAGATGCTCCATTGCAGGGTGCCGCTCGACATGTGCTGACTCCTTGGCCGCCCCCGCGGCTTGGGGCGTACGCTAACCGCTGGGGCCGTAGCGCCTATTGTGCAGTTGCGTTGAATACGTATTCACGGACTTTGTTGCGGAGCCCATGACCGTCGAGACCGCCAGGATCGAGATCCGCGTGCAGCGCATCGAGCAGCTGTTCGACTCGCTCGATCCTTCGCCCTTCCGCGAAAAGTCGCTGGACGCCGACTTCGAGACCTACCTGCGCGACTGCGCCGGTGAGCACGCGCCGGGCACGCACCTGCGCCTGCACATCCACGCGCCCGCGGAGCTGTGCGCGCGCAGCGTCGACATCGAGTCGGCCATCCACGCGCATTTCCGCTTCCTGCTGCAACAAGTCGAGCGTCGTCATCGCGCCAGCCAGCGACGCTATCGCGGCGTGGTGGTCGTCGGCTTTGCCGTGCTCGCGATCAGCCTGGTATTGCGCAGCCTGATCGAGGGCTGGTTCAGCGCCGGCAGCGAGGTGTTGATCGAAGGTTTGCTGGTGCTTGGCTGGGTCGCGCTGTGGCGTCCGATCGAAGTGCTGCTGTTCGAGCGTCATGAAGCTCGCCAGCATCGGCAGATGCTGGCGGCGCTGGCCGTCATCGAGGTTGACTGGCGTGAGACAGGCGGAAGCGCCGAGCCGGTCTGATCCTGACTCTGGGCAGCTTTGTGCGGCGGCCACGCCAGGCTGGCTGAACCCGAGGCTCGATACCGCCCGCCTCCGCGCTTGACGCCCCTTATGCTCAAAACTAGCATTACGTCCTCGTTATGCTCACTCAGAGCATAACTCGCAGCGACGCTGGAGCTGATCGACCGATCCGGCCGCGTCGCGCCCTGAGACCCCGGAGTGCCCATGAGCCCTGCCACCCTGCTCGAACTGCCCACTGCCGACGCCGCCATGCAGCGTCGTCATGCCGATCTGCGCGAGCGCACACGCGGCGTGATTGCCGACGCCGAATGGGCCCTGCATCTGCCTTACATCGACGCGATCAACCGCCTCAAGAAAGAAAAGCGCGCGGTGATCCTCGCCCACAACTACCAGACGCCGGAAATCTTCCACGGCGTCGCCGACATCGTGGGCGATTCGCTGGCCCTGGCCCAGCAGGCCGTCAACGTCGATGCCGACGTCATCCTCATGGCGGGCGTCCATTTCATGGCCGAGACCGCCAAGATCATGAACCCGGCCAAGACCGTGCTGATTCCGGACACTGCCGCCGGCTGTTCGCTAGCCGAGGGCATCACCGCTGCCGACATCCGCCTGCTGCGCCAGCGCTATCCCGGGGTACCGGTGGTGACCTATGTCAACACCACGGTCGAAGTGAAGGCCGAGAGCGACGTCTGCTGCACCTCGGCCAATGCGGTGCACGTGGTCGAGTCGCTGGGCGTGGACCGCGTTCTGTTCCTGCCTGACCAGTACCTTGGCCAGTACGTCGCTTCGAAGACCAAGGTCGAAGTGATCCTGTGGCAGGGCAGCTGCGAAGTGCATGAGCGCTTCACCGGCGCCGAGCTGCGCGACTACCGCGCGGCGCAGGGTGACGTGCACATCCTCGCGCACCCGGAGTGCCCGCAGGACGTGCTCGCCGAAGCGGACTTTGTCGGCAGCACCGCGGCGATGATCCAGCACCTCGACGCCAAGCGGCCGAAGCGCGTGGTGATGGTCACCGAGTGCTCGATGAGCGACAACGTGTCGGTCAACTTCCCCGACATCGAGTTCACCCGGCCCTGCAATCTGTGCCCGCACATGAAGCGGATCACCTTGCCGAAGATCCTCGATGCACTGCGTCTGGGCCAGCACGAAGTCCACGTCGAAGCCGAGACCGCGCGCCGTGCCCGTCTGGCGGTGCAGCGCATGCTCGACATCGGCCGGCGCGAAGCGGCGTAAGCCCGATGCGCGCCGAAGTGCTGATCGTCGGTTCCGGCATCGCCGCGCTCAGTGTGGCGCTGGCCGCTGCGCCGCGGCGAGTGTTGATCCTGACGCCGGGACGGCTCGGTCTGGACGGCGCCAGCCACTGGGCGCAGGGTGGCATTGCAGCGGCGATCGGTACGGGCGACAGCCCGCAGTCGCACGCAGCGGATACGCTGGCGGCGGGTGCCGGGCACAACGATGCCCGACGCGTCGATCTGCTCACCGCCGCCGCGCCCGAAACGATCGAGTGGCTGACCGCGCTCGGCGCGCGTTTTGATCGGGACTCCGCCGGTCGCTTCAGCCTTGGCCGCGAAGCCGCGCACTCGGCCCAGCGCATCGTGCATGCGCGCGGCGACGCCACCGGCGCCGAAGTCATGCGCGCGCTGAGGGCCGCAGTGCGCCGCGCGCCGCACATCGAGATCCGCGAGGGTTTCGAGGTCCGCGCACTGCTGGAGTCCGTCTCGTGCGTGGCCGGCGTGCTGGCTGAAGACCTATCCGGCCGTCGCTACGCTTTCGAAGCCGATGCAGTAGTGCTCGCCACCGGTGGCATCGGCCAGCTGTATCGGTACACCACCAACCCGATGCATGCCGACGGCAGCGGTCTGGCGCTGGCCCTGCAGGTCGACGCCGAGCTGCGTGACCTCGAATTCGTGCAGTTCCATCCGACCGCGCTGGCGGTGCGCGGCCTCGATCCGGCACCGCTGCCGCTGCTGACCGAAGCCCTGCGTGGTGCCGGCGCACTGCTGCTGGATGATCACGGCCGTCGATTCATGGCTGCCACCGAAGGCGCCGAACTGGCCCCCCGCGACGTCGTCGCGCGCGCGGTGTTCCGTCAGCTGCGTGCGGGCTCGGTGTGGCTGGATGCGCGCGCGGCCGTGGGTGCAGAGTTTCCGCAGCGGTTTCCGGCCGTGTTTGCACTGGCTCAGGCGCACGGCCTTGACCCGCGTGTCGAGGTGTTGCCGGTGGCGCCGGCCGTGCACTACCACATGGGCGGTATCGCCGCCGATGCGCAGGGCCGCACGTCGGTCGAGGGCCTGTTCGCCGTCGGCGAATGCGCCTGCACCGGCGTGCACGGTGCCAATCGTCTGGCCAGCAACTCGTTGCTTGAAGGCATGGCTTTCGGACGGGTGACCGGCAGCGCGCTTTCCTGGAAGTCGGTCGCCCCGCCGCGCGCATTGCGGGCCCCGCCGTTGCCGGCGGAGCGCGCCGAGCACGCAGCGCTGGCCCTGCGCCTGCGCCACCGGATGTGGGAGGGCGCGGGCATCGAGCGTGACGCCGACGGACTGTCGGAGCTGCGGGCATGGCTGCACGAGGGCCTGCGCGAAAGCGCTGCCGGCAGCCGTATCGCGGGTCGGCTGCGCGTGGCCGATGCGATCGCTGCTGCTGCGGCCGCTCGCTTGCACAGCCTGGGCGCGCATTGCCGCACGGATACCGACGCCCTGCGCCACAGCGCCTGACCTCGCGGGCGCGTGCGCGCCGATGCGGCCGCCTATACTCGACGTCGAACGTGGGCGGGCAGGGCAGGGCATGAGCGACAACAGCGGGGGCGCCGCAACGGCGCGCGATCAGGCCGCGGAATTCGGTCTGCGCCGCGAGCTCTATTTCTACGCCCTGTATCGCGCGCTCGAAGGCGCACTGCTGGTGTTCGTGGTGTTCAGCCCGATCGCCGCGGAAATGATCCAGCTGAGCAGTCCCGGGCTCGCACGCAGCGCCGCCGTGGTTTATCTGGTGCTGGGTCTGGTGCTGGTGGTGGCAGCAAGTCAGGCGCGCTTGAAACTGTCCGCGCAGGCCGCGATCGGTCTGGTGATCGATATCGCGATCGCGCTGCTGTTCTTCCATGTTTCCGAGGGCATCGACACCGCCATCGGACTGATGATGCTGGTGAACATCGGCGCCGGCGCGCTGCTGCTGCCGCTCAAGGCCAGCCTGGGTCTGGCCGCGGTGATGGCGATCGGCGGCGTCACCGAGTATTTCTTCACCGGCTTCGGCGCCCGCGAGGGCTCGCGCGATCTGGTCGAGTCGGTGATGCTCGCGATCAGCTACCTGGCCGTCGCGGTGCTGTGCAACCTGCTGGGTCGGCAGATGCGCGACGCCACCCTGCTGGCGGCCCAGCGCGGGGCCGATCTCGCGAATCTCTCGCAGTTGAACGAGCTGATCATCCGGCGCATGCGCACCGGCGTGCTGGTGGTGGATGCCGGCAACCAGATCCAGCTGAGCAACGAGGCCGCCTGGAATCTGCTGGGTCAACCCTCACCGTCGGAGCAGTATCTCGGCACGCTCTCGCCCAGCCTGTCGCGGCGTCTGTCCGACTGGCAGCGTGGGCGCGAAGGCGCCAGTCAGCCGCTGCAGCTCGCCGGCGACGGCATCGAGGTCATTCCACGCTTTGCCAAGCTGTCGGCAAGCGATGGTCTGGTGCTGATCTTTCTCGACGACGCCAGCCTGGTATCGCGGCGCGCCGAAGAACTGACCCTGTCCACACTGGGCCGCCTCTCTGCCAGCATCGCGCACGAAGTGCGCAACCCGCTGGCGGCCATCAGCTACTCGGCGCAACTGCTGGAGGAGTCACCCGATCTGCCAGACACCGACAAGCGCCTGGTCGAGATCATCCTTTCGCACTGCCAGCGCATGAACGGGATCATCGAGAACGTACTGAACCTCTCGCGACGCGAGCGCTCGCGCCCGGAACAGGTCGATCTGTCGCAGTGGGTGCGGCAGTTCGTTGACGACTACCAGGCCAGTCATCATTTCGACAAGGATCAGCTGATCGCGGCCCCGCCGCCGCGTCGGCTGTATGCCGTGGCGGATCCCGCCCAACTGCATCAGGCCGTCACCGTCCTGGTGACCAATGCCCTGAACTATGGCCGCCTGCCCGGCGAGCCGGCGCGGGTGACCGTGAGTGCCCGGCAGGCGCTCGACTACGGACCGCCGGTGGTCGAAGTGATCGACCGCGGCCCGGGTATTCCGTCCAAGGTGGCTGCCAACATCTTCGAGCCGTTCTTCACCACCCACGAGCACGGCACCGGGCTCGGCCTGTACATCGCCCGCCAGCTGTGCGAGGCGAACCAGGCGTCACTGGAGTACGTGCCGGTGCCGGCGGGCGGCGCCTGTTTCCGGATCACCCTGGCGAAGTCGCGCAGTTTTGGACAGACGAGCGGCGAGACGTAGACCGGACGGTGTCGTATCCTCAGCGCGGTTTGAAGATCCCCGCCACGACGGCTTTGCCGTCGGGCCCCGATTCCCTCACAGGTGACCATGTCGACCACGCGCTGTGCCCTGATCGTCGACGACGAGCGCGATATCCGCGAGCTGCTGGTGCTGACCCTCGGTCGGATGGGTTTGCGTGTCGAAACCGCGGCCGATCTCTCGACTGCGCGCGAGCAGCTGGCGCGCCAGCGCTACGACCTGTGCTTTACCGACATGCGCTTGCCCGATGGCAGCGGCCAGAGCCTGATCGAGCTGATTGCGCAGAAGTATCCTGAGACCCCGGTCGCCATGATCACCGCGTACGGCAACGTCGATGCCGCGGTGAATGCGCTGAAGGCTGGCGCTTTCGACTTCGTGTCCAAGCCAGTCGACTTGCACGTGCTGCGGCGGCTGGTGCAGAGCGCCCTGCAGCTCGGCGAACAGCGTCGCGCCCAGCTGCAGCTGTCCGCCAACAAGCTGCAGGGCGATTCGCCGGCGATGCAGCAACTGCGGGCCACGATCTCCAAGGTCGCGCGCAGCCAGGCGCCGGTCTACATCAGCGGCGAGTCCGGCGTCGGCAAGGAGCTGGTCGCGCGCCTGATCCACGAGCAGGGCCCGCGCGCCGAAGGCCCCTTTGTGCCGGTCAACTGTGGCGCGATTCCCTCCGAGCTGATGGAGAGCGAATTCTTCGGCCACAAGAAAGGCAGCTTCACCGGCGCGCACGGCGACAAGGAAGGCCTGTTCCAGGCCGCGCATGGCGGCACCCTGTTCCTCGATGAAGTCGCCGAGCTGCCGATCCACATGCAGGTCAAGCTGCTGCGCGTGATCCAGGAGAAATCGGTGCGGCCGGTGGGCGCCAATGTCGAGCAGCTGGTCGATGTGCGCATCCTCTCGGCCACCCACAAGAACCTGGCGCAGCTGGTTGCGGAGACCAAGTTCCGCCATGACCTGTACTACCGCATCAACGTGATCGAACTGCGCGTGCCGCCGTTGCGCGAGCGCGCCGGTGACATCCTGCCCTTGGCCGAAGCCATCCTGCGGCGACTCGCGCAGGAGAACGGTGATCCGCCCTATCGTCTCAACGAGGACGCAGGCCTCGCGCTCAAGGCCTATCCCTTCCCCGGCAATGTGCGTGAGCTGGAGAACATCCTGGAGCGCGCCGTGGCGCTGTGCGACAGCGGCAGCATTGGCGCCGATGACCTGCATCTGCCGCGGGCGGCCGCGATGTTCGCGCCCGAAGCGGGGCACTCGGCGCCGATTGCGCCGGCGCATGCCGCTGCCGGATCCGTGACCGGCGAGTTTCCGGCCGTACAGGCCGCGCCTGCGGCGCCGCGTCCCGCCTCGGAGCCGCTGACCGACTTCATCGAGCAGGTCGAGCGCGAAGCGATCATGAAGGCGCTGGAAGAGTGCCGCTACAACAAGACCAAGGCCGCGGCCAAGCTGGGCATCACCTTCCGTGCCCTGCGCTACAAGCTGAAGAAGCTTGGCATCGACTGACGCGCTGGCCTCGCCGCGGCCCTATGCCGGGCTCGACCCTGCCTGCGTGATTGCTGCCGTCGAAGCCCAGGGCTTCGTCTGCAGCGGGCACGTTTTCGCGCTCAATAGTTTCGAGAACCGGGTGTTCCGGATCGGGCTGGAAGACGCCGCGCCGCTGGTCGGCAAGTTCTATCGTCCCGGCCGCTGGACCGACGCCGCGATCGAAGAAGAGCTGGCCTTCACCCGCGAGCTCGAAGCCGCCGAGATTCCAGTGGTGGCGCCGCTCGTGCGCGAGGGCATGAGCCTGTTCCGCCACGCCGGCTTCCGCTTCGCCCTGTTTCCCCTGCGCGGTGGGCTGGCGCCCGAGCTGGATCAATCCGCCACGCTTGAGCAGCTCGGTCGCGCGCTCGGCCGTCTGCACCAGATCGGCGCCCAGCGCCCGTTTCAGCATCGCCCGCGCATCGACCTGCTCAACCACGGCGAGGGGCCGCTGAATTTTCTGATGGAGCAGGGCTGGCTGCCGCCCGAGTTGGAAGAGAGCTTCGAGCAGACTGCCGAGCTTCTGCTGGATGCGGTCGAAGATGCTTTCGACGACGCCGCGCCGCTGACCGAACTGCGTCTGCACGGTGACTGTCACCCTGGCAACCTGCTGTGGCGCGAAGGCCAGATCCAGTTCGTCGATTTCGACGACTGCGCCACCGGCCCGGCGATGCAGGATCTGTGGATGCTGCTGTCTGGTGGCCGCGAGTCGATGCGTCGCCAGCTCGGCGACCTGCTGGAGGGCTACAGCGTTTTCCGCGCTTTTGAGCCCCGCGAGCTGGTGCTGATCGAAGCCCTGCGCAGCCTGCGCCTGCTGCACTACCACGCGTGGATCGCCCGGCGCTGGGGCGACCCCGCGTTTCCCGCCGCATTCCCGTGGTTCGAAGAACGCTCGCACTGGGATCGACTGCTGGGCCAGCTGCGCGAGCAGGTGGATTTGATGGAATCGCCGGCCTTGCGGCTGTAGGGCTTGGAGCACGGACGACGGCGAATGGCTGCAGCCAGCCAAGCGAACGCAGGAGACGCAGCAAGCCACCTCCTTCGGCTGAACCCGCCCGGCGATAGGGAGACGAGCCAGTAGTAAGCCCATCTCCCCTTGCGGGAAACGGAGGAGAGTCGTCGTCTGCCGGTTGCAGCCGACGCTCTCCGCAGCCTGAGCGAGACGAAGGCAGGTTGGGGAGAGGGGCAGGACCCGCCGCCCACAGCTGACCCCTCGCGCGCGACCTGTCTACCGCAGAGGATTGGGCGGCTGCGTAGCGCCGACGAATCGCGCTACGCGGGCTCGATGTTGTGCTTCGAGGTGACCGTGTCCAGTCGCCACCGCGATTCCCGGCCTTGAGCCCGGCGCGAGGCAGGTTCAGAGTCGGGCTTCCGATCGCTGGAGATTCACCCATGCCCCTGCTGCGTTCCCTCATCGTCGCTGCGCTCGCTTCAGCAGGCGTCGCGATGGCCGAAAACCCCAAGCCCCTGACCAGCGCTGACGTGCTGGCACAGACGCCCGCTGAGGCCTGGCGCGCGGTCGACCCCGACAACCTCGTCCTGCTGGAGCTCGAAACCGGCACGGTCTACATCGAACTTGCGCCCGATTTCGCGCCGAGGCATGCCGAGCAGCTTCGAGGTCTGATCGCGCAGAGCTACTTCGACGGTCTGGCGGTGCTGCGCTCGCAGGACAACTACGTCGCCCAGTGGGGTGACCCGCTGGCCGATGCGGTCGAACAGGCACGTCCGCGTGGCGAGCAGTCGGAGCGGCTGGCCGCCGAATTCGACCAGGCAACGGACAAAGTCGGCGCGTTCACGCCGGTGCCGGATGGTGATGTCTACGCGGCCGAGGCCGGCTTCATCGACGGTTTTCCCGCTGCGCGTGATCCGGCGAACGGACGCAGTTGGCTGGCGCACTGCTACGGCATGCTCGGCGCCGGTCGCGACAACGAGGCCGACAGCGGCAGTGCGGCCCAGCTCTATGTGGTGACCGGCCATGCACCGCGCCATCTGGACCGCAATGTGACCCTGTTCGGACGTGTGCTCGAGGGCGTGGAACACCTCTCAAGCCTGCCCCGCGGAAGCGCAGCGCTGGGCTTCTACACGCCTGAACAGTCCAAGCCGACCGTCAAATCCATGCGCGTCGCCAGCGCAATCGACGCCGCGCAGCGGCCTGCGTTCGAGGTGATGCGCACCGATTCGGCCAGTTTCCGTGCCTTTATCGAGTCGCGCAGGTTCCGCCACGAGCCCTGGTTCGCACATCCAGCGGGCCGCATCGAGGTCTGCAACGTCGCTATTCCGACGCGTCGCGACAACCGGGCGGACTGACAAGGTCCAAAGCCGCATACGACTCTTTGGTCATAAGGCTTGAAAAAGCGCTGGCGGGCTTGACAGAAACCCGTTACGTTCGATCTGTCGCGACATATGACGCGATGCACCAACCGGAGCCGCCGCATGTCGCGGTCGCCCCGGCAAAAGACCCCCGCACCACCCAAGCACTCCCGGGCCATGCCGCCCACACCCGAGGTCACGACCATGAAATCGATTAATACCGGTAACCCGTGTATTCGCATGTCCTACGTAGGCGGTTGGGGCTTTACCAGCGCCAATTGGTACCTCCTTGACGCCAGCAACCTGCACCAGCCCTTGCGATCTCCCGGAACGACATCATGACCCTGACCCAGCTACGCACCGTACTCGCCATCGTCGACTCCGGGCTCAACGTGACGCTCGCTGCCGAGCGCATCCACGCCACCCAGTCCGGCCTGTCCAAGCAACTCCGCCAGCTCGAATCCGGGCTTGGCTTCCGCCTCTTCAAGCGCCGTGGCAAGAGCCTCGAAGCGCTGACACCCGAAGGCCAGGAAGTCGTGCAGCGCGCCCGCCGCATGATTGCCGAAGCCGAACAGATCCGTGCGCTCGCGCAGAGCCTGAAGCGCGACAACGGCGGTGTCCTGTCCATCACCTCCTCGCCCACGCTAGCGCGCAGCATCCTGCCCGCGGTCATGTCGGTGCTGCAGTCCGAACAGCCGCAGCTGGTCATGCGTCTGCGCCACGCCAGCCGTGAGGATGCGCTCACCCAACTCGCCACCGGCGATACCGATATCGCCCTGGTCAGCACCTCCACCGATGTCCCGCCCGGCCCGCTCGCGGTGCCTGTGCTGCGCTGGCAGCGGGTGGCGGTGGTGCCGCGCAACCATCCGCTGGCCGAACTGCGCCGGGTGAGCCTGTCCCAGCTCGCGCGCCATCCCCTGATCAGCTACGACTCGACCCTCGATGAGCGTTCGAGCCTGCGCCGTGCCTTCGCCTCTGCAGGCTTCAGCCTGCGGGTCGGCTGCACCGCCCAGGACAGCGAGCTGATCAAGAGCTATGTGCGCCGCGGCATGGGCGTGGGTATCCTCGCCGAGCTCTCGCTCGACGAGAACGACACCGACCTCGTTGCCCTGCCGCTTGGCCATCTGCTGCCGATCTGCACCACCTGGGCCATGCCCCGCACCGACCGCGCGCTGTCGCAGCCGGTCGAGCGCCTGCTGGCCCTGCTCGCGCCGCACGGCGACCGCGTGGCCGTGCGCCGCTGGCTCGCCGGCGACCGCCGCAGCGGCCCTGCCCCGCTCGAACCCGACCAGGTCCCGGTCTGGCAGTTCCAGCGCCCCACGCCGACCGTGAGTTCGCGGCCGGTTCTGGCGGCGGTGTGTGCCTGAAGGGCCGGGAGTCGGGATTCGGGAATCGGGATTCGTTAAAAGCGGGACGCGGACTGGTTCGGCGGCTTCGCTCAATGGATTCCTAGTTGTGATTCCGGTCCTCTAGAGCTCCTGCGCGTTCTTCGAAGCACTGCTCTCAAGCCCCTCTCCCCTCGTGGGAGAGGGGTTGGGGAGAG
>CAZPHV010000053.1:28070-37431 GCA_964586455.1 uncultured Aquimonas sp.
GGTGGTTTTATCACAGCCGGCCCCACCCCCCCCCCGCCCGGGGTGTGGTGGGGGTGGGGGGGGGGGCGCGACTCTCGCAGCCAGCGTTGGACTTCCCCGCTTCTACAGCTCCCTCGAGTTTATCGAAGCACTGCGCTCAAGCCTCTCTCCTCTCGGAGTCCGAGCGAAGCGAAGGCAGGTTGGGGAGAGGGGACCAATCTCGCCCCACCCTTCGACTATCCCGACCTCAGCTCGCGTCCGGGGCGACGTAGCCCGCGACCGCATCCGCGCCGCCGCCGAACAGGAACTTCTCCATCTGCTCGCCCAGATAGGCGCGGTGCTTGGGGTCCATCGGTGACAGGCGGTTCTCGTTGATCAGCATGGTCTGGTGGGCCAGCCATTCGGCCCAGGCAGGTTTGCCGATCTCGTTGTAAACGCGCTTGCCAAGTTCGCCGGGCCAGGGCGCGAAATCGAGACCTTCGGTTTCGCGCTGGTGTTTCACGCAGTGTACGGTGCGGGACATTCTGTTCTCCTTGTGAATCGAATTCGCGGACGCTTTTGCAGGGCGTAGGGCGTAGGGCGTAGGGCGTAGTGCGAGCGGCAGGTGAGTCTGCTTTCCCAGGCTTCCAGTGCGAGACAGCAAAGCACTCCGCGATCGGGCCTGCGAGTGACGCCGCCCCGTCCATCCGCGCCGCTCGCCCACTCGCGTAGGGTAGATAAGCGCAGCGCATCTACCAGGATCCTCGCAGCACCGTGTACAGCCGCGACGCTCTTCGCAACACCTCGGGCTTCGCATCCTGTGCGCCGGTCGCGGCCAACGTTGTCGAACGTTCGCTGCCGCCTGCTGGACTGAACCGACACCCGCCATCGCCTCATTCACCGCCAAGCTGCTGTTCGAGCAGCTTTCGTACCGGTGCCGGCAGCCCCAGCCCTTCGAGTTCATCGGACGCGAACCAGCCGAGTGCGGCTTCGCCGATCGAGCCCGCGTGCTCGACGCAGCGCCACAGCAGTGGCAGTACGTCCAGATGGTAGTGGCTGAAGGTGTGACGAAAGCCGGGCAGGGCGAAAGGCGCTGCTGTCGCGCGCGCTGGCAAGCGCTGCAGCGCCTCGCTGGGATCAGTCTCAACCGGGACTTCCGGCAGGCTCCAAAGCTCAGCCCAGACGCCTGTCGGCGGCCGTCGCTCGAGCAGAACGCGGCCCTCTGCGTCTGTCAGCAGCAGCATGCACGTGCTGCGCACCGGACTCTGCTTGCGCGGTCGCGCGGCCGGAATCGATTGGCTCAGGCCGGTGCGGTGGGCGGCGCAGTTGGCGCGCAGCGGACACTCGCCGCAGCGTGGCTTGCCGCGGGTGCAGACGGTGGCACCCAGGTCCATCTGCGCCTGCGTGTAGTCGGCCAGCCGAGTCTCGGGCAGGTGGGACTCGGCAAGTCGCCAGAGCTGCTTTTCCACGGCGGGCAGGCCCGGCCATTCAGCGATGCCGTGGTAGCGCGCCAGCACGCGCCTGACATTGCCATCGAGGATCGGAAAGCGCAGCCCGTAGGCCTGCGCGAGGATGGCGCCTGCCGTGCTGCGGCCGATGCCGGGCAGCGCAGTCAACGCCTCCAGTGTGCGCGGCAGTTCGCCCGTATGCTGCTGCACGCACAGCTGAGCGGCGCGGTGCAGGTTGCGGGCACGGCGGTAATAGCCCAGCCCCGACCACAGGCCCAGCACCTGGTCGAGCGGTGCCTGCGCCAGCGCGGGCAGCGTCGGCAGAGCGTCGACAAAGCGCTGGAAATAGCCGATCACCGTGCCGACCTGGGTCTGCTGCAGCATCACTTCCGACAGCCAGACCCGATACGGCGAGCGCGGGTGCTGCCAGGGCAGGTCGTGGCGGCCGCAGTCGCCATGCCAGTCGAGCAGGCGCGTGGCCAACGGCGGCACAGTTTCAGCGCGCATCGGCAGCGGCTGCGTCTTCCTCGCGCAATTCGATGCGCAGGCCTTCAATGCGCAGGCCGTCGCGTTCGATCAGGGGCATCTGTGCGCTGCCGCGAACCGGCGGCAGGGACCGCGTACCCGGCTGGCCCAGCCAAGCCAGCAACTGGCCTGCATCCGCCTGCAGCTGGCTCTGCAGCCCGCCGCGACTGAACTCGGCTTTCAGCGGGCCGCGCAGGTCGGGCGTGCCCGTGAATTCCAGCATCAAGGCGTAGTCGCTCTCAGCATCCGCGGCAGCCTGCGGCAATTGCGGCCACTCCTGCGGCCAGTGCCTGCTGCGGCCCTCCAGCAGCAGCTGCAGGCGATGCGGCCAAGCCAATTCAAGCTGGCCATTCAGGCGCAGCAGGTCCTCACCGCTCGTGTCCAGCAAGCGCAAGGCCAGCGGCGCCAGCTCCAGTGGCATTCCGGTGGCATGCAGCCGGCCGGTGGCGTCCAGCTTGAGCGGCAGGCGCTGCTCGCCTTCCCGGTACTCGAAGCCCAGCGCAAGGCGGAAATCCTCGCCCGGCAGCAGGCGCGACAGGCGCAGCTCGATGTCGGCAAGTTCCCAGCTGTCGCGGACGCGACCAAACACACGCCCTTCTGTGATCGAGAGCTCCGCGTTCAGACGCGGCAGCTGCGGCGGCGCGGCGGGCCCCACCGTGGCCGGGCGCGCTCCCTGCCAGCTGTTCAGGGCATCGCGATCCAGACGCGGGCGGTGCAGGCGCAGCGCGCTGACCTCGACCTCGCCGCCCCACAGCGTGCCCCACGGCAGGCCCAGCTCGACGCGCTCGACCAGCAGGATCGGCCGGGCGCCGGCTTCGCTGCGCGCTTCAAGACCGCGCAGCACGATGTTCAGGTCCGGCCACAACGAGATATCGGCAGGGGTAGCCAGCTTCAGGCTCAATCCACTGGCCTTCTCGGCTTCAGCCAAGAGGGTCGCCGACAGCCTCTCGGGCTGCATGAAGTGACGAAACACCGACAGCAAAACGATCAACGACACGATCACCGCGCCGACGTACAGCGGCCAGCGCTGCCGGCGTGGTGCTTCCGCGTTCACGCTCCGAGCGATTCCGGCAGCAGGGCGTCGACAAAAGCGGCCGGTTCGAACTCGCGCAGGTCCGCCGCCTTTTCGCCCAGGCCCACGAAGCGGATCGGCAGGCCGAACTCGCGGGCCAGCGCGAACACCACGCCGCCCTTGGCCGAACCGTCGAGCTTGGTGACCACCAGCCCGGTGACGCCTGCGCTGGCGCGGAACTGGCGTACCTGGTTGACCGCGTTCTGGCCGGTGGTGCCGTCGATCACCATCAGCACCTCGTGTGGCGCCGCGGCGTCGAGCTTGCCCAGTACGCGTCGGATCTTGGCCAGCTCGTCCATCAGCCCGCTCTGCGTGTGCAGGCGGCCGGCGGTGTCGGCGATCAGAAGCTCCGCCCCGCGCGACTGCGCCGCGGCGAGCGCGTCGAAGATCACCGAGGCCGAATCGGCGCCGCTGCCCTGGGCGATCACCGGCACCTGGTTGCGTTCGCCCCAGGTCTTGAGCTGTTCCACCGCCGCCGCGCGGAAGGTGTCGCCGGCGGCCAGCAGCAGCTGTTTGCCCTGGCCGCGGTAGCGATGCGCCAGTTTGCCGATGGTGGTGGTCTTGCCGACGCCGTTGATGCCGACGACCAGGATCACGAAGGGCTTGGCACCCGCAATCGACAGCGGCTGTGCAACCGGCTGCAGCAGGGTGCGCAAATCGCTGCGTAGGGCATTCATCAATGCCCGCGCGTCGGCGAACTCGCGTCGGTTCATGCGCGTGCGCAGGCCGGAAACCAGGCTTCCGGTGGCGGCGACGCCGACGTCAGCCGTCAGCAGACAGGTCTCGATCTCGTCGAGCAGGTCCTCATCGAGCTTCGGATTGCGCGAGAACAGCGAGGCGAAGCCGCGCGCCAAAGCGCTGCCGGACAGGCGCTCGCGCCAGCTCAGCTTGCCCGGTGCAGATGCCGGATCCGTCGCCACGGCAGTCGTCCCGATCGCCTCGGGTGCCTCAGCCACGACAGCCTGATCAACGACAGGCAGATCAACATTCGGCGCAGGCGCGGGCTCGTCTTCAAGCGCCTGGACGAACGCTGGCGCCGGTTCGACCAGCGCATCGAACTCGCGAGTCGCAGTCTCGAACCCGGCCTTGTCAGCAGCTTGCACCGATTCGGCGCTGTCGACGTCGACAGGGTTCTGCGCGTCATCGGCCGGCGGCGCCTCCACGGCGCTCTGCTCGGGCACCGCCGCGGGCTTCTTTTTCCAGAATTTGAACATGCAAGGACAGGCGCCTTGAGGGGGCGCACATCGTACCAGCAGGCCCGATGCACCCCGTTCCGCATCGAGCGACTGGCCCGCAGGCATTTCCGCCCGGGCCGCATAGGAGTGGGCCCGCAGCTGGCACCTCTGCGAAACATCCGGGTTAGCCTTATCGGCATGTCCCGACACCTTTCACGCCTGCCCGGTTCGCCCGCCGCCAGCGCCAGCGGTGAAGTCCGCATCATCGGCGGCCAATTCCGCGGCAGCCGTCTGCGCTTTCCTTGCTTGCCCGGCCTGCGCCCCAGCTCGGACCGGATGCGCGAAACCCTGTTCAACTGGCTGATGCACGACACCGCCGGTCGTGCCTGCCTTGACCTGTTCGCTGGAAGCGGCGCGCTGGGCTTCGAGGCCGCCTCGCGTGGCGCCACACCGGTGCAGCTGATCGAGCGTGATGCCGCCGCTGCCGCCGCGTTGCGCGCGAATGCGCAGCGGCTCGGCGCGGTGCTCGATGTGCATGTGGGTGATGCCTTGGTCTGGCTGCGGCAGCCGCCCGTGCAGCGCTTCGAGTTGATCTTCGTCGACCCGCCATTTGCGGCCGAGCTGCAGGCACAGGTGATCGCGCTGTTGGCGCCACATCTGGCCGCCCGCGCCTACATCTATGTCGAATCGGCGCCGGGGCCGGCGGCGGCCGTGCCGGCCGACTGGCGACTGCATCGCGAGCTGGCGACGCGCCACGCCCACGGTCGCCTGTATCTGCGTGCACAGGCCGAGGCCGATGGCCCCCTGTTACACTCCGGCGCCTGAACCCTGGGCTGTTTCCGCATGAGTTCGTCCCGCCAGCGCACTGCCGTCTATCCAGGCACCTTCGACCCGATCACCAACGGTCATATCGATCTGGTGTCGCGGGCCGCGCCGCTGTTTGAACGCATCGTGGTTGGCGTGGCTGAAAGCCCGCACAAGGGGCCTGGCTTTGCGATGGCCGAACGCATCGAGCTGGCCAAGCTGACCTTGGGCGATATCCCCAATGTCGAGGTCGTTGGCTTCGACAGCCTTCTGGCGCATTTCGTGCGCAGCGTTGGCGGCGGCGTACTGCTGCGCGGCCTGCGCGCGGTGTCGGATTTCGAGTACGAGTTCCAGATGGCCAGCATGAATCGCCACCTGATTCCCGAAGTCGAGACCCTGTTTCTGACGCCGGCCGAGCAGTACAGCTTCATTTCCTCATCGCTGGTGCGCGAGATTGCGCGGCTCGGCGGTGATGTATCCGGTTTTGTCCATCCCGCCGTCGACGCCGCGCTGAAGAAGCGCTGGAACCGCGGCTGATCCGCGGCGGCTTCGGCTGGCCGCTCTGCATTCGACTCCACCCACGTCCTCCAAGGAGCCCCCGCATGAAATCCACCTTCCGCTTCGCCCCGATCGCACTCGTCGCCCTGCTCGGTCTGGGCCTCGCCGGCTGCGGCCAGCAGGAACAGGCGGCCGCCCCCGCGCAGGCGGAAAAGGTCGCCCTGGTCGCCCCCACCGACGCCTCCAATGAGCGCGAGTGGCGCACCTACCTGGTCGAAGTGGTCAAGCAGAACATGCCGGAGCGGCTGCGCTCGCAGCCCTTCATGTACTACCTGCCGACCTCCGCGCGCGAGGACTTCCAGGGCGAGTACGAGCGTCAGCTCGACAACGTCGCCGGAGTGGTTGCGCGCGGCGTCCTGCCGGGCAACATGCTGGCCTTCGGCTCGCCGGAATCGGCCAAGATGGCCGACCTGATTGTCGAAGTGTTCGCCGAGGCTTCTTCCGGATCGTTCAACGAAGTGCGCGTGCTGTTCATCGGCAAGGCCGAGGACTCCGACCGCGTTGCCCAGGCCGTGCAGGCCTCAGGCGCCGAGTACGTGTTCGTCGAGGCGAAGTGACCCTCTCCGCCCCGGGGCCTCGGCCTCGGGGCGGTGCTGCGACGCAGGAACAGCATGGCCCTGATCATCAACGCACTCTGCGTGAACTGTGACGTCTGCGAGCCGGCGTGTCCGAACGGCGCGATCAGCCAGGGCGAGGTGATCTACGAGATCGCACCCTCGCACTGCACCGAATGCGTCGGCCACTTCGACGAGCCGCAGTGCATCGAGGTCTGCCCGGTCGAGTGCATCGACCTCGATCCCGCACATCCCGAATCGCGTGAGCAGTTGCTCATCAAGTTCGAACTGCTGACAGGAGTCGCCAAGTGCGCCTGAGTATCCTCAAAGGGGCGGCGCTGGCCGGCCTGTTGCTGTGTGTGTCCGTCTCGTTCGCGGCGGAGAAACCACGTCACCCGGCGATTGCCAGCGCCAACGCGCAGGCCACCGACGCCGGCATGGAAGTGCTGGCCGCCGGTGGCAATGCCTTCGATGCCGCAGTGGCGGTCAGCGCCGCGCTCGGCCTGGTGGAGCCCGAGAGCTCGGGCATTGGCGGCGGCGGTTTCTTCCTGCTGCACATCGCCGCCGAAGATCGCTACGTATTCATCGATGCCCGCGAGCGCGCGCCACTGGCCGCGACCCGCGACATGTTTCTGGACGAAGACGGCGAGCCCGTGCGTCGGCGCAGCATCGATGGCCCCTTGGCCGCAGCCATTCCGGGCCTGCCTGCAGGCCTGGTGCACCTGTCGCAGAAGTACGGCCGCCTGCCGCTGTCGAAGTCGCTGGCGCCGGCCATCCGCATGGCCCGCGAAGGCTGGACCTTCGGCCGCAAGAATTCCTTGATGTTGGGCTGGCGCAAGGAGGTCATCGCCGCGGATCCGGGCGCCTCGGCCCTGTTCATCCGCGACGGCGAAATCCCCGCCGAAGGCACGCGCATGGTCAATCCCGACTATGCGGCGATGCTGGAGAAGCTCGCGGCGCAAGGTCATGACGGCTTCTATCGCGGCGAACTCGCGCAGACCCTGGTCGACGGCGTGCGCGCGGCCGGCGGCATCTGGACACTGGAAGATTTCGAGCAGTACGCGGTCGTCGAACGAGCACCTCTGTCGATGCAGTTCGGCGAGCACCGCATCATCACCGCGCCGCCGCCGTCTTCGGGCGGTATCGCGATCGCGCAGGTGCTGAACATTCTCGGCGGCTACGATCTGGCGCCGCTGTCGCGGATCGATCGCATCCATCTGACGGTCGAGGCCATGCGTCGCGCCTACCGCGACCGCGCCCTGCATCTGGGTGACCCCGATCAGGTCGACGTGCCGGTCGAACTGCTGATGAGCCCGCACTACGCTGCCGGCCTGCGCGCCGGCATCCATCCGCAGCGGGCCACGCCCAGCGAACTGCTGCCCGGCGTCGGCATGGCCGCGCGCCCCGACACCACGCACTTCTCGCTGCTCGACACCGAAGGCAACCTGGTCGCGGTCACGCAGACAGTGAACCTCCCCTACGGCAACGCGATGGTGATCCCGGGCACGGGCTTCCTGCTCAACAACGAGATGGACGACTTCTCGATGAAGGCCGGCGTGCCCAATGCCTTCGGCCTGGTCGGCGAAGACGCCAACGCGATCGCCCCGGGCAAGCGCCCGCTGTCGTCGATGAGCCCCAGCATCCTGGTCAGCCCCGAGCGCACCGCCATCCTTGGTACGCCCGGTGGCAGCCGCATCATCAGCATGGTCATCCTCGGCCTGTTGAACCTGGTCGACGGCGGCGGCGCGCAGGCAACGGCCGACCTGCCGCGCTTTCATCATCAGTACCTGCCGGATCAGCTCTCGGTTGAAGCCGAGGCGCTGTCGCCCGCCGAGACTGAAGCGCTCAGCGCACGCGGCCACGCCATCAAGGCCGCCGAGCGGCCCTGGGGCAATATGCAGGTGGTCGTGTGGAATCGCTCGACGGGCGCCGTTGAGGCCGGCACCGACTCGCGCTGGGAAGGCGTGGGCAAGGCCTCCGACGGCAGCGGCGATGACGCCATCTTCCGTTGAGGCAATGCGGATCGAATCAGCGTTGGCGCGCGCCAGGGATGGCGCGCTCACAGATTGAGCCCGCAGGGGCTTGGGCCGCGGTCTCGGGCACTGGACTGAACTGGGCTCGATACCACTGGGCAAGTCCTGGAGTGACTTGGGCAGTGGCTTCCTAATTAGGATTTCGCCATGACAATCAAGCTGTGGTCTTTGTTGGGCAATTCGCAGAAGCTCGATGGCGGTGCGATGTTCGGCAATGTGCCGCGCGCAATGTGGTCGAAGTGGGTCGAGGTCGACGCCGACAACCGCATCGATCTCGCCTGCCGCGCACTGCTGGCCGAAGGCGTCAACGGCAAGCGCGTGCTGTTTGAAACCGGGATTGGTGCTTTCTTCGAGCCCAAGCTGAAAGCACGCTTCGGTGTGGTGGAGGACCGCCACGTGCTGCTCGATTCGTTGGCCGCCGCCGGCTTCAGCGATGCCGACATCGATGTGGTCGTGCTCAGCCATCTTCACTTCGACCATGCCGGTGGATTGCTCGCCGCGTTTGAGGACGGCCAGCCGCCGCGCCTGCTGTTTCCAAACGCGCGCTACGTGGTCAGCCGCGCCTGCTTCGAGCGCGCCACGCACCCGCATGCGCGCGACCGCGCCAGCTTCATTGCCGAGCTGCCCGAGCTGCTGGAGCAAAGCGGCCGGCTGGAGCTGGTCGACGGCACGCACTGCGAATCGCTGGGCGACGCGGTGCGCTTTCACTACAGCGACGGCCACACGCCGGGCCTGATGCTGGCCGAGATCGTCGGTGCAGGCGGGCAGGGCGGGGTGGTGTTCTGCGCCGACCTGATCCCCGGTGCGCCCTGGGTGCACCTGCCGGTGACCATGGGCTACGACCGTTACCCGGAAATGCTGATCGACGAGAAGCGCGCCTTCCTCGAAGACATGCGCGCCCGCGGCGTGCGCCTGTACTTCACCCACGACACCCGCTGCGCGATGGCCGGCGTAGTGCTGGATGACAAGGGTCGCTACGGTATCGAGAACCCGCAGGCCGAGCTGAGCGCGCTGCCGCTGGCGGCTTGAGTGCAGTTCCGCCTGCGGTGGGCGTGAGCGCTGCGCGTGGGGTGGACGGCGGCGGATCAAGATCCGCCCTACAGGTCGGTTTCTCCGGCGGGTGGGTGCGGCGGCGGATCAAGATCCGCCCTACAGGTCGGTTTCTCCGGCGGGTGGGTGCGGCGGCGGATCAAGATCCGCCCTACAGGTCGGTTTCTCCGGCGGGTGGGTGCGG
>CAZPHV010000054.1:0-37062 GCA_964586455.1 uncultured Aquimonas sp.
CTCCGAACACCGCCTGTGCGCGCGACAGCCTGCCGGTAGTTGCCAGCGTCGACATCAGTGTGGCCATTCAACCGCCCGCACCCACGGCGGTGCCGGGTCTGGAGCACGGCTATGTGCTGGTAGTGCGCAACCAGAGCAATCTGGGCACCAATAATGTTCGCGTGCAGTCAGCGCTGCCGCTGCTGGCAGCCGATGGCGATCCTGGCTTCGCTGCGGGCAGTGGCCGTTGGTCCTGCCGCGCCTTTGATGGCGCCTGCTGCAACACCAACAGCAGCGTATGCGGCACTGCCGGGCCGACGCCGCTGGTGCAGGCCGACAGCTTTGATCGCGGCGTCGACCTGCCGCCGCAGTCGCGGGTGGAGTTCAGCTTCAGCGGTCGGGTTGATCCGGCCGCCTTGGGAACGCTCAGCATGAGTGTCGCGGCCCAGCCGACCGGAATCATCGACCCGGCCACCGGCAACAACGAGGCGACCGACAGCACGACCGAACTGGAGCCACGCGGCCAGTTCACGATCAACAAGGTGCTCGACAGTTTGGACCCGGTGACAGCCGGCAGCGTTGGCCCGCCGTTTCAGCTGCGCTACCGCATCGAGGCTAGCAATGCCGGCCCCAGCGTGGTGCGCGAAGCGCAACTTCGCGATTTGCTGAGCAGCCCCTTGCTGGACGCCCCAAACGCCAGCTGGAACTGCTCGACGCTCGTGGCTGTCGGCCAAACGGGCTGCAGCCAGGCAGCAGGCATCGGCGCACCCGACGTGGCTGTGCGGCTGGATCCAGGCGGCAGCCTGCGGTTGGCGGTCGATGTGCGGACACGGACGGAGCCGCCCGCGGTCGGGGTGGTGGTGAACACCGCATCGATCGAGGCCGGTACGGCGGGCCGCGCCGAGGCCACTCTGAGTTCAAGCCTCGCTGGCGTGGCTGACCTGAGGGTCAGCCTGACCAACGGAATGGCCACTGCAATCCCCGGCCAGCGTGTGCAGTACACGCTGGAAGTGCAGAACGCCGGCCGCGACGATGTCTTCGGCGCGCGCGTGCTGGACCTGATGCCGCCCGAGTTGGAAGACGTCAGTTGGAGCTGCAGCGCAACCACGCCGATCCCGGGCGATTTGACCGTACAGGGCAGTGCCGGTGTTGGCGGTGCGCGACCCAGCGCGGTTCTGATGGGCCCGGATGGGCGCCACGTGTACATGGCGCTTGGGGCTGCCAATGCGCTGCAGGTGCTATCGCGTAACGCGGTGCCGGGCCAGGGCTTCGGAGCGCTCACCGTGATCGAGACCGAGACCAATGGTCAGAACGATCCGCAGGACGCTGGCGGAACCGTTTCGGGCCTGATCGAACCGATCGATCTGGCGCTCAGCCCCGACGGCCGCATGCTGTTTGCGCTGGCCTACCGGCGAGTGCCCGGCGTTGGCGGTGAACCCGATCAGGTCAGCCGAGCACTGGTCAGCTTCAACCGCGTCAACACGCCCGGCGACGTTGCCTTCGGGCGCCTGAGTTTTGCCAGTAGCACCAGCGCTGGGCTGCCGGATGTGCCGCGTCGGCTGGTCGCGAGCCAGGGTTTCGTCTACGTCAGCGGCAGCGAGACCAACGAGGAAGGTGCTGCCAGTCTGGTGGTGTATCGCCGCGACGCGGTGAGTGGCCTGCCCGCGCCGCTACTGACTCCGCCCGCAGTGGCTGCGCATTTGGCGCAGCTGCCGCCCAGCCCCGGTCCGCTCGCACTCGACATCGCCAATCAGCGCCTGCTGGTGGGCTCTGCGCGTGGCCAAGGGCTTGCTCTGTTCGCGATCGACACCGCGTCGGGTACGCCGACCACGGCGCATCTGCAGCGCCTGGGCGGCATGCTCTCTGGCACTGCTACCGATCGCATCGGCGACATCGCGCTGCGTGCGGCTGAGCGCCAGTTCTATGTCAACGCAGGCAATTCAGCGCAGCTGTCGCTGATGACGTACGCGGACGATGCGCTGACAACGACAACCACGTATGGCTATACAGATCTGGTGCCCGGTGGTACGGGCAGCAATCCGCTGCAGGGGCGCGGGCGCCTGTCGCTGGCTGCGGACGGCGAGCACCTGTTCCTCGCCGCCTCGGGTCTTGAATCCAGCAGCGATGACGCGCTGGGCGGCGGCGCTCTGCTGAAGCTGCGTCGCAGTCTGAGCAATGGCACTCTGAGTAACGGCGAACTGCTGCGCGACAACGCTGCGGCGCTGGCGACCACGCGACCGCTGAATCGCCCGGTTGGCATCGTTACGAGTCCGGATGGTCGCCATCTGGTGCTGGCGACCGATGCCGGCGCTGCCGAAGCCACGATAGAAAATGGGCAGCCGCCGCTGTGGGTCTACAGCCGCCGCGCACCCGACCCGCTGTTCGCATTTCTCGAAGTCGACCGTGACCCGGCGCCGACCGGCAGCGGCAGTCTCAGTCTGCTCGCGCCCAGCGATGTGGCCGTGTCTCCGGATGGACAGCATGTCTACGCGGTCAGCCTGCAGGACGGCAGCCTGAGCGTGTTCCGTCGCTATGCCCGCCGCGGGCCGGCAGACGAGCCGCTGGGCAGTCACCTCGAGTTTCTCGCACGCTACGTCAACGGCGTCGGCAGCCTCCGTGGCCTCGATCGCGCGAGTCGACTGCTGGTGAGCAACGACGGTCGTCAGGTGTACGTCAGCAGCGAGGATCGCAACACGCTGGCGGTGTTCAATCGTGACGCTGACGGCCTACTCACCCAGCCTGCGGCCGCCGGTGGGACTGACCCTTGGGTGTTCAGCGATGGCGCACACGGCGTCGACGGTCTGCTCGGCGCGCAGGGCATGGCGATGAGCGACGACGGCCTGCATCTGTACGTCGCCGGCAGCTTCGAATCGGCGATCGCGGTGTTCTCGCGCGATGTCGCCAGCGGTCTGCTGCAGTATCGCGGGCAGGCCCGCAACGGCAGCGACGGCGTGACCGGGCTGTCCGGCATACGTGATCTGGTGGTGACGCGCGGCGGCGCGCAGCTGCTCGGCGTCAGTTCGATCGCAAACGCGGTGGTCGTGTTCGAGCGCAATGCCGGCGTGACCGGCGCCGGCCATCTGCGTCAGCTGCAGTCGCTGACCCTGCCCGGTAGCCCGCGCCTGATGGCGCTGGCGATGCCGAACAGTGCAGGCGCAGGCGAGGGCGATCACGTCTACGTGGCCGGCCAGACCAACAGCACGCTTTATGTTCTGCGGCGAAACACCGACCTCAGTGGCGCCACGCCGGGGCGCCTGAGCCTGGCTGCGCAGTACCCTGCTTCGGCGGCGGGACTGGCCAAGCTCAACGGCGTGCGCGACCTCGCGGTCAGCCCTGACGGGCGACGGGTCTATGCGGCGGCCCAGTTCAGCAACAGCGTGCTGGTGTTCGATCGTGAGCTGAACCTGTCGAGCCCCGGCTACGGCGGCCTGAACCTGCTGGAGGTGCGCAGCGATGGGCTCGAAGGCGTGGATGGCCTCGACAGCGTGTACGCGCTGACCGTCAGCCCCGACAGCAACAATGTCTACGCCGCGGGTTTTGGCGACCGCGCGATCGCGTCGTTTGCGATTGGCAGCGGCTCCAGCTGCGGTGCTGGCGGCAGCGGCGACATCGATGATCGCGTCAATATCGGCAATAACGGCAACCTGCGCTATCTGATCGACGCCACCATCCGCGCAGGTGCGACCGGCACGCTGGAGAACCGCGCCGAGGTGGAATTGCCTGATCGCTTCACCGATCCCGTGCTCGCCGACAATGTCGCGATCGATCAGACCGAGTTGACGCCTCGCGGCGACCTTTCGGTGAGCAAGACCAATGATCGTGTTTCGGTGGTCGGCGGCGAGCCGGTCACGTATGAGGTGGTGGTGCGCAATGCGGGCCCCAGCCATCTGCGGCATGCGCCGCCGAATGAAGTCACGGTCACCGACATTCTTGACCCCACGCTGTTCGTCGCGGAAGACACCCAATGGACCTGCAGCGCCAGCGGCTCGGGCGCGCTGGACTTCGTTGCCAGCGTGGGCGAGTCGGAAACCTCACCTGGCGGTCTGGGCGGTGTCAGCGGCCTGGTGTTGGTGGCCGATCCGGATGGCAGTGGACCGGCACCGGCCTACCTCGCAAGCGCCAGCGTGCTCGATCACGAGGTACGGCTGTGGCGGCGTGCGCCGGAAGACGGGCGCCTTGAGCTCGCTCTGAGCATCGCCCAGGGGCAGACCCTGGGGGGGCAGACCATTGACGGCCTGCTTGGTGCGCGTGCGCTGGCAGCCAGTGCGGATGGCGGTTTCCTCTACGTTGCCAGCCGCGAATCCGACAGCGTCAGCGTGTTCGGCCTGCAGCACGACGGGGCCGCGCTTACGGCGAGTCTGGTGCAAGTGGTGCGCGGCTTCGCGGGCCTCGATCAGGCCCTGCATCTCCTGCTTGGCCCCGGCGACGAGCATCTCTATGTGGCGGGCGCCAATGACGGCGCAGTCGCGGTGTTCGCCCGCAATGCATCAACCGGCGAGCTCAGCTGGATCGAATCCGAGCGCGATGGCGTGGACGATCCCAGCGATCCGGGCGGCGTCGTCACGGGCCTGGCCGGCGTGGAGTTCCTCGCGCGCAGCCCCGATGGCGCACATCTGTATGCGGTGTCGGGCGCGAGTGCACGCGTGGTGCTGTTCGACCGCAATGCCGTCAGCGGTCGACTGTCCTTCCGCAGCGCGCGCGGCAGCGCGGACTTCGGAGCTTCGCTGGACGGCGCTTCGGCACTGGCGTTCAGCGGCGACGGACGCCACGCCTACCTGAGCGTCGGCGGCGACAACCGCCTGCTGATGCTGGAGCGAGTCCATCAGGTGGCGGAGGCGTCTTATGGCCAGCTCACCGCCATCGGCAGCCTGCAGCAGGGTGTGGATGGCGTGCAGGGTCTGAACGCGCCGCGACGAATCGTTCTCAGCGCCGATGGCGCGCACGCCTACGTGAGCGGTCAGCTGGGCGGCACGATCGCGTGGTTCTTGCGGGATCCGCTGAGCGGCCTGCTCAGCTTTGCTGGGGTGCGCTCCGATGACACCGGCGGTGTCGACGGCTTGCGCGGAGCTACCGGCCTGGTGCTCGACGATGCGCGCAACCAGCTCTACGTGGCAGGTACCCTGGATCGAGCGATCGCGCAGTTCCAGCGCGAGTCCGACAGCTACTGTCCGCCCAGCGGCGAGGGCGATCCGGTGGCCGTACCGATCGATGTCGCCGCTGGCGGCAGCGTGACCTTCCGCATCGAAGCGCGGGTGCGCGCCGGGCTGGCCTCGGGCGTAATCGTTCAGAACAGCGTGCGAGTGGATGCGCCGCAGGACCCGAACCCCGACAACAACGAGGCCAGCGATGCCGACCCTGTCGGCGTGGTGGCGGATCTCGCCATCACCAAGTCCGACGGCTTGGCCGAGATCGACGGCCTTGCGGGGGTTCGCTCGCTGAGCGGGCAGGGCGCACGACTGTTCACTGCAGCTGCGTCCGACAACGCGATCGGTGTGTTCAGTCGCGAGCTCAATGCTGCCGATGATGACTACGGTGCCGTCCGCTTTGCAGCGGTGCTGCGTTCGGGGGTCGGCGCGGTCAGCGGCTTGTCCGGCGTGGCCGATGTGCTGGCGACTCCCGACGGCGCACACGTGTATGCGGTCAGCCCCGTCGAGAACACCGTAGTGGTGTTCCGCAGGGTGGCGGCACCGCAGGAACTTGCCTTCGTCGAATCGCAGCAGAACGGCGTGCTCGGCGTCAGCGGCCTGTCGGGCGCCCGCGCGCTGGCGCTCAGCCCGGATGGGCGACATCTGTATGTGGCCGGCGAATTCGCCAACGCGATCGCCGTGTTCCGTCGCGAACACGATCCGCAGGCAGCAGGCTTCGGGCGCCTGCAGTACCTCGGTCTGGTCCAGAACGCGGTGTCCGGCGTCGACGGCATCGCCGGCGTGGTCGCGCTGGCGGTCAGCCCCGATGGTCGACATGTGTATGCGGCAGGACAAGCGGCCAACTCGGTGGCGGTGTTTGCCCGCAATCCCAACCCGGGCAGCGCCGGCTTCGGCCAGCTGAGCTATCTGACGCGCTACCTGAATGGTCAGGGCGGTCTGGCCGGACTCGGCCAGCCAGTGGACCTGCGACTGGATGCCAGTGGCGAACAGGTGTTCGTGCTGGCGGCCACCACCGGCAGCCTCGCGCGCTTCGCACGCGATTCCGAAAGCGGTGGCTTGAGTCTGCTGGGCACTGCCCGCGAGGGCGTCGAGGGCGCGCAGGGTCTGCTGGCAAGCCGTCGCCTGCGACTCAGTGCGGACGCCGCGTTCGCCTATGTGGCGGCCGATGATGGCATCGCTCACTTCGACCTCGCTGGCACCGCGGCACCGGGCTTCCTCGGCCGAATCCGCAACGGCGACCCCGCCGCCTCGACCGGTGGGCAGGTGCTTGGCCTGGCCGGCGTCAGCGACGTGTTCATCGCACCGGAAGGTGACCGTGTGTACGCCGCTGCCGGCATCGACGCCGCGCTCGGCGAGTTCGGCCGCACCGCCCTGCTGCCGCCGGAGCCGGAAGCAGGCGATCTGGACTACCGCGCCTCGCTGTTCGATGGCCTGGGCGGTGTGGCGCCTGGCGACTCGGTGCCCTACCTGATCGGGGTGCGCAATCTCGGACCCAGCGGCGTGGCGCAGGCGCGGGTGGTCGATATCTTCCCGCCCGAGTTCGACGAAGTGCGCTGGGAATGCGCCGGCACCGACGGCGGCAGCTGTCCGGCCGAAGGCCTCGGCGATATCGACACGGTGGTCAGCCTGCCGGTCGGCGCGAGTGTCGAGTTTCTGGCCATCGGCCGCGTCGGCAAAGCGGCGACCGGGCGGCTGATCAACACGGCGACGGTCAGCGCCATCGGCGCGGTCGACCCGAACCCGGCCAACAACAGCGCTACCGACGATGACACCGTGCTCTCGCCCGCAGTGGACTTGGTCGTGGATGTCGATGACGGCAGCGACTTCGCCACCCCGGGCGGCCCGATCGAGTACGCCGCGCGGGTCAGCAATCTGGGCCCCAGCTATGCGCGCGCGGTGACCGTCAGCGATGACCTTCCTGCGGCCCTGCATGAGGTCAGCTGGCGCTGCGAGCCCTTCCCGAAGGCCGGCGAGCTGGAGCTGCTCACGCCGGCTTATGCCGGACCGCTGGAGTCCTACACCGGCTTTGCGACTGGCAGCGTCGGCCGCTTCGCCTACGCCACCGGCCAGTTCGAAGGCGAGGGTGCGATCGCGCTGTTCAGGCGCGACCCGCTGACCGGTCGACTGTCCGATCCGGCGCTTCCGGCCGGCGTGCGCCAGGTTCAGGTCAATGGTGAGAACGGTGTGCGCGGCATCGGTGGCGCCGCTGACCTCGCGCTCTCAGCCGACCGTCGTTTCGTCTACGTCGCCGGCCGCAATTCGGATTCGATCGCGCTGTTCTCTCGCAATGCCGACAACGGCAGCCTGCAGTTCGTCACTGCGTACCAGGACGGCGAGCTCGGCATCGACGGCCTCGGCGGCGTCAGCCGACTGTTGATCGACCCGACCGGCCGTCATCTGTACGCGGCCGGGGCCACCGAGAACGCGATCGCGGTGTTCCAGATCCAGGCCTCGAACGGTGGCCTGAGCCTGCTGGGCGTGCTGCGCCAGGGCCAAGGCGGTGTGGATGGTCTGAACGGCATCACCGACCTCGCCTTCAGTGCGAACGCAGAACAATTGCTGGTGGTGGCGAACACCAACCAATCGCTGGCCGCCTTCAGCCGCAATGCCGAGACCGGTCTGCTGGCACCCTTGGCCTTGATCGAAGACTTCCAGCTGCCGGTGCGGGCGCTGCGCGACCCGCGTGCGCTCACGGTGGCGGCCGGCCAGGTGCTGGTGGCGGGCGGAAGCGATCAGCGGATCGCGCGTTTCGCGCTTGATCCGGGCGCGACTCAGCCCCTGAGCTATCTGGGCAGCATCGATGCCAGCCTGCCGGGTCTGGAAGCACTGGAAGACCCCTCAAGCCTTCTGTTCGACGCCGATCAGGCGCGACTGTACGTGGGATCACGCGAGCGCCTGTACCTGCTCAGCCTGCAGGAAGCGGAGCCGCGCGTGCTCGCCGGCTACGGCCCGCTGGCGCAGATGGGGCAGGGTTTGCGGCTCGCACTCTCGGGCGATGCCCGTCAGGTCTACAGCGCTGCCGCGGATGGCGCAGGGCTGGGTGTGTTCGCGCGCGCTCGCGGTTCACGTTGTCCGCTGGGTGACGAGGGAGGCATCGGCCGGCAGAGCGTCGATATTACTGCCGGAGGTTCGGTGCTGTTCACCGTGTCCGGGCAGGTGTTCGCGAATGCGCAGGGCGAGCTCACTTATCGGGTGGAAGCAGCCGCGCGCACTGCCGGCGAAGAGCTGAACCCGGCCGACAACGTCGACACCGACATCGACCAGCTGCGTCCGGCGCCGGATCTGTCGATCAGCAAGACCCGACTGTCGCCGCGGGTGGTGGCCGGCCTGCCGATCGACTATCGAATCGATACCGCCAATGCAGGCGTGTCCGATGCCCTGCAGGCACGCGTGCTGGACCTGTTGCCGATCTTCCCGACGGTGAATGCGGGCCTGGTGTCGGGCGTGGGCCAGTGGAGCTGTGCGGCGAATCCGCCGCTGGTTGAACGTTCACGTCTTGAAGTAGGTGACAGCGCAGCGCTGGCGGGGATGGGGCCGACCCGGCGCTCGGCCGATGGCCGACGACTGTATGCAGTCAACCCGGCCTCGGGCACTGTGCTGGTGTTCCCGCTCAACGAGTTCGGTGTACCCGGCACGCCCGAAGTGCTGAGCGATGGAACTGTATTGCCGGGCGGCACCGTCGCCGGGCTGGCAGGGGCATCCAAGCTGACCCTGTCGGCCGACGACCGTCACATCTACATCAGTTCAGCCAGCGCCAACAGCGTGGTCGTGTTGGGCTTCGACGTCGACACCGGTGCGCATCGATTCATTCAGCGCGTGGTGGCCGGCAGCGGTGGCGTGGCGGGCCTGCTGGGTGCCGCCGACGTGCTGTTGTCTGCAGACGACAGCCTGCTGTTCGTTGCCGGCGCCAGTTCGCATGCGATCGCAGTGTTCCGTCGCGACGCGGCCAACGGCAGCCTGAGCTTCATCGAGCGCGTGGCCGATGGCCTTGGCACGATCGTGCCGGACAGCAATGTGATCCGCGGCGTGCGTCGACTGGCGCTTTCCGCCGATGGCAGCCGGCTGTATGCGGTGGCAACACAGTCGCAGGCGGTCAGCACCTTTGAGGTGGCGGCGGATGGCCGCCTGAGCTATCGCGGCCGCAACCGCGCTGACGAGGCCGGCTTTGCCCGTCTGGCCGGCGCTCGCGCGCTGGTGTTGGCGCCGGGCGATGCGCAGCTCTACGTGCTCGGCAGCCAAGGCCTGAGCATCCTGCAGCCGCAGTCGTCGGGCAGCTTCGTGATGCAGGCCGAGATTCCATGGACCGCGGCAGCTCCGCAGGTGCCTCGCGCACTCGGCATCGACCGCGAGGGCACGCGACTGCACGTACTCGACAGCAGCGGCGGCATCGACGTCTACGCCCGCGACTGGGCCAACGGCGCACTCGATCTGCGCTTCCGGATGCCGGCTGCAGCGCCGGTCGAAGGCAGCCCCGAGGCCTCGCTGAGTGCATTGGCAGACGACGGCTCGCTGTATCTGAGTCTCGCCACGGGGCGGCTGCAGCAGTTGGGTCAGCGTGCGCTGTCGCGCTGTCTGGGCGAGCAGATCGAGCCCGATCTGATCGACGTGGGTCTGGATCTCGGCGTGGGCGGCGACGCGCGCTTCGAGCTGGCATCCCGCGTTCACCCGAGCGCACGCGGTGAGCTGCGCAACACGGCCAGCATCGAGCCGGGCAGTGGGATCGATCCCGTACTCGACAACAACGTTGACACCGCCGCCGACATCATCGAGGTCGAGTCCGACCTGTCGGTGACGAAGCAGGGGCCGGCCGAGGCCGTGGCCGGGCTGGAGCTGACCTATCGCATCGAGGTACGCAACCAGGGCCCCAGCGACGCGCTCGGCATGCGGGTTGTCGATCCGCTGCCGCCAGCGCTGCAGAACGCGCGCTGGACCTGTGCTGCCAGCAGCGGATCCAGCTGCCCCGCAACCGGTACCGGCCCGCTTGATCTTGCCGCCACCCTGCTGGTGGACGGGCTGCTGACCATTGATCTGACCGCACGCATCTCGTCCGCCTACATCGGGCCGCTGACCAATACCGTGAGCCTGGTGAACGAACCTGGGGCGATCGACCCCAACCCGCAGGACAACACAGCCAGCTGGACCACAGAAGTGATCGCCGTCGCCGACGTGGCGGTGAGCAAGAGCAACGGTGTCAGCTCGGTGGTCGCAGGCCAGAGCTACGTTTGGGAGATCGCGCTCAGCAATGCCGGGCCCAGTGACGCACCGCAGGTGCGGGTGCGCGATCCGCTGCCGGTCGGGCTGCGCGATGTCAGCTGGAGCTGCGAAGTCCTCAGCGGTAGCGCCAGCTGTCCGTTGCCTGGCACGGGTGGCATCGACCAGGTGATCGCGATGCCTGCCAGCAGCACGGTGCGCTTCCTGCTGGAAGGGCGCATCGACCCGGGCCTGACCGGCAGTTTCGCGAACACCGCATCGGCCGACGTGCTGGCGCCCACCACCGACCCCGAACTCGGCAACAACGTCGCGACCGACACCGATACGGTACTGGTACGCCACGATCTGGCGGTGACCCTGCTCGATCCGCTGGATCCTTTCGATCCGGGCGGCAGCGTGCCCTTCCCGTATCTGGTGGTGGTCGACAACCTTGGCCCCTCGAACGCACGGGCGGTGACGCTTGAGCTGCGCTTCTCGTCTCCGGTGAACCAGCTGCAGGGCCTGCCCTGCGCGCCGGCAGGCAGCGGTGTACTCGCCTGCAACCTCGGCGAGATCGTCAGCGGCACCAGCCAGGTGCTGCAGCTGTCGATGAGCGGGCTGCCTGCCGCACCCGCCACGTTCACTGTGCAGGCGCTGGTTGCCGGCGGTGGCGGTGAGGAAATCGAGCCGGCCAACAACTCCGCGATCGAGGACACCACGCTGCTGAGCGGCGCCGAGGTGCGCGTGTCGATCAGCAACGGCGTGGAGAATCTGGTCCCGGGCGACCTCACCACGTACACCGTGCTGGTCGAGAACATCGGTTCGCAGCCGTCCCAGCAGGTGCGTGTCGAAGTGCCGTTGGCTGCGGGCCTGATCAATGCCAGCTGGACCTGCGTGGGCGTTGGCGGCGGCCAGTGCAATCCCTCGGGCAGCGGCAGTATCGATGAACACGTCGCGCTGGAACGAGGGCAGGGCGTTCGATACCGACTGGAGGCGCAGCTCGACCCGGCGGCGCCGACGAGTCAGGTGTCCGTCGTGCAGACGGCAGAGGCCACGCTGCTGGACGTCACCGACATCAACCCGTCCAACAATGCAGCCGAAGACGAAGACATCATCCGCTTCATCGTCTTCCGCGACGGCTTCGAATCGATCCTGTTGAGCGCGATGCAGACCTGGCAACCGACCTCGGCCTGTGTGCGCCTGCGCTTCGACGCGCAGGCGCCGGCCCTGGCCGGCGTTCAGACGGGCACGCGAGTGCAGACCTTGATGGCGGGTGAGTCCGGCGCGCAGCGCATGAGCTTCGACCTGCTGCGTGCGCAGGGTGCGCGCTGGCTGCGCCTGCAGCAGGGCGGCGCGAGCTCGGGCTGGCTGGCCTGGCCCGGGCGCTTTGCCGAACTGCAGCTGGGCGACGCCGGCGTCGAGCAGCGCACTTCGGCGGGGCATGCGTCCTTTCCGATCGAGGGCAGGGAGGGCTGGCGCTGGTGGATCGCCGCCGGTCTCGAGCCCGCCACCTACACCGAGTGCGGCGCCGCTTCCGGCGCGCTGGAGGATGCGCGATGAAGTGGGCGATTCCGATTCTGTGCGTGGCCGCCGGTGCGGCCGGCGGCTGGTTGGCAGCGCGACATGGGCCGAGCGAGCCGGCAGCCGATGCACCCGTGGACTGGGTGGCGCGTGTCGACGATGACTACATATCGAGCGCGATGTTCATCGATGAAATGCGGCGCCGCGGCGGACTGCGACCGGGGCAATACCAGGATCTCGCGCAGAAGCGCGCGCTGCTGGATGAGCTGCTGTTCCGGCGCGCCGTGGTCCGCGCGGCCCGTGCGGCCGGCGTGGATCAGGACCCAGAAATCCTGCGCGCCAGCGAACAACTGCTGGTCAACCGCTACCTCAAGCAGAACCTCGCCGAGCTGCAGCAGTCGGTGCGCATCAGCGATGCTGAGGTGCGCGCGCACTACGAGGCCGAGGCCGAGCGCTATGCGGTCGCGCCGCGTCGTCGACTGGCGGCGATCCGGATCGAACCCGCACAGGGCGAGTCCGGGCCCGACTGGGCGGCGGCTGAAGCACGCGCAGAAGAAGTGCTGGCCTCGGCGCGGGCGCTGCCCGAGTCCATCCCCCATTTCGGCGCACTGGCGCAGGAGCATTCCAGCGACGCCGACAGCCGGTGGCGGGGTGGGGTGATTGGATGGCTGGCCGAAAGCGTGGACCTTGAGCAGCGCGCCGGCCTTGACCCTGCCGCTCTGCGCGCCGGGCTTGAGATCACCGAAACAGGCGGACTGGCCGGACCGGTGCGCGGTGCCGATGCGGTCTGGCTGCTGCGGCTGGTGGATCGAGATCCCGGCCGCGGCCGCAGCTTCGAAGAGCTGGCTGCAGGCATCCGCCAGGGACTGCATCAGCAGCGACTCGCCGAGCTGGAGGCCGATGTGCGCAGCCGCCTGCTTGCAGGCGTCGAAACCGAAGTGCGCGAACCACGACTGGCCGCGATTGAAGCGCTCGGCCCGCCCGCCGACGAACAGCCCCCGCAGCCCCCGGCTTTGCCGGGCGAGCGCGGCTGAACCTGTAAAGAGACCGCGATCATGATCCGACCGAATTCCGATTCCCCGCTGGCGCGCGCCGCCGCGCTGGTGCTGACTTTGCTCGCACTGGCCTGGACTCCCGCAGGTGCCGCCGAGCTGACCCAGACCTTCCAGCTGCGACCGGGCTGGAACGCGATCCATGTCGAGCTGGAGCCGACCGACAAGGACATCACCCAGGTCTTTGGCGGCCTGCCCGTGGCCAGCGTCTGGCGTTACATCCCCAATGATGGCGGCGCCCGCTTCATCCGCGACCCCGCCGAGGGCCTGGACAACGTCGAGGGCTGGTTCGCCTGGTTCCCCGAGCCGCGGCCTGAAGCGTTCTTGAGCAATCTGTTCTCGATCAGCGCGAATACGGCCTATCTGGTTCGGCTTGAGGGCAGCAGCAACCGCACGCTCTCGATCCGCGGGCGGCCGCGACTGACGCCCTCGCGCTGGCAGCCCGATGCGTTCAGCCTGACCGGTTTGCCGGTGTCTGCCAGCGCTTCACCGACCTTCGCCGAGTACTTCTCGGCCTCGCCGGCCCATGTCGGCCAGCCGATCTATCGCCTGAGTGCCGCCGGCCAGTGGCAGAGAGTGAACTCGCCTGCTTCGACCACGGTTGAGCAGGGCGTGGCCTACTGGATCTTCACCCGCGGCAACTCCAGCTATCAAGGCAGGCTCGGCGTTGTTCTCGATCAGAGCGAAACGCTCGAGTATTCGGCAGCCCGCGACGAGATCCGCGTGGTGTTGCGCAATCTTTCCGGCCTGCCAGGCAGCGTGCAGATCCGCCGCATCGCCGGTGATGGTCTGCCGCTGACCTATCTGAACGAAGATCCCGAGACCGGTGAAACCGGTTGGCCTGACCTGCAGCAGAGTCTGGTGGTGGACGTGGCCGCTGGCGGTGAGGCGTTCCTGACCCTCGGTCTGCGACGCACCCAGTTCAGTGCGGATCGCATGGAAGAAGTGCTGGAACTGAGCGACGAGCACGGCCAGCGCATCTGGCTGGCGGCAGGCGGCAACACCACCCAGCCGCTGGACTTGATCCGAAGCGCGCGCGGTAGCAGTGCGGCGGCTGCACCCTTTGCGGGCCTGTGGGTGGGCGAGATGCAGGTGCAGGCAGTCAGCGAAGCACAGCGCGCGGGCACTGATCCGCGGCCTGTGGTGCGCCCCTTCGAGCAGCGCGTGCTGATCCACGTCGACAGTTCAGGGCAGGCGCGTCTGCTTAAGGACGTGATCCAGATGTGGCAGGACGGCACCTCGCGACCGAGCGCCATCGATCCCGCCTATAACGAGGTGGATACGCCCGGCCGCCATGTGCTGATCACCGACCCGGCCCTGGTCAGTCTCTACACCGGCCCGGTAAACCGCGACGGCACTCCGGTCGGCCTGCGCTTCAGCACGATCGCCTATGACTTCGCCGGCAACAGCGTTGATCTGGAGGGTGTCTTCGTGCCGGGCGGTGAGCTCAGCGGCACCCTGGTGGTGGGGTCGAATCTTCCGACCAACCCCTTCCTCCACCGCTACCACCCGGATCACGACAATCTAGACGAGCAGTTCCTGAACCCGGTCGTTGAGGCCTATCAGGTCGTACGCAGCATTCGGCTCGAGTTTGTTGCCGAGGATCCGCTGGGGCGCACACCGCCCGGGTGGGGCGACAGCATCGTTGGTGGCCGCTTCGCGGAGTCGATCACCGGCCTGCACAAGAATCCGATCTTCACCTCCGGCCAGTTCCGACTGCGTCGGGTGTCGGCCGTTTCGGTCCTGAACCAGTGAGCACGGCCATGCAGACAGACCGAGTGCAGGACACGCCCTTCATGAAGGCCATCAACTCCAGCCGCCACTCCTGGCTGCGCATCGGCGCGAGCGTGCTGGTGGCGCTGTGCCTGTGTGCACCCGCCGCCGCCCAGTGGCCGCAGTCGGTACCCAGCACCGGCAACAGCGCGGTGCTGGCCAGCCAGCCGGCGCCGAATGGCGACACCGTCATCGCCGGACGCTTCAGTGGTTCGCTCGAATACGGCGGCCAGACGCTCGCTGCCGAAGGTTTGGATGACATCTTCGTCGCCCGCCTGCGGCCGGGTGGCCAGGTCGTCTGGGTTGCGCGCGCAGGCGGCGCCTCGCAGGACACGGTTGAGACCGTGGCCCTCGATGTCGCCGGCAACGTCTTTGTGGTGGGCAGTTTCCGCGGCACCGCCCGGTTTGGTAGTTCGACGCGAGTTGCAAATGGCAGCAGCGCTGACGGCTTCGTCGCCAAGCTCAACCCGCAGGGCGAGTGGCAGTGGGTGCGAGAGATCACCGGCGCGCGCGACATGATCGCAACCGGGGTGGTCACCTTGCCCGGCGACAACACCGTGATACCGCCGGTTCCGGAGTCTGTGGCGGTGGTCGGAACCTACAGCTGCAGCGCCAGTTTCTCGGGGCAGCTCACGTTGACGCCGACCGGCTCCGAGCCCTGCATTGCGGGACGGACCGATTTGTTCATTGCCCGGGTCGACACCACGGGTGAGTGGCAATGGGCCGTCAACCGCCCGGGCGTGGCTTCGGGTTTGGATCGTGCCATTCGCGTGCAGCGTGATCGGGACGGGCGCCTGGTGGTGCTGGGTTCCGCGCTCGGGGCCACCTTGAGCACCTTTCCCAACACGACTTTTGCCGGCGCCACGGGCGGTTTGCCGGACGGTTGGACGACGACCAATACGGCAAGAGGTCAGGTGCGACCCACCTCCGGAGTGGGCAACGCCTCCGGCTTCGTGCTGCCGTTCGTCTTCAATTTCTTCAATGCCACCGAAGCGCTTGCGCTGCGTGGCGGCGGCGTGACTGTGACCTCACCGGCATACGACACGTCGGGCGCGCAGGTCGTACGTGTGTCGCTGGATGTGCTCAGGGGCTTGCCGGGCGTCGGCAATTTCTTCGAGCAGTGGATCACTCAAGGCGTCTACACCTACCCGACCGCCAGCTCGGCGAGCCTGCAGCTGCAGTTCCTCGGCGCCGATCAGGTCTGGCGAGACGTCGCGCAATTTCCCGGCGACGGGCCTGCGGGTCAGCTGTTCGTGCGCCGCAACGACAATGCCTATGTGATCAGTCATCCGAGTGCGGCGCATGAAGGCTTCCGACTGCGACTGGTGATGAACAGCGGTCGCGGCGAGTTCGTGAACTTCTTCTTTGCCGGCACGGCCTTCTACGACTGGTGGCACGTTGACGACCTTGGCGTCGCGTCCACTGGGCCTGATCAGAACTTTGCGCTGCTGGTCAGCGACCTGTTTGCGAGCAGTCCACAGGTGTCGGTGCCGACCAGCTTGCTGCAGGGCGTGACGGTTCGGGATGCAGCCGTCGACCGTGACGGAAACCGGCTGATTCTGGTGGGTCGATTCGATGGCGCGGCAGGGGCGGGCTCCTGCGCAACTCCAGTTGGCAGCGGCGCCTTCATCGCGTCGTATGATCTTGCTGGCGCCGCACCGAACTGTCTGTGGCTGCGCTCGGTGTCGGCGGACGCCCGCGCTGAAGCGGTCACGGTGGACAGCCAGGGCCGAGTCTTCACCACCGGCAGCTTTGCCGGCAGCGTGCAGTTCTTCGCCACCGTGCCTCCGCAGCCCTCGGATTTCAGCAGCCTTACTGCCCATGGCGGCAGCCGCGACGTGTTCATCGCCGGGCTCGACCGCGACGGCGGCTGGCAGTGGGTGACGGGCGGCAACCGCAATCGCTTGCCCGACTCGCGGCCTTCCTTCGCTGGCGGTGGTGGTGACGACTCCGGTCTCGCGATCAGCAGCAGTGGCACGGGTACGCTGTATGTCGGCGGCCGCTTCGAGGCGATCGCGCGATTTGGTCCGCAGGACCAACTGGCAGCGGCGGGCGGGCAGGACGGTTTCGTTGCCAGTCTGGGTGCGGACGGTCGCTTCTTCGAAGAGGAGCGCTGGCTTGCGGGTCAGCCCATCCCCGCACCGCCGGAAGCCAAGCGCGACAACGTCGCCTTCGTCCCTGACTTTGCGGTCGACGGCGAGCCCTTCGATGCGATCGGCCAGCGCGTGTTCCTGTGGACGCAGCCCGGCAACGGCCGCTTGGCGGAGTTGATTCCGCTGCAGCCCTTCGGTCGCGTCGAAGTGCGCTGGCGTGTGCAGGGCCAGGACCTCACGTCCAGCCAGCGTGTCAGCCGTCTCGGCGCCATCGGTTGGCCCCTCCGCAGCTGCGAGCCGGGCGAGGCTGAGGGCTGTTACCAGGATCACGTGGTGGGAGCCCCAGTGCAGGCGGAACCTGCCGAGGGCAACTTCCGCGTGCTGGAGTTGATCAGCCCGCAGTCCGGGTCCAGCGGCGCCAACTACGCGGCCGGCCAGTTCACTGCCGAGCGCACGGGTTTCGCTGCACTCGTCTACGTGGCCGGGCCGACTCTGGATCCACAGCTCTATGCGACCCAGGTCGAGATTGTTCGATCGCAGCCCTATTTCGCGATGCCGAATTTCACCGACAACGTGCCGGTTGAAATCGGCCGCCCGATTACCGACAGCGGGCACGACGAACCCGGCACCACAGGCTTCGTGGTCAACGAGATTTCGTACTACGACGGCTTCGGCGCAGATGCGGCCTACAATCGGGCAGGGCGGACCGGCGCGATCATCCCGGTCAACCGCTATAGCAGTCAGCGCCCGCAGGAGCAGGGCCGCGAGCTTGCCGTGGCCTGGTACAAGCGCAAGGTGCGCGGGGTGTACTGGCCTGAGAAAGCGGTGCGCTACCAGCCCTACTGGCCGTTCAACCCCGACCGCATCATCATCGCCAGTCAGCAGGGTGGCGAAAACCTGGGCCAAGCCCCGCTGCGGCCCACCGATTTTCCTTCGGCGCGAATCTACATCCAGAACGATTTCAATGCGCCGGGCTACAACCCGAACGACGAGCATGCCTTCATGGCGCCCTCGCAGACCGGCAGCGGTTTCGATTCGGTGTTCGCGCTGCGCTCGGACTTCGGCGACGGCATTACCGGTGACGGCGCTGCGGCGTCCGACCCCTACGTGCTGGTCAAGTACTTTGACAGCGCGCTGACGCAGTGGCGTTTCCGGGTCTATCGCGTGCTGGCGACCGGCGCGGGCTTCAACCAGTTCCGCTTCCCGGGAACGGCCGGCACTACCGTGTCGCCCCCTTACCCGGTGCGCCTGCTGCCGGGCTGCAGCCAATCCTTTGTCGAGGGGCAAGCGGTGGGCGAGCAGCCACCGCCGCCGTTCTTCCAGGACTACAAGAACCAGCTGTGGGCGAAGTCGGCCGGCAGTGGTGCCGTGCACTACTACTATCCGGCCCAGCCCGGGTTCTTCGTCGACACCAACAACAACGATGCGAACGACATCGCTGCTGGCATCTGTGTGCCGTGGCTGGCCCGACTGCCGGCTTCGCAGGGCGGCAGCGACAACGCGCAGGCGCCGATCCGGGTGGCGTATGACATCGAGTGGCCGGAACAGGCGCCCCTGCTGATCAGCGGCGAGACTTTGCTGACGCCCAAGCGCGGCCTGCCGGACATCCTCAACCAGGCCGCTGTGGAAGTGGTCTACGACGACATCCAGGCCACGCGTACCAATCCGCTGCCCAGCGATACTCTGGCGCAGCTGATCGACCCGCTGAATCCGCGTTCGGTGGTGCTGCCGGCCGTGCCCTCGACAGTCGCCAAGCAGTTCCGCACCGATGGACTGGAAGACATCCTCGGCTCCGCCGATGGCGTGATCAAGCTGCCGGTCTCGCTCGGAAAGCGTCTGACCTATGACCCGCAGAATCGTCGCCTGACGATGAAGGGGCTCGCCGACTTCACCGGCGCCGGTGACCCCTTCCTGTTGTTGAACGTGATGAGCCAGCGCGAGCGCGTGCTGCTGAAGCGGCTCGATGGCGGCAACGGCAACGAGGCGGCTGACTTCGCGGGCGGCTGCGCGACCCTGGGCGCCGCTTGCAGTTGGGACCAGGCCGTCGAGGCCCTGTTCCGGCTGTCGCGCAATCCGCAGCGCATCCAGAAGGTCTGCGAACAGAGCTTCATCGATCCGAACCGTCAGCGGATTTGCATCCTCGATCGACCGGTCGGGCCCGCCGATGTGCTGGTCGGCTATCAGGACACCAACAACGACGGCATTCTCGAGCCCTTCCAGGCCGCGGGCGTGCAGGCCGCACTCTCGGCCGGTCTGTCGCAGGGAAGTGGCTACCTGACTGTTGCCTTCAACAACAACCCGGCGCTGAACCCGCTGCCAGTCAGCCTGGAAGTGATGCAGGTCGGCTGCCTGCGCAGCCCCGCGCCGCCGGCACCGCCGACCCTGATCAAGCCCTACCAGGGGCAGATCAACGTGATCTCGCCCGAGAACGTGTTCGACGAACAGCTGGTGCTGCGCCATAGCGGTGACTTCGGCGGCAATGCCGATGCGCTCGAGTTCGAGTGGTTCTTCCAGCCGGACACCAGCGGCGTGCCGCCGACGGTGCTGCCAAACCCGGAAACCGGGCAGTTGAATGGCTGGTTCCAGTTCCCGGTGGCGAACGCGCAGGGCGCAGTCGAGATCAGTATCGAAGGCGCCAACATCCAGACCCTGTCAGACAACTGGTACCTGGCCCGCTATCGCGGCCTGCCGGGCTGCGACAACCAGAACCAGTGGAGCCTGTGGGCGGGTCAGCCGGGGGCGACGCCGATCAATCAGCGTGCGCAGCTGGCCGAGGGTTGGGTCAAGCGCGTACTGGGGCGGCTGAACCCGTTCGAGGCGCGCGTGCAGAACTTCGCTCAGGCGGCCACCAACAACTACGCCAGCATGCTGGTGCAGCTCGGTCAGCGCTACGAGGGCCCGATCGCACTCAACAACGATCCGGGCAACCTCAACCGCATTGGCCTGATCGAGGCCTACGCCACGGTGATGCGTCGCGCGCTGCAGCTGAGTGCCGACTCGTCACCGCCGGTGGACTACGGCCCGGCCAATGCGGCCGTGCTGCTGGTCGCCTCGCGCCTGGTGGATTTCTACACCCTGCTCGGCAACGAGGCCTATGCCGATGCCCAGGATCCGACCATCGGTATCACCACGAACTCCGGCAACTTCTCGCTGGCGCCCTCGATTTTCAACTTCCAGAACCAGCTGCCATCGCTGCTGGAAGAGGAGCTGATCCTGCTGCGCGGACGCGACGACAGCCTGGGGCCGGTGGCGGCGCGCCCGGTCTACAACCGCCTGTTCTGGAACTTCACCACAGGGCAGGGTGAGGTCGCCTACGCACTGTCCTACAACATCACCGACCAGAACGCCGACGGCATCATTGACGAGCGCGATGCGCGGATCCTGTTTCCGCAGGGCCATGGTGACGCGTGGGGCCACTACCTGACGGCGACCAAGACCTACTACGACCTGCTTCGGCATCCGTTCTTCTCGTGGAATCCGCAGGCCGAGGCGGTACTGGTGGCCGGCGTGCCGATTGCGGTCGACTTCCTCGACGAGCGGCAATTCGCGATGACCGCTGCGGCCAAGGCGCGGACGGGCGCCGAGGTGGTCAACCTGACCTATCGGGCGGCCTACACCGAGAACCCCAACGGCCAGTGGCAGGGCTATGCGGATACGCGCCCCGAGCGCGCCTGGGGGCTGTCCGAGTGGGGCCGTCGTGCCGGTATGGGCGCTTACTTCGACTGGGTGACGGTGAATGCGGTGCTGCCCGAAGAGGAGACCGACCCGAACAAGGTCGGCATCCAGCGCATCGATCGCACGACCATCTCGGAGCTCGGCGAAATCCTGGGCCACTACGTCGACATCCAGCGCCAGGTCGACAAGGCCGATTCGGGCTTGAACCCGTTGGGCCTGGCCAAGAACGTCGTGCCCTTCGATATCGATCCGGCGCAGCTGACGCTGTTCAACAAGACCCAGTTCGAGCAAGTCTACGAGCGCGCCATGCGGGCGCTGCAGAACGTGGTCGATGTCTGGGACTTCGCCAATCAGCTGAACAACCAGATGCGCCGCAATCAGAACGAAGTCGATGACATCCGCCGCGATTCGGCGGCGCAGGAATCCGACTTCGCCAATCGCCTGATCGAGATCTTTGGCTACCCCTATGCCGATGACATCGGGCCTGGTGGCACCTATCCAGCCGGCTACAACGGCGCCGACATCTATCACTACATGTATGTGGATGTGCCGGCACTCGCGGGCACGCCCTTCGACTTCGACGATCCCCTGAGCAATCTGGGCGTCAAGCGCATCCGCGAGTTCACTGGCGTCTACTCGCCCAGTCCGAACGGGATGAACTTCTTCAATTTGAAGCCGATCCCGAATGACCAGGCGGACACCACCGGTGCTGACGGTCAAAGCTGTCGTGCGCAGCCGCTCAGCCGTGGCTGTCCGCTGGGCGACCTCGACCTGACGACGCCGCTGGAGGTTGAGTACACCACCATCGAGTCGCCCGATTTCGGTTTCTGGTTCACCAAGCCCGAGAGCTGGACCGGACAGCGCCGCGCGCCGGGGCGCGTCCAGCAGATCCTGCAGCAGATGGTGCAGGCGCGTGTTTCGCTGAAACAGTCCCTGCTGGAGTACGACCTGCTGCGCCAGGAGATCGAAGTGGCCGCGGATACCCTGCGTGCCACCTTCGATATCGAAGAGCGCAACATCAATCTGCTGATCGATCAGCGTCGCGAGCTGCAGGCACTGACCGGCACCACCGCGGCCATGACGTCCGCAGCCACAGCAGCGCGTCGCGCCGGCGAGATCCTCGACTTCACCTTCCGCGATACCGTGGAGTGCGTGCCCCTGGTGTTCATCGCCGGCCTCGCAGCCGGCGGCGACATGACCTCGGGCATCCGTTGCGGCATCAAGCAGGCCGGCAATATTCCGAAGTTCGCACTCGACACGGTCGCCGATGGTCTGGAAATCATCGGTACCGCGACCGAGGCGGCCAAGGAAGATGTGACTGAGCTGTCCGGCCTGCGGGCTGCGATCAACAACTCGAACCTGACCCTGTTCAACTCCCTGGGCGAAGTCGAGACCCTGCTGCGCAAGGAGCCGCTGCTGCGCGCCGAGGTGTTTGCGCGTACGGAATCGATCAAGCAGCTGACCGGCGACTACCAGGCGGCCCTGGCCGAGGGGCTGCGGGTGATGGACAGCATGATCGCGTATCGCCGCACCGGCGCCGCCGAGATCCAGGTCTATCGCTACCAGGACATGGCCTTCCGCATCTTCCGCAACGATGCGCTGCAGAAGTATCGGGCTGCCTTCGATCTCGCTGCGCGCTATGTCTATCTGGCGGCGGCAGCGTATGACTACGACACCAACCTGCTGGGCAGCAATCAGCGTGCTGGCCAAACCTTCCTGACCCAGATCGTTCGGGAGCGCAGTATCGGTCAGGTGCTGAACGGAAATCCGGTGACTGGCACACCCGGTCTTGCCGATACGATGGCGCAGCTGAAGTTGAACTTTGATGTGCTGAAGGGGCAGATGGGCTTCAACAACCCGCAGGTCGAGACCAACCGCTTCTCGTTGCGCCGCGAGCTGTTCCGCATTCCTGAAGGGCCCGAGGGCGATGCCGCCTGGCGCGCCAAGCTGGAGTCATTCCGGGTGGACGACCTGTGGCAGGTGCCCGAGTTCAACCGCTATGCGCGACCCTTTGCGCCGCGCTCGGCGGGCCCGCAGCCGGGTCTGGTCATCGAGTTCGATACCAATGTGACTTTTGGCCTCAACTTTTTCGGCTGGCAACTGGGGCCGCAGGACAGCAGCTACGACTCCAGCCAGTTCGCCACCCGCGTGCGATCGGTCGGTGCCTGGTTCGGCAACTACGCCAACCTGCCGCTGGCGGATGACCCGCGGATCTACCTGTTCCCGGCGGGGGCGGATGTGCTGCGCGCGCCCTCGGCGAACGACTTCACCATCCGCGAATGGCAGGTGGTGGATCAGGCGATTCCGGTGCCGTTCCCGATCGGCAGCCAGGATTTGGGGCGCTACGACTGGACGCCGGTGGCCGACACGCTGTCGGAATCCAGTACCGAGGTGCGGCGCTACGGTCGATTCCGTGCCTTCCACTTCGCCGAGCCCTTCAGCGATGACCAGGTCACTTCCGACAGTCGCCTGATCGGTCGCTCGGTCTGGAATCGGCGCTGGCTGCTGATCATTCCGGGAGGGACCTTCCTCAACGATCCGGTCAACGGCCTCGACACCTTCATCCAGGGACCCTTGATCCCGGGTGGAGGCGGCCAGCGCGACGGTCAGGGTGTCGACGACATCCGCGTCTTCTTCAAGACCTACGCCTACTCGGGGTCCTGACATGAATGTCCTTGCACGCTCCTGGATCCGTCTGCTGGCACCGCTGGCCCTTGCCTTGGGGTTCGCGGCAGCGACACCGCCTGCCTCGGCCGAAGTGGAAGCGCCCGACCATGTTCTGTACGGCAGCGCGACGCTGTTCGGGCAGCCGGCCGCAGCCGGAACCACGCTCGAGGTGCGATCGGTGCCAGACGGCAGCGTGATTTCGCGCTATGTGATCGGCCGTGACTCGCGCTTGGGCGGCGCGTTTCGTCTTGCCATTCCGATGTCTGCGATCAACCCGCGTATTCCCGGGCGCGCCCGCCCGGGCGACCCGGTGCGCGTGTTCCTTGGCCCGCGTCTTGCGGCTGAAACCTCGGTAGGGGCCGAAGGTGTGGCGCGTCGCCTCGACGTCGACCCCCAGAACATGGGCAGCGGCCCGGCGATCGACATCGACGACGTCAGCGTGTTCGAAGGCAACGCGGGCACGACACCGGCGGTGTTCACGCTCAGCATGAACACCACCAGCAGCAGCACCGTCCACGTCGACTACGAGACGCGTGATGTCACCGCGCTGGGCGGCGCAAGCTGTTCCGCCGACATCGACTACATCGCCCGCAGCGGACGGGTCAGCTTTCCACCCGGCTCGCTGGAGCAGACCCTGACCCTCCAGGTTTGCGGCGATACCCGGATCGAAGGCGCCGAAACGTTCAGCGTGGAGCTGATCGCGGCGATCGGTGGCGTGCTGGTGCGTCCGTCCGCGCTTGGCACGATCATCGATGACGACGATGTTCCGCTGCTGTCGATGGAGTCGATCCGCGTACTGGAGCCGGTCAGCGGCAGCGTTCCCGCACGCTTCACCGCAAGACTGTCGCGGGCATCGACGTTTGAAAGCGCGTTCAGCTATGCCACCCAGAACATTACCGCCACGGCAGGCAGCGACTACACCGCCACCAGCGGACGGATCACGATTCCGGCTGGGGAGATCGAGGCCGTTATTGACGTGCCGGTGCTTGCCGACGCCGTGGTTGAGCCCGACGAGAGTTTCCGTCTGGTCTTGAGCCAAGCCCTCAATGTAGGCCTCGCCACCACCCAGGCGGTGGCGATCATCGTCGACTCGCGCTACGCGCCCGAAGTCGAAGTCGAGCAGGAGCTGCCCGGTGGCCCGGGCGGTGTGCCCGGTCTGCTGCAGCCCAGTGCGCTGGCGTTGTCGCCCGATGGCGAGTTCGCCTATGTCAGCAGCGAGAGTCTCGACAGCGTCCTGCTGTTCGCGCGCGATGCCGAAACCGGTCGCCTCGAATACCGGCGCGAGTACCGTGCGGTCGAGGGCAGTCTGCCCGGCGCACTTCTCAAGGGTGCCCGGCATCTCGTGGTGAGCGCGGACGGCCGACATGTGTACGTCGCGGCACGCAATGATTCAGCGATCGCGGTGCTGGCGCGGGATTTGGCCAACGGCGAGCTGAGCTTCGTCGCCAATCAGGTCAACGGCCAGGGCAATGCGGGCGCCGCGGGCGGAAACACCCGCGGCCTCGGCGGCGTCAGCCGGCTGGCGCTGAGCCCGGACGGGCGTCATCTGTACGCCTCGGGCTCGACCGGCGACAGTATTGCGGTGTTTGCGCGCGACTCAGATAACGGTCTGCTTGAGTTTCTGGAGGCTGAGCAGAATGGCGTCAATGATCCGGGCGATGCCGGCGGTGCGGTGGTCGGGCTGGATCGTCCCGCCGGACTGCAGGTGTCTCCGGACGGTCGGCAGGTGTACGTGGCTGCACGCTTTGGCAATGCAGTGGTCGCGTTTGATCGCGGAATTGAAGAGGCCGAGCCCGGTTTCGGTCGTCTGAGCTTCCGTACGGCCTACCGCAACGGTCTGCTGGGCGTGAGCGGCCTGCTCGGGGCAGCCGATCTGGTGATCAGTGCCGATGGTGAACATCTCTACGTGGCGGCGGAATCCAGCAACGGCATCGTCCGTTTCGATCGCGGTGCCGATGGCGCGCTCAGCTGGCGCCGCGCGTGGAGCCGAGGCGACTCGGGATTGCCGGGGCTGTTGGGCCCGCAATCGATTGCGCTGAGCCCCGATGGTCAGGAGCTCTACGTCGCGGGCTTCGGCGACAGCAGTCTCAGCATCCTTGGGCGAGCCATCGACGGCGACAACCCGGGCCATTTGAGCCCGCTGCAGACCGTGTTCGACGACGAGGGCGATCTGAATCTGATGGGCGGGCCGGTGGCGGTGGTGCCCAGCGCCGACGACAAACACGTCTACGTGGTGGCGGCGACCGACAGCGGCATCGTAGTGCTGCGCCGACTGGTTTCGGAGCGCATCTTCGCGAACGGTTTTGAAGCCCAGCCCTGAGCCAGCAGGGAAAAGGCGAGATCGGTCCGGCCATTGATGGCCGGACCGGTCACCCCGGTTGAAACGGTGCAGAACGACTGCGCGACATGGCGGCGAGCGGCGGAGCAGCCAAGCGCTGCGCGCATCGCTGTGCTTGAGGCCCGTTGCGGCACGGCGATGCGGAGATGTGTTCAGGTTCCGGTGGGTTGCGACGTGTTTTGCGAACGCGCATTCAGCAGCCGGGTAAATGCCGGGCCAAACGCCGCAGCGGCCCGGCGAAAGCGCGAGAAGCTCTCGCTGTCGGTCTCTTGGCCCTGCGTCCCCGCATCTGCCCACCAGAAGCCGACCACGCGATCCTTGAAGGGCACGGCTGCCAGCAACAGACCGCTGGGCGGAGGCCACGCGGACAGCTCCGGCGGCAGCTTGTTGCCCAAGCCCGCCAGCTGGGCCGGAGCAATCCGGAAGGCCACGCCGGGCTGCGCCAGCAGTAGCTTGATGAGGCTGCGATCGCCGACTTCCACGGATATATCACGGCCGGCTTCGCCAGCGGCGAAGCCATGCGAGAAGTAGCAGGCGAGGCGCTCACTGCCGGCCTGACGGAGGAACAGTGCGCTGCGCGCCAGGCCCAGCCTCGCGAACAGCCGCACGCTGTCAGTCATCAAGCTGCGCAGATCCGCGTGACCGGCTGCGCAGCGCTGCAGGAAAGCGGCCAGTGGATCGACAGCAGCAGGGAGTTGAAGCGTTTCTGATTCCGTCTTGATGGACACGCGAGGCGGCTCGCCGCCAGCCAACGCGGACCGACTGGAACTGGCGGGAGGGTCGACGACTTTGCCGAGGCTACGCGCGGGCCTTGGTGGCCACAGCAACCCGACCGCGGGCGCACGCAGCCCCTGGGTGAAGATCGCCTCGCCGCTGGCAAACAGTGCCTGCCGCTGCACTCCGCGCAGCGTTTCCGACAGCGGCCGGCCCAGCCAGGCGGAGACGGTCCGAAGCAGGCTGCGCGTGCGTGTGCCGTACCAGTCGACCTGAGTCTCAAGTGCAAGTGCATACGCCAGACTGCAGCCGAGCAGGCGTTCGCGCAGGGCGCGCTTCAAGTCGGCGGGCAGTTCCGCCACATGTTCGGTGGTTGAGACGCTGCGCGCGGCTTGCGCGACGGTTTTGGGTGACAGGCGCAGTTGCCCGGCGATGTTCGCGACTTCCGGAAAACCGAGATCCTGCAGGTGCCAGAGGTTGATCGTATCGAGATCCGCGCCGATCAGCGCGCGCTCGACCCGCGCTCGGCGTTCGCCGGCCTGCACTCGCGCTTCGATCGCAGCGGCCAGCTGTGGCTGCACCAGCGGAAGCTTCCAGCGGGCCACGCCCAGCAGGCTGAGTTGGGACAGCCGAGCATCCTCGTCGGAAGCGAGCGAGCTGCGCAGCCAGTGGGCGAGGTAGAGCCAGGCCAGACGACTGCTCGCCATCGCCTGCAGGCACAACGGGTGCCCGGGTACGGACAGATCCAGCCGCACCGCCCGGGTGGCGCGCAGCAGGCGCTGTACGCCTGTGCTTCCAAGCAGGTGAACGCCCTGCTGCAGGCCGCGAAGGTCCTGTCCCGGCCGCAGTCGCGCATTCACCTGCCCCAGGATCTGCAGGGCCAGGCCGGGTTCGCGTTCGGCGAGTGACTGCAGTCGACGCAGCTCGACGTTGCCGGCAAGCGCCAGCGCGGTCTCGGTGTCCGTTGCCAGGGCCGGCAGGCTCGCGCGCTGCAGTTGCTGCATCAGTGCGGCAAGTTGCCGGGGGCGTGCAGGAATCGAGGTCATTCGGACTCAGCGAGCGAGTGAAACGACAGCGGAGTAGGGGATGAACCCGGGCATTCGCCGGGGCATTGCGTCGGCCGAAGCGATCGAGGACATCGCTGCATGCGAAGGCTGCAGGTTTTGTGCCTCTCAGTCGCGGGCCACCGAGAGCCCGGCAAGAAAACCGCGGATCGCCGCGGCTGCCAGCAGGGGTTCGGCCAGATGCAGGTGGTGGCCGCCGGGTAGTCGCTGCACCTGAGCCTGCGCGACGCAATCGAGACGTGCCTCTACCTGCAGCCGTGGAAACCGTGGATCAGGTTCGGCGGCTGCCAGCACCAGGGTGGGCTGGCGAATGCCGCGCAGCAGGCTGCGGACCTGGGCCTCGCTCATGGGCATAGCCGAGGGCAGCTGCAGTCGCGGATCCGCCGCCCAGATCCAGCCGCCATCGACGACGCTCAGGCCGCGCTCGACCAAGCCACGCGCGGCCTCGGCGCTCAGTCCGTTGAGCTGTGCACGCTGTTGCACGGCATCGTCGATGCTGGCGAACACACGGCGCCGCGGGCGTGGCTCATGGCGTGCTTTGAACGCACGCCGCAGGCGCGCCGGCGCCTCGTCTTCGTCAAGGCTCAAGGGGCCGAGAGCGTCGATGCAGATCAACGCGCAAACCTGCTCCGGTGCGGCGACTGCGAACAGGCTGGCGATCGCGCCTCCCATCGAATGCCCGAGCAGAACGGTTTTCGTCCAGCCCAGCGACTGCAGCACATCGTGCAGGTCCGGCAGGTGGTCGAGCAGTGCATAGCTGCCGGAGTCCGGTCGCCAGTGCGAGTGCCCGTGTCCGGCAAGATCCAGCGCGAGTAGTTCGACCTCGGGCAGTGCGTTGGCCAGCGCGACGAAGCTCGCCGCGTTGTCCAGCCAGCCGTGCAGTGCAAGGACGCGCCACTGGGCGTCCTCACCGGCGGGAAAGTGCAGGGCGGTGAGTTCGCCGCCGGCAACAGTGAAGCAGCGCTCGGAGCGCGCGCGTTGGTGTGTGGTGGGTACTGCTTGCGTGGGCGCCTCAACCATTCTGAAAGCGCTCGAAGCGGGCGGCGCGCTCGGCTTCGGCTGTAGCCTGTTCCCCGGCAGGCCAGGCGCTCGGGTCGAACTCGGCCCAGCCTGCGCCCTGTCGCCGCAGCAGGGGCAACAGCGCTTGCACATGCGCCTCGCTGTCGTTGAGGGCTGGGATGTAGCGAAGCTCACTGCCGCCGGCATGCTTGAAGATCTCTGCGTTCTCGCCGGCGATTTCCTCGATGGTTTCGAGACAGTCGACGGCGAAGCCGGGGCAGACCACATCCAGCGTGCGAACACCCTGTGCCGGCAGCGCCGCGACGGTCTCGTCGGTGTAGGGCCGCAGCCATTCCTCTTTGCCAACGCGCGACTGGAAGCTGAGCTGCCAGGCCTCGCGCGGCAGCTCTAGGCGCTCGGCGACTTCTCGTGCGGTGAATTGACACAGGCAGTGGTACGGGTCGCCGGAACTGAAGTAGCGCTTTGGAATGCCGTGGAACGAAAACAACAGGCGCTCGCCGCGACCATGGGACTGCCAGTACTCGCGGATGCTGTCGGCGACCGCGTCCAGCCAGGCCGCTTCGCGGTGGTAGTCGGTGATGAAGCGCAGCTCGGGTTGCCAGCGCCAGCGCTTGAGCTCATCCACCACGGCGTCAAACACGGTGGCCGTGGTGGTGGCCGAAAACTGCGGGTACAGCGGCAGTACCAACAGGCGGCGCAGTCCGCGGTCCTTGAGCTCGCGCAGCACGCTGGGGATCGAAGGGTTGCCATAGCGCATCGCCATGTGAACACCCAGCGGCCGACCATCGGACGCGAGCGCTTCCCCGAGCTTGGACGCGAGCCCACGTGTGTAGGTCAGCAGCGGCGAGCCCTGCTCGGTCCAGACCTGCTGGTAGGCCTTGGCGGAACGGCGCGAGCGGAACGGCAGGATGACGCCGTACAGCAGCGGCATCCACAGCACTCTTGGCAGCTCGATGACGCGTGGATCGGCGAGGAACTCGGCCAGATAGCGACGCACGGCGCTAGGCGTCGGCGCGTCCGGAGTGCCAAGGTTGACCAGCAGCACTGCGCTGGTTTCCGGGCTTCCGTGGCGGTAGTCGGGGCGGCCAAGGTAGGACATGCACTCTCCAGGGGTGGTTTTTCGCGGTGTGGGCGAAGCGCGCGGCGCGTGCTCCGTGAAAGCGACAAGCGAGCTCAAATCAAGCGCTTGCGGTCGCCCGCCGCGGCTGTTCAGGCGCGGGACATGCTGCTATTCTCGCCCGAGGCGCCACCAGAGCGCCGTGACGATTGCATAACACCCGTAGAAGGACGTTGCCCTGATGCGCCCGATTGCCCGCAGGCTGCTTATCGCCTCCGGACTGCTGCTCAGTGCGGCGGCGAGCGCGCAGCCGTTTGGCTATGCCTCCGGCACCGACCCCGACAGCCCACTTCGCGATGCGCTCTACCGAATTGATTTGGCGAGCGGCGCCGGCAGTCGGATCGGTTACATCGGGTTCCGCGATGTGGATGGCTTGGCCTTCCACCCGGACGGTTCCCTGTACGGGGCGGCAGACGGCAGCGCCGACGCGGGTGGAATCAGTGATGTTCTGGTGCGCATCAATCCGGACACCGGAGCCGGTACCTTCGTGGCTCCCTTCGCCGGCCTCGCTGGTCTGGGTCCGGGCCAGGGCGGTCAGCTCGACAACGGTCTCGCGGCGACCTGCGACGGCCAGCTGTGGATGTCGTCCGACACCCTGGGCCATCTGTGGCGCGTGGACCGCAGCAACGGCGCCGTGCAGATCGTGCTCAGCGGCGGCCCGCCTATCTCCGGGCTGGCTGCGCGGGGGCAGATGCTCTACGGCGTTTCCGTAGACCCGGATCCCGCGCTCTACCGGTTCGATACGGTCACGCTGCAGCTGACCCGGGTCGGTCGCCTCCCGGTCGGCGATCGCATCTTCGACGCTGGGCTGGATTTCGATGCAGACGGCCGCCTTTGGGCAACACTGGATTATCTGGTTCCGCCTGACGGGCTACCGCAGCGGGCGCTCAACGATCTGGTCCAGATTGACCCCGAAACCGCGCAGTTCATCAGCAGCACCCCAATCACCGGACTTGGCAGCGGACTGGCTCGGGTGCAACTCGAGGGGTTCGCGCTTGCCCCACCGACCTGTCCCGGTGGGGGCGCGCCTCCGGCCGTCCCGCCGGTGCCGGTGAGTGCGACGGGCGGCATGGCGCTCGGCGGGCTTGCCTTGACGCTCGCGCTGCTGGGAATTTTCGGATTGCGCCGAGAAGATTGAACCCACTTCAGCTGGGCGCAGTGGCGCGCGAAGCGGCTGGCGTCTCGTAAATCGGGCGTCCACGCGGTGCAGGCATTGAGGCGCTGCGCGAACCGCACTGAGCACTCGAAAGTGCCCTGGTCCTTCCCATCGCTCGCAGGCTGATCTCGTGTGTTGCTCAACGCTGCGAGTCGGGGCGAAGCGAGGTGTGTTTCGCTCGCAGCTGCCTCGCGGGCGGGTTGAATGCCTGCCGCGCATGGCTTCGCATACGCGTAAGCCCTCGTCATTTCCCTTCGAAAAATCCAAACGCTGTGATTCGGGCACCTTTCCGATTCACACAGCCGCCGGCGGCCGCTCCTCCGCAGCGCTCCCGCGCGAAAGGCCCATCCGCTCACACGCCGCCGGCCCCGGGCGCGATGTGGGGGTCGAAGAGAAGGCTCCACCGGCACGGCGCATGCCTGATGACGCGAAAACTGAACGGCAATAAGCCTCGATTCATCGCCCGCAAGCCTATAGTCCCGGCGCTCGCGCTTACCGCACGAATCCCTTTGCCCCGGCTGCTTCGGCCAAAGCTCAAATCTCTTGGAGAGACCGTATGCAACTCCTCGCCCGCTTCGCCCTGCTCAGCCTGGGTGCCCTCGCAATCGCCGCTCCGCCCGCAGTCGAAGCCGCCCCGCCGCCGCCACAGAGGCTCGAAAACGCGACCCGCGTGCTGGATGAAATCATGCGCAGCCCCGACCGTGCGGTGCCCCGCCGGTTGCTTGAAGACGCTTACGCCATCGCTGTAATCCCCGACGTGGTCAAAGCCGGCCTGCTGATCGGTGGACGCCGCGGGCGCGGTGTGGTCAGTGTGCGCACGCCTGAAGGCACCTGGAGCCACCCGGCATTCATCACTCTGACGGGCGGCAGCATCGGTTTTCAGGCGGGTGTGCAGTCCACCGACGTAGTTCTCGTCTTCCGCAGCGCGCGCGGTGTCGATTCAATCGTCAACGGCAAGTTCACGCTCGGCGCGGACGCGGCCGTAGCCGCGGGGCCCGTGGGGCGCAACGCTCAGGCCTCCACCGATTCCGACCTGCGCGCGGAGATCTATGCCTACTCCCGTTCGCGCGGCCTGTTCGCGGGGGTCTCGCTCGATGGTGCGGTGCTGTCGATCGACCATCGCGCCAACCAGGGCAGCTACGGACGCAACATCACGCCGCGTGCCGTGTTCGAGGGTCGGGTCAACGTCAGCCCTGACCAGGCCGTGGATTTCCGCGACCGTCTTGAGGAATACACGACGCGTTGATGCAAGGAAGTGGCGGTGGCGTCATGCCCCTGTCTTCGCCGCTGCGCTATGCTTCCGAGTCTGTCTGTTGGAGTACGTCCATGGGTAGTTTCAGTATCTGGCACTGGCTGGTTGTGCTGGTGGTCATCGTTCTGGTGTTCGGCACCAAGAAGCTGCGTAACGTCGGCGGTGACCTCGGATCCGCCATCAAGGGCTTCCGCAAGGGCATGCAGGACGACTCGGCGCCCGCGGAGAAGCTCGGTGATGCGTCTCGCGAGGGCGAGTCGACGCCTGCCGAGAAGGCCGCGAAAGCCGCCGATCGCAGCGACTGACAACGGCCGTCGGAGCGCATTGCTGTGTTCGACCTCAGCATGGCCGAGATCGGCGTGATCGGTGTCGTAGCCTTGCTCGTGCTTGGTCCGGAGCGCCTGCCGAAGGCTGCCCGTACGGTCGGTTTCTATGTGCGCAAGGCGCGCCAGAGCTGGTACTCCGTACGCAGCGAGTTCGAGCGTGAGTTGGCTGCGGAAGAACTCAAGCGCAGCCTGAAGCTGGACGAGGTGCACGCCACCCTTCAGGAAACCGTGAACGAACTTCGAGGCGACCTCGCTTCCGCGGGCGATGCACTCGATGCGGCACATAGGGAAGCTGGCGAGGCGCTTTCCAGATCCACCGGCGCGGACCCGCTCCCCGCTGCCCTTGATGCGCCCGTGTCCGAGGCGAACGCCGACACTGACCTCGGCGGTCTCAGCCCGGAAGAGATTGCACGGCAAAGTGAGGCTCTGCCTGAGTCATCGACACGCGCAGAGGACGAAGATCGTCTCGAACCGCCCAGCGGAAGTCTTGCGGACAGCGAGGCCGCAGCGGTTCTGCCCGATGGTTCGCCCGAACGCGCTGCGGGTTCGGAAACGCGCACTGTTTCGCGCCCCGATGCGTCCGCCGCCAACACATGAGCGAACTCCCCGGGCCCTCCCACGGCGAGGGCGAACAGACCCTGATATCGCATCTGGTTGAGCTGCGTTCGCGGCTGATGCGCGCGGTGCTTGCCGTGCTGGCCGTTTTTCTTGCGCTCATGCCTTTCGCAAACCGCCTCTACTCCGCGGTTGCCCAGCCCATGCTCGACAAGCTCCCGGCGGGCGCGAGCATGATCGCGGTGGATGTCGCCAGCCCCTTTTTCGCGCCCATCAAGCTGGCGTTCGTGGCAGCGGTGACGATTGCGATGCCGGCGATTCTCTATCAGGCCTGGGCTTTCGTCGCGCCGGGGCTGTACCAGCACGAGCGTCGGCTGGCGCTGCCGATCCTGGTTTCGGCCACCGCGCTGTTCTACATCGGCGCAAGCTTTGCCTACTTCCTCGTGCTGCCGGCCGTGTTTACCTTTCTGACGGCCGTCTCCCCTGAAGGCGTGCAGTTCGCGCCTGACATCAGCGCCTATCTGAACTTTGTGCTGGTGATCTTCCTCGCGTTCGGCTTCAGCTTCGAAGTGCCGGTGGCGGTGGTGATTCTCGGCCTGTTGCGCTGGGTCACCGTGGACCAGTTGAAGGAGGCACGACCCTACGTCATCGTCGGGGCCTTCGTGGTCGCGGCGATCATCACTCCGCCCGACGTGATCTCCCAGCTGATGCTCGCCATCCCGATGGCCCTGCTCTACGAGGTCGGGATCATCGCCACCCGCATGCTGCTGGCGCGTCAGCCTGCACAGGAAACCAGTTAGGGAATCGCTGGCTCAACTGGGCTCGCCACGTCCAGGGCGTCCCGTGCCGGCGAAAGTTTCGCGATTGATGCGTTCGAAAGGGTGAACAGCCAACACCCGCCTCGTTCTGGATGCCGACTCAGCAGGCGCGCACCCGCTGCAAGTAGTCTTCGAGTCGCCGACCCGGCGGCCACTCCGGTTGTCCCTCGCCGCATTCCAGCCGCTGAATCCGGTCGATTCTGAAATGGCGAAAATCTGCGCGCAGATGGCACCAGCCCACCAGGGTCCAGCGGTCGCCCCAGAAGAACAGCCCCAGTGGATCGACCCGACGCGAGCTGGCGCGGCCTTCCACGTCGGCGTAGTCGAGTTCGAGACTGCGTCGCTCGCGCAGCGACTTGCGCAGCGGCCCCAGCCACCGTCGGGTCGCCGGTTCGATGTGGAAGTCGGGTACGTGCAGAGCAAGGGTCTGCGCGCCGCTGGCTAGTGGAGCGGGCAGGGCATCGAGAATGCGGTCGCGCGCCGAGCGCGCGGCGCGCGCAAGGTCGCTGTCGCCCCAGGCGGCCGAAATCGAGAGCCCCAGCATCAGGGCCTCGATCTCCTCGATATCGAAACGCAGCGCGGGCATCTTCCACCCCGGGCTCAGCCGATAGCCTTCGCCGGGCGTGCCGACGATGGGCACGCCCGAAGCGGAAAGATCATCCAGGTCGCGATAGACCGTACGCACCGAAACCTCTTCCACCGCGGCCAGCTCGGCCGCCGTGCGGCGGCCGTGAATCTGCAGTTGGCGTACCAGCCGGAACAGACGGTCGGCGCGACGGCTCATCGGTCAGGGCTCATGCGGGCACGGCGTCATCGATCTCATGAGTGGCGGGCGCCTCCAGCCGCCACGGTTCACGCAAGCCGCCAGCAAACTCGGCCGCCATCGGCCGCGGACTGTAGCAGTACAGCTCCAGCCCCGCCGGATCGACGCAGGAGAACGCGCGGTCGCCCCAGGGGTGGTCTTCCAGCGGCATGCGCATCTCGACGCCACTCGCAGCCATGCGCGCATGCAGCGCGTCGACATCGTCAAGCTCGATATTCAGCATCAACCCATCGCCGCGGAAGGCGGATTGTCCCTCGCAGGTCTTCATGAGATGCAGTTCCGGGGCCAGCGGGCCGCCCAACTGCAGCACGAGGTACATCTCGGCCTCGAACAAAGCGCGCGCGTTGAGTTGGCGCGCGTAAAAGTCACGCAGCGGCGCGAAGTCGTCCAGGCACAGGCATAGCGTGGCGCGTCGTGGTGGCGACTGTCGCGTCCATAGCGAAGCCGGTGCAGGCGCCGCGTAGTGGCGCATGCGCGAGGACTGCATATCGATCAAGCCGAAGAACGCCGCAAGCGCGGGTTCCCGCTCGGCGAGCTGGCCTGACTGCTCGGCCGCACGCTTTGCATCCGCCATGGATCGCCAGCGCACCACATCAATCCACTCGCCGTCCTCGCCGCGCCCGAACTGGCGACTCACAAACCCCTGCAAGCGCTCCATCGCCGGCTGCGCGGCCCAGGCCGCCTCGGCCATGCGTGCATCGGCCTCGGGGTTGCGCGCGCGGAAACTGACCTGCTCGATGACATCGTTTTGCATGGCGGCTCTCCAGCCGTGGTGGGGAGGCCAGACTGCAGCCGTGCTGCTGACAGCGGAATGTCAGCAGCGCACGCGCTCTTGAACATCGGCTTCACAGCCTCATTAAGGGCTCATCGCCGGCGTCACCGGCTCTGAGCAACCTCGGGAGATCACCCATGCGCATGGACAAACTGACCTCGCGCTTCCAGCAGGCCCTGGCCGACGCACAGTCACTGGCGGTTGGCCGCGATCACAACATGATGGAGCCGGCGCACGTGCTGACGGCCCTGATCGACCAGCAGGGCGGCAGCACGCGCCCGCTGCTGCAGCAGGCCGGCGTCAACGCCACCGCCCTGCGCACGCGCCTTGGCGAGGTGTTGGATCGGCTGCCCAAGGTCAAGGGGCAGGAGGGAAATCTCGCGGTCGGCAACGACCTGTCGCGGCTGTTGAACATTACCGACAAGCTGGCCCAGCAGCGCGGCGATGCCTTCATCGCGAGTGAGTTGTTCGTATTGGCCTGCGTCGAGGACAAGGGCGAGATCGGGCAGATCCTGAAATCGGTGGGCGCCGATCGCAGTCGCATCGAAGCGGGAATCGACAAGTTGCGCGGAGGCGAGAAAGTGCAGACCGAGAACGCGGAAGAGCAGCGCCAGGCGCTGGAGAAGTACTGCATCGATCTGACCGCGCGCGCTGAGAATTCCAAGCTCGACCCGGTCATCGGTCGCGATGAGGAGATCCGCCGCACCATCCAGGTGCTGCAGCGGCGCACCAAGAACAATCCGGTGCTGATCGGTGAACCCGGCGTCGGCAAGACCGCGATTGTTGAGGGCCTGGCTCAGCGCATCATCAACGGCGAGGTGCCGGAAGGCCTGCGCGGTCGGCGCGTGTTGAGCCTCGACATGGGCGCCTTGATCGCCGGCGCGAAGTTCCGCGGCGAGTTCGAGGAGCGGTTGAAGGCGGTGCTGAGCGACCTGTCCAAGCAGGAAGGCAATGTCATCCTGTTCATCGACGAGCTGCACACCATGGTCGGCGCAGGCAAGGCCGAGGGCTCGATGGATGCCGGCAACATGCTCAAGCCCGCCTTGGCGCGCGGCGAGCTGCACTGCATCGGCGCGACCACGCTGGACGAGTACCGCAAGTACGTCGAGAAGGACGCCGCGCTGGAGCGCCGCTTCCAGAAGGTGCTGGTCGGCGAGCCCAGCGTTGAAGACACCATCGCCATCCTGCGCGGCCTCAAGGAGCGCTATGCCGTGCACCACGGCGTAGAGATCACGGATCCTGCGATCGTGGCTGCAGCGACGTTGTCGAACCGCTACATCGCAGACCGTCAGTTGCCTGACAAGGCCATCGATCTGATGGACGAAGCAGCCTCGCGCATCCGCATGGAGATCGACTCCAAGCCCGAGGAAATGGACCGCAAGGAGCGTCGTCTGATCCAGCTCAAGATCCAGCGCGAGGCGCTGAAGAAAGAGAAGGACGACGAGTCGAAGCAGCGTCTGGCCGATCTTGAAACCGAGATCGGCGTGCTTGAGCGCGAGTACTCGGATCTCGACGAAATCTGGAAGGCCGAAAAGGCCGCAGTCGCCGGCACCACCAAGATCAAGGAACAGATCGAGCAAGCCAAGTCCGAGCTCGAGGCCGCGCACCGACATCAGGATCTGGCGCGCGCGTCCGAGATCCAGTACGGCCGTATCCCGACGCTGGAGCGCCAGCTGCAGTTCGCCGCCGAAACCGAACAGAAGGGCTTCAAGCTGCTGCAGCAGAAGGTCACGGCCGAAGAAATCGCGCAAGTGGTCAGCCGCTGGACCGGTATTCCTGTGACCAAGATGCTGGAGGGTGAGCGCGAGAAGCTGCTGCGCATGGAAGACGTGCTGACGCAGAGGGTGGTCGGGCAGGTCGAGGCCGTGCGCGCGGTTTCCGATGCGATCCGCCGCTCGCGCGCCGGTCTGTCCGACCCGAATCGACCCAACGGCAGCTTCCTGTTCCTGGGCCCGACCGGCGTCGGCAAGACCGAGCTGTGCAAGGCGCTGGCCGAGTTCCTGTTCGACA
>CAZPHV010000055.1:0-3765 GCA_964586455.1 uncultured Aquimonas sp.
TGATCCGAGCAAACTGCCGCTTAAGTTCCAAACAGAATGCAACGCTACACTAGTTCGCTGCCGCGCAGGCAGCTCAGAAAGCCTGGTGCTCTCCGTCGAGCGTGAGCAGGTAGTTCGCTGCCGCGCAGGCAGCTCAGAAATTTGCCGGGCAGCGTGCGCGCGAAGTCCGCCAGTTCGCTGCCGCGCAGGCAGCTCAGAAAATCACGCCGGGCGCTGTGCCATTCGCCCTCGGGTTCGCTGCCGCGCAGGCAGCTCAGAAATTACCCGGGTGGACGTGGCCTATGACAGCTTCGTTCGCTGCCGCGCAGGCAGCTCAGAAAGTCTGAACAAACATGGCGGGAGCGCCCGAGAAGTTCGCTGCCGCGCAGGCAGCTCAGAAAACGAACGGCCGGCCGCCAGCCCTCAAAGAGGTGTTCGCTGCCGCGCAGGCAGCTCAGAAAACCCACGCCATGACGTAGCAAACGCCGTCCGGGTTCGCTGCCGCGCAGGCAGCTCAGAAAAGCGTCGATGAGTATCTGAACGCATGGGCCGAGTTCGCTGCCGCGCAGGCAGCTCAGAAATTTGAGCATGCGCTCCTGCAGTTCCAGCAGCTGTTCGCTGCCGCGCAGGCAGCTCAGAAAATCTGGATCTCCGCGCGGTAGCGCGCGATCACGTTCGCTGCCGCGCAGGCAGCTCAGAAACAAGACAAGCTCGATCTGCTCGTTCATGTCGGGTTCGCTGCCGCGCAGGCAGCTCAGAAAAAGCTGCAGCCGCCGACATGACCCGCCTCGAAGTTCGCTGCCGCGCAGGCAGCTCAGAAACAAGCCGTGAGCGCGGGCGGGGGCAAGGCATCCTTCGCTGCCGCGCAGGCAGCTCAGAAATTGCGGGTCAGGTTGATCGTGTTGCCCTTGGTGTTCGCTGCCGCGCAGGCAGCTCAGAAATAAGTGCCCGAGTGCAGTGCTCCTGATCGTCGGTTCGCTGCCGCGCAGGCAGCTCAGAAAGAGCACTCTGCCGCCGCTGAACGTATAGCGGCGTTCGCTGCCGCGCAGGCAGCTCAGAAAGCGATGATCTCGTAGAGCGCCGCGGCGTTGCGGTTCGCTGCCGCGCAGGCAGCTCAGAAATTCTGCGCCTCGGCGGTCGGCTTGACCACAGCGTTCGCTGCCGCGCAGGCAGCTCAGAAATGCCGCTTGCGCAGCTCCAGCAGCTCGCCTTCGTTCGCTGCCGCGCAGGCAGCTCAGAAAACTTCGGGCGATGGCGGCGCCGGCGGCTCGATGTTCGCTGCCGCGCAGGCAGCTCAGAAAAAGCAGTTCTTCGCGGATTCCCGCGCGCCTTCGTTCGCTGCCGCGCAGGCAGCTCAGAAAGCATCGCCGCGCTGGTCGCCAACCGCATCGCCGTTCGCTGCCGCGCAGGCAGCTCAGAAAACGTTCACCGAGGGTGACGACTTTGTCGTCAAGTTCGCTGCCGCGCAGGCAGCTCAGAAAAATTCGTCGCGCAGCACCTTGATCTGCTCGGCGTTCGCTGCCGCGCAGGCAGCTCAGAAATCGCGCGCCCTGGTGGCCGAAGCCGCCGCCCTGTTCGCTGCCGCGCAGGCAGCTCAGAAAAACTCAGGGCACGCCGGATCGAGCGCCTGCAGGTTCGCTGCCGCGCAGGCAGCTCAGAAATATGGCAGCTGCTGAACAGTCAGGTCGAATACGTTCGCTGCCGCGCAGGCAGCTCAGAAAACCTGCAGGGTTTAGGGCCGGAGACTCCAGCCGTTCGCTGCCGCGCAGGCAGCTCAGAAAACGAGGCGCTGACGCAGGCGGCGGTCGATGATGTTCGCTGCCGCGCAGGCAGCTCAGAAAAACAATGAAACGGCTGCTGGGTTCTCCGCTATGTTCGCTGCCGCGCAGGCAGCTCAGAAATCGATCGGTGCGGACCAGCTGCCGCTGTCGACGTTCGCTGCCGCGCAGGCAGCTCAGAAATGCTGCACGCGGTCGACGAAGCGGACGCGGTCGTTCGCTGCCGCGCAGGCAGCTCAGAAAATCGCGAAGGTCTGGCCGCTGTTGGGCTTCCGGTTCGCTGCCGCGCAGGCAGCTCAGAAACAAGAGCTTGCAGCCAACCGCATCACCGCGGAGTTCGCTGCCGCGCAGGCAGCTCAGAAATTCTGCGTGCTGGTGCTGCGCAACGGCTTCACGTTCGCTGCCGCGCAGGCAGCTCAGAAATCACTGCCGTGCAAGCGTTCGGGCAAGTCTGCGTTCGCTGCCGCGCAGGCAGCTCAGAAATGAGTGTGCGGGCTGTTTCGGGTTGTGCGGGCGTTCGCTGCCGCGCAGGCAGCTCAGAAATTCCAGGGCATCACCACGACCGTGGGCAAGAAGTTCGCTGCCGCGCAGGCAGCTCAGAAAAGAGCGAGGGCCTGATGGACCGGCCCTCGGGCGTTCGCTGCCGCGCAGGCAGCTCAGAAATTTTCGATCTTCTCGATGCCAGCAGAGACCTCGTTCGCTGCCGCGCAGGCAGCTCAGAAATTGTGGCTCTTCCTGCCCGTGTCCACGCCGTCGTTCGCTGCCGCGCAGGCAGCTCAGAAAGCTGCAGGCGCGCGAGGTCGAGGTCGTCGAGGGTTCGCTGCCGCGCAGGCAGCTCAGAAAGGTTCTGGCCGATCGCCTGCACGCGGGCTGACGTTCGCTGCCGCGCAGGCAGCTCAGAAAAGGCTGGCCGAACGTCGCAAGCATGGGAGCTCGTTCGCTGCCGCGCAGGCAGCTCAGAAAACAAGCGCATCCCCGTAATGCTCAATCGCAGCGTTCGCTGCCGCGCAGGCAGCTCAGAAAGCATGCAAATCGTCGTAAATCTCGCAGATGACGTTCGCTGCCGCGCAGGCAGCTCAGAAATCCCGACCCCGACCCAGATGGCAATGAAACGTGTTCGCTGCCGCGCAGGCAGCTCAGAAAGGTGGTGATCGGCATGCGCGAAGTGCCCTGCAGTTCGCTGCCGCGCAGGCAGCTCAGAAATCCACGCGCTCGGGCTGATTGCCGCTGCGCTCGTTCGCTGCCGCGCAGGCAGCTCAGAAAAATTCAGGTCAGCTTCGGCCACGTCGTCCTGCGTTCGCTGCCGCGCAGGCAGCTCAGAAACATGCCGGAAACGCGAAGTCGAGCTCCGAGGCGTTCGCTGCCGCGCAGGCAGCTCAGAAAACGTAGCGGATCCGGTTGCGCACCGGCTTCGCGTTCGCTGCCGCGCAGGCAGCTCAGAAATCTCCCCGCTGCTTGATCGCAATCAGCTCTCGGTTCGCTGCCGCGCAGGCAGCTCAGAAATCCACACACTGCAGCTTGCCGGCGAGCAAGTCGTTCGCTGCCGCGCAGGCAGCTCAGAAACTCGCGCTTGAACTGTAGGCCCTGCTCGATAGGTTCGCTGCCGCGCAGGCAGCTCAGAAAACTAGACACACTGCAAGCGTTTGTGCTATGCGGTTCGCTGCCGCGCAGGCAGCTCAGAAATGCTGCGCGCTGCGCTGACTCTTCAGCCGCTCGTTCGCTGCCGCGCAGGCAGCTCAGAAAAACTCTCGCCGATGTCGCCGTAGATGATGAGAGTTCGCTGCCGCGCAGGCAGCTCAGAAATCGCTCTTGGCAGTCCAATCGCTCTGACGGCCGTTCGCTGCCGCGCAGGCAGCTCAGAAAATGCCTATGGCGCTTTGCTGAACATTGTTCGCGTTCGCTGCCGCGCAGGCAGCTCAGAAAGGTGAGCGCGGGGAACAGGCCGGAACCGTCTTGTTCGCTGCCGCGCAGGCAGCTCAGAAATCGTGGACCCCGAGACTGGGGAAGA
>CAZPHV010000055.1:3775-36587 GCA_964586455.1 uncultured Aquimonas sp.
TGCCGCGCAGGCAGCTCAGAAATGATCCTGAATGAGTTCCGCCGCAACATCGAAGTTCGCTGCCGCGCAGGCAGCTCAGAAAACTCGAATTCATAGGTCGTCGCGCGCGCAAGGGTTCGCTGCCGCGCAGGCAGCTCAGAAATCCCGACCCCGACCCCGACGGGAATGAAACGTGTTCGCTGCCGCGCAGGCAGCTCAGAAATTCCACCGCTCCAAGTACGCGGCGCGCTCGGCGTTCGCTGCCGCGCAGGCAGCTCAGAAAGGCCAGGCCGAACGCGAGGCGGATCACAGCAGGTTCGCTGCCGCGCAGGCAGCTCAGAAAAGAAAATCCCATCGGTCGATGCAGCTATTCAGGTTCGCTGCCGCGCAGGCAGCTCAGAAATCGTGGATGTCGCCCGGGCGGCACTTCATCATGTTCGCTGCCGCGCAGGCAGCTCAGAAAAGCTCGCAGTGCCTGACCGTCCGCTCTGCTTCGTTCGCTGCCGCGCAGGCAGCTCAGAAATTTCCGGTGTCCGGGTCTCGACCAGCCCAGCGGTTCGCTGCCGCGCAGGCAGCTCAGAAAGGCATGCGCTCCCGGCTCGACGAGCTGATCAAGTTCGCTGCCGCGCAGGCAGCTCAGAAAGTCTCGATGCCGGCGTAGCGGGCGCCGGCCATGTTCGCTGCCGCGCAGGCAGCTCAGAAAACACCCGTGGCAGCGCCCGCACTCGCGCCCAGGTTCGCTGCCGCGCAGGCAGCTCAGAAAACACCCTGCAGCGCCTGCAGTGCCGCGGCATCGTTCGCTGCCGCGCAGGCAGCTCAGAAACCAAGGGCCTCGCGGCCGGAAGAAAGGGCTTCGTTCGCTGCCGCGCAGGCAGCTCAGAAACGCCCCGCCAGCGGTAGACGATGGCCCCTGTTGTTCGCTGCCGCGCAGGCAGCTCAGAAATCGTTGCAGCCGGTGCGCGCGGAAAGCCTGATGTTCGCTGCCGCGCAGGCAGCTCAGAAATTTGACCGCCCTTCGCATCGCTTCTGCATCACGTTCGCTGCCGCGCAGGCAGCTCAGAAAGCCGAGCGCAACGCAGTCCGCGCGGGCTTCAAGTTCGCTGCCGCGCAGGCAGCTCAGAAAACGGGTAGAAGCTGGACGTGGCAGGCGGCATCGTTCGCTGCCGCGCAGGCAGCTCAGAAATTCCAGGGCGTTACCACCTCGGTCGGCAAGAAGTTCGCTGCCGCGCAGGCAGCTCAGAAAAGAAATGGTGGCGCGTCGAGGAGGTGGTGAGCGTTCGCTGCCGCGCAGGCAGCTCAGAAAGGCACAAGCTCCGCGCCGCGGTAGGTCTTGGGGTTCGCTGCCGCGCAGGCAGCTCAGAAAAACCCGGCACCCTCAAAATCCGGATCCACTCCGTTCGCTGCCGCGCAGGCAGCTCAGAAAATCGCAGCTCGCGAGGCTGTGCGCACCAGCTGGTTCGCTGCCGCGCAGGCAGCTCAGAAAGGCATGTCTGCGTTCTTCATGGCTGTCTCCTGGTTCGCTGCCGCGCAGGCAGCTCAGAAAGTTGCGCGCTGGCCTCGCCAGTTCGGCCGCGCGTTCGCTGCCGCGCAGGCAGCTCAGAAAACCAAGCTCGCCCAGGCGCAGCAGGAGGCCGTGTTCGCTGCCGCGCAGGCAGCTCAGAAAGACGCGCAGGCCGGTGTGCCGCATCAGCCGCAGTTCGCTGCCGCGCAGGCAGCTCAGAAAAACACCGCAACCGTCAGCTATGTGCCTGCTGTGTTCGCTGCCGCGCAGGCAGCTCAGAAAAATGCCAGAGCCCAAGGCTGCCGACGGAAGAGGTTCGCTGCCGCGCAGGCAGCTCAGAAATTGTGCAGCTTGGAGCCCTCGACGCGCTCTGCGTTCGCTGCCGCGCAGGCAGCTCAGAAAAACCTCGACCCAGCGCAGGTTGCGGAAAGGATGTTCGCTGCCGCGCAGGCAGCTCAGAAATTCGTCGAGTTCGATCAGCCGGTGGAAGAGGGGTTCGCTGCCGCGCAGGCAGCTCAGAAATTGTAGTTTCCGCCTTCGTCATCCTGCCAGATGTTCGCTGCCGCGCAGGCAGCTCAGAAATTCCCTAAGGTTCCCCATGTCTGCTCAGCTGAGTTCGCTGCCGCGCAGGCAGCTCAGAAATCGTGAGGCGTCGGGTAGAACTGGTGCGATCGGTTCGCTGCCGCGCAGGCAGCTCAGAAAAGCCGGTGCGATCAGGTGGCCCAAGGTGCGGCGTTCGCTGCCGCGCAGGCAGCTCAGAAAACATCCAGATGCCCATCGCGGTAGCGGCAGGCGTTCGCTGCCGAGCAGGCAGCTCAGAAAATGTAGCGGTCGCGGCAGGTGAACGCCCATGCGTTCGCTGCCGCGCAGGCAGCTCAGAAATTTTCGGCGCGCCGACGGCGCCGAAGGTGATGGTTCGCTGCCGCGCAGGCAGCTCAGAAAGCATCGAGGCGCACACGGAGCTGCGACTTCAAGTTCGCTGCCGCGCAGGCAGCTCAGAAAACCAAGCCCGCCCTGTACCGCGTCACCGGCATGTTCGCTGCCACGCAGGCAGCTCAGAAAAGCCGAGCCGCCAGCTGGTCGGCGGGCGAGCCGTTCTCTGCCGCGCAGGCAGCTCAGAAACGCCGAGATCTTGACGGCGGAGCGACCGATGTGTTCGTTGCCGCGCAGGCAGCTCAGAAATGTCCAGAAGGTTCCCACGATGAGCAGACGGCGTTCGCTGCCACGCAGGCAGCTCAGAAATACTCGGGCGCGCGGGGGGAGTGGGAAACCTTGACCTCATCCAGCTGCGCATCGACTCCAGCGCGCAGGCTGAATCATGCTGAAGGCGCATCGTGGCCAAGGGTTATGGGAGGAAGAACATCTCGAAAACCAACCCATGTCTTGGTGATCTGGTCAAGCGTTTCCTGCCCGAGCAGAGAGGCCTGCAGCCTATACGCGACGTGGGTGAGCCCGTTGGAGAGACGGACGAGACCGTCGGCCAGTTCGACTGGGAACCCTCGGGTTGCTCTCTCGAGGGGATGGATGCCCGCATGGACGTGGGAGTTGAGTGCGCGCCAAGACGAACGGTGGAACTGCGCGAGTGGATCGCTGAGCCCGACAGGTGCCGATCGCACAACGCTTGCCAGCATGTCGCTTGATCCAGGCAGATTCTTGGCCGCCTGCTCCGAGTCGAGGGTCAGCTCGGAGGTGAGTTTCTCGACATGCGCGTCGGTAGCACAGAAGAGCAGCCAAGCCGAGCGAAGCAGCGCTTCGAACTGCAAGCGCAGGAGCGCCGCTCCGCTTCGGGGAGCAATCGACTGCAATAGGAGAATCCTCACGCCACGGCCGTGCTCTGCAGAGAGACGAGCCGCCGCGACGCTTGCGCGATACCGCGGGTCAGTCGGAAACGAGGCGAACCAGGCGGGGCCAAGGACCTCTGCGAGGGCAGACTCAAACTGATCTGATCTCTCATCCAGTGACTGGGCACTCATCGTTGAACCGCCTCGTGGGTGAATAACGGATTGGCCAAGTTGGCGGGGCACTGAGCCAGTGCGGCCGGTTGGCGTCGCCTCGACGGGCGAGGGCCAATCGAGTTTCGCTGGGCGTTGCCAATCTGCGCGAACCACTTGGAGCGCGGTGAACAGCAATGCCAGCTGTCTGAAGATCGACCTCTGGGGCCTGAGGCTCTGTTACTTGCGTGAGCTACCGCAGGGCAAAGACTTACGGACATCCAGCAGACACGGCCGGCGAGCGCGATTTCGGGCTTTACTCAGTCTGCAAGGCTGCACGAAGCGGGGTTTGGCACACCCAAGGCACAGATCTGTCACAAGGAAAATGGCGCGCCTGGAGGGATTCGAACCCCCGACCAATGGCTTCGGAAGCCACTACTCTATCCGGCTGAGCTACAGGCGCGTTTTGTAAAGCTTTTTTCCTTCCCGGCCTCACCCTTTCGAGTAAAGCCGCTGTGCCTCTCCACCTCGCGCCTCGGTTGCCTGAGTAGTGTCTTCGGAAGCCACTACTCTATCCGGCTGAGCTACAGGCGCGTTGTGTGTTGCTGCTTGCCGCGGCGTGGCAAGCCTACCGTCGCGGGGGGCGAAGAATATCACGGCGCGTGATGCTGGCGCGGGTCGGCTGGAGGCTTTGACGGGCTGGTGCTGGAGTGGCGCGATGCGGCGGTCGGGCTTGCCGTTGAATAGCGAAGGCTGCGAGCCGCGTGCGGCGGTTTACGCCCGGATATCGAGCCCGCGCCCCAGGCTCTCACCGGCCAGGCTCAGACGCAGGCCGCGGCCGCTCTTCAGATAGCTCAGCACGCTGCCTTCGCTGGCTTCAGGGGCGCCGCCGTTGCCGCCGCTGCCGCGGGCGGTGTCGGTGGTGCGGGCCGGCTCGACCACGGCCTCGGCACGGTTGCCGGCGTAGCTGCGCAGGATGGCCTGCTGCTGGCTGGCGCGGCTGCCGAAGTCGGGGCGGGTGGAAAGGGTGAGGCTCGACACTGGGCGGGGTCAGCGAGTCAGGGTTGGGCGAGGATGCCGCATCGCGAGGCGGCTGTCAGTCAGGCTTGGCCGCACAGGGCGCGGTTCGCGCAGAAAGCACGGCCCGGTGCAGGTGAGGTGAGCAGAGCTGCATCCGCGCGAGGCGCCCGCCTGGCTTTGCACTACTGCGTGCTCTCGCGCACCGTGATCGCTTCGACGCCGTTGCTGGCCAGGGTCTGCTTGGCGGATTCGACTTCGCGCGGGCTGCTGTAGGGCCCCAGGCGCACGCGGTGCCAGATGCCACCATTGATAGTGTCGGTCTGCACGCGTGCGAACTGGCCGATCAGGGCCAGACGCGCTTTCAGCGCCTCGGCGTCGCCGGGGTCGCGGAAGGCGCCGGCCTGCAGCTGGAAGCGTTCGCTGGGCGCGCTGCTGACGGCGGCAGTCTGCTGCTGCGTCTGCTGCTGGGCGGCGCGTGCCGCAGCCTCGGCTTCGGCGCGTGCGCGATCAGCGAGTTCACGGTCGGAGACCGCGGTCTCCTGGTCGCGCAGGATGGTGTAGAAATCGTAGCGCGGCCGCTTGGGGGCTTCCGGCTGGGCCACCGGTACGGCCGGTTCAGCGCTGGTCGCCGGCGGTTGCGCCTGCGGGTTCGGCACCGGCCCGCTGGGTTTGCCGCTGAAGCCTTCGCGATACAGCACGAAGACCGAGATGGCGAGGCCGAGGACGACGCCCGCAAGCAGCCAGGCCCAGCCGGGCACGCGGTTCTCGCTGCCGCGCCGCGCCTGCGATTTCGGTTTGCCGCGTCGGGCTGCCACTTACATGCGCTCCGGTGCCGACACGCCGAGCAGGCGCAGGCCGTTGGCCAGCACCTGACGCACCGCGATACACAGGCCCAGGCGCGCCTGCCGCAGCTCTTCCTCGGGCACCAGGATGGCGACCGCGTTGTAGTAGCTGTGGAAGCTCGCGGCCAGTTCGCGCAGGTAGTTGGCGATGACCTGCGGCGCGCGGCCCAGGGCGGCGGCCTCGACGATTTCCGGATAGCGCATCAGCTCGCCCAGCAGCTCGTCTTCGCGCGGGTCGATCAATTTGGCGCGGGCGGCGTCGCAGGCGGTGCGGTTGAAGCTCCAGTGCTTCTCGGCGGCCTGGCGCAGCAGGGCGTGCACGCGGGCATGCGCGTACTGGATGTAATACACCGGATTCTCGTTGGACTGGCTCTTGGCCAGGTCCAGATCGAAGTCGAGGTGCTGGTCGTTGCCGCGCATCACGTAGAAGAAGCGGGCGGCGTCCGAGCCGACGTCCTCGCGCAGTTCGGACAGGGTCACGAACTGGCCGGAGCGCGTGCTCATCTGCACCTTCTCGCCGCCGCGGAACAGCACTGCGAACTGCACCAGCTGGATCTCGATCTTGGAGGGGTCAAGGCCCAGGCCCTGCGCGGCCGCTTTCAGGCGCGCGATGTAGCCATGGTGGTCGGCGCCGAAGATGTACAGGGCACGCTCGAAGCCGCGCTCGAACTTGCTCAGCAGGTAGCCGAGGTCGGAGGCGAAGTAGGTGGTGACGCCGTTCTCGCGACGGACCACGCGGTCCTTGTCGTCGCCGAAATCGGTGGCGCGGAACCACAGCGCGCCCTCTTGTTCGTACAGATGGCCGGCCTTCTGCAGGGTGTCGATGGCGCGCTGCACGTAGCCGTCGGTCATCAGCGAGCGCTCGCTGAACCAGTTGTCGTGAACCACGCCGAAGTCGACCAGATCCTCGCGGATCAGCTTCAGGCACCAGTTGAGACCCTTGTCGAACAGCTTGCGATAGCAGGCCTCGCTGCCCAGCAACACCTTGCAGCGCGCGATCAACGCGTCGATGTGCGCTTCCTTGTCGCCGCCCTGGCTCTCGTCAGGCGGCAGGGACGACTCGACTTCGGAAGCGCGGTGGCGGAAGTCGTCGCCGATCTCGCTGCGCAACTCGCGCGCGATGCCGACCACGTAATCGCCCTTGTAGCCGTTGTCAGGGAAGCGCGGCTGCTCGCCGCACAGCTCCAGGTAGCGCAGCCAGACGCTGACCGCGAGGATGTCCATCTGCCGGCCAGCGTCGTTGACGTAGTACTCGCGCTGCACGGTGTGGCCGTAGGCCTCCAGCAGGCTCGCCACCGAGGCGCCGTAGGCGGCACCGCGACCGTGGCCGACGTGCAGCGGGCCGTTCGGATTGGCCGAGACGAACTCGACGGTGACCGACTCGCGCGAGTCCTCGGGCTGGCAGCCGTAGCGCTCGCCCTGCTCCAGCACGCGACGCAGGGTGCCGATGCGGCAGGCCTGGTTCAGGCGGAAATTGATGAAACCGGGGCCTGCGACCTCGATGGCCTCGATGTGCTGCGACTTCGGCACGGTCTTGGCGATGGCCTCGGCCAGCTCGCGCGGCTTGCGCCCGGCCGCCTTCGACAGCAGCAGGGCGACATTGCTGGCGTAGTCGCCGTGCTCGCGGCTCTTGGTGCGCTCGATGACGAAATCGGGCTCGCTCTCGAAGGTCAGCGTGCCGGCCCGCTTCATGTCGAGCAGGGCCTGCAGAACGAGTTCGCGCAGATGGTCTTTCACGGAGGGCACGCAGGGCGGGGAGCGGACCGCGCACTATATCAGCTCGCAGTTTTCATCCGCGCGGAGCGGATCCTCGCTCCTGCACGCCAAGTGCCTGCAGCGGCTGGGCTTTGCTGCGTCGTCGTGGGTGTGGAGGGCGCCTCGCCTGGCTGCGGCAGATGGGCAGCCGAAGGGGAAACCCAAGGTCGCGGGGTGTGGGCTCGCCGCGCGTTGGGTGCGCCGTGCTGTTCGGCTTCGCTTGTCTCGGGCCGGGCCTCGAATAGGCATGGCAGCTGAGGATGCGGTGGCGGGCTCGATTTCGAGGGCGCTGCGAGGGTCCAGGTGGCTCGGTTTCTAGGACGTCGCGAGGGTCCAGGCTGCGACGTTGGGCATCGCTTCGCTCCGCCCAACCTACGAACAGCATGCGTCTGCGCTCAACGCCACGCTACGAACGGCTTGCGCTCAGCGCTCAAGGGGGAACCACGCAGGTCGCCGGGACCCGCCCTCCCACGACCTGTGCGATTCCCACCTGGCGCGCCTGCAGGCAGAACGAACCTACGCCGCGGGCGCCTCTTCGACAGCGGCGTCCATGAAGGCCCGCAGCACGTCAGCGGCGCTCTTCGCGCGCTGGAAGGCGCAGTCGGGCTCGGCCAGCCGATCCACCAGCGCGCGCATGCGCAGCACGTTGCGCAGCTTCTGCGCGCCCAGCCAGGCCTCGCCTTCGGTGGAAGCGAAGCGGTGCAGGTCTTCCAGGTAGCGGGTCTGCGCGTTCAGCAGGAAGTCTCGACAGGGCGCCGCCGAGATCGCCGCGCCCAGCCGTCGACCGGCGCGCATCTCGCGCTCTTCGGCCAGCTCGACGGCGCTGCGCAGCAGTGATTCGAAGGCTTCGCCGACGTTCGCGGTGTCGAGATCGGCGGCGATCCGGGCCAGCTGCAGGCCCCGGCGCGTGCAGCTGCGCGGGGCCAGTTCGGGCGCGCGCAGCGCAATCCAATGCCCAAGTCGCGGTGCCAGTGCGCCGCCGCCCGAGGCGAGTTCAGCGCTGTTCTCGGCATCTTCCATGTCCTGCGCGGTTGGCGCGATCGGCGCCGGCCGCGCGTCGAAGGTGCTGCCCGCGATCATCAGCTCAAGCGCGAGGTAGAGGTGGGGCTCGCGCTCAGCGCGGAAACCGCAGGCTTCGAGAATGCGGAAACCTTCCGCGATGCTGGCGGCTTCGTTGGCGCCGACCGGCGCTTCCGGGTGCCCGTGCTCGCGCTGACGAAGATCGTGCAGGGCGGCGAACAGCTCCAGCGCCAGCCAGTCTTCCTGCGTCAGCGCGGTCGCGGCCGGATGCGCGTACAGGCCGTCGATGCGCGACAGCAGCAGGTCGAGCGCGTGGCCTTCGTTGTGGTAGGCGTGGAAGTCGTCGCCGTAGCGGCCATGGCGCAGGCCCAGGCGTGCGACGCCCATCGCGATGGCGGCTTCAAAACCCGCTACGCGGCCATCACCAGCGGGTCCGAAGCGACGCGCCCATTCGGTATGGCGTGCGCGCAGGCGGGGCAACAGTTCAGGCAGTTCGCGAGTAACCAGGGCAAGCGCCGAGGCGGCGTCCGGCAGCAGCTGCTCGGTCGCATCGGCGGGATAGGCGTCGCCCAGGTCGAGGATCATCGGCGCGGTGGCAGCGAAGGTGCGCCGGAGTATAGGCAGGAAAACGGCCGGGGCGCTGGCACCCCGGCCGTGTTGGGTTTTACGCGTGCCTGTTCAGGGTTTAGCCGCGCGGCGAGAACACCGCTGCGTGGATGCAGGACAGGATCCCCACCAGCAGCCAGCCGAACGGGGCGATACCCAGGGTCAACAGCCAGGTCAGCGCGCCCGCCGCGCAGGCGCTCAGGAACCAGATCAAGGCCCACAGCACGCGGCCCTGCACCAGCTGGCCCAGACCCGGGATGAAAAGACTGCACAGCGCGGCGATGACATTGCCGCCCGATCCGCGTCCACTCATCAAAGATTCTCCTTGGGGTTTTGTTGTGTCCGGCAAACGCCGGGCCCGACCTGACTCAGCCGGCCGCGCGCGCGTGACCGGCCGCGTTCAGCGCAGGGCAGGTTTCAGTTGCCGACCGGCTTGTTCTTCAGGTGCTCGTCGAGGAAGGCCAGCATCGCGCCATAGCCGCGGATCTGGTTGGCCTTCTTCGAGAAGCCGTGGCCCTCGTCCTCGAACAGCACGTACTCGACCGGCACGCCGTTCCTGCGCACGGCCTCGACGATGTCGTCGCTCTCGGCCTGGATCACCCGCGGGTCGTTCGCGCCCTGCAGCACGATCAGCGGCTTGGTGATCTTGTCGGCGTGGAACAGCGGCGAGGTCTCGATCAGGAAGTCGCGCTGGGTGGTGGGGTTGCCGATCTCCTGATACAGCGCCTCGCGCGCACTTTCCCAGTAGGGCGGAATGTTCTCCAGCGTGCGCAGCCAGTTCGACACGCCGAAGATGTTGACGCCGACATCGAACTCTTCCGGGTGGAAGGCGAGAGCCGCGAGCGTCATGTAGCCGCCGTAGCTGCCGCCGGCGATGCCGATGCGGTCCGGGTCGACGTAGGGCAGGCTCTGCAGATACTTCTTGGCCTCGATGCAGTCCCACAGCGGCTCGCGACCGTGCTTGCCGTCGTCGGCGGTGAAGAAGCTCTTGCCGTAGCCCGAGCTGCCGCGGTTGTTGATGCCCAGCACCACATAGCCGTGGTTGGCGAGGTACTGCAGCACCGCGCTGTAGGCGCGGGTGGTCTGGCCACCGGGGCCGCCGTGCACCCAGACGATCGCCGGCGCGCGGTTCTCGGCCGTGGCCTGGTGGGGCTTCCACAGGATGTTCGGGATCTCCATGCCGTCGAAGCTCTTGAAGCGCACCACCTCGGTCTGCACCAGGTCCTCGGCCTGGATCTTGGGGTTCAGCGAGCTGGTCAGCCGCACCGGCTCGCCGGCCGCGAAGTCGAGTACATAGAGGTCGCTGGGCTGGCGGTCGCCGTTGACGTAGAAGGCCATGCGGTCTTCGCTGCGGGCGATCGCGATGCCGCGGATCTCGCCCGAGGGCAGCTCGGGCAGGGCCTTGGCGGCGCCGGTGGCGGCGTCGTAGAGCTCGATCTGGGTGCTGCCGTCGACGTTGACCGCGGTGACGCGGTACTTGCCGTCATGGCTGAAGTAGCTGGCGACGATGTCCCAGTCGGCGGCCTGCACTTCCTCGTGCGTGCCGTCGGTCAGGCTCATGCGGCGCAGGCGCATGAATTCGGTGCCCTCATTGGTCGTGTAGTACAGCCAGCCCGAGTCGCGGCTGAAATCCTGGGCCGCGACCTGGGCGCGCTGGTCGGGGTTGGACACCTCGCGCATCTCGCCGCTGGCGAGATTGCGCACCCACAGACGGTTCTCGCTGGTGGTCAGCGACTTGGACAGGGCCATCCAGCTCTGGTCGGGCGAGATCGCGACGGGCTCGTAGCCCTCGTCGTTCTGGAACAGCAGCTCGGCCGAGTAGTCCGACGCAGAGTACCGGTAGGCGTCGAAGAAGCGCGGGTCGCGACCGTTGTGGAGGGCGAAGAAGCTCGCGCCATCGTGGCTGAAGCCGCCGAACTCGGCGCGCAGGTTGTCGCCCGGGGTGAGGTCGCGCTCGCTGCCGTCGGCCTCGATTACGTACAGGTGGTTCAGCTCGTTGCCGCCCTGGTCGCGGGTGATCAGGCGGCGGTCGTCCTTCGGGAAGAAGGCCACGCCATAGCTGTTGTCGGTGCTGCTGGTGGTGACGGCCTTCCACTCGCCGCCGCCGACCGGCATCTCGTAGACATTCCAGACCCCGCTACGGTTGGACGAGAACAGGATGCGCGACTCGTCAGAGGAGAACGACGCGCCGGCCACCGACACGGTGTCGACGAAATCCTCGATGCTGTACTGCTGGGTGGGTCGCGCCACGGCCGGCGCGCTGGCCGTCGATGCTGCTTCAGGCGGCGTGCTTGCCGCGGGCGGCGCAGAAGACTGCGAACAGGCCCCCAGCGCCAGTACCGCGGTCAGCGCAAGCGCGCTGCGTGACAGGTTCGAGATCGACAGCGGGTTCAGTGTGATTCGGCGCATTGCACGACTCCCTTCGGCGGCGAAGGCGGCACTGTAGCAGTCTGCTTGGCTGGGTTGGCGGGGCTGCAGATGCACGTGCGCGGCCCGGTCGCCTGCCGGTTCTTGACCCGGAACGTGCATGTTTGTCCAGCGAATGGTCGAACAGCTGACAGTGCATGCGAAGTGTCACCTCGGCGCCTGAAGTTCGACCGCTTGCGGGCAATAGATGATGGCGCTTCAAGTGCAGGCTGCGGGTCGGCTGCTAACGTAATGGCCCCGTCTGCAGCGATCGGCCATGACTCCGCGCCCCCCCAAACCCAGCCCGCGCCCGCTGCCGCCGCGCCCCGGTGCGCGTCCGCGCCCACAAGCGCCGCAGCCACCGCGACGTCCGCCCGCGCCAGCCGTGCCGATCGAACGCTTCAGCAGCGCGTGGTGGCGCGAGCGCTTTCCGCACTGGTGGACGCTGGTGCGCGCGAATCGCCCGATCGGCTGGCTGCTGCTGCTGTGGCCTACGCTATGGGGCTTATGGCTGGCGGCTGAGGGGTTTCCCCCGCTGGGAATCCTTCTGATCTTCGTCGCCGGCGTCTGGCTGACGCGCTCGGCCGGTTGCGTCATCAACGACTACCACGACCGCTGGCTGGACGGCGCGGTCGCGCGCACCCGCGAGCGCCCCATCGTCAGCGGTGCGGTGTCGCCGCGCGAGGCGCTGGCGGTGTTCGCTGTGCTGATGGGCGTGGCCTTCGTGCTGGTGCTGTTCACCAACGCGCTGACGGTCGGCCTGGCCTGCATCGCCGCGGTGCTGGCAGCGACCTACCCATTGCTGAAGCGCTACACCTTCTTTCCGCAGGTGTACCTCGGCATCGCGTTTGGCTGGTCGATTCCGATGGGCTTCGCCGCCGTCACCGGTGAGGTGCCGCCGCTGGCCTGGCTGCTGTTCCTCGCCAACGTGCTGTGGAGCACCGCCTACGACACCTGGTACGCGATGGTCGACCGCGAGGACGACCGCCGCATGGGCTCGAAGTCGACCGCCATCCTGCTGGGCGATGCCGACCTGATCGGCATCGGCGTGCTGCAGGCCAGCTTCCTGGGCACCCTCGTCCTGGTGGGCCAGCGCGCCGGCATGGGCCTGTACTGGAACCTCGCCCTGGTGCTCGCCGCCGGCTTCATCGCTTGGCAGTTCTGGCATGCGCGCGGCCGCGGTCGCGAGGCCTGTTTCACCGCCTTCCGCCACAACAACTGGGTGGGCATGGCGGTGTTTGCCGGCGCGGTGATCGATTTGGGCCTGAAGCCCGCATAGGCTGGGCCCTGGCCCACCGTGGCCTGGATGCTCACCCCGGTCATAAGTGCCGGGGCGCTGCCTCCCGATGCGAAAGGCCGAGTCCTGAGGCCGGAGTCGAGCTCATGGTGGGCCAGGGCCCACCCTATGCGCTCCGGCAAAGCTGGCCTTCTGCGCGCTGCATGGCGGAGGGCTTGGCCACGCGCCTTTCGATCCTTCGCATGGACCTGAGCCACACGCGATTCGATGCCTCGCGCGGACCATAGGCATGCGCTGCGTCGCGTCGCGTCGAAGGTGGCGGGCTTCGGCTCTGCATAGGGTGGGCCCTGGCCCACCGTGGCCTGGATGCTCACCCCGGTCATAAGTGCCGGGGCGCTGCCTCCCGATGCGAAAGGCCGAGTCCTGAGGCCGGAGTCGAGCTCATGGTGGGCCAGGGCCCACCCTATGCGCTCCGGCAAAGCTGGCCTTCTGCGCGCTGCATGGCGGAGGGCTTGGCCACGCGCCTTTCGATCCTTCGCATGGACCTGAGCCACACGCGATTCGATGCCTCGCGCGGACCATAGGCATGCGCTGCGTCGCGTCGCGTCGAAGGTGGCGGGCTTCGGCTCTGCATAGGGTGGGCCCTGGCCCACCATGGGCTCGAACCCGCCAGGGTCATCCGAACCGCTGGACTCGCAACCCCCGTCCTTGCGCATCGGCGCCGAGCGCCGTCGCCAGACCTCACCGCCTGCCGGCCAAGGGCGCCCGCGCCACCGCCAGCACCCGCACTTCGACCGCACCGGCGCGACGACAGGCGCGGCTGGCTTCGAGCATCGAGCTGCCGGTGGTGATCACATCGTCGATCAGCAGCACGCGCTGTCCGCTCATCGCGACATTCGCGACGAAGGCGCCGCGCAGGTTGCGGCGGCGGGCGCGGGCGTCGAGGCCGGTCTGCGGGGCGGTGGCGCGGATGCGCTGCAGCCAATCCGGCCGCAGCGGCAGATCGAGTGCCCGCGCCAGCGGCCGCGCGAGCTCCAGCGCCTGGTTGTAGCCGCGTTCGCCCAATCGCGCGCGATGCAGGGGCAGCGGCACCAGCCCGTCGATGCCAGCGATCAAGGCCGGCAGTCGCGGGTCTTCCAGCAGCAGCTCCGCCAGCACCCGACCGGCGGCGAGATCGCGCGCGAACTTGAAGCGCGGCAGCCAGCGGTCGACCGGCTCGGCATACACGAAGGGCGCCAGCGCCATGCTGGCCGGCGGCGGACGCTTGATACAGCGCCCGCAGGCCGGCGCCGGCTGCGGAATCGGCAGCGCGCAGCGCGGGCAGGCGCAGGCGTTGTGCGGCAGCAGGCCGCGGCAGTCGGAGCAGAGGTCGCGGCCGCCCTCGCCGGGCGCGCCACAGTGCAGGCAGCGCGGTGGCAGCAGCAGGCGGGTGAGCCCCGCCAGTGGTGCTCGCCAGCTCCATACGGGGGCGTTCACTGCGCGCCACCCGCGAACGTCGAGTTGACAGCCACAGCAAGGGTTTCCAGACTCCCGCCTCTTTGTCCGCGCCGCACGCGGGGAGTTTCACGCATGTCTGTCGCCCTCCGTCACGACTGGAGCCGCGAAGAGGTGGTCGCCCTCTTCGATCTGCCCTTCAACGAGCTTCTGTTCCGCGCTGCAACCGTCCATCGCGCGCATTTCAACCCGGATGAGGTGCAGATCTCCACCCTCCTGAGCGTCAAGACCGGCGGTTGTCCCGAGGACTGCAGCTACTGCCCGCAGGCCGCGCGCTATGCCACCGGCCTGAACGCGCACAAGCTGATGGAGCTGGATGCCGTGCTGGAGAAGGCGAAAGCCGCGAAGGCCGCCGGTGCGACCCGCTTCTGCATGGGTGCGGCCTGGCGCTCGCCCAAGGACCGCGACGTCGAGAAGGTCGCGGCCATGATCGAAGGCGTCAACGCACTGGGGCTGGAAACCTGCGCCACGCTGGGCATGCTGACGCCCGAGCAGGCCGAGCGCCTGAAGGGCGCCGGGCTGGCGTACTACAACCACAACCTCGACACCGCGCCCGAGTTCTACGACAGCGTGATCAGCACACGCGAGTACCAGGACCGTCTGGACACGCTGGAGCAGGTGCGCCGGGTCGGCATGAAGACCTGCTGCGGCGGCATTGTCGGCATGGGCGAGACCCGTGAGCATCGCGCCGGCCTGCTGCAGACCCTGGCCAACATGGGCGAGCACCCGGACTCGGTACCGATCAATCGCCTGGTGCAGGTGCCCGGTACCCCGCTGCATGGCACCGAACAGATCGACCCGCTCGAATTCGTGCGCACGATTGCAGTCGCCCGCATCCTGATGCCGGCTTCGATGGTGCGGCTGTCGGCCGGTCGCGAGGACATGAGCGACGAGCTGCAGGCGCTGTGCTTCCTGGCCGGTGCCAACTCGATCTTCTACGGCGAGAAGCTGCTCACCACCGGCAACCCGGACACGCAGAAGGACCAGGCCCTGTTCGCGCGCCTGGGTCTCAAGCCGATGCCGGCGCCTGCGCAGGGCGAGCACGTGCACGTCGATCTGAACGCTATCGACTCGGCGGCCTAGACGCCATGAACCGGCCCTCGCTGCTGACCGCGCTGGCCGAGGCCCGCGGCGTGCGCGCCGCGCAGAAGCGCGCGCGCACGCGGCGCACGGTGGAGCGCACGGAGGGCACGCGGGTCTGGATCGACGGCCGTGAGCTGATCAACTTCTGCAGCAATGACTACCTTGGGCTGGCGAAGCATCTGGATGCGACGGTCGCCCTGCAGGAGGCCGCTGCCTGGCACGGCGTAGGCAGTACCGCCTCCCATCTGGTCTGCGGTCACCATGCCGAACACGCGGCGCTGGAAGCCGAGTTGGCCGCCTTCGTCGGCTACCCCAAGGCCCTGCTGTTCGGTTCGGGCTATCTGGCCAATCTGGCCGTGCTGCAGACGCTTCTGGGCCGTAACGACCTGTGCGTGCAGGATCGGCTCAACCATGCCTGCCTGCTGGACGGCGCCAAGCTCGCGGGCTGTGAGCTGAAGCGCTACCCGCATGCGGACGCCGAGGCCGCCCTGCGCCAGCTGCGCACGCGTCCCGACGCGGCCGCACTGCTGGCGACTGACGGCGTGTTCAGCATGGACGGCGATCTCGCCCCGCTGAAGGATCTGGCCCTGATCGCGCGCGCCGAGAATGCACTGCTGTTCGTCGACGACGCCCACGGCCTCGGCGTGGTCGGCCCCGGCGGCCGCGGCAGTGTGGCCGCCGCCGGGCTGGGTGCAAAACAGGTACCGCTGCTGATGCTGACCCTGGGCAAGGCGCTCGGCAGCTACGGTGCCGCGGTCTGTGGCTCGGCGGACGTGATCGACGCTCTGGCCGAAAGCGCGCGACCCTACCTCTACACGACCGCCCTGCCGCCGGCGGTGGCGGCGGCGACCCGCGCCAATCTGCGTACCCTGCAGAACGAGCCGTGGCGGCGCTATCACCTCGCCGCCCTGATCTCCCGTTTCAGCCGCGGCGCCCGCCGCCTGCGCCTGCCGATGATCGAATCGAGCACGCCGATCCAGCCCCTGCTGCTGGGCGACGAAGCGCGCGCGCTGCATGCCGCGCGCGAGCTCGAAGCGCGTGGCCTGCTGGTCAGCGCCATCCGCCCGCCGACCGTTCCCGAAGGCAGTGCGCGCCTGCGCATCACCCTGTCGGCCGCGCACAGCGAGGCGGATGTGGATCTGCTGCTCAAAGCGCTTGAGGAGCTGGGATTGGGGAAGTCGGAATTGGCGAAGCCGGGATTGGGGATTCGGGATTCGGATTTGGCGGGCGCGCGCGGTGAGCGTTTGGCCGAGGCTGCGCCGGAGGCTTGATGCCTGTGTGTCAGGCTTGCTGAGCCGCGCGCCACGCGCTTTCAGGCCGAGCAGGATCAAGCCCCTCTCCCCGTGGGAGAGGGGTTGGGGTGAGGGTTCGTTCGCGAGCGGGAGCCTGAACTCAGAGGTGGACAGTCGTGCGCTTCAACAACATCAGGAGAGGACACCCCGCCCTCTCCCCAACCTGCCTTCGCTTCGCTCGGGCTCTCGGGGTCATCGGCTGCCAGCGGCAGCCGATCAGCGCCCCGAACCGCTTCCCAAAGGGAGAGGGGCTCGAATCCAAAGCCACCTTTCGCGTCAAATCCCGAATCCCAACTCCCAATGCATATCGAACTGAAAGGCCACGGCCCACCGCTCGTCCTCATCCACGGCTGGGCCATGCACAGCGGCGTATTTGCGCCGTTGATCGAGCGCCTGTCCGCGCACCACGAGCTGCATCTGGTCGACCTGCCCGGGCATGGCCACAGCGATGAGCGCGACGATATCGATCTCGCCAATGCCGCCGCGCGCATCGCGCAGCGGGTGCCGCCCGCGCCCTGGTTGGGCTGGTCGCTAGGCGGACAGATTGCGCTGCAGGCGGCGATCGAGCAGCCGGGCCGCGTACAGGGCCTGATCGCCATCGCCAGTTCGCCGCGCTTCGTGCGCGGGCCGGACTGGCCGCAGGCGGTGTCGCCGGAGATCTTCGAGCAGTTCGCCGACGAGCTGGGTCGCGACTACCGCGGCACGCTGGAGCGTTTCCTGAGTCTTGAGGCGATCGGCAGCGAGCACGGCCGCGAGGTGCTGAAGATCCTGCGCGCCTGCGTGTTCGAACGCAGCGAGCCGGCTCAGTCTGCGCTGCTGCAAGGCCTTGCCATGCTTGGCCATGTCGACCTGCGCGAGGAACTGCACACGCTTGAGGTGCCCAGCCTGTGGATTGCCGGTCGCCGCGACCGTCTGGTGCCGCCCGCCGCCATGCGTGCCGCCGCCGAGCTTCAGCCCGGCGCGCGCTATCTGTGCATCGAAGGCGCCGGGCATGCGCCCTTCATCAGCCACACCGAGGACTGCCTGCGGGCGATCCTCGACTTCGTGGATGCCCTTCCACAGGGCTGATGGGAGCCCGCGCGCCACGCCCTGATTTCTGGGGTGTGGGTGATTCCTGCGTGTCTGCGTGGACCAGCGGCCGCTGTCGCCTTTGGGGGTGCGCCAAAGGCGCACCCTACGCGGCCGATCGGTTCGGCTGAGTCCGGGGTATGGCGTCACGTGCGTTCATAGGGTGCGCGTGTCGCGCACCGGCCACCGCGAGAGTCGCCGCGGAAGGCCGAAGCCCTGCGCATCGGCGCAGCGTTCTCGGGCGACGGATGACCGCGCGGATTCGCTCTTCGCAGCTGCCACTGCCTTTCGCGACCAGGAACGAAGTGGGGTGGTCAGGGGGCCGGAACGGGGCCGGTCGACCGGGCCCGGAGATCGCTCTTGCATCGAGGCCGATATCGAAAACAGGACGCGCGTTCTTCAGTGCAGCGCCTGCAGCAACTGCGACCAGGCCTGCCATGCGCTGCTTCGCCAGCGAACTGCCCGAGCGGCACGGGAGCGCAGGTTCGAACCCATGCGGATCTGCGAGGATCCGATTTCCATAGGCGCCTGCTTGCAGGCGACACCGGCCTCTCGCGCAAGCGATACGCCTCTTGGTCGCGAACGATCGCTCTCGCGCGGCAGTGCTCTACTCCTCCGCCCCCGCCGGCCCGCGCTCGGCATAGGTCGGCGGCTTGCGCCATTGCGTCGCCTGTTCGAATGCATACGCATAGCCGATCAGCCTGGCCTCGCTGAACTTCGCGCCGAACAGGGTCAGGCCTACCGGCAGGCCGTGCACCTGGCCCATCGGCACGCTGATGCTGGGATAGCCGGAAATCGCGGCCATGCCCGAACTGCCGCCGCTGGGGCTGTCGCCGTTGACCCAGTCGACGCGCCAGGCCGGGCCGGTGCTGGGGCCGATCAGAGCGTCGAGTCCGTGCTCGGCCATCGCTGCATCGATGCCCTCGGGGCCGGCCAGCCGACGCGCGTCGTCGCGGGCACGCAGATAGGCCGGTGCCTCCATCCCGCCGCTGGCGGCGGCTTGCTCCAGCCACTGCTGGCCGAACCAGCGCTGCACGCTGTCGCGATTCAAGGTGTTGAAGGCGATGAGCTCGTCGATGTTCTGTACCGGAACGCTGCGGCGCGTGGCGAGATAGGCGTTCAGATTGTCGCGGAACTCGTGCACCAGCACGGTCAGCTCATTGCGCGAGGCCTCGGCGCGGGTCGGCAGGCTGATGTTGTCGACGATCTCGGCACCGGCCCCACGCAGCGCCTGGATGGCGGCCTCGAAGCGCTCATCGACGCCGCGATGGAACCCGGCCAGCTCGCGCACCACGCCGATGCGCGCGCCCTTCAGTGCGTCGGCATCCAGCGCCGCCAGGTAGTCGACCTCGGCGGCACCGCTGTCCACGGTCGACGCGTCGCGCGCATCGCTGCCGGCCATGGCCTGCAGCAGCAGGGCGGCATCGCGCACGCTGCGCGCCATCGGGCCGGCGGTGTCCTGGCTGCTGCTGATCGGCACGATGCCGGCGCGACTGACGAGGCCGATGCTCGGCTTGATGCCGACCAGGCCGTTGACCGAGCTCGGGCAGAGGATGCTGCCATCGGTTTCGGTGCCGATTGTCGCGGCCGCGAGGCTGGCGGCTGCGGCCGCGCCGCTGCCCGAGGACGAGCCGCAGGGCGAGCGCTCCAGCGCATACGGGTTACGGGTCTGTCCGCCGCGACTGCTCCAGCCGCTGCTGCTGCGACGGCCGCGGAAGTTGGCCCACTCGCTCAGGTTGGTCTTGCCCAGAATCACCGCGCCGGCCTCGCGCAGGCGTGCGGCGACGGTCGCGTCCTGCTCGGCCGGCGCTCCCACCAACGCGATCGAACCGGCCGAGGTCTGCATCAGATCGCCGGTGTCGATGTTGTCCTTCAGCAGGATCGGAATCCCATGCAGCGGGCCGCGAATCGTGCCCGCAGCCCGTTCGGCATCCAGCGCTTCCGCGATCTTCAGCGCATCCGGGTTCAACTCGATGACGGCGTTGATCCGCGGGCCCGCGCGGTCGATGCGCTCGATACGCTCCAGGTAGGCGCGCACCAGGTCCTGGGAGCTCACCGTGCCGGCGGCTTGAGCTTCGGCGAGCCGCTCGATGCTGGCTTCCTCGACCTCGAATGCCTGCAGGCCGGGCGAGGCGAGGCCCAGCAGCAGGGGAAGCAGTGCAATCAACGGGCGCATGCGGAGACTCCTGAACTTGGAACTCGCGCATGCTGCGCCCGGCCGCGCAGCGCTGACAGTGACGAACGCTGGGGCGGGCAATGAACGCCTTGAACATGATGAAGACACTGCGCAGGCGGATCGGGCGGCAGGATCTGCGGGTCAGAGACCCGGGCAGCGTCGTTGGGCACTCCGTGCTTCGCCCGTGGAGGTTGTGCTCTCTTGATCGGCAAGGGATCCCAACCAGCACAGCAGTCCGCAGGGCAGGGGCATCGCGCTGGCAATCCTTCTCCCCGCGGGAGAAGGTGGCGCGTAGCGACGGATGAGGGGCTGTACGCAGCGAACCAAGTCAATGTTCATGAAGAGTATCGGGGGCTGCGCTTCACTCGACCCCTCTCCCCACCTGCCTTCGCTTCCCTCGGGCTGGCGGGATCATCGGCTGCCACTGGCAACCGATACTTGATCCCGAACCGTTTCCCGTGGGGCGAGGGGCCAAGAGTCCGGTAACTGAAGCCTCGCCAAGACTCTGCTGGACACCGCGCTTCAACGAATCCCCAATCCCGAATCCCCAATCCCGGCTCCCAAATGAAAACCCTTGCCCGCGTCCTCCTCCTAATCACGCTTGCCGCCCTGTTCGCCTGGGCTTGGCGCAGCGGGCTGATCGCCGAGCTCGACTTCGCGACGCTGAAAAGCCGACAGGCAGAACTGTCGGCCTGGGTGAATGCGAACTGGTTGCTGGCTTTCGCCGCCTTCTTCGGGGTCTACGTACTGGTGACTGCCGCGTCGATCCCCGGCGCGGTGGTGCTGACGCTGGCGGCCGGCGCGCTGTTCGGGCTCGGCTGGGGCGTGCTGCTGGTGTCCTTCGCGAGCACGCTCGGCGCTTCGCTGGCCTTTCTGTCGGCGCGCTTCCTGTTCCGCGAGGCGATTGAAAAGCGCTTCGGCGAGCGTCTGCGCGGCATCGACGCGGGCGTGCGCCGCGAGGGTGGCTTCTATCTGTTCACCCTGCGCGTGGTGCCGCTGTTTCCCTTCTTCGTCGTCAACCTCGTCAGCGGCCTGACCTCGCTCAAACTGTGGACCTACTACTGGGTCAGCCAGCTCGGCATGCTGCCGGCCACCGTGGTCTACGTGTACGCGGGCACCCAGCTCGCCAGCATCGAATCACCCGGCGACATCGCCTCGCCGGGCCTGCTTCTGGCCTTTGTCGCGATCGGCCTGCTGCCGCTGCTGCTGAAGGGCGTACTCGGCTGGCTGAAGGCGCGGCGGGTCTATGCCGGCTTCCAGCGGCCGAAGCGCTTCGACTACAACCTGGTCGCGATCGGCGCAGGCTCGGCGGGGCTGGTCACCGCCTATATCGGCGCTGCGGTGAAGGCCAAGGTCGCGCTGATCGAAAAGCACCGCATGGGCGGCGATTGCTTGAACACCGGCTGCGTGCCGAGCAAGGCCCTGATCCGCAGCGCGCGCCTGCTGGCCGAGGCGCGGGACAGCGAGAAGCTGGGCATCCGCAGCCTGCGCGCCGAATTCGATTTCGCTGAAGTGATGGAGCGCGTGCAGCGTGTCATCACCCAGATCGAGCCGCACGATTCGGTGGAGCGCTACACCGGCCTGGGCGTTGAGGTGATCGAGGGCGAGGCGAAGCTGATCAGCCCCTGGGAGGTCGAAGTGGGCGGACGCCGCATCAGCGCGCGCTCGATCGTGATCGCCACGGGCGCGCGGCCGACCGTGCCGCCGATTCCGGGCCTGAACGATCTCGACTACCTCACGAGCGACACGCTGTGGGGACTGCGCGAACTGCCGAAACGGCTGCTGGTACTCGGCGGCGGCCCGATCGGCTGCGAGCTGGCGCAGAGCTTCGCGCGCTTCGGCGCGCAGGTGCGTATCGTCGAGATGGCCGAGCGTCTGCTGCCGCGCGAGGACGCCGAGGCCGGCGCTGAGCTGGCCGAGCGGCTTGAGCGCGAGGGCGTCGAACTCGCGCTCGCCACCCGCGCGCTGCGATTCGAGCGCCTGCCCGACGGCAGTGGGCGTCTGCACGCGCAGGGTCCGCAGGGCGAGCAGAGCTTCGACTTTGATCGCCTGCTGCTGGCGCTGGGACGCACGCCGAACACGCAAGGCTTCGGCCTGCAGGAGCTCGGCGTCGAGCTCGGCCCGCGCGGCCATGTCGAGGTGGATGCGCTGATGCGCACCAACTTCCCGAACATCCTGGTCGCCGGTGATGTCGCCGGGCCCTACCAGTTCACCCACGTGGCCGCGCACCAGGCTTGGTACGCGGCGGTCAATGGCCTGCTGGCGCCGTTCTGGAGCTACAAGGTCGATTACCGGGTGATTCCGTGGGTCACCTTCACCGACCCGGAAGTCGCACGCGTGGGATTGAGCGAAGACGAAGCCCGCGAGCGCGGCATCGAAGTCGAAGTGACCCGCTACGGCATCGATGATCTTGATCGTGCCATCGCCGACGGCAATGACCACGGCTTCGTCAAGGTGCTGACCGCGCCGGGCCGCGACCGCATCCTCGGCGCCCTGATCGTCGGCGCACATGCCGGCGAGCTGCTGCCCGAGTTCGTGCTGGCGATGAAACATGGCATAGGCCTGAACAAACTGCTCGGCACCATCCACGTCTACCCGACCATGAGCGAAGCCAACAAGTACGCGGCCGGCGTGTGGAAGCGCGCCAACGCGCCGCAGGCGGCGCTGCGCTGGGCCGAGCGCTTCTTCGCCTGGCGAAGATAGGGTGGGCCCTGGCCCACCGTAGCTCGACGCTGGCCTCGGTCATCACGCCCCGCCCGGCAATGCCCCGCACCTTCGTAGGGCGGGTCATGCCCGCCGGCGCCCGCGGACAAGCACTCGCTGCCATGCGCGCCAAACAGGACGCGTCCATGACGCGCGTTGCTTGCAGCCGCTTCGGGGTTCGCTCCGATTGCAGGGGGTGACGCGAGCGTCCAGTTTCGGTGGGCCAGGGCCCACCCTATGGACGCCGCTTCGCTCTCAAGCACTCGCTGCTATGCGCGCCAAACAGGACGCGTCCATGACGCGCGTTGCTTGCAGCCGCATCGAGGTTCGCTCCGACTGCAGTCGGTGATGCGAGCGTCCAGCTTCGGTGGGCCAGGGTCCACCCTATGGATGCCGCTTCAGCTCTTGCGCCGCCTGCGTCGAAGCGTGTCGCACCGCTTCGCCCGGCAGCGCGCTACATGCGATCCGCATAGGGTGGGCCCTGGCCCACCGTAGCTCGACGCTGGCCCCGGTAGTCACGACCCGCCCGGCAACTTGCCTCGCCTTCGTAGGGCGGGTCTTGACCCGCCGTATCTCGACGCTCGCCATGGTCTACACGTGTACGCCCGATGCCCCACATGCCCACGGCGATCGGCGGTTACGCACTCGCGACTCTCGCTGCCTCGGCTTGACGCCCTGTCAAGCGCCGCACTGGACATCTTCGCGGTTCCCTCACAGGCGTCGACTCTCCACACTGCGCGCCCTTGCCGCTGTTCGCGGCGCATGCGCAGGCCGGCGTTTCCGGCAGAGTGAGTTGAGATGCAGTATTGGTTGGATGTGGATGGCGACGACGCGCAGCTGCTGGCGGTGAGCTCCGAGGCGGTCTACGCCGAAACCCACAAACCGGCGATCGCCGAGCAGCAGCTGCAGCGCCTGCGGGCGGGCGAATCGCCGGCCCAGGTGTTCGGTGACAAGGCGACCCACATCGTGATCCGCGGGCTGAAGTCGGTGCAGTGGAGCACGGCCGATGACGACCTCGACTTCAAGTCGGGCGAGGGCAAGGAAGAGAAGAGCCAGTCGCTGAGCATCGAAGACGCGGGCATTCGCGCCGAGGTGTTTGCTGCAGTCGAGCAGCAGACTCAAGGACGCTTCCGCCGCTACGAAGACAGCTTCAGCAAGGCCCGCGCGGCCTTCGCATCTGCCCTGACCTTCACCCTGCTGGCGATGGGCACGGCGATCGCTACAAACGCGGCCACTGCGATCCGCGCCGCTGACGAGATCGAGATCAGCGGCCGCAAGAAGGGCTTGAAGCAGATCGTGGTGTGGGTGCTGGACACGCTCGGCCCCTGGGGCTGCAGCATCCTCGGTGGCCTGCTCTGCGCGCTGGCCCTGTTCGTGCTGATCCAGCGCGTGCAGGCGCCGCCCTACCTGCAGATCCTGCAGGCCAAGCCCTACAAGCCGCAGCACGGCATCGTCACCGGCATCAAGTACGCACTGCTGGCGGCGCTGTGGGTCGTGTTCGCGCCTGGGGTGTTTGGGTGAGAGTTGGGATTGGGGATTCGGGATTCGGGATTCGCCGGCGGTAGAGCGGGTGCTACGGGCCCTGCCGCGGCTACACGACTCACCGCAGCCGCGTCATGAAGCGCGGGCTCGAACTTCCGCCGCCCCGCTTCACGAATCCCCAATCCCGAATCCCCAATCCCTGCTCAAAGCGCTACCTTTCCGACCCCCTCATTCGTCCGCCCAAAGCATGCCGCCCAACGAATTCCCCCAGCTGCTCGCCCAGTACATGCGCCGCATTCGCGCCAGCGCCGCCGGCGTGGCGGCCGAGATCGGGCTGAGCCGCGAGGCGGTCAACAACTGGCGCAACGGCGATGCTCTGCCCGGGCGCAAGCATCGTGATCGCGTGCTGGGCTGCGCCCGCTACCTGCGTCTGAGTGAGGCCGAAACCAATCGCCTGCTGGCCGCGGCTGCGTTCGAGCCCGAGTTTCCGAGCGAGCCGCACACCGCTGCAGACTCCTCGCTACGCGGACACGACGTGCCCGCCGAAGTGCGGCAGGTGCTGGATCGACTGCAGTCGCTGCGCCCGTATCCGATCCTGATGCTGCTGTGCCCCGCACACCTGGGCCAACCGCCCGAGCGCGAGGCGATCCTTGCGGAGGCGGCGCGCCGCTACGGGCCGGAGCGCGTGCTGCATCTGCAGCCGCCCTACAGCCTGAGTGCCGAGCCGGCCGAGTACTTCGCGGCGGTTGCCAGCCAGTGTGGGCTGCAGGCGGTGGACTCCGACTTCGCCTTCGAGGCGGCGCTGGATGCGCGGATCCAGCGCGACGGTCAGCTGTTCTGCCTGGTCAGCCGCTTCGAGCAGGGCGACCCCGCCCTGCGTGAGCTGCTGGCCGGCATCCTGCGCAGCCTGAGCGAGATGCACAGTGGGCGCCTGCACCTGCTGATCTGCGGCGGTGCTGCACTGGCCGAGCTCAAGTACCTGGGCGGCGATCTGTCGCTGCTGAACATCGCGCACAGCGAGCGCTGGCCGGAACCCGAGGCGCAGACGCTGGCGCGCGAGCGCGGCGTCGATCTGGCTACCGCCGAGCGCGCGCTCGCCGTCAGCGGCGGGCATCCCCTGCTGCTGCAGCAGGCCGTCGAAGCCCTGCGGCAGGCGCCATCGCTCGGCGCCGAGGCGCTTGAGCGCGAGTTGGCCGCCGGCGATCTGCTGTGGCCCGCATTCCTGCAGCACTTGAGCGAACCCGAGTCGCGCGCGCGACTCGCGCACTGGCTGACGCAGCTACGCCTGGGGCCAGCGCGACCCTGGCTGCTGGACGCGCAGCTGCGCGCGCTGTACTGGGCCAATCTGCTGGTCGAGCGCAGCGCGGCCGACGGCCGTTGGCTGGAATGGCGCAGCGAGGCGGTTCGCCGCGCCGGACGCGCGGCGCTGGCGGCCGCGGGCGAATGAAGCGCGTCGGCTTTCGACTGGCGCGGCCATCGCGCTGGCGCCTGCTGATCGTTGGCGTGCTGACCTGGCTGATTGGCAGCACCCTGTTCGCGCCCTGGCTCAACCCCTTCATGGGGCCCGGCATGCTGCGCAACGCCGAGATCGGATCCCTGCTCGGCATGGTGAGGAGCCAGACCGGGCTTGCGATGGAAGGCGCGGCCGAGTTCTACGCGCGGGAAGGGCGCTGGCCCACACAGCAGAGTGACGCGATCTCGCAGTTCCATCCCGGGCTGTACGCCTTCGACATGCCCGAACCGCTGCAGCTGCGCTTGACCTATGGGCGAATCTTCGAAGAGGACAGCGGCCTGGTCGGGACGGTGCTTCTGCTCGACTACGCACCTGAAACCCAGAGTTGGCGTTGCCGGGTGGGGCAGCCGTCGCCGCCCCAGGACTGGCTGCCCAGCGATTGCCGCAGCCCGGTATCGGGATTGAGCCGCTTGCAGTGGCTGCTGCTGGTGGCCGTGCTGGCACTGCTGGGGCTGCTGGCCTGGCTGCTGCTGTTCGATCCGCGTCTGCGCGCATTGCAACGCGCGCCACGTCGACTGCGGCGTCAGCCCGTGTGCGAGCTGCCGGCGTTGGACTGGCGCCTGCGCCTGCTGCTGCGTCGTCGCGGCGCGCTGGCGGCGGCCGAGATCCACGCGGAGGATTGGGCCGAAGCGCTGCGCTGGGCGCAGCTGAGCAGCGCCGAGCGCACCGAACGACTGGCCCGTCGGATCGGCGCCGACAGCGCGCCGATCGCCGACTGGCCCTTGCCCGGCGAGGCCTTCGAATGGCGGCTGCCGCAGGTGCTGCCGATCGCGTTGGAGCGCGTGCTGGTCTATCTGCCGCCAGCGGACCTGGCCGGTCGAGAGCTGGTGCGGCGCCTGCAGGCGCACAGCACCGGCCAGGACGTGCTGCTGGTGCTGTCGGCGAATGCACGCGATGACGCCAGCCTGCTGGCCTGGGGCAGCGATCCCACGAATCTGGGCGTGGCCGTGGACCAGGCCAGCCAGAGCGAGTGGCTGCTGCACCCGGAACCGACTGATGTACTACTGGCGTTGCTGGCGCGGCAGCTGCGGGTGACCCGCATTTCGCCCTACCAGACCCGCGGCGGTGTGACCCGGCCCGCCAGCTTTTTCGGACGCAGCGAACTGCTGGCGCGCGTGTTGAACCGTGAACCCGGCAACTACCTGCTGGTCGGCGGACGCCAGCTCGGCAAGACCAGCCTGATGAAGGCGATCGAGCGCCGCTTCGAAGGCCACCCGCAGGTCGCCTGTCACTACCTGTCCCTGCGTGACCATCGCCTGCTGCCGCGGCTGGCCCAGCTCGCGCAGCAGCCGATCGACGCGCCGCTTGAGACGGTGCTCGATGCGCTCAAACAGGCCAGCGGTGGGCGTCGTCTGCTGCTGCTGATCGACGAATGCGATCTGTTTCTGCGCGAGGAGGCGCGCAGCGGCTACACCCAGCTCGCCGCCCTGCGCGCGCAGAGCGAGGAAGGTCGCTGCCATTTTCTGCTGGCCGGGTTCTGGGATCTCTACGAAGCCGTTGCCTTGGACTTCGCCTCACCGATCCGCAATTTTGGCGAAGTGATCCGGTTGGGGGCGCTGGAGCGCGAGGCCTGCATCGAGCTTGCGACCTTGCCGATGAAGCGTCTGGGGCTGAACTATGCCGAATCGGTTCTGCCGGCGCGCATCGTCGCAGCCTGCGGGCAGCGCGCCAATCTGATTGCGATTGTCTGCCAGCAGCTGCTGGAGCATCTTGCACGTGGCGAGCGCAGCTTCCCGGTCGAGGCAGTCAACTCGGCCCTGGGCTCGGAGGCCGTGCAGGATGCGCTGGCCGGCTGGTCCCGCTTGAGCCCCGAGCCGCAGGCCTGCGCGCTCGACCGCGCCCTCGTCTATCGCATCGCCCGCGATGCCCTGGCTGGCCGCGGCGGCTTGCGAATGGCCGAGTGGCTGGCCGAACTTGATGCCGCCGGAGCCGCCGTCGAGCCCGATAGCGTGCGCCGCAGCTTCGCCCGTTTGCAGCTGGCCTATGTGCTCGTGCGCGAGCGGGCCGACAGCGACGAGGACCAGCCGTCGCCGGCCGCTTCGGAGCGCGACCCCGGCAGCTACCGCTTCGCCGTGCCTTTGCAGGCCCGGCAGTTCGAGGCCGACGAAGTGGAAGCCTTGTTGAGTCGTGAGCTGGCCGGCCTGCGAGCGGCATCTCGAACGCCCGATTGACGCAGATGCGGACCATGACGGACGCGTCCGCGCAGTTGCGCAACCCCGCCCCGCACTGATCGAATCGGCGACAGTCGCAGCGCCAGAGAAGCGGGAGCAGACCGTGGACGTCGATATCACCGAGCTGCTGCAGCAGCACCGCGCCGGCGATCGTGCTGCATTCGATCGCCTGTTGCCGCATGTCTATCCGCAGCTGCAGCAGATCGCGCGGCAGCAGCTGCGGCGCTTCGCTGACAGCGCCACCCTGCAGGCCACCGAGCTGGTCCAGGAAACCTATCTGCAGCTGATCGACGAGTTCGGTGTCGACTGGCAGGACCGCGGCCATTTCTTCGCGATCTGCGCGCGCGCGATGCGGCGCATCCTGGTGGATCTGGCGCGTCGACGCAGCGCGCAGAAGCGCGGCGGCGACTGCGTGCATGAGGCCCTGGACGAAAGCGCCGCCAGCATCGAGGCCCTGAGCGCACAGGTGCTGGCCTTGGACCAGGCGCTGGAGCGCCTGCACGCGGCGAATCCGCGCCTGGTCGCCCTGATCGAGTGCCGCTGTTTTGCCGGCTTGAGCGAGGCCGAGACCGCCCAGGCGCTGGGTCTTTCGCTGCGCACCGTGCAGCGCGACTGGTTGCGCGCGCGGGTGTGGCTGCAGGCCGCGCTGGCGTGAGCTCGCCGCCCGATCTGTCTGCGCTGGATGCTGCCAGCCTTGAGCAGGTCGACGCGGCGCTTGAGCGCCTGTTGGACCTGCCTTCGGAGGCGCGCGGGGCAGCGCTGGCTGACGTATCCGAGAGGCTGCGACCGCTGCTGGGCGCGCTGCTGGCCGCAACCGAACGTGTTGATGAAGAGCATAGCGCTTTGCCCGCGCCACTCAGGCTGCAGGCGCTGTTGCAGGCCGAGATCGGCGACGTGACCCAGCACAGGGCCTCGGATTCTGGATCTGAGCAACTTCTCGACGGCTGGCATCTGCTGGGCGAGATCGGTCGCGGCGGCATGGGCAGTGTGCATCTCGGCGAGCGTCGAAGCCGCGGCTTCGTGCAGCGCGCCGCGGTCAAACGTCTGCACGCCGGCATCGACTCGCAGGAGTTTCTGCGTCGCTTCGAGCGCGAGCGGCGGATTCTGGCCGAGCTCTCGCATCCGGGCATCGCCCGGCTCATCGACGGCGGAGAGGACGCGCAGGGACGACCCTACCTGGTGATGGAGTATGTGGACGGACTGCCGATCGATCGTCACTGCGATGGGGCCCGTCTGGGTATTGATGCGCGTGTGGAACTGTTCCTGCAGGCCCTGGATGCGATCGATCACGCGCATCAGCAGGGCGTGCTGCACCGGGACATCAAGCCCTCGAATCTGCTGGTGGACGGCGCCGGACGCGTGCACCTGCTCGACTTCGGCATCGCCAAGCCGCTGCAGGCCGCCGCTGCGGACGAGCTGGCCACGGCCACGGGACTGCGTCTGTTGACCCCGCAGTACGCCAGCCCGGAACAGCTGCTGGGGCAGCCGATGGGCGTGGCCTCCGACCTCTACCAGCTCGGTCTGCTGTTGTATCGACTGCTCTGCGGCTGCTCTGCGCAGCAACCGGCCGACCCCAGCCCCGCGGCCCTGCAGCGCGCGGTCTGCGAACAGCTGCCGCTGCCTCCGAGTCGCCGCTTCAGCGACGTTGAGCTGCTTGAAGAAAGGGCATCGGCGCGCGCGGCGAGCCCGCGCGCGTTGGCGCGTCGACTGCGCGGTGATCTCGACCGCATCGTGCTGATGTGTCTGCGCAAAGAGCCGGCGGCGCGCTACCCGGATGTCCTGACCCTTGCCGAAGACCTGCGGCGCTGGCAGCGCGGTCTGCCGGTGCAGGCGCGCGCACCCGGCCTGCTGTATCGCGCCCATCGGTTCCTGGCCCGGCATCCGATCGAATCGATGGCGCTGCTGCTGCTGGCCGTGCTGCTGATCGGGTACGCGTTCCAGCAGCGCGACCAGGCCCATGCGCTGGCGGTGGAGCGCGATGCAGCGGCGGCGCAGGCGACGCGCGCCGAGCGCGTCAAGTCGATGCTGCTGCAGCTGTTTGCTCAGGCCGACCCGGAGCGCAGCGGTGCGGCCGACCTGAGCGTGCGTGAGGTGCTGGCCCAGGGTCTGGAGCCGATGCAGGCGGAGCTCGAAGCGGATCCAAACCTCGCCTTCGACCTGCGTCTGACTGTGGCCGACGCCCAGCTCAGCCTCGGCCTGCCGGGCGAGGCCTGGGCACAGATCGAGCTCGCCGCAGAGGCCATGCCCGAGTCTGCGCGCAGCCCTCTGCAGCAGCAGCTCTGGTGGCTGCTGGCCGGGCGTGCCCAGGCCGAGCTGGGCGATCATGCGCAGGCGCGCGCCCTGCTTGCACAGGCTTCGCGCCCGCTTGCCGAAACGCACCTGCCCGCGCAGCGCGCAGCGCAGTGGGAGGCACGCAAGGCCCTGGGTTGGGTCGAGCTCGCGGCCGGGCAGATCGAGCGCGCCGACGCCCAGTTCAGCGATCTGCTCTCGGAGATCGAATCCCAGGGCGGCGCGGGCCTGGAGTTGGCCGGAATCCTGAACAGCCTGGGTGCGGCACGACGCGCCGGCGGTCAGCTTGAGTCGGCGACATCGCTACTGCAGCGATCCCATGTGCTGCATTCGCGCCTGCTGCCGGCCGGGCATCCGGAGCGGATCCACGTCATCAACAATCTGGCGGTGCTGTACCGCAGCCGTGGCGACGAAGCCTCTGCAGAGGCCCTCTATCGGGAGGTGCTGCAGGACAGCCAGGAGACTCGCGGTCGTCTGCATCCTGGAACCGCGACGATCATGAACAATCTGGCCCGGCTGCTGAAATCGCAGGGCCGTCTGGACGAAGCACTGGAGCTGCTGCAGCAGGCGCTGCAGATCCGCAGCGAGCGCCTGGGCGAAGCTCACCCGCTGGTGGCGATGACCCACAGCGACCTCGGCTGGGTGCAGCATGACCGCGCTGAACTCGAAGCCGCCGAACAGCACTACCGGACCGCGCTTGATCTTTACCCCGCCGGGCATGCCTGGCGTGCCGCCACCGTGTTCAACCTCGGCCGTGTGTATGAGGAACGCGGCGAGCTTGCGCTGGCCGAGCAGCACTACCGCGAGGCCCTGCACGACCAGCAGCGCCAGTACGGCGCCGCGCATGAGCGGGTCGGTATCGACCATCTGCATCTGGGCATCGTGCTGCGCAAACAGGGACGGCTACAGAACGCCGCAGCCGAACTTGAGCAGGCCGCACGCGTGTTCGCGGCGGTCCTGCCCGATACCCATGACCGCTTCGCCCAGCTGTGGATCGCCCAGGCCGATCTGGCAACAGCGCAAGGACGCAGCGCTGAAGCACGCGCCCTGCTGCAGCGCGCGCTGGCCCAGCGCGAGCTTCAGCTCGGCTCAGAGGATCCGCGCACTGCGGCGGTGCGCGAGCTCCTGCAGCCCTGAGGCCGCCTCAGCTGCAGGCGGGATCGAGCTCAATCTGAACGCGCCGCACGTTGTTGGCCTCGATCGACTCGTTCACGGCGTCGTCGACATCAAGCCGGACTTCCAGCCAGCTGAGGCCGCCCGACAGGCGCGCCGGCACCTCAAAAATTCGATGCTCGCCCGGCGCCAGCGGCGGCTGCTGCAGCTCGCCGACGATCCGACCGGAGTCGCCCTCTCTTTGCAGCATTGGCAGCTGACGAACCACATGACGCGCGGCGCCGCTGTTGCGCTGGCCGCCGTTGATCACGCCTAGCCGCAGGCTGAGCTGGCAGATGCCGTTGGCGGGGGCGACGGCCGGGATCTGCAGGCGGTCTCCCCACTGACCCGACCGCGTCCCGAGACTCAGCTCCGGCAGCAGCAGCAGGTCCGGCTGCAGATGCTTCAGCACTGCCTTCAGGTGCAACTCGCCCTGGCCCGGGCCGTCGGGATCCGTGCAGTTGGAGTAGTTCACGGTGCCACCGGGTGGCCTTGGGCAGTTCGTAGCGCCCGGTGCGGCAACGACCGGCTGTGCCGACGGGGTTGACGGGGTTGGCGCCGACACGGGTGCGAGCGTGGGCTGCGCCGACGCCGCGGTGACCGCGGCGAGCAAGACCAGGACGAACAGCGGCGGCATCGGGCGGGCGTAGGTGGGCATGGCGAGGTCCTCGTTGTGGTCAGGGCGCCGGAACGGGCGTGGTCGCAGCTGTACCTGTAGTCGCACGACGGTGTGGATTCCCGCCAAGTGCGCGCGCTTTGTGCAGAGGGTGGCGGGTTTTGCGGCGGCTCTGCGACTAGGGGGATCGAGTCGGAATTGTTCCCACTCGATCACTACCCCGCAAACGCATTGCAAGGAGCAGCCCAATGAACACCCATTCCAGCTTTGGACACGCCGCCCAGATCACCACCGAACAGCAGGCGGAATTCGAAGGCCCGGTGGTCGAAGCCTTCGGCCCCGAACAGCTCAATGCCCGCGAGCGCAGCCAGGCGGATGCGGTGGCCAGGCAGGCCGCAGCGCTCTGCCTCAAGGCGCTGTTTCACCAGATCGACCCGGCGCGCTATCCGATCAACCCGGATCCCACCAGTCTGGAGGCGCGCGCAGCCGCCTGCGCTGCGAGTCTGCCTGCTCTGGGTCTGGCGCGCCTCTCGATCAGCCTGAAGTCGCTGGCGCGCCGTCCAGCCCAGCTGCGGCGCCTGCTGGGAGAGCAGGGCCCGTCGCTGGCCGAGCTGCGGCCCGCGGGACTGGACGCGCGCCTCGGCCTGCGCGCCGCGACCGCACGGCTGCCCGCGCTGCGGACGCCCGAGCGCACCCCGCGCGCGGTTCCGCGCTCGGCGACCACCTACACGCGCTGCCATCTGCTGTTGCGCGCCATCCACTGCGTACGCGAAACCCAGCCGGCCGGCTGGGACGAGATCATCTTCGGCGGCCTGTGCATCGGCGCCAGCGGCAATGTCGCGGTGATTCGGGGCTTCGACGCTGGCGACTTCCGAACCGGTACCTATGCCAGCTACGGCGAAATGTTTCTGGGCCAGTACAGCCTCAGGTCCACACCGGGCTATCCCAAGTCTCTTTACGCGATCTTCCAGCTGATCGAATCCGACAGCAACGACGCGGCGGTGGCGCGGGCACTTACGAACGCGCTGAGCATGCTCGCCGGCATCGTGGTCAGCTTCTTCGCCTCGCCGGCGGCCGGCGCGGCGGTGTCGTCGACAATCAACCTGCTTGGCGGCCTGATCGGGTTGCTGGTCGGCGATGATGTCATGCGCCCCTACGGCATCCGTCTGACCATGAACAGTCAGAATCACTTCGGTGGCCCGGTCGGACCGAAGCAGCACACCGGCAACATCACCGGCCACGGCGGTGCCTATCGAATTGGCTATCGATGGGTGCTCGGGGCCTGAGTACCCGAGTCCCTGCCAAAGCGGGTGGCGGCGAGCTGGCTCACGCGGGTCCCATAGGCTGGGCCCTGGCCCACCGGAGCTCGACCCTCGCCGCGGTCAAGTCGACGCGCCTTGCGACGCGCCTCACCGTTGCCGCATAGGGTGGGCCCTGGCCCACCGGAGCTCGACCCTCGCCGCGGTCTGTCAACTC
>CAZPHV010000056.1:0-3052 GCA_964586455.1 uncultured Aquimonas sp.
GACGCCCTGGCTGGTGCCTTGCCGTGACGCAGAAAAACTGGGGAGACCTCAGGCCTTGGCCCACCCTGTCAAGCATCGGTGGGCCAGGGCCCACGCTGTCAAGCTTCGGGGCCGCTTCCGAGCTGTTCCCTACAGACTGAATCGTGCCACGGCGACTCCAAGCTGATTCGCCTGCTCTTCAAGCGTGCGTGCCGCTGCGGTGGCTTCTTCGACCAGGGCGGCGTTCTGCTGGGTGGCTTCGTCCATATGGGTGACGGTGGCGCTGACCTGTTCGATGCCGGTGGTCTGTTCGGCAGACGCGGCGCTGATCTCGGCCATGATGTCGGTGACGCGTTTCACCGCCGACAGGATTTCGGCCATGGTGCTGCCCGCGGAGTCGACCAGCTGACTGCCTGAGCCGACCTTCTGCACGGTCTCCGAGATCAGGCCCTTGATTTCGCGCGCGGCTGCCGCCGAGCGCTGCGCAAGCGTGCGAACTTCGCCCGCGACAACGGCGAACCCGCGGCCCTGCTCGCCGGCGCGGGCGGCTTCGACCGCGGCGTTCAGCGCGAGGATATTGGTCTGGAACGCGATGCCGTCGATGACGCCGATGATGTCTTCGATCTTGCGCGACTGCTGGTTGATCTGGCCCATGGTGTCGACGACCTGGCGCACCACGTGCCCGCCGCGCTCGGCGACATCGCCGGCGCCGATCGCAAGCTGGTTGGCCGAGCGTGCGTTCTCGGCGTTGCCGCGCACGGTCGAGGTGAGTTCTTCCATGCTGGCGGCGGTTTCTTCCAGCGCAGCGGCCTGCTGCTCGGTGCGCGAAGACAGGTCGGCATTACCGGCAGCGATTTCGGCTGCCGCCTGGCGGATGGTCTGGCTGGCACTGTTGATCCCTGCCATCGCGTCGGACACCGACCGTGCCGCGCTGTTGGCGTCCAGCGCCAGCTGCGCATACGTGCCCTCATAGTTGCCACGCATGCGTTCCCGAAGGTCGCCGCGTGCAAGGCCTTGCATCATGCGGCCGGCATCATCAAGCACCTCACCGAACAGGTGGACGAGTTCGTTGACGCCGCCCGCGAGCTGCTTCTGGAAGCCCTGCATGGCACTGGTGTCGATGCGGTGGGCGGTGTCGCCGAGTTTGGCCGCTGCCAGCGCGCCGTCCTGCATCTGTATGAAGTTGCTCATGCTGTGGCGGAGCATGTTGATACTGTCGCGCAACACTTCGAAACGGCCTTCTGCGGACATTTCCAAGCGCGCACCGAGATCACCGGCGGCGAGCTGGCCGGCTGCACGGGTGGTTGCGCCGAGCACATCGTCGAGCTGCTGGCAGGAGTTGTTGATGGACTGCGCGATCTGCGCGTACCTGCCGCGCTTGTCATGCAGATCGATGCGCAGCGCGAAGTCGCCGCGTGCGATGCGACCGAGCACCGAATCCACTTCGCTCAGCGTGCCTTCGATCGCTTTCGCGCTGCGCATGACGGCGTCGGCGATGCTGTCCGGCGGTACCTTGCCGAGGCTGGCGAGGTCGGCGGGTTCGCCCTCGGCCAGGCGTCGCGCCACCGAGATCAGCCGGCCGGGGTTGGCGCCGACCATCTCGACCTCCCTTTGCAGGTTGCGGGCCATGATCACCAGTACGGCGGTCTCGGCCACCACGAACAGCGCATGGATGACCACAATGATGAAGCCGGTATTGGCTGCAAAGACCCAGACCGGCAGGCCCTGCCGCTGCATGTAGTCGAAAGCGAGGTGATGGACCGCGATCACGGCCGCGGCGAACACGATCGGAATCCAGTCGCGGTAGTACAGCAGCAGGGCCAGCAGCACGAAGATGCTGAAGTGCATTTCCAGCATGCCGCGCGCCTGATGGATGGTCAGCCCCGAAAGCACCATAAAGGCCGCGGCGATGGTCAGGCGCGTGGACAGGGCACCGCCGTTCAACAGCACTTGGGCGACGCAGACACCGGCGGTCGGTAGGCCGATCAGCAGGAAGCTGCCCCACGTGCCGGTGCCCATCGCGAGGCCGAGTGCCAGCAAGGTCATGACGCCGACCAGCACGAGCATGACCCGGTCGGCGTTGCGCCGCAGTTCGTCAAGATAGTTCAGCGGTGTTGTGCTCATGGGCTGTCCAGGCGGCGAGGTGATGGGGGCGACGCGGTACTCACGCCGGGGTGTAGCGGCCATCGCAGGCACAGGCTTCATCGATCACCGGCGCCCACAGGGGCGGCTGCGCGGCGTGTGCATGCGGCAGAACCAGTTCGACCAGGCTGCGCCCGTCCGAGCAGTGCAGGGGGGACTCGAGCGGGCCGGCAAACAGCAGCCGCCCCTGGGCGTTGAACAGGGCCGCGCCCGCGGCCCTCGGCAGCAGACCGCGCAGGCGTGCATCCGGGACAGTGTGCAGGGTCGTAAGACCGGCGGCCTCAGCGGCGGCGCCGATGCGCTTGGCCAGCGCGGCGTGGCTGTCGCAGCTGCAGACGGCAGGCAGAAGCAGCAGCAGTGGATTCGCGTCAGCGCCAGCGCCCATGCGTGCGCCCCAGGCTTCGATCAACGCGATGCGCGCGGGGTCGGAGGCCAGTTGAGCGCGGGCGTAGGCAGGTCGACCTTCGATCAGCCAGAACGCCCATGCCATCAGCAGCAGCCAGCAGGCCAACAGGGCGTAGCCGAGGCGAGGGTGCGAGCGGCGAGCGACAGCAGAGGCGAGCGGTGCCATGGACTGACCGGCGGCGTGGACGCCGTTCATCTGCAACCGCTGTGCCGCCGATTCCGCAGTTCAGGGACGAGGAGTTGACGCGCGGTGTCGAACAGACGAGCGGCGTGGCGCTCGTCTGGTTCGGGGGAAGTTCGGGGCGTGCTTTCGAGCTTGAAGCACCGGGTGTTTCGCGAGCCGTGTCGTCAATGACCTGCGATGTGCTTGCGTCGGCTTCGCCTGGGGGCTCGGAGGCAGCCTTCAGACTCTCGTGCTTTGTTGAATGCCCGGCCTCTACGGGACGCGCTGGTGGATGCGCTGCGCTTATCCACCCTACAAGTGAGAGAGACGCCTTGCCTTCAACGAAGCCCAAGAGGTCGGTCC
>CAZPHV010000056.1:3152-36319 GCA_964586455.1 uncultured Aquimonas sp.
ATCACCCTACAAGTGAGAGAGACGCCTTGCCTTCAACGAAGCCCAAGAGGTCGGTCCGCGGCTGTTGGCTTCGAACGCATCACCCTACAAGTGAGAGAGACGCCTTGCCTTCAACGAAGCCCAAGAGGTCGGTTCGCGGCTGCTGGCTCTGAACGCATCACCACACAGGTGAACGCGATGCCCGCCCTTCATAAAGCCGAAGAGGCTAGTGCGCAGCTGCTGATCTCGAAGGCGCCAACGCAGCTTGCCCGTGCCGCCCGCTGTGACGACTCGCGCCACCCGAAACCCGGAGCCGTCATCGCGCGCGCTCCCGATCGGGAGCCGACGCGCGTCGATGCACCGAACTTCAGCGCGGACCGCGTGGTCCGCGGGGGCCCTTGGGCGCTCCTTGCGGACCGCGCCCTGCGGGGCCAGCGGGACGCGGACCACTCGGACGCGGGCCGTTGGGCCTGCCGGTGGGCTTGCCCCCGGGCGCGCCTCCCGGGCGCCCGCCGGGACCACCGCTCGGACGCGGGCCGCCCGCCGGACCTGCCCCCGGACGCCCGCCAGGCTTGCCGAACTTCGGGCCACCCGCGCCGCTGGGTCGGCCCGGGCCACCCGCGCCGCTGGGTCGGCCTGGGCCTCCCGGGCCCGGTCGACCGGGACGACCGGGGCCGCCTGGGCCCGCGGTGCCGCCCGGACCTGCCGGGCGACCGGCAGGCCGGTTTTGCGGGCGCGCCGAGGGGCTGGTGGTAGTGACGCCATCCGGCACGTACCAGCTGCGGAACTCGCCGCTGGCGCTGGCGCCGCCGGCGGGACCGGTGTTGCCGCTCTTGACCCAGGGGCCACCGCGGCCGCGCGCCTCACCGCCAGGAGCGGTCAGCGTGTTGCCGTAGTTTTCGGGGCGCTTGGCCGCACCGCGCGGGCCGCCGGGTGCGCCGCCCGGCGCGCCGGGGCCGGAACGGAAGCCGCCCTTGCCGGCGGGCTTGCGCTTGCCGCCCGGGCCACCGGGACCACCGCCCGGACCCGGTCGGCCGGGACCTCGGCCGCGACCGCGCGGTGCGTCTTCGCGGATCTTGTCGAACGCGCGCAGTTCGCGGCCCTCGTCGCCGTAGGCGCCCTGGGTCCAGGCTTTCTGGTCGCGGGCGTCGGGGCGGTACTCGCTGGTCTTGGCGCGGCGCTGGCCGATCACCGGCTGCAGGGTCAGGCTGGCTTCCGGGGCTGGCAGGCTCAAACCTGCGCGCAGCGCATCGACCTGCTCGGCCGGCAGCGGAGTGCTCATGCCACGCTTCAGCAGGCGCGGCAGCTCGATGCTGCCGTAGCGCACGCGCTTGAGGCGGCTGACCGTGAAGCCCACGGCCTCCCACATGCGGCGGACTTCGCGGTTGCGGCCTTCGTGCAGCACCACGCGGAACCACGCGTGGCTGTCGCTGGAGCCGATCGGCTCGATCACGTCGAACTTGGCCTCGCCGTCGTCCAGCTGCACGCCGCGCTGCAGCTGGCGGATCACGTCTTCGCTGACTTCGCCGTGGATGCGGCAGACGTACTCGCGCTCGACTTCCGTGCTGGGGTGCATCAGCGCGTTGGCGAGGTCGCCATCGGTGGTCAGCAGCAGCAGGCCGGTGGTGTTGATGTCGAGCCGGCCGACCGCGATCCAGCGGGCGTTCTTCAGCTTCGGCAGGTTCTCGAACACGGTCGCGCGGCCTTCCGGATCCTCGCGCGTGGTCAGCTCACCCTCGGGTTTGTTGTACAGCAGAACCTGCGGTGGTTCGCTCTGGTTGGCAGCGACGAAGGCGCGGCCGTCGATTTCGACGCGATCGCCCGAGGCCACACTGCTGCCGGTGGCGGCGACTTCACCATTCACCTTGATTTCGCCGCGGGCGATGCGCTCTTCGAGCGCGCGTCGCGAGCCGAGGCCGGCGGTGGCCAGCACCTTGTGCAGGCGCTCTTCGATGCGGGCGGTGGCGCCTTCGCGCTTCAAGGACAGGACGCGGCGGGGTGTCTCACTCATGGAATCTGCTCCGGCGAAGTCTCGGACTCGCCCGTGGGGTCGGTGGTGTCGGGGGTATCGGTCACGGCGCGCTCTTCGTCGTGGCGCGTCGCGGTGTCGAGGTCGTTCTCAAAGGCATCGGCGTGCTGGGCGCCGTCGATGCTGTCGGGGTCGGCAAGTTCGGAATCGTCGAGCGTCGTGTCGTTCTGGTCCGTAACCTCAACCTCTGGTGCTGAGTCGGCGTCGATCGGCGCAAAGGTGTCGGCGGAAGCCTCAGTCGGTGAAGCGTCTGCTTGGGAAGCGTCGGCATCAGATGATTCGGGTGCTTGCGCGATTCCGGCGGGCTGCGCGTCTGCGGGCGCATCGCTGCCCTCGGACTGCGTCGCGGCCTCGGGCTCACCCGGCGCCGGCAGCGCAGCGCGTGCGCGGGTGCCGTCGAAATCGAGCTCGGGCTCAAGGTCGGGCAGCTCCTGCAGCGCCGACAGCGGCGGCAACTGGTCGAGACTCTTCAGATTGAAGTAGTCGAGGAAGGCACGAGTGGTACCGAACAGGGCCGGCTTGCCTGGCACGTCGCGATGGCCGACCACGCGGATCCACTCGCGCTCTTCCAGCGTGCGCACGATCTGGCTGTTCACGGCGACGCCGCGAATGGCCTCGATCTCGCCGCGGGTGATCGGTTGCCGATAGGCGATCAGGGCCAGCGTCTCCAGCAGCGCGCGCGAGTAGCGCGGCGGCTTCTCGGCCCACAGGCGCGCGATGTGCGGGTAGACGTCGGCGCGCACCTGGTAGCGGAAGCCGGAGGCGACCTCGATGAGCTCAACGCCGCGCGCGGCGCTGTCTTCCTGCAGCGCGTGCAGGGCACGGCGCAGGTCGTCGGCCGGCGGCGCTTCGCCCTCGCCGAACAGGTCGGTCAGTTGGGCCAGAGTCAGCGGCTGTGGTGCCGCCAGCAAGGCCGCTTCGATGATGCGCTTGAGCAGGTCGAAGTCCATGCGTCAGCGGGGTTCCTCTGAGAGTGTCGATGCGTCGGTGTCGGCCGCGGGTTGATCTTGCGGTGCCGCTTCGGCGAGCGCGGGCAGGCCCGGGGGCGAGTGCGCGAGCGCGTTCTCTTCACTGTCCTCGAATGCGCCTTCGTCGCCGCTGGCGGCGAAGTCTTCGGTCCAATCCTCGATCTCGCCAGCGGCATCCGGACGAGCGCCGAGTGCGCGCACGAAGATTGGCGCGAGCGGGCCTTCCTGCACGATCTCGATCAGCATCTCCTTGGCCAGCTCCAGCATGGCCAGAAAGCTCACGACCACGCCCAGCCGGCCTTCTTCCGCGCGAAACAGCTCGATGAAGGAGACGAAGCGGCCGTGCGAGAGGCGCTCCAGATGTTCACCCATGCGCGCGCGGACACTGAGCGCCTCGCGGCGGATATTGTGGTGAGTGAACAGCTCGGCCCGTTTCAGGACATCGCGCAGGGCCAGCAGCATCTCACGCAGGTCGACCGGGGGCGGCAGACGTACCGTGGTGCGGTCGGCTGTCTGCGCGTGCACAACCTGGGTGTCGCGTTCGATGCGGGGCAGGGCATCGATGTCCTGCGCGGCCTGCCGGAAGCGCTCGTATTCCTGCAGGCGGCGCACCAGCTCGGCGCGCGGATCATCTTCCTCGCCCTCGGCTGCGGCGGGTCGAGGCAGCAGCAGGCGCGATTTGATCTCGGCCAGGATCGCAGCCATCACCAGATACTCGGCGGCGAGCTCCAGCTTGATGTCCTGCATCAGCCCGATGTAATCGATGTACTGGCGGGTGATCTCGGCGACCGGGATATCGAGAATGTCCAGGTTCTGCCGTCGGATCAGGTACAGCAGCAGATCAAGCGGGCCTTCGAAGGCATCCAGGATGACTTCGAGCGCATCCGGCGGGATGTAGAGATCCTGCGGAATCTGCAGCATCGGCTGCCCGCGCACCATCGCCAGCGGCATTTCCTGCTGCTGGGGCGGGCCGCTGGGCGACGGGCTGACGCTGGTGTCGGCGGGCTGCGCCGATTCGACGGACATCGTTTCGATGGATCCTGGAGCTTCTCGAGCGCTCAGCGCCCGGGCTTCTTGATGCTTGTGGGTTCCGGCGTGCTGCGGCGTAAGGGCCTGCGTGACGACGTCGGAGCGGTGCTGCGGTGCCGGAGCAGTGCATCGGCCAGGGCCTTGCGCGATGTCACAGCCAGCGGCGCGGGGTGGGCGGGTCAAGCCATTCCTGCGCAAGGTGCTTCAGGTCTACGGTGTTTGCGCACTGCCTTCCCCAGGCGGCGCCCAATGCAATCGGGGGCTCTCTTCCCCGCGCTCAAACTAGGGGCTTGGCGTCGCTGCGGCCCACAATCACCGAAGCTGCGTGTTCGTGAGCCACCGGATGACGCGTTTACAGTGCGCGCTTGACTGCGGCTGTGTCGACACTTGGGCTTGCGACGCTTGATTTCACTTCGACTGCAGCTGGACCCGCACGCCCACCCGCGCGTCCAGCGCGCTCAGCGGTCGCCTTCAGATGTCCAGAAAATCCACCGGACCTACACCTTCGCGAACCAGCACGGGTGTGTCGCCGGAAAGATCGATCACGCTGGTCGGTCCGGGTGGGCAATCCCCGGAATCCAGCATCAGATCGACGTGGCGCAGCGCATGTTCGGCAACCTCGAAGGCGTCCTGACGGTCGGGCGATGCGTCCGCCGCGTCTTCAGACAACTCAAGAGTGGTCGACAGCAGGGGCGAACCCCAGGCCTCGATCAGGCTCTGCAGAACCGGATGGCCCGGAACGCGGCAACCGATGACCTTGCGCTTGGCCTGCTTGAACCGCCGAGGCAGTTCCGAAGACACGGGGAGGATGAAGGTGTAGGGCCCTGGTACCAGGGGCTTGACGATGCGGAAGGCGCTGTCGTCGAGCTTGGCCATCCGGCCGACTTCGCTCAGGCGGGCGCAGAGTAAGGTGAAAGGATGCTTGCTGTCCAGCCCGCGCAGCTTCTGCACGCGCTCCTCGGCGCGGATCGCGTCCACGCCCCAGAGGAACAGATAGCCGGCGTCGGACGGTGCCACCAGCAGTCCCCCCTTGCCCAACATGTCGACGGCGCGCTGGATTTGTCGCGCCTGCGGGTTCAAGGCGTGTACTTCGATGCGGTCACCCATGCGGCTTGCACTTCCTTGAGGCTACGCCCATGCGGGCGACCCGGCGCAGTAGGGCCGGGCGTTTGAGGGGGGCTTGTCAGACCGCATATGATGCGCGGTTCGCGCCGCGGCAGGATAGCCCCGCCAGCCGCCGCGTCCACCGTGCGCCACCGCGCAGCCTTTCCGCCCTCTCGACGTACTGCGAGGTCCGCTCCATGTGGTACCTGATCATCGGCTGTGATTCGCCCGATTCGCTGGCCAAGCGCCTGCAAGCCCGGCCCGAGCATCTCGCTCGTCTGCATGCGCTGCGGGATGAGGGCAGGCTCAAACTGGCGGGTCCGCTGCCGGCGATCGACGCCGAAGATCCGGGCGAAGCGGGCTTCGTCGGCTCGGCCATCGTCGCCGAGTTCGAAGATTTCGCTGCCGCGCGCGCATGGGCGCAGGCTGATCCCTACTTCGAGAGCGGTGTCTACGAGTCGATTCAGGTGCTCCCATTCCGACCGGTGCTGCCATGAGTGCGCGCGTCGACGCCATTCGCGCTGCCCTGGCGGCACTGCAGCCGAGCGTGCTGGAGATCAGCGATGACAGCCACAAGCATGCTGGCCACGAAGGCGCGCGTGACGGTCGCGGTCATTATTCGCTGCTGATCGTGAGCGCGGCCTTTTCCGGTCTCAATGCCATCGCCCGCCACCGTGCGGTCTATGAGGCGGTGGGCAGCCTGATGCAGACCGATATCCACGCGCTTTCGATGCGCGCCTACGCCCCCGAGGAGTTTCAAGGATGAGCCTTGCCTGTCGTTCGATGAAGCACGTGCGCGCTGTCGCGCTCGCGCTGTGTGCAGCGGTTGCGTTGACCTCCTGTGCGGACCGCGGCGCCGAGGTCAGCAGCGAAGTGCTGGTGCTGCAGGCGAGCCCGGAGGGGCCGGTCGTTGCGGTGGTCAATGGAGAGTCGGTCACCCAGCCGGTGTTGGAGACCTTCGCGCACGGGCTCGGGCTTGATCTCGCCCAGCCCGAACAGCGGCAGCAGGCCTTGGATCGGCTGATCGAGTCCCTGTTGCTGGCGCAGACCGGCCTGAAGGGCTTGCAGGCGGATTCGGCGCAGCTGCGTTCGGAGCTTGCACTCGGTCGCATGCAGGTGCTGGCCAGTCATCAGCTTGATGCGCTTCGGACTGAGGTGACGGTCAGCGAGCAGGAGATGCGCAACTACTACTCGCGCGAAGTCGACCGCACCGGCCACATCGAATTCAACGCCCAGCACATCCTGTTTGCCGATGAGGCCAATGCTGCCGCCGTGGTCGCAGAAGCGCGGGCGCCCGGGGCAGACTTCAATGCGCTGATGCAGCAGTACGCCGCGACCGCGGTGCAGGCACGCGACCTCGGGTGGGCCAACCTGACCCAGACGCCGCCGGAGTTCGCCGAGCTGTTGGGCCAGCTGGCCGACGGCGAAGTCGCGCCAGTGGTGGTGCAGACCCGCTTTGGTTTCCATGTGTTGCGCCGTGTGGCGAGCCGGGCCTATACGCCGCCGGCCTTCGAGGCGGTACGTCCGGGTATCGAACAGCAGCTCCTGCAGCAAGCCCTCGCCGAGCGCGTGCGCGCCCTGCGGAGCACCGCGCAGATCGCCGCCCCCGGCGCCAGCAGCCCGGCCCCCCAGGGCCAGTGACCTAACGCTTCAAGGAACACGCCGGATGCGTCTGTCCACGATCAAACTGGCGGGCTTCAAGAGCTTCGTCGATCCCACCACCCTGCACTTGCCGACCAATATGACCGGCGTGGTGGGGCCGAACGGCTGCGGCAAGTCGAACATCATCGACGCCGTGCGCTGGGTGATGGGCGAGAGCTCGGCGAGCCGGCTGCGTGGCGACAACCTGACCGACGTGATTTTCTCGGGCTCGTCCGGCCGTAAGCCGGTGGGCACCGCTACAGTCGAACTGATTTTCGACAATTCGGACCACGCCATCGTCGGCGAGTACGGCCAGTACAACGAGATTTCGGTCAAGCGCATGGTCAGCCGCGACGGCGCCTCTGCGTACTACCTCAATGGCACGCGCTGCCGTCGACGCGACATCACCGACCTCTTCCTCGGCACGGGTCTGGGCCCGCGCAGCTACTCGATCATCGAACAGGGCATGATCAGCCAGATCATCGAGGCCCGGCCCGAGGATCTGCGCGTGTATCTGGAGGAAGCCGCCGGCATCTCCAAGTACAAGGAGCGCCGCAAGGAAACCGAAACGCGCATGCGCCACACGCGCGAGAACCTCGACCGCCTCAACGACCTTCGCGAGGAGGTCGACAAGCAACTGGAGCACCTGAAGCGCCAGGCCCGTCAGGCCGAGCTCTACCAGCAGCTGCGCGCCGAGCAGCGCGAGCGTGATGCCCAGCTGAAGGCGATGCTGTTCGGCGCGGTCGAGCGCGAGCTCACCGGCCTGCGTGCCGGGCTGGGTGAAGAAGACCTGCAGCTGGAAGCCACCGTCACCGAGCAGCGCCACGTCGAGGCGCAGATCGAGCTGACCCGCGTGCAGCAGGGCGAAGCGGGCGAGGCACTGTCGAAGGTTCAGGCCGAGAGCTATCGACTGAGTAGCGACATCGCGCGCGTGGAGCAGCAGATCCGCCATCAGGGTGAGCTCAGCCAGCGCCTGCGCCAGAGCAAGGCCGAGGCAGATGCCTCACACGCGGAAGTTCTGGCACATATCGAAGAAGACGCCTCCAAGCTGGCCGATCTTGATGCAGTGGTGCAGGAGCTCGAACCGGCAGCCAGTGAAGTCGGCGAACAGTTGGCCGAGCGCGGCGAAGCGCTGCAGGCCGCCGAACGCGCGCTGGGCAACTGGCAGCAGAACTCCGACACTCAGCGGCAGAGCCAGTCGGAAGCCGCGCGCGCGGCCGAAGTCGAGCGCACCCGCATCGACTACCTCGACCGCCAGATGTTGGAGCTGGGCCGCCGGCGCGAGGCGCTGGCGGGCGAGCTGCAGGGTCTGGACGTGTCTGCCATCGAGTCCGCCCTTGAGGACGTCCGCGAGCAGTCCGAGGCGCAGCGCGCCCGCGTCGATGAGCTGACCGAGGCACTGGAGACCCGCAAACAGGTAGGTCTTGCGGTGCAGGAAAAGCAGCGCATGAGTCAGGCGCAGCTGGCCGAAGTGCGCAAGGAAATCCAGAGCCAGCGCGGCCGGCTGGGCTCGCTGGAAGCCCTGCAGGCGGCGGCACTGGGGCAGGAAAAGGGCGCCGTGCTCGACTGGCTGCGCAGTCAGGGGCTGGATCAGCACCCGCGCGCCGGCAGCGTGCTGAAGGTGCAGCCCGGCTGGGAAACCGCGGTCGAGTCGGTGCTTGGCAGCCTGATTGAGGGCGTCATGGTCGAGGTGCCCGAGCAGCATGCCGAGGCGCTGGCCGCCTTGCGTGCGGGTCGGCTCGCACTGCTGGCCGAGGGTGATGAGGTCTTGCTGGCGGCGAACGATTCGCTGGCAGCCAAGGTGGAAGGCCCGGCCGCCTTGCGTCGGCTGTTGGCCGAGGTGCGGGTCACCGAAACCTTGGAAGCGGCGCGCGCGCGGCTTCCCGCACTGGCCGAGGGCGAGAGCGTCATCACCCAAAGCGGAGAATGGCTGTCGCCGCGCTTCGCCCGCGTGCTGCGCTCAGGCGAAGCCCAGCAGGGCGCGCTGGCTCGCGAGCGCGAGATCCAGAACCTGCGTGCCGAGATCCAGAACCAGGGCGCGCGTGAGCAGGCCTTGGTTGAGCAGCTGAACGAACTGCGCGACGCCCTGCAGCAGGCCGAAATCGAGCGTGAGGATGCGCAGCGCAACCTGTATCTGGCGCATCGCAGTGTGGCTGAACTGTCGGGTCAACTGCAGAGCCTGACCGGCAAGCTCGATCAGGCGCAGACGCGCCGTCAGCGCATCGACGCCGAGCTGATGCAGCTGGGCAGCGCGATCGAAGACGCCCAGGAGCAATCGGGCGATTCACGCGCGCGACTTGAGCACGCGCTGGAGCGCATGGGCGAGCAGGAGGACCTGCGCCTGCAGCTGGAAGGCGAGCGCGAGCGGCTGTTTGCCGCGCGCGAAGCCGCGGCCGCGGCGGTGCGTGAGTTGCGGGAACGCGGCCATCATCTGGCCCTGCAGCTGGAATCCAAGCGCAGCCAGCGCGCCGGCCTTGAACAGGGTCTGGCGCGCATGAAGAACCAGCTGCAGCAGTTGGGCCAGCGCCGCGCTGAATTGGCCGAACAGCTGTCGGTCGGCGATGCGCCGATCGATGCACTGAAGAACGAACTGCAGGTGTTTCTGGACGGTCGCATCGACGTCGAGAAGCGACTGTCCGCCGCGCGATCGGCCGTAGACGGCATCGAAGGCGAGCTGCGCAATTATGAACAGCGCCGTCAGCAACTGGATCAGCGCGCGCTGTTGCTGCGCGAGCGTCTGTCACGCAAGCGGCTCGATGAGCAGGCGCTGGCGCTGAAGGCGCAAGGCCTCGCCGAAGCGATTGCCGCCGCCGAACTGGAGCCGCAGGCCCTGCTCGACAACTTGCCGGAAGGTGCCACGCCCGAGGCGTGGAAGAAGACGCTGGACGAGCTCGAAACCCGCATCAAGCGGCTGGAACCGGTGAATCTGGCGGCGATCCAGGAGTACGGCGAGCAGTCGCAGCGCAAGGACTATCTGGACAGCCAGCATCTGGATCTGACCCAGGCACTGGAGACGCTGGAAAACGCGATCCGCAAGATCGACAAGGAAACCCGCGGTCGTTTCAAGGACACCTTTGACCGCGTCAACACCGGCATTCAGGCTCTCTATCCGCGATTGTTCGGCGGTGGACACGCCTACCTTGAACTTACCGGCGAAGACCTGCTTGACACCGGCGTCGCGATCATGGCGCGCCCGCCGGGCAAGCGCGTGTCCAACATCTCGCTGCTGTCAGGCGGCGAGAAGGCGCTGACCGCAGTGGCATTGGTGTTCGCGATCTTCCAGCTGAACCCGGCGCCCTTCTGTCTGCTTGACGAGGTCGACGCGCCGCTGGACGAAGCCAACGTTGGCCGCTTCTCGTCGATGGTCACCGAGATGAGCGAGAAGGTGCAATTCCTGTTCGTCACCCACAACAAGTCGACCATGGAAGCTGCTCGCCAGCTGGCCGGCGTGACCATGCGCGAGCCCGGCGTATCGCGCCTGGTCTCGGTGGACATCGACGAGGCCAGCCGCATGGTCGGCGCGTAATGGACACTCAGATGGCGGACACAGCGCAAATCGCGCGCGCGGCCGAGCTGCGCGCGCTGATCCACGAGGCCAACCATCGCTACCACGTGCTGGACGCGCCGAGCATCCCGGACGCCGAGTACGACCGTCTGGTTCGCGAGCTGGAGGTGTTGGAGGCGGCGTATCCGGACTTGCGTGCCGCCGACTCTCCCACCTTGCGCGTGGGTGCGCGTTCGGATTCTGCGTTCGCCGAAGTGATTCACTCACTGCCGATGCTGTCGCTGAGCAATGCCTTCGACGAGGTCGAGCAGGAAGCCCCCGAGCTGCGCCACCGCGAGGTCGCCGAGTTCGTGCGTCGCATCGTCGACGAAATCGGCGATGCCGAGCCGATGTTCTCGGTCGAGCCCAAGCTCGACGGGCTGGCGATCAGCCTGCGCTACGAGCAGGGCGTGCTGGTGCAGGGCGCGACCCGCGGCGATGGTGAGAAGGGCGAGGACGTCACCGCCAACCTGCGCACCATCCACGCGATTCCGCTGCGCCTGCGCGGTGAGGCGCCGGCCGTGCTGGAAGTGCGCGGTGAGGTTTACATGCCGCGCGCGGGCTTTCTGGCATTCAATCAGCGCGCGCTGGAGCGCGGCGAGAAGACTCTGGCGAATCCGCGCAACGGTGCAGCGGGCTCGCTGCGCCAGCTCGACCCCAGCATCACCGCGCAGCGGCCGCTCGCCTTCTACGCCTATGGCCTCGGCGCGCACGAAGGTTTCGCGCTGCCGGCCACGCATTCGCTGATGCTGAAACGTCTGGCCGAACTGGGCCTGCCGGTCAGCCCCGAGGTGGACACCGCGCGCGGCTTCGCGGGCCTGATCGACTACTACCGGCGCATCGGTGCCCAGCGCGATGCACTCGCGTATGACATCGACGGGGTGGTCTACAAGCTCGATCGCCTCGACCAGCAGCGCGATCTTGGCTTCGTCTCGCGGGCGCCACGCTGGGCGATTGCGCACAAATTCCCGGCGCAGGAGGAGATGACCGTCGTCGAGGCCATCGACGTGCAGGTTGGCCGCACCGGCGCGATCACGCCGGTGGCGCGACTCAAGCCGGTGCAGGTGGCAGGCGTGGTGGTCACCAACGCGACCCTGCACAACGCTGATCAGATCGCCCGGCTTGATGTGCGCGTGGGCGATACCGTGATCGTGCGGCGCGCCGGCGACGTGATTCCCGAAGTGCTGGGCGTGGTCACCGAGCGTCGACCCGCGATCACCTCGCCCTGGCTGCTGCCGACCGAGTGCCCGGCCTGCGGCTCGGCGGTGGTGCGGCCTGAAGGCGAGGCGGTGGCGCGCTGCAGCGGCGGACTGTTCTGTCCGGCCCAGCGCAAGCAGGCCCTGATCCACTTCGCTTCGCGCCGCGCCATCGACATCGAGGGCCTGGGTGAGCGCATGGTCGAGGACCTGGTCGACCTCGGCTTCGTGCAGAGTGTGGCCGACCTGTATCGACTCAGGCTCGACGACCTGCTGGAAATGCGGCGCCGCGCCGATGAGCGCGACGGCAGCACGCCTGAGACGGTCAAGGCCGGCAAGGTCGCGACACGCTGGGCCGAGAACCTGATCGAGGCGATCGGGCGCAGCCGCGCGCCCAGTCTGGAGCGCCTGCTGTTCGCGCTCGGCATCCTGCAGATCGGCGAAGAAACCGCGAAAGCACTGGCGCGCAGCTTCGGCAGTCTGGATGCGATCCGGCATGCTGATCCGATCCTGCTGCTGGCGGTGCCGGATGCCGGGCCCAAGGTCGCGGCTTCGATCGCGAGCTTCTTCGAACAGCCGCACAACAACGAAGTCATCGACGCACTGCTGGCGAATGGCGTGCAACCAAAAGAGGCCGGACAACCGTCGGCGGCGCTGGCGACGCGACTCGACCTCGGTCAGCTGCTGCGTGCGGCCAAGTCGCTGGGCGCACCGCTGGGCCGCTTGGGCGATACCTCGATCACACGCATCACGGAAGTCCGCCGCGATCTGGCCGCGCTGGAAGCGGCGGGCGAGGGCGGACTGACTGCGCTTGGGGTCACTGCAGATGCTGCAGCAGCAGCTTTCGTCGCGCTGGCCGATGCGCACTGGGGCCCACGCTTGCGCGCCGTCGACGCTGCCATGGCCGTCCTGCGCGCTGCAGCGCCTCACGAGGTCGAAGGCGGCGCGTTGGCTGGCAAGACGGTTGTGTTGACTGGCTCGCTGAGCGCGATGACCCGTGACGAAGCCGGCGCCCGACTTGAAGCGCTTGGCGCCAAAGTGGCCGGGAGCGTGTCGAAGAAGACCAGCTTCGTGGTGGCAGGCGAAGCGGCTGGCAGCAAACTGGTGAAGGCGAACGAGCTCGGCGTGCCGGTCTGGGATGAGCTGAAGCTGCTCGCATTCCTTGCCGAACACGGCGGCTGAGCGTGCGTCGCGCCGCCTTGATCATTCATCGTGCTTGCGCACCACCGCCGGCTTGGCGACCATTGGCGCGCATTCGATCGGCACCCACCTGGAAGAGGTCTCCCATGAAACTTGGCACTCGGCAGCGCGGCATCACCCTCCTCGGCTTCATCGTGGTGCTGGCGGTGGTCGGCTTCTTTGCCTTCCTCGCGATGCGCCTGTTCCCGGTTTACTCGGAGTACTACTCGGTGGTGACGGCCATGAAGGGCCTGCAGGGCGAGCCCGGCGTCGGCCAGATGACGCCGGAGAAGATCCGCGATCTGCTCAACCGTCGCTTCTACATCAGCTACGTCGAGTCGGTGAAGCCGAACCACGTCAAGATCACCCGCTCCGGCACGGGCTACAACCTCAACATCAAGTACGAGGTGCGCAAGCCGCTGGCCTACAACCTTGATTTCGTGGCGATGTTCGACAAGACCGTCGAGCTGCAGCGTCAGGGCAGCACGGACTGATGCCGCAGGCTTCCGTTTGAATTCCGCGTTCGGTCACGACTTCGCCGACCAGGCCCTGCTGAAACAGGCGCTGACCCACCGCAGCGCGGGCGGCCGCAACAACGAACGCTTCGAGTTCCTCGGCGATGCCTTGCTCAGCGTGGTGGTTGCCGAGGCATTGTTCCACCGCTTTCCGAAAGCCGATGAAGGCGCTCTGACGCGCGCGCGCTCGCAGCTGGTGCGCGAGCCAAGGCTGGCGGAGCTTGCCCGCCAGCATCGGCTGGGCGATCGACTGATCCTCGGGCCCGGCGAGCTCAAGAGCGGCGGCTTCCGGCGCGAGTCGATCCTTGCCGATGCGGTCGAGGCCCTGATTGGTGCCATCCATCTCGATGCCGGGTTCGACGTCTGTCGCGCGAAAGTGCTGGCGCTCTTCGAGCCGCTGATCGACGAACTGCCGCCCGGTCTGAAAGCTGAGAAGGACCCCAAGACCCGCCTGCAGGAATGGCTGCAGGCGCGCCAGCTCGGTCTGCCCGAGTACCGGCTGGTCGAGGCCAGTGGCGATGACCATGACAAACAGTTCGAGGTCGTCTGCCGCATCGACAGTCACGCCATTGAAGCGAGCGCCACCGCCGGTGCGCGCCGCGAAGCCGAACAGCAGGCCGCCGCCCAGGTGCTGGCGGCCCTGCTTGCTGCATCTACCAAGGAATCCGCATGAACACCTCCGAGACCCCCGCCGCCGCCGGCTTCCGCGCCGGCCACGTGGCCGTGGTCGGTCGACCCAACGTCGGCAAGTCCACCCTCATCAACGCGCTGGTAGGTTTCCGCGTGAGCATCGTCTCGCGGCGGCCTCAAACCACCCGCCATCGCATCCTCGGCATCAGCACGATAGAAGGCGGGCAGATCGTCTACGTCGACACGCCCGGCCTGCATGGCAAGGAGCCTCGCGCGATCAACCGCTATATGAATCGCGCCGCCCGCGGCGCCCTGGCCGACGTCCAGATCGGCGTGCTGGTGATCGAGGCGGGCGCCTGGCGCGAAGACGACGAACGCGCCTACAAGGCCCTGGTCGATGCCGAGGTGCCGCGCGTGCTGGTGATCAACAAGATCGACAAGCTGAAAGACAAGGGCGCGCTGCTGCCCTTTATCCAGCAGGTGATGAAGGAGCACGACTTCATCGAGGTGGTGCCGCTGTCGGCGCAGAAGCGCAAGGGCCTGGAGGTGCTGCAGAAGGTTCTGCTGAAGCACCTGCCGGAAGGCGAGGCGCTGTTCGATGACGATCAGGTCACCGATCGCAGCGAGCGATTCCTGTGTGCCGAACTGATCCGCGAACAGCTGATGCGCAAGTTGGGCGACGAACTGCCCTATGCCACCAGCGTCGAGATCGAGAACTGGGAAGAAGACGGCCGCATGGCCCGCATCGCTGCCGTGATCTGGGTCGAGCGCGAGGGCCAGAAGGCGATCGTGATCGGCCAGGGCGGTGAACAGCTGCGCCAGATCGGCATGGACGCGCGCATCGCGATGGAGCGCCTGCTCGACCGCAAGGTGTTCCTGCAGTTGTGGTGCAAGGTGCGAGAAGGCTGGAGTGACGACGAACAGGTGCTGCAGCGCTTCGGCTACACCGAGTAGCCTGCGTGTCACGCAGCGGCAGCCCCGGCCCTCGCGTGGAAGGCGAGCCCGCCTATGTGCTGCATTCGCGTGCGTTTCGCGAGAGCAGCCAGCTGCTGGAGCTGTTCACCGCCGGGCACGGTCGCTTAGGATTGATGGCGCGTGGTGCCCGCGGTGGCAAGGGCGGCGGTCGCGCAGCACTGCTGCAGCCCTTCTCGCCCCTGATCGTGGCTTGGCAGGGTCGCGGTGAGCTGCCGCAACTGGTCGAGGTGGAAGCCGCAGGGTTGGCGCCGCGTCTGGTCGGTGATGCCCTGATGGCCGGCTTCTATGCCAACGAACTGTTGGTTCAACTTCTGAACAGGGGCGAGGCGCAGACGGCGCTGTTCGCGCGCTACGCCCTGCTGCTGTCGCAGTTGGCCGCAGGCGATCTCGCCTGGCCGCTGCGCTGCTTCGAGCGCGACCTGCTGGTGGCACTGGGTTTCGAACTCTCGATCGATCACGACCACGCCGGCCAGCCGATTGAGCCCGAGGCGCGCTATCGCTGGCTGGGCGAGGCGGGCGCGCTACGGCTTGGAGTGGCCGAACAGGCAGGTATCGAAGGAGCAGCGCTGATCGCGCTACGCGGCGAAGCCGCACCCGCGGAACACGTGCTGCCTGCACTGCGGCGCCTGCTGCGCGAGGAGCTGAAGCGCCATCTGCACGGCCGCAGCCTACGCAGCTGGGGCTTGTTGGCAGAGTTCGAGCAACTGCGCCACTGAGCGCGTGGATTCCGGTGCCTTGATGGCGTTTGCGCATCGGGCTGCGGCGGCGTGTTCGTCCTGATCTGAACGATCAGGTCTGCAGGCCCTCTGGCTCGACGGCTTCCTCCAGCAGACACGCGATCTCTGTATCCAGCCTCGCCAGCGCCCGCCGAACCTCGCCGGACTCGGTTTCGGGCTGCAGCGCGGCTCGCGCGCTTTCGATGTGCGCGGCCAGCGCTGCAGCGCCGGTCAATCTCGCGGAGCCGAGCATCCGATGCAGCAGCGCGTCGAGCTGGCTTGGATCGGAGTCCGCAGGCGAGCTCGCCGCGCGTAGCGCCAAGCGCTGTGCCGGAAGTTCGGCAAGCATCAGCCCGCGCAGTGACTGCGCGATCGAAGCGCGGCCGTTGGCACAGGCCAGTGCGCGCGCTTCGTCCCACTGCGGTGGAGACAGCATCAGCCGGGTCAAGGCCTCCAGCAGGGCGCCGGGCTCAACCGGTTTGCGCAGGCTGGCCGCAAACCCGGCCTCGACCAGCCGCTGTCGATGCGCGCTGTCGAGATCGGCACTGAGCGCCAGCGCACGCCCGCGCGCACCGTGCAGTCGCAGGCCTGCCAGCAGCACGCAGCCTTCGCCATCCGGCAGGCGCTGATCGAGCAGCAGGCCATCGAAGGACTTCAGGTCAGGATGCGCAAGCGCCTGCGCGCAGTCCTGGGCGTGCTCAACGACCAGTCCCCATCCGCGCAGGGTGTGCAGCAGCCACTCGGCGCCGATCGGGTCGTCTTCGACCAGCAGCAATTGAGATGGGCGATCAGGCATTTCGGCAGGCACCTCGGTTGGACGCATCCGTTATCCTGCGGAGCATGCGTGTCTCGAATCTTCCGCTCAAGTCCGCCGCGACCAACCCAGCCCGAAAGCTGTGGTTTCTCAGTGCGCTCGCCCCACTGATGCTGGCCTTGGGTGGCCCCGCGAGCGCGCGCGAACTGGTCGCTCAGGTGGACAGCATCCAGCAGGGTCAATTGAGTGCGCAGGGCATCGAGCTTCGCCTGAGCGAGGCCGATCAACCGGGCGCTGGGCTCGGCTTGCAGCTGCGCGCGCAGCGACTCGACCTGGCGTCGCTGGGCTATGGTTTCACCAATCTGGACTGGCGCTGCGAGTTGCGCCCACGTGACGTGGGCGTGTGGCGTTGCGCCGGGCCGCTGCGCAGCCAGGGCGCAGCGGCGGGCGAGCTGACGCTGGATCTGGACCGCGGCGCAACAGAGCTGTCCCTGCAGCGTGGCCGAATGCGGCTTCAAGCGTCGGTGCCGGCGGCCGAGGGCGCAATTGGTCTGCAGGCGGAGCGGCTGCCGGCCGATTGGCTGCAGCCCCTACTGGCGTCGCTGTGGTCGCAGGCCCAACTCACTGGCGGCCTGCTGACGGCGGATCTGGAGCTGGATCTCGCCCTTGATGCGCCGCGTTTGGAGGGCAGCGTGCGTGCCGAGGGCCTTGGGCTGGATACGTCCGACGGGAAAATCGCAGCGGCGGATCTCGAGCTGCGCGGTCGGGTCGGGCTTGAACTTGGTGAGCGCACCCAATTGGCTCTGGAACTGGCCTTCAGCGGTGGCGAGCTGCTTGCTGGCCCGGTCTATGTTTCGCTGCCTGCGCGGCCGGTACAGCTGCAGCTTGCGGCTTCAGGCGCAGCCTCGCGCTGGAGCGTAGAGCGTCTGGCCTGGAACGATCCGGAAGCCCTTCAGCTGGAGGGCAGCGCCGAGCTCGATCTTGAAGCGCCCGCGCCGATCACGCGCGCACAGGTTCAGCTCGGGTCGACGCGCGCTGGCCTGCTGGTCTCGCGCTATCTGGAGAGTCTGCTTGCAACCCTTGGCCTGCCGGGTCTGCGCGCCGAAGGCGCCCTCAAGCTGAGTGCAGAGATCGGTGACGGCAGTCTGCGTTTGCTCAATGTGGAACCCGAGCAGCTGGCGCTAATTGACGGGCAGGAGCGTTTCGAGGTGGCGGGTTTGTCGGGTGCGCTGGGTTTTTCGCGGGGCACGACCGCAGTCTCGAATCGCATCGGGTTCGATCGGCTGCGGCTGTACGGCCTCGATTTCCAGCCCAGCGCGTTCGATTGGGCGAGTTCCGGCGGCGAGCTGCGCCTGCAGCGGCCGGCCCGGCTTGGGCTTCTTGGCGGCGCGCTGCAGCTCGACAGTTTCCGCTGGAGCACGGCTGGCGACGCGAATGGCGAAGATCGCTTCGCCGCCTCGGCGGCGCTGCAGTCGCTGGATCTTGGTCAGCTGTCAGCAGCGCTGGATTGGCCGCCCTTTGTCGGTGAGCTCTCGGGAGAGATCCCGGGAATGCGCTATGCGGGCGGCGTGCTTGCGCTGGACGGCGCCCTGCGCATGCAGGTGTTCGGCGGCGCCGTTGAAGTGGGCGGGCTCTCGATTGAACGACCCTTCGGCGTGGCCCCGACGCTTGCGGCCGCGATCGAGCTGCGCAGCCTGGACCTGCAGCCGCTCACCGCGGCTTTCGGTTTCGGTGAGATCACCGGTCGCATGAATGGCTACATCCGTGCACTGCGCCTGGTCGACTGGGCGCCCGTCGCTTTCGATGCGCGCTTTGAAACCGACGAGCAGGCCAAGGGTCCGCGCAAAATCAGCCAGCGTGCGGTCCGCGATCTGTCCTCGGTGGGCGGCATGGGTGCCGCCGCGGCGCTACAGCAGGGGGTGCTGCGAGCGTTCGAGAATTTCAGCTACGCCCGCATCGGCATTGCGTGCCGGCTGCACAATCATGTCTGCACCATGGACGGCGTCAGCCGCACGGCGCGTGGCTACACCCTCGTTGAAGGCTCGGGTCTGCCGCGGATCAGTGTCAATGGGATCCAGCGCGAAGTTGACTGGCCGGTACTGGTCGACCGGCTGCGTGCAGTCACCGAAGGCCAGCGGCCGCAGATCGATTGATCGAAACTCCAACCTGTTGTTCAACCTCGGAGACAGCATGAGCACTCTCTGCATCCTGACCGGTGCAAGCCGCGGCCTTGGCGCAGCGATGGCGCGTGAGCTGCTTGCACGAGGCGTGGAGCTGCTGTGCCTTTCGCGCGGCCGCGACGACGCACTGCAGGTCTCCGCCGCCTCCGCTGGCATCGCGCTGACCCAATGGCAGGTCGATCTCACCGAGCCTGTTCCCGTCGCCGAACGCCTGAGCGAATTCCTGCAGGCGCAAGGGCCGTCGGGACTTAACCGGCTCATCCTCATCAACAACGCGGCGATGCTGGAAACCCCGGGCGTCTTCGAGACACAGCCGGCCGAGGCCGTTCAGTCAGCCCTGAGGGTGGGACTGGAAGCGCCGCTGTTGCTGTCTGCCGCAGTCTTGCGAGCCAGCCGGGCATGGCCGCTGGAACGGCGGATCCTGAACATTTCTTCGGGCCTGGGCCGTCGTCCGCTGGCTGGCGTGAGCACCTACTGCGCGATCAAGGCCGGGCTTGACCATTTCAGTCGCAGCCTGGCCCAAGAGCAGGCGGGGCAGGCCAACCCGGCGCGCGTCTGCGCACTGGCGCCGGGCATCATCGAAACCGGCATGCAGATGCAGCTGCGTGGCGCCGACAGTTCGACATTTGCGGCGCAGACGGTGTTCGAAGGCTTCCACAGCAGCGGCGCGCTGGATTCACCCGAGCGCGCCGCCCTCAAAGTACTGGACTGCCTCTTCTCCGCCGATTTTGGCGACGAGCCGGTGGCTGATGTGCGCGACTGAGCCTGCAGGGCTCAGCCCGATTCCGCGAAGCGCCGATTGACCTCGTTCCAGTTGACTACCGGCCACCAGCCGCGCGCATAGTCGGCGCGCACGTTCTGATACTTGAGATAGTAGGCGTGTTCCCACACGTCGATCGCCAGCAGCGGCTCGCCATTGGGGCTGACCACGTCCATCAGCGGGTTGTCCTGATTCGGTGTGGTGCTGATGACGAGTTCGCCTGAGTCAGTCCGTATCAGCCAAGCCCAGCCGGAGCCGAACACCGATAGCGCCGCGTTCTCGAACTGGCGCTTGAATTCGTCCACCGAGCCGAACTGTTCGACCAGCGCCGCGGTCAGTTCGGCGCTCGGCTCGCCGCCTTTGCCCACCGGTGCGAGCAAGGTCCAGAACAGGCTGTGGTTGTAGTGGCCACCACCGTTGTTGCGCAGCGCCTCACTGTATTCCGAAATTCCACGCTGGATCTGCTCCAGCGTCATGCCCTCCAGCCGCGAATCCTGCAGCACGGCAGCATTGAGGTTGTTGACGTAGGCCTGATGGTGCCGACTGTGGTGAATCTGCATCGTCTTCGCGTCGATATGCGGTTCCAGCGCGTCGAAGCCGTAGGGCAGGGCAGGCAGCTTGAAGGACTCCGCGATCGCCAGCGCAGGGCTGGCAAACAGCAGGAACGAGATGAGATAGGTCGGAAATGCTCTGCTCATGGTGAAGATGTCCTGTGGGAGGCAACCGCAGGGTAGCGTCCCGCGCGTAGTGCGCGGGTGTCGGTAGGGCAGATGCGTGGCGGCCGGTCAGGGATGTGCAGCGCATGTGAGGGTCTGGCCCGGGTCGCGAGCGGGATGCATTGACGAGCGTGCTGCATCGGGTCTAGCGTTGCAAAAAGGTTAAGCCAAGGCCCAAGGCGGTACATAACCTCGCTGGGCCCCCGTAACACCCACGACGCCGGAGACGCAGTCCATGCCCGCACTGAAGCGCACGCAGCTCGCCCTCACCATCGCCATCGCGCTGTCCGCGCCCATGCCTTCATTTGCCCAGTCCTCTGGCGAAGAGAATGCGCGTGAACTTGATCGCATCGTGGTCACCGGTACTCGCGTGGCCGGCCGTTCGGCCACCGACACCGCGGCCCCACTCGACATCGTCGGCGTCCAAGCCCTGGAGCGCACCGGCTCGCCGGAGTTGAATCAGGCGCTGTCGGTTGCACTGCCCTCCTTCAATTTCCCGCGGCCGGGCTTGGCGGACGGCACCGATACGATCCGGCCGGCCACACTGCGCGGCCTGTCGCCCGACCAGTCGCTGGTGCTGGTGAACTCCAAGCGCAGACATTCGTCGGCCCTGGTCAACGTCAATGGGACTGTTGGCCGCGGTGCGGCGGCGGTGGATCTCAATACGATTCCCACGGCCGCCGTGCGGAGCATCGAAGTGCTGCGTGACGGCGCTTCCGCCCAGTACGGGTCCGACGCCATCGCCGGCGTGCTCAACGTGCTGTTGCGAGATGACAGCGAAGGCGGCAACGCCAGCGTGACCTATGGCGTTCGTGAGACCAGCTACACCACGCCGGTCACGGCGGGGCCGGCCGGCGCCAACTGGCAAACGCCTTCGGACATCACGCGTGATCGCACCGATGGCGAAACCGTCACTGTTTCGGCATGGAAGGGGTTCGGCCTTGGCGAAGACGGCTACGTCACCCTGTCGGCCGAGTACAAGGACCAGCAGCGCACTGAGCGCGGCGGCTACGACTTCCGCCAACAGTACCCGCTGATCAACGGCCAGTTCGACCCGCGCGAGGCGTCGATCGACCGCTTCAACGCCTGGTACGGCGAGCCCGATCTGGAGCAGTTGACCCTGTTCGGCAATGCCGGTGTCAACCTCGCCAGCGGCGGCAAGCTTTACGCCTGGGCGAGCTACCAGGGCCGCGAGGCCGACTCGGCGGGCTTCTACCGCCGCGCGCTCGACGACCGCAATGTCATCGAGATCTATCCGGACGGCTTCCTGCCGATCATCTCGCCCAGCGTCGATGACTACAGCTTCGCCCTCGGCTACCAGTGGAACACCGGCGACTGGGACATGGATGCTTCGGTCGGCTGGGGCCGTAATGAGATGGCCTTCACCATCAATAACACCCTGAACCGCTCGCTGGGCCCGTCCAGCAAGACTTCGTTCAATGCCGGCGGTTTCGATTACGACCAACTGGTGCTGAACCTCTCGGGCGTGCGCTCGGTGAACTTGGACGCCTTCGCCTCGCCCTTGAACGTTGCAGTGGGGCTGGAAGGGCGCCGGGAGGGCTATTCGATCTTCGCCGGGGAGCCCGATTCCTACCGCAACGGGGGCATTCGGCTGCCGAACGGTTCGCCCACCGCGTCGGGCGCGCAGGTATTCCCGGGCTTCCGCCCGGCCAACGAAGTGGAAGAAGATCGCCAGGCCGTCGGCCTGTACGTCGACCTCGAGGCCAACCTCACCGACAAGCTCCTCGGCTCTGCAGCGGTACGCATGGAGAACTACTCGGACTTTGGCTTCAACAGCATCGGCAAGCTGGCCCTGCGCTATGACTTCACCGACAGCTTCGCCCTGCGCGCCTCCACCCAGACCGGCTTCCGTGCACCTAGCGTGCAACAGCAGTTCTTCACCGCCACGTCGACCAACTTCATCAACGGCGTTCCATTCGACATCACCACCTTCCCGGTGAACTCGGCCGAGGCCATCGCGCTGGGCGCGCGTGAGTTGGACCCGGAGGAGTCGGTCAACTTCTCGCTGGGTGCCGTGTTCAACATCGGCAGCGCGTCGCTGACGATTGACGCCTACCGCATCGACATCGACGACCGCATCGTGCTCAGCGAAAACCTCACTGCCGCCAACGTGCGTCAGTACCTTGAGTCGCGCGGCTTTATCGGTATCGGCGGCGGTCGCTTCTTCATCAACGGTGTCGACACCGAGACCGAAGGTGTCGACGTGGTCCTGAACTGGCCGCTTGAAACAAACGGCGCGGGCAGCTTCGATTTCACCTTGCTCGGCAACTACAACGAAACCCGCGTGACCCGCATTCCGGTCACGGCCGAGCTGGAAGCGCTGAACCCCGCGCCGGTGCTGTTCGGCCGCGTCAATGTGCTCACCTTCGAGAAAGGCACGCCGCAGGACAAATTCGCCGGCATCGTCGACTGGACCTACGAGCGCTTTGGCGCAACCTTCCGCGCCACCCGCTACGGCGAAGTGCTGACACCCGGCACCACCGCGGCCACTGACTTCGTGCTGAGCCCCAAGGTGCTGCTGGATCTGGAGGCTCGCGTCACGCTCGCCGACCAGTGGCGGCTGGCGATCGGTGCCGAGAACCTGACCGACGAGTACCCCGACGCCTTCACCGTCAATCTCAATACGACCGGCAACACGCCGTACTCCAACTACTCGCCGTTCGGCCGCAGCGGCCGCCTACTGTACGCGCGCCTGAGCTACGACTTCTGAGTAATGATCTGGCTAATCGCCAACGACAAGGGCCGCCCTCGGGCGGCCCTTGTCGTTGGGTCTTTGAGCAGCTGAGGCTGTCTGCCCCGCTGGCTGAGTCCTGATCCGGACCCACCGGCGTTTGAGCGGTCAGCACCGAGCAGCCGTCGACTCTTCCGGTCAGGGCGTCGAGCAACCTGTTCCGGTCAACGGCGCTGCAACCGACGAGCTGCAGCCCTTTGATCCCCAGGCCCGACGAGTACGAAGCCCGCTTCTGCGGCGCCTCAGCATTCAACAACATCGGTCAGGTGCGCCCTGATGGTGGCGGCCATCCTGTCCAGTTCGACCCTCTTTGTAGCGAAGCCGAACAGGCCGACAGTACGTGCAAGCAAACGCACACCGAAGCCCAGGGTGTCGCCGCGTCGACGCGGGATGCAGTGGAGGTGCAGGTGGGGAATGTGCTGGTTGGCGGCGACACCGTCGTTAAGCAGCAAGTTGCTGCCGCCGTCTGCGAAGCCGGATGCCTCCTGCGCCTTGAGGATCCGGTCGGCGAGCAGGAACAGCCTCCGCTGCTCGAGCTCTGAAAGCTCGGACAATCGACCTACATGGCGTCGCGGAATCAGCAGGACGTGGCCGCGGCGGATCGGATGGATGTCCATGACCGCCATCCAGGTGGCGTCCTCATGGACGATGCTGGCTGGCAGGCGTCCGCCTGCGATGCCGCAGAAGATGCAGCTGTCGCTGGCAGCGGAAGTGTTCATTGGAGTTCTTCCTGACGGGCAGCGAGACGGGGTCGCCCTTGCGGTCTGGGTGGCGACTGTCGATGGGCCGCCAGCGCGCCGTAGTCGATCTTGCCGTTGCTGTTGAGCGGCAACGCGTCCAACAGGTGCACTTCGGAAGGCAGCATGTAGGCCGGCAGCCTCGCTTTGATTGCCGCGGTGACGCGGCGCGCATCGTAGTCGCGGCAGACCACGAAGGCGGCCAGCCCAGTAGGAGCATCGGCATCGGACGGAACGATCGCGATGACCGCGACTTCGGCTGCCGATTTCGGCCCCGCGCAGGCCTCGCGCAGCTGGGCCTCGACTTCCTGCAGTTCGATGCGGTAGCCGCGCAGCTTGATCTGACGGTCGGCGCGGCCGAGGAACAGGGCGCCGCCATCGGCCTCGATCTGCGCCAGGTCACCGCTGCGGTACCAGCGTGTGCAGGTATGGCCGGTCAGGCTGCGATCGACGAAGCGGGCTGAAGTCTGGGTTGGGTCCTGCCAGTAGCCGAAGGCGAGCTGCACCCCGCCAAGCCAGAGTTCGCCGGCGTCGCCGACAGCGCAAGGCTCGCCCAGTTCGTTGACCACCGCGATTTCCATGTCCGGAAACGCGTGCCCGATCGGCACGACGCTGCGCACAGCGTCGGCGCTGGTAATGCGGTGCGCGGTGCAGGCGATTGTGGCTTCGGTAGGGCCGTAGAGGTTTTCGCAGCGCGCATTGGGAGCGGCATCCAGCCAGGCCCCGGCCAGTGGGCCCGGCAATGCTTCGCCGCAGAACAATGCCAGGCGCAGCGACGGAAACGCATCCGGCTTCAGCTGCCGGAAGCGCTGCAGTGCGACCGCCAACGAGGGCACCGAGAACCACACGCTCAGCCGGTGCTCGTTGACGAAGTCCGTCGGCATCATCAGGGCCTGCCTGGGTACGCAGTACAGACAGGCGCCCGCGGCCCAGGTCACGAACATGTCGTGCAGCGAGAGGTCAAAAGTCGGCTCGAAGAACTGGCTGCAGCGCTGGTGCTCATCCAGTTCGGGGTACTGGGCGAGTACCGCATCGACGTAGGCGCACAGGGCCGCGCGGCCGACTGCGACTCCCTTGGGCAGGCCGGTGCTGCCGGAGGTGAACAGCACGTAGGCGATCTCGCGGTCGTCCACGGCCAGGCCGGAGCTGGTTATGCCGAGCTCGCCCGCTTGGCTTGACGGGAATTTCGGCGCCGACGCAGTTCCGGCGGCCGCAGAATCGACCTCGGTGTCGAGTGTGACCACGGCGAGTGGAAAGTCGATTCGCGGCAGCAGCGCTTCCAGCAGGGATGCGCCGCTGCCGTCGCAGATCAGCACGCTGGGTCGGGTTCTGCCCAGGATGTGTGCCATGCGCTCCGGTGGGAAGCTGGTGCCCAGCGGCACGTGGATGCGGCCCGCCAGCATGCAGGCCAGCGGCGCGCAGTAGGCCACGAGGCTGCGGTCGGCCACAGTCGCGCACACCGAGCCCGGGTGCGCTTCGAGGGCGGTACGCAGGCGGCAGACCGCGGCGTGCAGCTCCGCATACGTCCAGCTGCGACCTTCGATCCACAGGGCCGGGCGCTGCGGGAAGCGGTCCACCGAAGCGAGGAAGTAGCGAGCGGCGTTGCTCGTGTCCATGGGCTGCGCCTCGGTCACGCCGCTTGCTGCAATCGCGTCAGCAGGTGGCCGCGCACCAGGTCGGCGATGCTTTGGTCGTAGTAGTGGCCGAAGTGGTCGCCGTTTTCGTCGAAATTCAGGCTGCCCTGGCGCAGGCCCGCGCACAGTGCCTGTCCAATGTCCGGGTGAGTGACGACGTCCTTGCCAGCGACATGTACAACGACGGGCTGGCTGACATCGTGGGTCCAGGCGTCTTCGCGTTCCGCGAACAGGGTCCGCATCATGTTGGCGTAGCGGAACAGGGACTCTGCCGTGCGGAAGGGCAGGCTGGTCATGTACATCAGGTAGGGGTCGGTGCTGGTCAGAATGCTGCTCAGCATTTTGCTGTCGCCAGCGTCAGCGCCGGCGGCGCCGTAGATCAGCTCGCAGTATTTCTCGGCCATGCGGTAATTGCCGGAGATCTTGTCGAACAGCGAACGGATGCCTGCCTCAAAGCGGGTGACGCGCACCTCGTCCGACGGCCGGATCGACACGCCCGGGTTCAGTAGCACCCCAGCGCGAATCGCGTCGGGGAAGGTGGACATCGCGCGCAGCACCACCTGCGCGCCACTGCTCCAGCCTGCGACTCCCACGGGGCCGAGGCCGAGGGCACGCTGGATGTCGACCAGGTCGCGGGCGTGTTGGATCGAGCCGCAGGCCTCAAGCTCAAAGGGCACCTCGATATTGGGCACCCAGCGGCACTCCCAGGTGACGACGTGGAAGTCGTTCTGCAGGCGTTGCGCCAGCGGCCACAGGAACTCGGCCGGCATGCCGTAGGCGTTGGCGAGAATGACCGGCGGCAGCGTGGGATTGCCGCAGCTGAACACCTTCAGTGTCGCGCCATCGCTCATCGGCACGATCTGCATGCGGAAACCGCCGCCGACCGTTTCCTTGTCGAGCTCGTCCATGAACACGGTCAGATACCGCTCGACATCGTCCCAGTCGAGCTGCGGCTGCGGTGGCGCCTTGCGCTTGAAGCGTTTGTCGGCGTTGTAGTAGCCGGAATAGAAACGCGTGCGCCTGTCGAACAGATCCTGCAGCGGGCTGGGGTCTGGGCTCTTGTGCGAGACGAAGGCCAGGCGGTCGACGCCGGTCTTCTGATCGATCATCGCGATCAGCTTCGGCACGGAGACACCCTCAGGGTTGCTGAGGTGAAAAAAGCGGCGGTCGTCGAAGCCGTACGCGCCGAGGTGCAACATGTCGTAGACACATTCATCGACAGGCGTCAGGTTGGCGGTGGCGTGCTCGTCGCCCTCCAACTCCAGCCGGTGCTTGAGCTTCAGCAGGGTCTCGCGCAGGCGGCGTACCTCCTTGGCAAGCCCGTAGACGCCGAAACGGGTAGTGCCGCTGTGGTGCGAGGCACGCGGGCCCATCACGATGGTCGGACGCAGGATGCGGTAGCTCAATTCACGCGCGGCACAGAATTCGACCACGCGGTTCTCGGCGAGGTTCTTGCTCTCTTCGTAGACGTTGTTGTACTCGCGGTCGAGGCAGTGCCGCTCTTCCTCGATCTGCCCCTGCGCCTTGCCCACGCTGTAGGCCGTGGACACGTGCACGAACTCGGCGGGCGCGTCCGACGCGCCGCCCTCTGCAAGCGCATGGAACAGCGCGAGCATGTTGCCTGTGCCTTCAACGTTGTGTTCCAGAATCTCCTGACGATGCCTGTCTTCGAACTTCAGGCTGGCCGCGCAGTGCCAGATCTCGTGCACGCCACCCGCGCGAAGCTGCGCGACCGTGTCGGCGTCGATACCGCAGAGCGGTCGGGTGATGTCACCGATCAGCACCTTCAGGCGCGCATCCAGCAGGGCCTTGGGCAGGGCGAGCCCGTAGGATGCGGCGCAGTCGGCCAGGTGCGCATACAGCCGGGCGCGTGCCTGCGTCGGTGAATCGCCGCGTACCAGCGCGTACACCTCCCCAGGCCAGGTGATCCTGCGCAGCAGGTAATGGCCGCCAAGGAAGCCAGTGGCGCCGGTCAGCAGGATGGGGCGAACCGGCGCGGTGGGGATCAAGCGGCTGGGGTCGCGGGTTTCGTGCAGGGGCATGACAAGACTCCGAATCTCAAAGTGGTTGGTGCCTGGCCGATCGAGCGGCAAGGCAGGGGGTCGTGCTTATTCGCTGGTGGCTGTGCTGGGTCGGGGCGCTGATCGCTGCAGTGCTCAAGGCGCCGCGCGGAGTGCGACGAGCGCGCCGCTCAGCGCATACCGCGGCGGGTTTCGGGGACGTTTGCGAGCCCGCCGGGCTGAACCGGGTTCGGCGGTCGCGAGTGCTCAAGCCGCGGCTAGGAAATACTCGCGAACCTTGGCCAGGCTCGCGGTTCGCGGCACCAGATCAGGGGTCACCGGGATCTCCCGATCAATGAGCTCCTCGATGATCAGGATGTACTCGACGAAGTTGAGCGAGTCGATGAGCTTGTTCTCGAACAGGTCGAGTTCGTCGTCGATGGTGTCGAGATCGGGGTGCTTTTCCAGCAGCCAGCTGCGCAGGGTCTCGATGCCAAGCGTCTCGGTTGTCATGGGGTCTGTCCTTGCAGCGGAATGCCGAGCTCGTTCATGAACTTGAGCGGTCGCTTGAGCAGCCTGGTGGCGTGATGTTCGCGGCGCGCCGGATGCGCCAGCAGCGTTCGGCGCAGCGCGACGCCGGCTTCGATCCCGCTGTCGCGATACATCGCCGGCTGATACAGCGACTCGACTGAAATCTGCAGATAGCGCTGCAGATGCGCTACCGCGGCCTCGCGCTCGGCGGCGTCCGCCGCGGAGAACGCGAGCTCCTTCGATTGGCTGAGAATTGTGCGGCCGAACGTGATGTGGCGCGCCTCATCGGCGTGATGCACCTGATGGATCATCCGCACGAAGGGCGACACGCGTTCATCACCGCCGGCGATCACGTTGTAGTAACCGCCAATCTCTTCAAAGATGAAAATGCGCGCGAACAGCAGGAAAAACTCCATCTCGCGGCAGAAGCGCTCGCCGGCGACGTTGACCTTCTTGCTTGAATAGATCTTGCCGGCATAGCGGCGGCAGAACTCCGCGAAGAACCAGAGGTGCTTGTTCTCCTCGTCGATGAAGTGGTGGATGTAGGTGTCGATATGCGGAAGGTCGGGCGCATAGAGCTGGGCCGACAACGCGCTCAGCAGTTCGCGTTCACCTTCGACATTCAGGCTGAACTGATTGATGCACTCCCATTTCGACAGCCGCTTCAGCTGCTGCTCGGACAGTGTTTCAGCGTGTTCGGTGCCGTACACGCTCAGCAGCTCGGGCGACAGCCACCACGCGTCCTCGGGCAGGGCATCGGGCCATTCGATCTGGGTGAACGTGTTGACATGGCGCTCGCGCGACAGTTGAACGAGCTTGTCGAGGCGCGCAGCGAAGGCGGGATCCTCGTCGATGTGCTTGAGGTCGGGGCGCTGCAGGGCGATGGACGGTGGCATTCGAGCTCTCTTTCGGTGGATACGTTTTCGGCGCAGCCCGGTTCGCACGCCTGAAGGCCAAAGCGAACAGCACACGCCCGCTGTCAGCAAATGCAAGGAGCGGTGGGGCGCCGAGCTTGCCGTTGCTGGTCCCACGCTGCGTCGACCCAGAAGAGTTGGGGAAAACCGTCGCATGGAGAAGCTCAGGCCTACTCCAATTCAGGGCGACGTGACGCAGATGAGGGCCGGCGGACGAGGCCGATGGGGTGTCGCGAGGGTGTTGCTGCGACGTCTGTCCTGCAGGCGGCGTGGTTCTGAATTAGAACGTCCGCTTCTGGTTTGCTCGCAAGGATACAAGGAGTTTTTGAAACAAATCCACGCGCGAGCTGTTCGATGTTCCCATTCACACCCGCGATGGGGCCATGCCGTTCATGCCGGGAGCAGGCCCTGTTCTGCATTGCGACTTCAATCGGTGTGCGCCTGCATGCATGTAAGCCTTGTCGCCCCGCGATCGCGGACACGTGCCAATGCAGGCGGCGCGTGCCGTCCGGTCGTGAGCAGGGTTGGACCTTGATGCCAGGCCTGCGCGCGTCTCCTTTCGCGAGCGAAACGCGTACAGCCGGTGAGTCCATGCGAGCGCGTGGGAACTCACAGTCAACGTGGGCTCGGAAGCCCGAAGGCACGCTGGGTGTGCTTATGACACTCAGCGCAGCAGCACTCCGCTGCAGGGGAGGCACTGTGTCCTCCACGGGCTGCTGGAAGGTGCCCGAGATCTTGGCGCAGCCAACCCGGTTGGCCCAGCCGCCTGAGGTCGCTGATCGCAGCGTTCAGACGGCCGGGAGCGGTGAGATCGCCGTAATCAGGCCCGCTGCAGTCAGGACTTTGCAGCCTCGTCGCGCAGCTCGCGACGCAGGATCTTGCCGACGTTGCTCTTCGGCAGCTCGGTGCGGAACTCCACGATTCTTGGCTGCTTGTAGCCGGTCAGGTGTTCGCGCGCATGCGCCTTGACCTGCTCGGCGGTGAGGTTCGGGTCCTTACGCACGATCACGACCTTGACCGCCTCGCCGGATTTCTCGTCAGGTACGCCGACTGCGGCGAGTTCCAGCACTCCGGGCATCAAAGCGATCACGTCTTCGATTTCGTTCGGGTACACGTTGAAGCCGGAGACCAGGATCATGTCCTTCTTGCGGTCGACCACGAAGAAGAAGCCGTTGTCATCCATGCGCGCGACGTCGCCGGTGTGCAGCCAGCCTTCGGCGTCGATGGTCTTGGCGGTTTCCTCAGGGCGCTGCCAGTAGCCGGCCATCACCTGCGGCCCGCGCAGGCACAGCTCGCCGACTTCGCCCGCCGGCAGCATGTTGCCTTCATCGTCCTTGATGCAGGCCTCGGTGGAGGGCACGGGCAGACCGATCGCGCCGGTGTGCTCGGTGGAATCCATCAGGTTCATGCAGGCAGCAGGGGAGGTTTCGGTCAAGCCATACGCCTCGACCAGGGCGCAGCCGGTGACCTTCTTCCAGCGCTCCGCCACCGCGCGCTGCACGGCAGCGCCACCGCCCAGCGACAGGCCAAGCCGCGAGAAGTCGAGCTTGTCGAAGCCCGGCGTGTTCAGCAGCCCGTTGAACAGCGTGTTGACGCCGGTGATTGCGGTGAAGCGGATGCCGGACAGCGTCTTGACGAAGCCGGGCATATCGCGCGGATTGGTGATCAGATGGTTCAGGCCACCAAACTTGATGAAGACCAGACAATTCGCCGTTAGCGCAAAGATGTGATACAGCGGCAGGGCGGTGATGATTTCCTCTTCGCCCAGCTTCACGTTCGCACCCAGCCAGGCCGAGGACTGCTGCATGTTCGCCACCAGGTTGCGGTGGGTGAGCATGGCGCCCTTGGACACGCCGGTGGTGCCGCCGGTGTACTGCAGGAAGGCGATGTCGGACGGGGCGATGTCGACGGCGGGCAGCTTCTTGCTGGCGCCCGCGCTGACCGCATCCACGAACTTGACCGCACCTGGAAGGCTGAAGTCAGGCACCGCCTTACGCACGTACTTCAGCACGAAGTTGACGATCTGCCGCTTCGGAAAGCCCAGCATGTCGCCCACCGCGGTGGTGAACACGTGCTTGACCTCGGTCTCCTTGATGACTTCCTGCACGACGTTGGCGAAATTCTCGACCACCACGATCGCGACCGCGCCGGAGTCGTTGAGTTGGTGCTTGAGCTCGCGCGCCGTGTACAGAGGATTGGTATTGACCACGGTCAGGCCAGCGCGCAGCACGCCGAAGATCGCGATCGGATACTGCAGCAGGTTGGGCATCATCAGGGCGACGCGGTCACCCTTCTTCAGCTTGAGATCCAGCAGCAGGTGGCAGGCGAACTGATAGCTCAGACGGTCGAGCTCGTCGTAGCTGATGACCTTGCCCATGTTCTCGAAGGCCGGCCGGCTGCGGTACTTGTCGCAGCTGTCCTCCAGCACCGAAATGATGTTGCGGTACTGATCGAGGTCGATCTCGGCGGGAATGCTCTTCGGATACTGGGCCAGCCACGGGCGCGTAGCGATCATTCGGTTCTTCCTCCCTGTCGCACCTCGTTCGGTGCGGTTCGTATGTGCCGCATAGGCCCGTATGCTGCTGTCCGTGCCCTGCGGTATGTTTCTCACGATTGGAGCATAGGCCCTCGGGGCAGGCAAGGCGGAGCATGGCCTGCGGTTCTGTATGGAAGATCCGGAGTAATCGACGGAGTGCGACGCGTGATGACCCCGCTTGAAACAAACGGCCGCCGCGGCTCTACTGGCATGGCGATCAGTCTCTGCCTGCTGGTTGTGTTGGCTTTCGCCGGCTGTGCCCGGGCTCCGGCGGAGCAGCGACTGCGCGAGGCCATGGACGGCTTGCAGGCAGCGATTGAAGCGCGCGAGGTCGGCACGGCGATGGAGTTCGTGGCGGACGACTTCATCGCCTCCGGCAGTCTCGATCGCGAGGGTGCGCGCAATCTCCTGCGTCTCATGGTGCTGCGCCACCAGCGTCTGGGCTTGACTCTCGGCCCCGCCGATGTCGAGCTGTTCGACGCGCGTGCGACGGTGCGGTTCACCGCTGTAGCCACGGGCGGGCAGGGCACGCTTCTGCCGGAGTCGGCACGCGTCTGGCAGGTCGAGACCGCTTGGCGCGAGGACAGCGGCGACTGGAAGTTGATCTCGGCGCATTGGCAGTAGCCACGCGGCGTCTGACCCATGATGAGCGTCTGGCGAACAGGCTTGCATTGCGGCTAGGCCCGGCCAGCGCCGATAATCGAGGGTCTTTCGCCAAGCCTGACCCGCGGGATTCCCCATGCTCGACCCCCAACTGCTGCGCGCCCACCTCGCCGACACCGCCGAGCGCCTGAAGAACACCCGCGGCTTCGATCTGGACGTCGAGCGCCTGCAGGCGCTGGAGGCTGAGCGCAAGCAGATCCAGACGCGTACGCAGGAGCTGCAGAACCTGCGCAATACGCGCTCCAAGGCGATCGGTATGGCCAAGGGCAAGGGCGAAGACGTCACCTTGCTGATGGCCGAGGTGAATGGCTTCGCCGAGGAGCTCAAGGACGGCGAACAGCGCCTGGAGCAGATCCGCCTGTCGATCGACATGATCAGCCTGGGCGTGCCCAACTTGCCGGGCGACGATGTCCCGCTGGGTGGCGGTGAGGCCGACAACGTCGAGCAGCACCGCTGGGGCACGCCGCGCGTGTTCGACTTCGAGGTCAAGGATCACGTCGACCTGGGGGTCAGGAAGGGGTGGCTGGACGGGGATGCCGGCGCCAAGCTGTCCGGTGCGCGCTTTACGGTCTTGCGCGGCGAGCTCGCGCGGCTGCACCGCGCGCTTGCCCAGTTCATGCTTAATCTGCACGCCGATGAGCACGGCTACCTCGAATGCAATGTTCCGCTGCTGGTCAATGGCGACGCATTGCAGGGAACCGGCCAGCTGCCGAAGTTCGAGGAAGACCTGTTCAAGACGGCCGTGGGCGAGCACCCGCGTTATCTGATTCCCACCTCGGAAGTGCCGCTCACCAATCTCGTCCGCGACAGCATCGTCGAAGATGCCGAGCTGCCGATGAAGCTCACCGCGCACTCGATGTGTTTCCGTGCCGAAGCGGGTAGCTACGGCCGTGACGTGCGCGGCATGATCCGCCAGCACCAGTTCGAGAAAGTCGAGCTGGTCGCGATCGCGCGCCCGCGCGAGAGCGAGGCCGTGCATCAGGCGATGGTGCGCCACGCTGAAGTGGTGTTGGAGCGCTTGGGTCTGCCGTATCGCAAGGTGCTGCTCTGCACCGGTGACATGGGCTTCGGTGCAACCAAGACCTATGACCTCGAAGTCTGGCTGCCGGCGCAGAACGCCTTCCGTGAGATCAGCTCGGTTTCGAACTGCGGCGACTTCCAGGCGCGCCGCATGCAGGCACGCTGGCGCAACCCGGAAACCGGCAAGCCTGAGCCTGTTCACACGCTGAACGGCTCGGGCGTGGCCATTGGTCGCGCACTGATTGCGGTGATGGAGAACTACCAGAACGCCGACGGCTCGATCACCGTGCCCGAGGTGCTGCGGCCCTACATGGGTGGCGCCGAACGCATCGCCTGATCAAATGGTTGTGGTTGGGCCGAGCAGCCTCGGCCCAACCCACATCACCCCGCAAGCCCATAGGGTGGGCCCCGGCCTGAGGTCTCCCCAGTTTTTCTGCGTCACGGCAAGGCACCAGCCAGGGCGTC
>CAZPHV010000057.1:0-35131 GCA_964586455.1 uncultured Aquimonas sp.
GTGGGTGATGCAAAAATTCTACCAGCCGGGCTGGGATAAATCAGAGCTTCCTTAGGAGACGGCCGAGTTGATCGATCGCCTGCTGCCGGCGCTGGAGGACTGCATTGGAGTGCTCGAACAGCGCAGGCCAGAGATTACGAGAGCGTGACTCTTGCGTCAGCGGTGCACGCACAGGTAGCCTTGGATACTCGTCGACTAATCTTCCAAGGTGGCAAGTTCCATGCGCATTCTTTCAGGTGTGTCGTTGTTTGTCGCGGGTTTGGTGTTCAGTGGCGTTAGCGTCAGTGGTCAGCACTCATGTGGAAGCCTAAACAACAATTGCGAAGTTGTTCTCTTTTCGTGGCCCGCGGAACAGGATTTGGGGCAGAATTGCTCCTGGACGATGTTTGAAGACGTCCCGGTATTGGAGTGTGTCAGCAGCGATTCTGCTCAAGCGTTTATTTTCGAAAACGGGGAACCAGAAGAACCCTGAGCTCAATCGAGGGAACTTTTCGATCTCAATGCTCTCATTCCCGGCAATCTGGCGGCAGATCGGACTCTTCTACCCACGGCCTTGGTTTCCGTTTAAGGAACCTCTGATCCACTTCAGATTCCCGCACGCCATGGATGGCGTGCTTTCGAATCATAGAGAAAGTTGCTTTGTTGTGCGCCAGTAAGTCCCACCCCGTGCCGGGCTCACGTCTTCTGATGAGATCCTCGGGATGGTTCCTTCAGGGTTTCCTTTGTCTTCTTCGAAGCAGGTTTCCGCAAGTGGGTCACGGCCATCTGGTGAAGCCACGCCCCGTTCGTCTTGATGGAAAGGCTTGACGGCCCCAAGCACCTGTTTCGAAGAATCGGCTAAGTCTTCTTCCCAGGCGATCAGGAGTCGCAGCGGTCGCCACCAGCTTCGATAGAGAATCTGAACGATGACAAGCATCGAGAATCCCGACCTATGGGCTCTCGCAGCACTCGTTGGGTTTGCGGTGCTCGTATGGCAGACCTTGTTCCAGAAGTGCAAGAGGTGCGGGGGCAGACTGCGGCTGGACGCAACCAGGGATCCGATGGGTGCGAACCTGTCGAAGAGAATCACGATCTCGCTCTTCAAGGGTCCGAGGCGCTACTCGCACACCTGGAAATGCAAAGTGTGTGGGCACGTCGAAGTCAGAGAGGAGACCAGCTGAGCTCGGCAGTCATCGGCGTGCGGTCAGCCCGAGGCGCATTGGTAATGCCTCGAAGTTCAGCCGAGCGTGGGGCAGGGTTTGGCCTCAGCGCAAATCGCCGCGACGCTTCTCGTCCATCCATTTGTCGGCCTTGGCGGGCGTGTAGGCGTGCATCCACTCGAACAGGGCGTCGATGTCTTCGCCCTGCCAAAGGTCTCGGCGTTGGTCGGGGTGCAGGAAGCGGGTGTCGACCATGCGGTCGATCATCTGGAAGAGCGGGGCGTAGAAGCCGGCGACGTCCAGGAAGGCGCAGGGTTTGTCGCCGAGGCCGAGCTGGCGCCAGGTCAGCATTTCGAACATTTCGTCCAGGGTGCCGAAGCCGCCGGGCAGGGCGATGAAGCCGTCGGACAGATCGAACATGCGCGCCTTGCGCGCGTGCATCGAGCCGACCACTTCGAGACGGGTCACGCCCTTGTGGGCGACCTCCCACTGCATCAGGTGCTCGGGGATGACGCCGATCACTTCGCCGCCGGCTTCAAGCACGGTGTCGGCGACGATGCCCATCAGGCCGACGTTGCCGCCACCGTAGACGAGGCCCAATCCTTCGGCCGCGATGCGCTTGCCGAGGGTGACGGCGGCTTCGGCGTAGCGGGGGTCGTTGCCGGCGTTGGAGCCGCAGTAGATGCAGAGGGTTTTCATGTTGGCGGGATTGGGGATTCGAGATTCGGGATTCGATGCGGGCTTGAGGGGCTGGGGTGGGTTTTGGTTGCTGACTTGGCTACTACGACAGCGAAAGCTACGAGGCCGCGCTCTTTGCCCCCCTCTCCCCTCGTGGGAGAGGGGTCGGGGGAGAGGGGGCAAGCGCTTGTCGCGACCCCGGTTCCCCCTCTCCCCAACCCCTCTCCCCCTGAGGGAAGCGGGGGCGGGCGTCTACCCGCTGCCGGTGGCAGCAGAGCCTGCCTGAGCCCAAGCGGAGCGAAGACAGGCTGGGGGAGAAGGGTGGAGTGCTTGACGCGAGATTTCCCCCTCTCCCAACCTTCCTTGGCTTCGCTCGGGCTCCAGAGAGCGTCGGCTCTGCCACCGGCAGCCGACAAGCGCTCTCCTGCGCTTCCCACGAGGGGAGAGGGGCTTCAGGGGCGGTTCTCGTCGCCAGCTTGGTGCGCTGCGCTCTGCCCGGACCCTCTCCCCAACCCCTCTCCCACCGGGAGAGGGGCTCAACGAATTAGCTTTTGGCCAGTCCGGAGGCTGCGCTTCGGCCGGACCCTCTCCCCAACCCCACCTTCGCTTCGCTCGGGCTCCCAGCACCGTCGGCTGCCACCGGCAGCCGACAGTGCTGAGCCGCTCCGCAGGGAGAGGGGCTCAGAGCGGAGGGGTTCGGGGCGGAGTTCGGGGCTGGCGCGGCCTGAACAACGAATCCCGAATCCCCTATCCCGAATCCCGGCCCTTACTCAGTTCGCCTTGTGAATCGCCCGCTTGTCCACCGCCAACGCAGCCTCATGCACGGCTTCGGACAGGGTCGGGTGGGCGTGGCAGATGCGGGCGAGGTCTTCGGCGGAGCCCTTGAACTCCATCGCCACCACGCCTTCGTGCACCAGCTCGCTGACGTTGGCGCCGCACAGGTGCATGCCGAGGATGCGGTCGGTTTCGGCGTGGGCGATGACCTTGACCATGCCGGCGGTCTCATTCATTGCCACGGCGCGGCCGATGGCGGCGAAGGGGAAGGTGCCGACCTTGTAGGGAATGCCGGCGTCCTTGAGTTCCTTCTCGTTCTTGCCGACCCAGGCGATTTCCGGCTCGGTGTAGATGACCCAGGGCACGGTGTTGAAGTCGATGTGGCCGGGCAGGCCGGCGATCATTTCGGCCACCGCGATGCCTTCTTCGCTGGCCTTGTGCGCCAGCATCGGCCCGCGCACGCAGTCGCCGATCGCCCATACGCCGTCAGCGCCGGTGTGGCAGTGCTCATCGACGCTGATCATGCCGCGCTCGGTCAGTTGCACTCCGCAATCATCAGACAACAGTCCGGACGTAGCGGCGCGACGGCCGACCGCGACCAGCAGTTTGTCGACGACCAGCTGATGGTCTTGCTTGCCGTCGTTGTAGGTCAGGTGGACTTCGTCTTTTTCGACGACGGCCTCGGAGACCTTGCAGCCGAGCTTGATGTCCAGGCCCTGCTTCTTGAACTCGCGCTGGGCCGCTTTGGCGATGTCGGCATCGGCGGCGGCCAGGAAGTCGGGCATTGCCTCAAGAATGGTGACCTCGGCGCCCAGGCGCTTCCACACGCTGCCCATTTCAAGGCCGATCACGCCGGCACCGATCACGCCGAGTCGCTTGGGCGTGTCTTCGAAATCGAGCACGCCGATGTTGTCGACGATGTGCTTGCCATCGAACTTGGCAAACGGCAGCTCGATCGAGGTCGAGCCCGCGGCCAGGATCACATTGGTGGCTTTGAGTTCGACGTCATTGCCGTCATGCGCCTTGACCTTGACCACGTTGCCCTTGTGCAGGCTGCCGAAGCCGTGGAAGGCGGTGACCTTGTTGGCCTTGAACAGGCTGGCGACGCCGCCGTTGAACTGTTTGACGATCTTGTCCTTGCGGCCAACCATCGTCTTGACGTCGATTTTCGCGTTGTCGGCGCTGATGCCGTGGTCCGCGAACATGTGGGTCAGGTTGTGGAACTGGCGCGAGGAGTCGAGCATCGCCTTCGACGGGATGCAGCCCACGTTCAAGCAGGTGCCGCCGAGCGCGAGTTTGCCGTCGGCCTTGCCTTTGAAGGCATCGACGCAGGCCACCTTCATGCCCAGCTGCGCGGCGCGGATCGCGGCCACATAGCCACCGGGGCCACCACCGATGACGACGACATCGAATTGCTGCTGCTCGCTCATTTCATTTGCTCACAAGGGATTCGGGATTGGGGATTCGGGATTCGTTAGGAGCAGGGCGCGGCGAGACTGAACTTGTCTGCAAAGCCGGTGGGTCAAGCCCCACCCTATGAACCTGCGGATTCAGTGGAAATCGCGCGCTCTTGCGAATCCCCAATCCCGAATCCCCAATCCCGTCGGATGCTGCAGGGCCTTACAGGCCCAGCAGCATCCGATGCGGATTCTCCAGCTGGTTCTTGATGTCGACCAGGAACAGCACGGCGTCCTTGCCGTCGATGATGCGGTGGTCGTAGCTGAGCGCGATGTACATCATCGGGGCGATCACAACCTGGCCGTTTTCGGCGATCGGGCGCTCCTTGATGGCGTGCATGCCGAGGATGGCCGACTGCGGCGGGTTGACGATCGGTGTGCTCATCAGCGAGCCGAAGGTGCCGCCGTTGGTGATGGTGAAGGTGCCGCCCTGCAGGTCTTCCAGGCCCAGCTTGCCGTCGCGCGCTTTCTTGGCGAAGCTCGCGATCGCGGCTTCGACTTCGGCGAAGCCCATCGACTCGACATTGCGCAGCACCGGCGTCACCAGGCCCTTGTCGGTGGACACGGCCACCGAGATGTCGGCGTAGCCGTGATAGATGATGTCGCTGCCGTCGACCGAGGCGTTGATGATCGGGCTGCGCTGCAGCGCATTGGCCGCGGCCTTGGCGAAGAAGCTCATGAAGCCCAGCTTGATGCCGTGGGTCTTCTCGAAGCTCTCGCCCATGGCCTTGCGCATCTTCATGACTTCGCCGAGGTTGACCTCGTTGAACGAGGTCAGCATCGCGATCGAGTTCTTCGACTGCATCAGGCGCTCGGCGATGCGGGTGCGGATGCGGGTCATCGGCACGCGCTGCTCGGGGCGGGCGCCGCCGGCCGCGGTCACGCCGGCTTTGTTCAGATGGTTCACCAAGTCTTCCTTGGTGACGCGGCCGCCGCGACCAGTGGCGTCGACCTCGGCCGGGTTGATGCCTTCCTGCGTGGCCACGCGACGGCCGGCGGGCGAAAGGTCGCTGACGTCCGCGCTCTTGGCGGCGGGCTTGGCTTCAGCTTTCTCCGCTTTCGGCGCATCGGCCTTGGCGTCTGCCTTCTTTTCATCGGCCTTGGCCGGCGCCGCTGCCGCGCCTTCCTCGATGATCGCGATCACCTGCTGGCTGGTGACGGTTTCGCCGGCTTCGAACTTGATTTCCTTGAGCACGCCGTCGGCCGTGGCCGGCACTTCCAGCACCACCTTGTCGGTTTCCAGATCCACCAGGTTCTCGTCGCGCTTGACGGCGTCGCCGGCCTTCTTGTGCCAGGTGGCAATGACGGCGTCGCTGACCGATTCAGGCAGGACGGGGACTTTGACTTCGATGCTCATGGCGGATCCTTGAGGCGTATGCGTGGGTGTCGATGCGGAAGAGGCGAAAGGGGTGTGCGAGAGCTTACTCGGGCAGGTGCTCGTCGCCGGCCAGCTTGCCGACGAGTGCATCTTCCACCAGCTTGGCCTGCTCTTTGGCGTGGGTTGCATAGTGGCCGCAGGCGGGTGCGGCCGAGCGCGAACGGCCGGCGTAGCTCAGGTGCTGGCCGGACTGCAGGCAGAAGCGCAGATGGTGCTGGATCTGGTACCAGGCGCCCTGGTTCTGCGGTTCTTCCTGACACCAGATGACGTCCTTGGCGCTGGCGAAGCGCTTCAGCTCGTTGGTCAGCAGTTCGCGCGGGAAGGGGTAGAGCTGCTCGACGCGGACGATGGCGACATCCTGCAGGCCGCGCTTCTCGTGGTCTTCCAGCAGGTCGTAATAGACCTTGCCCGAGCACACCACCACCCGCGAGGCTTTCTTCGCATCTTTGACGAGGCTGTCGGGAATCAGGTTCTGGAAGCCGCCCGAGGCCAGGTCTTCCAGCGTCGACACCGACTGCTTGTGGCGCAGCATCGATTTTGGAGTCATCACCACCAGCGGCTTGCGCGCCCGGCGCTTCATCTGGCGACGGATCATGTGGAACATCTGCGCCGGCGTGGTCGGTGCGCAGACCTGGATGTTGTTCAGCGCGCACAGCTGCAGGAAGCGCTCAAGTCGCGCCGAGCTGTGCTCGGGGCCCTGGCCTTCGTAGCCGTGGGGCAGGAACAGCGCGAGCCCGCACAGACGGCCCCACTTGGCCTCGCCCGAGCTGATGAACTGATCGATGACCACCTGCGCGCCATTGGCGAAGTCGCCGAACTGGCCTTCCCAGATGGTCAGCGTGGTCGGGTCGGCGGTGGCGAAGCCGTATTCGAAGGCCATCACCGCTTCTTCGCTGAGCAGCGAGTCGATGATGGTGACGTGCACCGGGTTCTCGACCAGCTTGCGAAGCGGCAGATAGGTCTCGCCAGTGTTCTGGTCGTGCAGGGCGGCATGGCGGTGGAAGAACGTGCCGCGGTTGGCGTCTTGCCCGACCAGGCGCAGCTTGTAGCCCTCTTCAAGCAGGGTCGCGTAGGCGAGATTCTCGGCGAAGCCCCAGTCCATCGACAGCTCGCCGGTGACCATCTTCATGCGGTCATCGTAGATCTTGGCCACGCGCGGATGCAGCTTCAGGCCGTCCGGCAGCGTGTTGATCTGCTTGGCGAGCTTGTCGAGGTTCTTGCGCAGCACGCCGGTTTCGGCCGGGTCCGACAGCTCACCATTGATGTAGGGCGTCCAGTCGGTGGCGAACTTGTCGACCACGCCAGCGGCAAGCTCGACCGCGTTGCCGTTGTTGTCGAGCAGGTCGCGGTAGTCGTCGACCAGTGCCTTGACCTCGTCGGCGCTCAACACGCCGTCGGAGACCAGCGCATCGGCGTACAGCTCGCGCGTCGACTTGCGGCTGCGGATGTTCTGGTACATCAGCGGCTGGGTCGCGGCCGGCTCGTCGGCCTCGTTGTGGCCGTGGCGGCGGTAGCAGATCAGGTCGATCACCACGTCCTTGTTGAAGCGCTGGCGGAAGTCAAAGGCCAGCTGGGCGCAGAACACCACCGCTTCGGGGTCATCGCCGTTCACATGCAGGATCGGCGCGCCGACCATCTTGGCGACGTCGGTGCAATACAGCGTTGAACGTGCGTCGTCGACGCGGTGGGTGGTGAAGCCGACCTGGTTGTTGATCACCACGTGCACGGTGCCGCCGACCGCGAAGCCGCGGGCCTGCGACATCTGCAGCAGCTCCATCACCACGCCCTGGCCGGCGAACGCGGCGTCGCCGTGGATCAGCACCGGAATCACCTGCTTGCGTTCGGTGTCTTCGCGGCGGGTCTGGCGGGCGCGCACGCTGCCAGCGATCACCGGGTCGATGATTTCCAGATGCGAGGGGTTGAAGCCCAGGGTCAGGTGGATCGAACCGGTGCGGGTGCGGACGTCGGCCGAGAAACCCATGTGGTACTTCACGTCACCCGAGCGGGTCGCGTCGACCGGGCCTTCGTGCTTGCCTTCGAACTCGGCAAACAGCTGGTGTGGCGGTTTGCCCAAGGTGTTGACCAGCACGTTCAAGCGGCCACGGTGGGCCATGCCGATGACCATTTCCTTGACGCCGGAATCGCCGCCACGGTGGATCAGGTCGTCCATCAGCGGGATCAGGCTTTCGCCACCTTCCAGCGAGAAGCGCTTCTGGCCGACGTACTTGGTGTGCAGGTAGCGCTCCAGGCCTTCGGACTGGGTCAGCTTGGCGAGCACCCGCTTGCGGCGCTCGGGTGCGAACTGGAAGTTGTCGCCGACCGCTTCGAGGCGCTCGTACATCCAGCGGCGCTGTTCAGCTTCGGCGATGTGCATGAACTCGGCACCGATCGAACCGCAGTACGTGGCCTTCAGATGCGCCAGCAGATCGACCAGCTTCATGCGCTGCGGGCCGGACGGCATGCCGGTGTTGAATTCGGTGTTGAGGTCTTCCTTCGCTAGCCCGTGGAAGGGCAGGTCGAGGTCAGGCGCCGGCTGCTTGGCCGCCATGTCCAAGGGGTCCAGCTTGGCCTGCAGATGACCGCGCGAACGGTAGGCGGTGACCATTTTCAGTACGGCCGCCTGCTTCTGCGAGTCGGTGTCGGCGGCGACAATGACGCCGCGGCCGGCTTCGCGAGCGGCGCGCATGATGTCGGCCATGACCAGCGAGTGCGGGATGTCGCCCGCTTCGCGACCCTTCAGGCCATCGAAGTAGCTGCGCCACTCCGGTGACACCGCGGAGGGGTCCGCGAGCCAGCTCTCATAGAGCTCTTCGACAAAGGGGGCGTTGCCGCCGGCGATATGGGACGACTGGCTGAACTCTTTGATCAGACTGCTCACGATGACCTGGCCGGGCTTGCACGATGGGGAGACGATGCGGACCTTGGGCGCGTGGCAGTGCAGAAGCCTGCCAGGGCGCTGTCAGGAGCTCGAAAGTATAAACCGGGTTAAACGCTGCCTAGACGAATACCTTCGTCTGAAGGGCGGAGCCGGCATACGGGATTCAGCTTTGCAGGGTTCGTGCCGACGCCACAGGTTCAGGCGTCGAGCCAGGTCGCGGGGCGGCGTTCGAAGAAGGCGTTCAGACCTTCCTGGCCCTCGTCGGAAACGCGCAGCGACGCGATCAGGTCCGCATTGGCTTCGTCCAGCGCGCGGCGCTGCTTGCTGTCCGGGTGCTGGATGCGCTGCACGAGACGCTTGGCTTCCAGCACGGCGTTCGGGCCGGCGGTCTTCAGGCGCTCGACTTCCGCGTCGACCGCGGCATCGAGCTCGGCGGCCGGCACTGCTGCATGCACCAGCCCGATTCGCGCGGCTTCAACGGCCTCGAAGACCTGGGCGGTCAGGAACAATCGGCGCGCCTGACGCGCGCCGATGGCGTCGATCACGTAGGGCGAAATGACCGCAGGCACCAGACCGAGGCGGGTTTCGGTCAGGCCGAAGCGAGCCTCGCTGGAGGCAATCGCGATGTCGCAGCAGGCCACGAGGCCAACGCCTCCGCCAAGCGCGGCGCCATTGACCCGCGCGATTGTGGGCTTGTCGAGATGGTTCAGCACGCGCATCAGCTTGGCCAGCTGGCGGGCGTCCTTGCGGTTCTCCTTCTCGGAGGCCTGCGCCATCCGCTTCATCCAGTTGAGATCGGCACCCGCCGAGAACGAAGCTCCTGCGCCCGTCAGCACCACCACGCGCACGGCATCGTCTTCTTCGACCGCGCGCAGGGCCTCGATCAAGGCTTCGATCAGCAGATCATCGAAGGCGTTGTGAATCTTGGGGCGGTCGAGCGTGAGGGTGGCGACACCGGCGACGGTGCGTACATTGAGAGGAGATTCGCTGACCATTTCAGTTCCTTGGAGCGGGCAGGGCAGTGACCCTGCCCGGTGCCGGTTACATGCGGAAGACGCCATAGCGCGGCGGCTCGATCGGAGCATTCAAGCTGGCGGCCAGGCCCAGGCCCAGCACGCGGCGGGTGTCGGCCGGGTCGATCACGCCGTCGTCCCAGAGGCGCGCGGTGGCGTAATAGGGATGTCCCTGGCGCTCGTACTGGTCGCGGATGGGGGCCTTGAAGGACTCTTCATCCTCGGCGCTCCAGGTCTTGCCGGCGCTCTCCAGGCCATCGCGACGGACCGTAGCCAGCACGCTGGCCGCCTGCTCGCCGCCCATCACCGAGATCCGCGCGTTCGGCCAGGTCCACATGAAGCGCGCGCCGTAGGCACGGCCGCACATCGCGTAGTTGCCGGCGCCGAAGCTGCCGCCGATGACGATGGTGAACTTCGGCACCGAGGAGCAGGCCACCGCGGTGACCATCTTGGCGCCGTCCTTGGCGATACCGGCGTTCTCGTACTTCTTGCCGACCATGAAGCCGGTGATGTTCTGCAGGAAAACGAGGGGGATGCCGCGCTGGTTGCACAGCTCGATGAAGTGCGCGCCTTTCAGCGCGGACTCCGAAAACAGGATGCCGTTGTTGGCGATGATGCCGACCGGCATGCCGTAGACATGGGCGAAGCCGCAGACCAGCGTCTTGCCGTAGCGCGCCTTGAATTCCTGGAACTCCGAGCCGTCGACCAGGCGTGCGATGACTTCGCGGATATCGAAGGGTCGGCGGGTGTCGCGTGGCACCACGCCGTAGAGTTCTTCGGTCGGGTACAGCGGCTCCTGCGAAGGCTGCAGTGCGACCGGAGGCTGCTTGCTGCGGTTCAAGTGCTTGAGGATGTCGCGGGCGATCTGCAGGGCGTGGCGGTCGTTTTCAGCGAAGTGGTCGGCCACACCGGACACGCTGGTGTGCACTTCGGCACCGCCCAGCGATTCGGCGTCCACGACCTCACCCGTCGCAGCCTTCACCAGCGGAGGGCCGCCGAGGAAGATCGTGCCCTGTTCCTTGACGATGATCGATTCGTCGCACATCGCCGGTACATACGCGCCGCCGGCCGTGCAGCTGCCCATCACCACCGCGATCTGCGGGATGTTCTCGGCGCTGAGGCGCGCCTGGTTGTAGAAGATCCGGCCGAAGTGCTCGCGGTCGGGGAAGACCTCGTCCTGCAGCGGCAGAAAGGCGCCGCCGGAGTCGACCAGGTAGACGCAGGGCAGCCGGTTCTCGCGAGCGATCTCCTGCGCGCGCAGGTGCTTCTTCACCGTCATCGGAAAGTAGGTGCCGCCCTTCACCGTGGCGTCGTTGGCGAGCACCATCACTTCGCCGCCGTGCACGCGGCCGATGCCGGCTACCAGGCCTGCGCCGGGTGCCTGATCCTCGTACATGCCGTGCGCGGCCTGCGGCGCGATCTCAAGAAAGGGCGAGCCCGGGTCGAGCAGCGCGTCGACACGCTCGCGCGGCAGCAGCTTGCCGCGGGCGACGTGCTTGTCGCGCGCCTTTTCGCCGCCGCCAAGCGCGACGCGATCGAGCTGGGCGCGCAGATCAGTGACCAGCGATTTCAGGTGGGCGGCGTTGTCCGCGAACTCGGGCGAGCGCGGATCGATCTGGGAGTGCAGGGCAGGCATCGGGGGCGAATGCGTCCTGAGGGATCCGCGTACTGCGGAGCCGGGAAGAGAGCGGCGCGATGACGCCGAAGAGAGACGCCCGGCGCTGAAGGCCGGGCGTCCTTGGTCCAATCAGACCAGTTCAATCGCCAGTGCGGTGGCTTCGCCGCCGCCGATGCACAGGCTGGCCACGCCACGCTTCAGTCCGCGAGCCTTCAGCGCATGGATCAAGGTCACTACCACGCGGGCACCGGAGGCGCCGATGGGATGGCCGAGGGCGCAGGCGCCGCCGTTGACGTTGACCTTCTCGTGCGGGATCGACAGATCGGCCATTGCCGCCATGGTGACCACGGCAAAGGCTTCGTTGATCTCGAACAGATCGACATCGGCCACGCTCCAGCCAACCTGCTTCAGCAGCTTCTCCATCGCGCCGACCGGTGCGGTGGTGAACCATTCCGGGGCCTGCGCGTGGGTGGCATGGCCGACGATGCGCGCAATCGCAGTGGCGCCGGCGGCCTTGGCAGCGTCTTCGCCCATCAGCACCAGTGCAGCTGCGCCGTCGCTGATCTTGGAAGCGCTGGCGGCGGTGATCGTGCCGTTCTCCTTGCGGAAGGCAGCACGCAGGCTGGGAATCTTGGACACATCGCAGCGCGCGGGTTCTTCATCGGCATTGATCTGCACGTCGCCCTTGCGGCCGGCGACGGTGACCGCGGCGATCTCGTCCTTGAAGCTGCCGGCAGCCTGCGCGGCCATCGCGCGGTTCACCGACTCGATGGCAAACGCGTCCTGCGCCTCGCGGGTGAAGTTGTACTTGTCGGCGCAGGCTTCGCCGAACACACCCATGGCCTGGCCCTTGTAGGGATCGGTCAGGCCGTCCCAGGCCATGTGGTCGACCAGCTTGCCGTCGCCGTAGCGAATGCCGGCGCGGGCGGCGACCATGTGCGGCGCGTTGGTCATCGACTCCATGCCGCCGGACACAACCACCGAGGCCGAACCGGCCTTGATCAGATCGTGGCCCAGCATGATCGCCTTCATGCCCGAACCGCAGACCTTGTTGATCGTGGTGGCGCCCGCGGCCAGCGGCAGGCCGGCGGCGATCGAGGCCTGCCGTGCCGGCGCCTGGCCAAGATTGGCCGGCAGCACGCAGCCGATGATGACTTCGGACACCGCATCCCCGGCGACACCGGCCTGCGCGAGCGCGGCGCTGATCGCTGCGGCCCCCAAGGTTGGCGTAGGCACGCCGGTGAACTGACCCTGGAACGAACCGATGGCCGTGCGCTTGGCGCCGACGATCACGACGGAATTCGACATGGGGGATCTCCTTGAGGGGGTGGGTGCCACGGCCGGATGCCGCAGCAAAGCCCCGTGATTATCAACCGCGCGACGGCGCAGGCCAACCGGGACTTTCGATACGCCAGAGTAGGGGGCGAAGAGCCGGTAGATGCGCTGCGCTTATCTACCCTACAAGTGAGAGTGACGCCTTGTATTGATCGAAGCCGACCACGCGGGTTGGCTTCGACCGGATCAAAGCGTCCTTCGTAGTCGTAGGGTAGATAAGCGCAGCGCATCTACCAGCACGTCCAGCAGAAGCCGGACGCTAAACGAAGTTCGCGAACGATGAGGCCCGTTCTCAGGCCGCCAGCGCCGAGCCTTCAAGTTCAGGCAGTGGTAGCAATCCGCGTTCCTCCAGCCAGCGGCGCGCGTTCTCCGCATCCTGCTCGAACCAGGCACGGGTCGAGCCCAGCCGGTAGCTGTAGCCCCAGGCGTCCATGTCCTGCATCAGTCGTGCGCTGCCTACGCCCGGAAGCGCATCGGCCAGCAGGATCTGCAGATAGCAGGTGGCGTCCTCTTCCTCGATGGAATCGGTCGCATCGGTATGGATGCTCGCGCGGCGCTCGGGGGGCAGCACGATCAGGTGACAGGCTTCGTGCAGCAGCGAGTGCACAGGCGTATCGGCGCGGGCATACACGCTGCAGCCGATCAGCCCGGCCTCGCATTCGCCCCAGTAGCTACCGGGAATAGGCGTGTCATCGGGCACCCGCACGAGCTGCAGGCCGTAGCCCTGCAACAGGCGGGCAGGGGCCTCGAAGCCGAGCTCACCCAGCCGCAGTACCTCGGGCTCGAGCTCGCTCACGGGACTACTCGGGTCGAGTGCGGCTTTCGCTCTCGGGCAGGGCGACCGAGATGTCTAGCACGTCGTGCTCGCCGTCTTTCTGCAGGTCGACCTTGACCGCGTCGACGTCGACGTTGACGTACTTGCGGATGACCTCCAGCAGTTCACGCCGCAGCAGGGGCAGGTAGTCCGGGCCACCGCGGTTGCTGCGCTCCTGCGCGACGATGATGCGCAGGCGTTCCTTGGCGATGCTGGCGGTCGCCTTGGGCTTGGATTTCAGGAAATCGAAAAGTCCCATGGTGCGTTCTAGCCTCCGAACCATTTCTGCAGAAGGCCCTTTTTCTCGACCTGGGTGAAACGCATCGGGCGGGTTTCGCCGAGGATGCGTGCGACCGCATCCGCGTAGGCCTGGCCCGCGGGCGACTCCGCGTCGAGAATCACCGGCTCGCCCTTGTTCGACGAAGACAGCACGTCGGGGCTTTCGGGAACCACACCGATCGCCTTGATGCCCAGCACTTCCTCGACGTCGGCGATGCTCATCATCTCGCCGGCTTCGACGCGTTTGGGGTTGTAGCGGGTCAGCAGCAGGTGTTCCTGCACGCGCTCGCCGCGCTCGGCGCGACGGGTCTTGCTGGCGAGCAGGCCGAGGATGCGATCCGAGTCACGCACCGAGCTGACTTCGGGGTTGACCACGACGATCGCCTGGTCGGCGAAGTACATCGCGAGGAAGGCGCCCTTCTCGATGCCCGCCGGGCTGTCGCACAGAATAATGTCGAAGCCTTCTGCGGCGAGTTCGTTCAGCACCTTCTCGACGCCTTCCTTGTTCAGGGCGTCCTTGTCGCGGGTCTGCGAAGCGGCCAGCACGTGCAGGTTGTCGAAGCGCTTGTCCTTGATCAGGGCCTGCTTCAGCGTGGCTTCGCCGTGGATGACGTTGACGAAGTCGTACACCACCCGGCGCTCGCAGCCCATGATCAGGTCAAGATTGCGCAGGCCAACGTCGAAGTCGATCACTGCGACCTTCTTGCCCTGCTTGGCCAGGCCAACGGCGATGCTGGCACTGCTGGTGGTCTTGCCTACACCACCCTTGCCTGAGGTGACGACGATGATCTCTGCCAAGGCACGTACTCCGTTCTGTCGCTTTGCGGTTGCGTCGATGGATTGCAGCAGGCCCTCAGGCCATCACCGCGATCTGCAGTTTGTCGTGTTCAAGCCAGATCTGCACGGGCTTGCCGCGCAGCTCTTCAGGGATGGATTCCATCACCCGGTACTGTCCCGCCACGGCCACCAGTTCGGCATGGAATTCGCGGCAGAAGATGCGGGCATTCACATCGCCACGAGCGCCGGCCAGCGCGCGCCCGCGCAGGCTTCCGTAGATGTGGATGCTGCCGTCGGCGATCACTTCAGCGCCGTTGCCGACCATGGCGCAGACCGTCAGGTCGCGGCCCTGCGCATACACCTGCTGGCCCGAGCGTACCGGCTGCACCTGCATCTGGCTTCCACTCGCGGGCAGGGGTGCAGGAGCCGATGTCGCCGGAGCGGGTTCGACAGCGGGTTCGGCCTGGCGGCGGCGCGGTGCCGGCGCGCTTTCCGCGGGTGCTGCTTCCGCGTGTGCGCTTTCGTACTGAGCCCGGAACTTCGCCATCAGCGGCAGGCCGATGCGCTCCGACAGCGCCTCGATCTCTCGAGTGCCGAAGGCCAGCGCGACTGGCAGTACGCCCGCAGCACGCAGACCGTCGATCAGGGCACGAGCTTCGTCCTCGGCGGGGCAGCGGCTCAAGGAGCCGAAGTCGACAATGACCGCAGCGCGTCCGAACAGCTTGGGCGCGCGCTCGACGCGTTCGCGCATCTCGGCGACCAGTCGCGCCACGTCGAGCTCTCGCACGCGAAGGTTGGCGACGCCGACCTGGCCGATCTTGAGTTCACCCGCCTGTTCAAAATTCAGCGCTGAATTCATGGGGCCTCAGGTGCCGGTGGCGCGCGCAGCGGGCTGGTCGAGCCGAGGCCGGCTCTGCAGCCAGACTTCATCAGGCAGGCCGCCGTGGGCGAGATAGGTGGTGTTGACGTACTCGAAGCTGGGCAGATCCTTGACCAACAGACTGACCTCACGGCCCGCCTCTTCCATCTGGTGCTGACCGACTTCGCGAAAGCCGTAGGTGCCGTGGAACAGCAGGGCGGCGTCGTTGCGCGGCTCAAGAAACACTTCGCAGGCAAGTATCGGCACGCGCACTTCGGCGTAGCTGGTGACATCGGCATAGAACACTTTGCCGAGGCCTGCCCCGCGGCGCGAGCCTGCGACCACGATGCGGTCGATGTAGAGGAACTCCTCGTAGCGCTCGCAGAACCAGCGATAGTTGGAGCTTCCGTACGGGGTACCTGGCCGCAGTGCAATCAGGAAACCCGCCATCTGGCCGTCGACTTCGGCGACGCGGAAGTAGTCGGCATGGCGCATGAAGAAACGGACGCGTTCGGCATCCAGCGGAAGAATGCCTTGGCCGGCGCTGTTGTTGAGCGCCAGTACAGAATCAAGATCATGCTCGCCGACGTCGCGAATTGCGATCGACATGCCGGACTCCCGGGGGACGGAAAGGCGCCCCGGCAAGGCCAAGGGCGCGTGAATTATGCCACGGTGCCGGCCCGCCGATCCGACGGTGCGGGTGGAAGGCGCTCTGGCGCTGAAAAGAATGCGGGGCGCAGCTTGCGCCGCGCCCCGCAGGCTTCCAACAGACGGCAGCGTCGGGCTCAGGCCAGACCCGCGGCCTTCATCACTTCGGCGGCGTAGTCCTCAACCACCTTCTCGATGCCTTCGCCAACCGCCAGCCGCTCGAAGCGCAGGACGTCGGCGCCAGCGGCCTTCAGCGCGGCCTCGACGGTCTGGTCGGTGTTGAGGACGTAGGGCTGACCGTACAGGGTGACCTCATTGATGATGCGGTTCACCTTGCCGCTGATGATCTTCTCGAGGATCTCGGCCGGCTTGGCGCGATCCTTCTCGGACATCTTGGCCAGCTCGATTTCTTTTTCCTTGGCTAGGAAGTCCGCCGGAACATCCGCTGCCTTGTTGTGCGGCGGGTTCATGGCTGCAACGTGCATGGCGATGCCGCGTGCCAGCTCGGCGTCACCGCCCTTGACCTCGACCAGCACGCCGATGCGGCCGCCGTGGATGTAGGCGGCGACGTTGTCGCTGCTTTCAAAGCGGGCCATGCGGCGCACCTGCACGTTCTCGCCGACCTTGGCGATGACCGCAGCGCGGGTTTCCTCGACGGTGGAGCCGTCGGCAAGTTTGGCGATCTTCAGGGCTTCGACGTCAGCCGCGCCGGAGGCCAGTGCGGCCTGCGAGACGGTCTCGACGAAGTTCAGGAAGTTCTCGTCCTTGGCGACGAAGTCGGTTTCGCAGTTGACTTCGACCAGAACCGCCTTGCCGTCGGCCTGGGCGACGCCGATGCGACCTTCCGCCGCGACGCGACCGGCCTTCTTGTCAGCCTTGGCAAGACCCGTCTTGCGCAGGTGCTCCATCGCCGCATCGATGTCGCCACCGTTCTCGGCCAGGGCCTTCTTGCATTCCATCATGCCGGCGCCGGAACGCTCGCGCAGTTCCTTCACCAGGCTGGCGGTGATTTCCATGGGGTGTCCTCGAAAGATGTACTGGGGCCGGCGGAGATCCGCTGGCGCCTAAAGAGTTCGTGGCCTGCGGGGATCCGCCGGCCCGGGGAAGAATTCATGCCGCCGCGGCACGGTGCCGCGGCGGCATTGCAGGCGCATGAAGCCGCTGAAAGCGGCGCATGGCCCGAGCGTTGCTTACTCGCCGCGACGGCCGCCGGGACCGCCGGGGCCACGCTTGTTGCCCGGGGCCGGGCGACGCGGGGCGGGCTTGCGCTCGTCGGCTTCCTTGGCGACCGGGTTGCCCTCGGCGTCCAACTCGACGAATTCATCATCCATGCGCGCCGACTGCGGGGCGGCGGCGCGGCCTTCCAGCACGGCGTCGGCAGCAGCACGGGCGTACAGCTGCACGGCGCGGATGGCGTCGTCATTGCCCGGGATCGGGTAGTCGACCAGGCTCGGGTCGTAGTTGGTATCAACCACGGCAACCACCGGGATGCCCAGCTTCTTGGCTTCCAGTACGGCGATGTTCTCGTGGCCGATGTCGATCACGAACAGTGCGTCCGGCAGCCCGCTCATGTTCTTGATGCCGCCCAGCGAGGCTTCCAGCTTGATGGCTTCGCGCTGACGCTGCAGCACTTCGTGCTTGACCAGCTTCTCGAAGGTGCCGTCGGTGGCGGCGGCTTCCAACTCTTTCAGGCGCGAGATCGAGCCCTTGACGGTGCGGAAGTTGGTCAGCATGCCGCCCAGCCAGCGCTGTGCCACGAAGGGCTGGCCGCAGCGGGCCGCTTCTTCGCGGATCGACTCGCGCGCCGAGCGCTTGGTGCCGACGAACAGGATGGTGCCGCGCTTCTGGGCCAGGCCCGAGAGGAAGTTCATCGCGTCGGTGAAGAGCGGAACGGTCTTCTCGAGGTTGATGATGTGGATCTTGCCGCGGGCGCCGAAAATGTACGGGCCCATCTTGGGATTCCAGTAACGGGTCTGGTGGCCGAAATGGACGCCGGCTTCCAGCATCTGACGCATGGTGACCTGGGGCATGGGAATGCTCCTGAAGTAATGAGCTCAAGCGCGGGTCAACGCGCAGGGCTCCGGGGTTGGTCCTCCACAGGGCTCATATCCAGCGCCTGCAAAACTCTTCGAGCTCTGCAGGACCCCGCTGGACGGGGTGCGACCTGTGTGTGAATTCGCCGGTGACGCCCGGCGTGGGCGGGTTCGCAAGGGCCCGAAGGCCAGCACAAAGCCGTGGAAGCATAGCCTGCGGTGAGGGCCGGCGCAAACCGGAAGGCTGGGCGGCGGTCGAACGCCATGCCGCACGCAGTCCGATTGGCGGTTTCCCCCAGCCCCCGCACTGGCCGATAATCCCGCGCATGGCCATCTCATTGAAAACCCAAGAACAGATCGAGTGCATGCGCGAAGCCGGCAGGCTCGCCGCCGAAGTGCTCGACATCATCACCCCGCACGTGAAGCCCGGCGTCAGCACCGAGGAACTCGACCGCATCTGCAACGAGCACATCGTGCAGGTGCAGGGGACCGTGCCCGCCAACGTCGGCTACCGCGGCTTTCCGAAGACCCTCTGCACCTCGGTCAACAACGTGATCTGCCACGGCATCCCCAGCCCCTTGAAGGTGCTGAAGGACGGCGACATCATCAATATCGATGTCACCGTCATCAAGGACGGCTGGCACGGCGACACCAGCCGCATGTACTTCGTCGGCGAGCCTTCGGTGTTGGCGAAGCGCCTGGTCGATGTGACCTTCGAGGCGATGTGGCGGGGTATCCGCAGCGTCCGCCCGGGCGCCACCCTGGGCGACATCGGCCACGCCATCCAGAGTTATGTCGAGGCCGAGCGCTTCTCGGTGGTTCGCGAATACTGTGGCCACGGCATCGGCCAGATCTACCACGAAGACCCGCAGGTGCTGCACTACGGCGTGCCGGGGACCGGCCTGCTGCTGAAGCCGGGCATGACCTTCACCATCGAGCCCATGGTCAATGCCGGCGCACGCCATACGCGGCTGATGCCTGACGGCTGGACGGTGGTCACCAAGGACCGCTCGCTGTCCGCGCAGTGGGAACACATGATCGCGGTCACCGAAACCGGCTTCGACGTGTTGACCCTGGGCGACAACGGACGCGTTCCCACGTGAGTACAACCGGCGCGCTCGCCGGCCTCGACGCCCGGCTTTCCGGCATCGTCGAGGACCTCGCCTGGCAGTCGGCGGCGAAAGCCGAGCTGACGGCAGGCGATGCGCGACGCGCCCAGTCCTTCGACGCTGGCGCCGACATCGATGCGCTGCTGGCGGATCGCAGCGCACAGGTCGACGCGGTGCTGCGCGATGCGTTCCGGCGCGACTTCGGCGAGGTCGAAGGTTTGTCCTTGCTTGCCACTGGGGGGTTCGGACGTGCCGAGCTGTTTCCGCATTCGGACGTCGACATTCTGCTGCTCTGTGAGTGCTCGATCGACAGCGGACGGCAGGAACGGATCGAGCGCTTCCTGACTCGCCTGTGGGATGCCGGTCTTGCGCCGGGTCACGCGGTGCGTTCGGTCGACGAATGCGTCGAGGAAGGCCGCAAGGACGCCACCATCGCCACCGCGCTGCTGGAACTGCGACCGATCTGCGGCGATGTGCGCCCCAGCCTGCGGCTTGCGCGCAGCGTGCGCAGCGAGGGCTTCTGGACTCCGCATGCGTTCTTCGAGGCCAAGCGCAGCGAACAGCGCGCCCGTCAGGCGCGCTACAACGACACGGCGTACAACCTTGAACCCAACCTCAAGGAAGGCCCCGGCGGGCTGCGCGACCTGCACACGCTGTCGTGGATGGCACAGCGCATCTACGGTGTACGCGAAGTGTCCGAGCTGAAGCCACTGGGTGCGATCGGCGGCGACGAACTGGTCGCCTTCGAGCGCGAGCGCAGAGCACTGTCGCATCTGCGCTTCGGCCTGCACCTGGTCGCAGGGCGCCGCGAGGAACGCCTGCTGTTCGACTTCCAGCGACCGCTGGCTGCGCGCCTGGGCTTCGAGGATCAGGCCGCCGACAACCTCGCGGTCGAGCAGCTGATGCAGGGCTTTTTTCGCAGCGCTGCAGTAGTGCTGCGGCTGAACGGTCGGTTGCTGCAGCGCTTCGAAGAATCGCTGACCGGTGAGCCCGGAATCGAACCGCTGGATGAGGATTTCGCGGTCGGCGCGGGCTACCTGCGCCTGCTGGACGCGCAGGCGTTTCGCCGCGAACCGCTGAAAGTGCTGGAACTGTTCCGCGTCTGGGCGGCGAATCCGTCGATCAAGGGTCTGCACTCGAGCACGGCGCGTGCGCTGGGCGAGGCTCTACCGCTGATCGACGAAGGTTTTCGCGCCCGTGCCGATGCACGCAGTGCCTTCATGCGCATTTTGCGCGGCCCGCAGCCGGTCGCGATGCTCACCCGCATGTGGCAGCTCGGCGTACTGGCGCGCTACCTGCCGGCCTTCGGTAACGTGTCCGGGCGCATGCAGTACGACCTGTTCCATGTCTACACGGTCGACCAGCACACGCTGACCGTGCTGAAGAACATCGAGAGCTTTGCGTCCGAAGAATCGAAGCAGCGCTTCGCACTCGCGCATGAACTGTGGCCGCGCTTGCGCAAGCCCGAGCTGCTGCTGCTGGGGGCTTTGTTCCACGACATCGCCAAGGGCCGCGGTGGCGACCATTCCAGGCTCGGCGCCGACGATGCCACTGGCTTCTGCCTGGAACACGGGCTCTCGGCAGCCGATGCGGATCTGGTCGCCTGGCTGGTGCGCGAGCACCTGACCATGTCGGTGACCGCGCAGCGTCAGGACATCTCTGACCCGGAAGTCATTGCCCGCTTCGCCGGCATCGTCGGCGAGCGCGAGCGGCTGGATTATCTCTACCTGTTGACGGTGGCGGATATCGCGGGCACCAGCCCGAAGCTGTGGAACGCGTGGAAAGACCGTTTGCTGGCCGACTTGCACGGTGCCACGCGCTTCGCGCTGCGGCGTGGGCTGGAGAACCGCGTCTACGCCGACGACCGCATCGAAGAGACCCGCGCGGCCGCGCGCGTGCGGCTGGTCGAAGCGGGCATCGATGCAGCGGAGATCGAGCGCGTGTGGGTGGGGTTTCCGCGCGAGAGCTTCCTGCGCTACAGCCCTGAGCAGATCGTCTGGCAGACCCGTGCCATCGCCAGCGCGGCCGAGGCCGATCTGCCGCTGGTACTGGTGCGACCGCATTCGCGATCCGGCGCGCTCGAAGTGTTCGTGTATTCGCCCGATCGCGACGGCCTGTTCGCGGTCGCGGCGGCCGCCCTTGACCGGCTGGGCCTGTCGGTGGCCGAGGCGCGCATCGTCACTTCGACCACCGGTTTCAGCCTCGATACGTTCCAGGTGCTGGACGCCGGCATGGACTTCGTCTCGCCCGAGCGCCGCGCCGCCACCGTGGCCGCCGCCCTGCGCGAGGCGCTGGCTCTGATGCCGGATGAAGTGACCCCGCCGAACCGCATGATTCCGCGCCAGCTGCGGCATTTCCGCATTCCGGTGCAGATCGAGTTCTCGCAGGACACGCAGCATGACCGCACCCGCATGATGCTGGTCTGTACCGATCGGCCGGGTCTGCTTGCGCGCGCTGCTGCGGTCTTGCGCGCGCACCGCATCCGCCTGCACGACGCACGTATCGCCACCTTTGGCGAGCGCGCTGAAGATTTCTTCCAGATCAGCGACGAGGCCAATCGCGCCATCGTCGACGACGCCCGACTTGAGGCCCTGCGCGTGGCCCTGATCGAGGCACTTACGGACAGCACAGACAAGGATTCGCCGAATGCAAGACAGCACACCCACGCTTGAATTGAAGCCCGTCATCGAGAGCGCTTTCGAGCGCCGCGCCAGCCTGACCGTCGAGGAGATCGAGGGCTCGACCCGGCCTGCGGTGGAGCGCGTTGTGGCTGCACTCGAAGCGGGCACCCTGCGCGTGGCCGAGCCCGTGGCGGGCGGCTGGCAGGTCAATGAGTGGATCAAGAAAGCCGTGCTGCTGTCGTTCCGCTGCAGCGGCAACCGGCTGATGCCAGAGCCGGCGCATGATCCGGCCGGCAGCCTGCTGCAGGCCTGGGACAAGGTGCCGCTGCGCAGCATCGAGACCGGCGACAACAACTGGGCGGCCGAGCAGGGCGTGCGCGTGGTGCCGGGCGCGGTTGTGCGTCGGGGTGCCTACCTCGGCCGCGATGTCGTGCTGATGCCGAGCTTCGTCAATATCGGCGCCTACGTCGGTGACGGCTGCATGGTCGACACCTGGGCCACGGTTGGCAGCTGCGCCCAGATCGGGCGCGGCGTACACATCAGCGGCGGCGCCGGTATTGGCGGCGTGCTTGAACCCCTGCAGGCGGCGCCGACGATCATCGAGGACGACTGCTTCATCGGCGCCCGCTCGGAAGTGGTGGAAGGTGTCATCGTCGAGCGTGGCTCGGTGATCGGCATGGGCGTTTTCATCGGCCAGAGCACGCGCATCTACAACCGCGCCACCGGCGAGATCAGCTACGGCCGGGTGCCGGCCGGCAGCGTGGTGGTCTCGGGTTCGCTGCCCGCGAAAGACGGCAGCCATTCGCTGTACTGCGCGGTGATCGTCAAGCAGGTCGATGAGAAGACGCGTGCGAAGACGAGTATCAATGAACTTCTGAGGTCGAACGACTAGCGCTGCGCGCCTGACGTTGGGAATTGGGAGTCGGGAATCGACCGACGGTCGAAGCCCTGTCGAACGCGGCATTTCCGGTTCCTGTCTGCCGCGATCGCTGGGCTTGTCGCGTAGTCGTGACGCCCTGCGTGCTTCACTCCGATTCCCGATTCTCAACTCCCGATTCCCGGCTTAAACCATGCTCACCCTCTACGGTCTCGATAAGTGCAGCACCTGCGACAAGGCGCGCGCCTGGCTTGACGCGCACGGCGTCCCCCACGTGTTCGTCGACTACCGCGACAACCCGATCGATCCCAAGCTGTTGAAAGCCTGGGCGAAGACGCTCACCTGGGAAAAGCTCGTGAACCGTGCGAGCTACACCTGGCGCGATCTTCCCGCCGAGCGCAAGCAGGCCGCCAGCGACGCCGAGTGGCTGGCGCTAATCAAGGAGTTTCCGGCTCTGGTCAAGCGCCCCGTCGTGGCGGGCGAGGACGGCGTCTCGGTGGGCTTCTCAGAGAAGCAGTTCGGCCTACGCTTCGGCGGCTGAGGCGACGCATGGATGTCGTCCAACTCACCAGCGCGCTGATTCGCCGCGCATCGATTACGCCGGACGATGAGGGCTGCCAAGCGCTGATCGCACAGCGCCTCGAAGCGGCGGGTTACCGAATCGAGACTGTACGTTTCGGCGCGGTCGACAATCTGTGGGCCACCCTGGGCGATGACGCTGGGCCGACGCTGGTATTCCTCGGACACACCGATGTGGTGCCGCCCGGCCCGGTCGAGCACTGGACCAGTCCGCCCTTTGAGCCGACCGTGACCGCTGATGGCCTATTGCGTGGCCGCGGCGCTGCCGACATGAAGGGCAGTGTTGCCGCCTTCGTGCTGGCGCTGGAGGATCTCGCTGTGCAGCGGGACTGGGTCGGCCGAGTCGGGCTGTTGCTCACGTCCGATGAAGAGGGTGACGCGATCGACGGCGTGCGCAAGGTCGCTGAGCTGTTCCGCAGCCGCGGCGAGCGCATCGAGTACTGCCTGGTGGGTGAGCCATCCTCTTCGCAGCGCTTGGGTGACGTGGTTCGTATCGGACGTCGGGGTTCGCTGACCTGTACGGTGACCGTGCTCGGTGTGCAGGGCCATGTGGCGTATCCGGAAAAGGCCTTGAACCCGATCCACCGCGCGCTGCCGGTACTGGCGGAGCTCTGCGCCCGAGACTGGGATGGGCAGCCTTGGCCGGACTTCCCACCTACCAGCTTGCAGATCGCGAATTTCAACGCGGGCACAGGTGTCAGCAACGTCATCCCGGGGAACGCCACGGTGCAGTTCAACCTGCGCTACTCGCCCCGTTGGAATGCCGACGCGCTGGTTCATGAAATCGAGTTGGCGTTCGCCACGCATCAGGTGCAGGCCGAGTTCCGCTGGCATCGCTCGGGAGAGCCCTTCCACACTGGCGAGGGTCGCCTGCGTGCAGCGGTGCGCGAGGTGCTGGCGCGTGAGTTGGGCGTTGTGCCCGATGAAAACACTGGCGGCGGCACTTCGGACGGGCGCTTCATCGCGCCGCTGGGCGCCGAAGTGGTCGAGCTCGGGCCGCTCAACGCCAGTATCCACAAGATCGACGAAGCCGTTCGGCTGGTCGATCTGGAGGCCCTGCCGCCGGTTTATGCGGGCATCGCACGGGCCTGCCTGCGCGCTTGAGTCCCACGCATCTGGCTCGTGGATCGGCGCCAAAAAAAACGGGGCCTGCAGGCCCCGTTTTCGCTTCGGTCGAGCGCGCTCGCCGCTGGCTTCAGGCCCGCTCAAGACCCGCACGAGCCGCCGCGCCGCCGGCGTAGGTGCCTTTCAGGTGGCCGAGCAGGCCAAGAATTTCGCGATGGATGTCTGCTAGACCGGAGTGCGGAATATCGCGGGTCTCGTGGTAGACCACGGCCAACCACAGGGCGATACCACGCAGCTTGAGCTGGGCGACGCTGCTGCGCGCCTTGCCGAACGCCTGCGAGGCGGCCTCGCTCCAGGGTTGGTAACGATGAATATCCTGTGCGCCATACAGATGGGGCACAGGCGCGCGGGCGGCGTTCTGGATCTCGCCCATCGTCAGTGTGGCCACGGCGGAGCGCGTGCTCGGCGAAAGCGACTCGACGATTTTGCGCATCTCACGCAGCTGGCGACGCAGGGTCATGTATCGCAGGGTGGACAGCAGGCGGATCAGGAACGACATGGCGACTCCAGCGATGACGGCGAACAGTAGCTGCAAGCGATGCGGCGGCGAGATTGCGGCGCGGCTCGAAACTCCGAAACCTGCGACGTGCGCCAGAGTATGCCGTGCAAGTCAGGGCAATACCGACAGGGCGCGTCACAAAATGACTGATTGGGGGTGGGTGATGTCAGAGACAGTCCCTCAAAGGTCATTTTTCGCGGGCGAACCGTGAAGCCTTACGGTAGCAATGTTAGCAAATGTTGCGAAGGGCCGGGAAGAAACGGGCTGGAATCGCCCCGCACCCAGGCCTCGTGGCCTGCATCCCAGAACGGCGACAGGGGATGACCGCTCTGACCGGCCGGCATATGAAACACGCCCTCGGCCTCGTGGCCTGGCGCCACCACCATGCGCTGGCTGGCGCCAAAAGCCGCACCCTGCACGCGCGGCATGTGGTTGTCGCCCGGCAACGGCTGTGCCGGCATGCACAGCAGGGACCGGGCCGGCCCAAGCGCCGAGGCCAAGGGGTGGCAGATCGCGCTGGTGTTGCGTTCGCCCCAGCTGCGCTCTGAGAAGTCTTCGCCCTGGCTCCGCCAATCGCGGGCCAGAGCCAATGCGGCCTCGCGCTGCAATTCGGCTGGGGCGGGCCAGCCTTCGGGTACAGAGTCCGCTGGCAGGTTCAGATAGGCCTGCAGTACCGGTTCAATCTGTGGCAGCCGCGGCTCGACGAACTCCTCGCCCAGCGCCTCGCGAGCTGGCGCGAACAGGTGTCGGCTGAAGGCCTCGATCAACAGGCCACGAAACCCGCGGGCTGCGCGATAGCTGACGGACTCGGTGCTGGCGCGTTCGGGCAGGGAGCGCGTCGCAGCCTCCAATGCGGCCAGTTCCGGAGCGCCCTCGGCTGCGCTTACCTCCAAGCGCAAGCGCTGCCACCAGGGCTGCAGGAACAGGGCGCGGTCGTCCAGCTGGATCGCCAGCAGGTCGGCTTCGCTGAAGTGCTCACGCGACAGCAGCAGCTCACGGATCTGCGCTTGGCGCGCACCGAGGTCGTAGCCGCCATCGCCTACCAGGGGCAAGCCCTCCAGACCGACCACGCGTGAGTTCGCTGTCCACAGCCGCTGCGAGGGCGGGTCGAGCAGACGCGGCGCCCGGCCGGCGGGCAGCCAGTCTTCGGCCCAGTCGCAGCCTTGCAGAGGGCGCAGGGGACGCAGCGGGTCGCAGGTGCCAATACGCTGCGGAATGCGCCCCATCAGGGTCCAGCCGATTCGTCCGTGGCGATCACCGGCAACGAAATTCTGGGTTGGGGTGCCGCTGCGCTGAGCGATGTCCAGCGCCTGCTCGATGTCCGCGGCGCGCAGCAGTTCGGCCATGCCCAGATCGATCGCCCCCGGTCGATGCGCCGTCCAGCGCAGGGCGAGTCCGCTTCCGTCCGGGCCTTCCGCGAGCAGGGGGCCCCAGCGGGTGTCACGCACTTCGAGCGTCTCCGGTGCGCCGCCGCGCACGTGCAGAAGCTCTTGATGGACCTGCACGGGCTCACTGCCCTCCGGCGTTCGATAGCTGCCGCGTGCGTCGTCCGTGAATTGCACCTCGACCCAGTCGTGCCAGTCGCCGTAGCTGTTGGTGAACCCCCAGGCGACGTGGCCGCTGCTGCCGACGATCAGCGCTGGCACGCCGGGCAGGCTGACGCCTGTGGCATCGACCTGGCCATCAGGCGCCAGCGGGTCGGGGTAGATCAGGCGCACGCGAAACCACACCCCGGGTGCGCGCAGGCCGAGATGCATGTCATCGGCGACCAGGGCGCGACCATCGGCGGTCAGCCCGCCGGCGACCGCAAAGTTGTTGCTGCCGGAACTCAGGGGCTCCGGGTCCGTGGTCGGGGCCGCGAGCGTTTCACCCGTTTCGACATCCGAGCGCGCGCCCGGCTTCTCATCTTCGCGGGATCTCGCCTGGAGCGCCGCCGCAAGCGCGGCGGGCTCGATCGCGGCCAAGGCCTCGCCAAACAGAGGAGCGTCAAAGGCACTGCCGGGCGCCGACAGCCAGTCCACCAGCGCATCGGGTCGATGGGCTCGCAACTGCAGCAGTCCGAGTTCGCGGCGATTCTGCGAGTCCTGCAGGTCGAAGAACATCGCAAGGCCCGCCAGCAGGCTGTCTTCCTCGCGCCAGGGCTCCGGCTGGGCGCGCAGCAGCCAATAGGCCCAGGGGCGGCTGCGCAGCGCGGCGAGCCCCGCATGCACGCCTTCCACATAGGCTTGCAGCTGTTGACGCTGTTCGAGTGGAGCGCGCTCCAGTTCGGCCTGCATGCGCGAACGCAGGCGATGCGCCCGATTGGCGCGATCCCGCGGAAGCGCAGCGGCGCCGACCAATCCGGCGAGTTCACCCGCAGCGCTGCGGCGCGCGAGGTCCATTTCGAAGTAGCGCTCCTGCGCGTGGATGAAGCCCAGCGCGCGCAGCGCGTCTCCGCGATTTTGCGCGCGCAGGGTCACGACACCCAAGGCATCGCGCTCGACTTGAACCTCTGCCTGCAGGCCCTTGATCTGCGACTCGCCTTCGAGTTGGGGCAGGCTTCGATGCAGCAGGGTGTAGGTGCCCGCGGCTGCCGCGATGACCAACAAGGCGAGCGCAAGCAGCAGATAGAGGGCGTATCGCAGCCGCCTGCGGCGGGGCGTGGGGGAGGCAGCAGGCATGAGGCGCGGGTTCCTTCGACGCTGGAGTGTCGATGGTAGCTGCAGGCACTTCGCTGAAGGGCAGGGCAGAGCGGATCAACCTCGTCTTCACGCTCCGATGCTTGTCGCTGCTCGAATATCGGTTTAATGTATCATCACGCTATTACAAGAGACGGCCATTGAAGCGCAGAATCGCCAACGCGGAAACCTTGGCTGGACGCAGCGCACGTGAACGCAAGCCTGCGCCGGTCGTGCTGCCTGCCGCCAACCCGGTGCTCGCGCTGTGCGAGGCGCTGGCGAAGCTGCGTGATCCCGCAGAGGTCGCCGCATTCCTCGATGACCTCTGCACGCCGGCCGAGCTTGAGGCGCTGGCCGATCGCTGGCGGGTGGTGCCGCTGCTGCTGGCCGGGCGCACCTATCGCGACATCCATGATCTGACCGGCGTCAGCGTCACCACCGTGGGGCGCGTCGCCCGCTGTCTGACCCATGGCGCTGGGGGGTATCAGGCCGCCGCACGCCATCTGAAGCTGCACGATCCCTCGGGCATCGCCGCGTCCACCCGCTGAACCGCAAACACCCTCTCCCCCGCTTCGAGCATCCCCCCCGTGAAAAACCGTGACCGTCTGCGTATTGCAGCGCAGAAGAATGGACGTTTGTCCGACCCCGCACGCGAGCTGATGGCGCGCTCTGGCCTGAGCTTCCGCGAAAGCCGTGACCGCCTGTTCTGCTTCGGCGAGTCGCAGCCGGTAGACCTGCTGCTGGTGCGCGACGACGACATCCCCGGCCTGATCGCCGAGGGCACTTGCGACTACGGCATCGTCGGCCGCAACGTGCTCGACGAGCAGGCTCTGGACCGCGCCAGCCGTGGCCTGCCGCCTGCGTTCAAGGAAGTGCGCGCACTGGGCTTCGGACGCTGCCGGCTGTCGATCGCGCTGCCGCAGGACATGTCCTGGGACGGCCCGCAGAGCCTGTCGGGCCTGCGCATCGCGACCAGCTATCCGGCCCTGCTGGAAGACTGGTTGAAGCGCCATAACGTACGTGCCGAGGTCGTCATGCTTTCCGGCTCGGTCGAGATCGCGCCTCGGCTGGGCAAGGCCGAAGCGATCTGTGATCTGGTGTCCACCGGCGGAACGCTCGCCGCCAATCAGCTGCGCGAAGCGGTGGTGATCCACGAAAGCGAAGCCGTGCTGGCCGGCCCCGCCGAGCCCTTGATGGACGAGCGCGGCGACATCGCCACCCAGTTGCTGAGGCGTCTCGATGGCGTGCTGCAGGTCCGCGATGCGCGTTTGTTGATGTTGGAGACCGAGCGCTCGATGCTGCAGGAGGTGCTGCGACTGCTGCCCAGCGAAGAACGACCCACGATCATGAGTCTGGATGGCCAGCCCGACGGCGTCGGCGTGCAGGCGATCTGTCAGGGCAGCCTGTCCTGGCAGCAGCTCGAAGACCTCAAGAAAGCCGGGGCACGGCGCCTGCTGGTGCTGCCGGTGGAGCAGATGCTGACATGAGTACCTCACGCGGACAGACCGCAGCGGAAGCTGCAGCAATCAAGGCCGACGCCGGCGAACGCGCCGCGGCATTCAATGCGCGCGAACTGCGCGTGCTGGACTGGAACCGTATCGACGAAGCCCAGCGCCGCATGACCCTGCGCCGGCCTGCCCAAGGGGCGCGTGCTGTTCTGGCGGAGAACGTCGAGCGCATCCTCAGTCAGGTGCGCGCCGATGGCGACAGCACCCTGCGCGCGCTGACTCGTCGCTTCGATGGCTGTGAGTTGGGCAGCCTGCGGGTCGAGGAGTACGAGTTCGAGGCTGCCGAGGCGCAGGTGTCGCCCGCGCTGAAGCAGGCCATCCGCAACGCCATCGAGCGTCTGATCGCATTTCACGAGGCGGGCGCGCCGCGTGGCTATGCGCTGGAGACCACGCCGGGTCTGAACTGCGAGCGCGTGATCCGTCCCATCGAGCGGGTCGGGCTGTACGTGCCGGCCGGCAGCGCGCCGCTACCTTCGACCGCGATCATGCTCGGCGTGCCCGCGCGCATCGCTGGCTGCAGCGAGGTGGTGCTGTGTACGCCCCCCAAGCTGGATGGCAGCGTCGATGCGACCGTGCTGCTTGCGGCGCGGATGTGTGGCATCAGTACCGTGTTCAAGCTCGGCGGTGCCCAAGCCGTGGCGGCCATGGCCTATGGCACCGAGAGCGTGCCGAAGTGCGACAAGATCTTCGGTCCCGGCAATGCCTGGGTCACCGAGGCCAAGCTGCAGGTGGCGAATGATCCCGAGGGCGCCGCGATCGACATGCCGGCCGGGCCATCCGAGGTGTTGGTGATTGCCGACGCCGCGGCCTCAGCCGAGTTCATTGCGGCGGATCTGCTGAGCCAGGCCGAGCACGGACCCGACTCGCAGGTGCTGCTGATTTCCGACTCGCAGGCGCTGCTGGAAGCGGTGGCGGCCGAGCTTGAAACACAGACCGCCGAGCTGCCGCGACGCGAGATTCTGGCCAAGGCCCTGACCCACGCGCGCCTGATCCTGAGCCGCGATATTCCGCAGGCGCTTGAGATCAGCAACCGCTATGCGCCAGAACACCTGATTCTTCAGGTCGAACAGCCGCGGCAATGGTTGGAGCGCGTGCGCAGCGCGGGTTCGGTGTTTCTCGGCGCGTTGTCGCCGGAGGCTCTGGGCGACTACTGCAGCGGCACCAACCACGTGCTGCCGACCTATGGTGCCGCGCGCGCCTACAGCGGCGTGTCGGTGGCCAGCTTCGTCAAGCTGATCACGGTGCAGGAAGTCAGCGTGGAGGGCCTGAACACCGCCGGCCCCGACGCCGCCGAAATGGCGCGCGCCGAAGGCCTCATCGCGCACGAGCGCGCAGTCACGCGGCGGCTGGCCGCGATTGCGGAGGGCAGGGCATGAGCGCTCTGCTTGACCTGGTGCGGCCCGACCTGCGCGGCTTTGGCGGCTACTCTTCGGCGCGCAAGGAGGCCAGCGGCGGTCGCGTGTTCCTGAATGCCAACGAATCCCCGTGGGCGCCAGAGATCGCCGGCGGCGAGGGTTTGAATCGCTACCCCGAGCCGCAGCCGGAAGCTCTGGTAGGGGCACTCGCTCGGCTGTATGAGGTGCAGGCCGACGAACTGCTGGTCGGTCGCGGCAGTGACGAACCCATCGATCTGCTGGTGCGCGCGCTGTGCTGCGCCGGCGAAGACGCGGTGCTGATCTGCCCGCCGACCTTTGGCATGTATGCCGTCGCGGCACGGGTGCAGAACGCGAAGCTGATTGAGGTACCGCTGACGGCGACCGGCGACGCCGCCCGGCCGTTCGCGTTGGACGCTGACGCCGTGATTAGTGCAGCAAAATCCAGCTCGGTCAAGCTGGTCTTCCTGTGCACGCCCAATAACCCGACAGGCCAAGCGCTGCCGGTCGAAACCATTGAACGCATCGCCGCCGCGCTGGAAGATCGTGCCGTGGTCGTGGTCGACGAAGCCTACGGCGAGTTCATGCAGCAGCGCTCCGCCACGCAGCTGCGCGCCCGGTTCCCGCAGCTGGCGGTGCTGCGCACGCTGTCGAAGGCGCATGCCCTGGCCGGCGCGCGCATCGGCAGCCTGATCGCCGCACCCGAGTTGATCCGGGTGCTGAGATCGATCATGGCGCCGTATCCGATCTCGGCCCCTTGCGCGCGGGCCGCGCTGGCCGCCCTGCAGCCGGAGGTGCTGGCGAAGACCCAGGCGCATGTGGCCGAACTGATTCACGCACGCGAGTCCCTGCGCGCGCAGCTGCTTGATGTGCCCGGCGTGCTCGGCGTGTACCCCTCCGATTCGAACTTCCTTGTGGTGCGTTGCTCCGATCCAGCAGCGACGTATCGGCGCGCGTTGGCTGCAGGCGTAGTGCTACGTGATGTCAGCCGCTACCCGTTGCTCGGCGACTGCCTGCGCGTGTCGATCGGCACGGCCGAGGAGAACGCCGCCGCGCTGTCCGTGTTTGCCAACACCACCCAGGAGGCCGCGGCATGAAGCGCATTCTGTTCGTCGACCGCGACGGCACGATGATCGAGGAACCCGCCGACTACCAGATCGACAGCTACGCCAAGCTGCGTCTGGTCGAGGGCGTGATCCCGGCGATGCTGAAGCTCAAGGCCGCCGGCTTCGAATTCGTGATCGTTTCCAACCAGGACGGACTGGGCACCGAGGCCTACCCGCAGGAGAACTTCCAGGCCCCGCACGATCTGATGATGCAGATCTTCGAATCGCAGGGGATCACCTTCCGCGAGGTGCTGATCGACACCAGCTTCCCGCAGGACAACGCGCCGACGCGCAAGCCGCGGCTGGGTCTGGTGATGCATTACCTGCGTGATCGCAGCATCGACCTCACCGGCAGCGCCATGGTCGGTGACCGCGATACCGATATCGAGTTCGCCGACAACCTCGGCGTGCGCGGCTTCCGCCTGAAGGTCACCGCTGGTGCCAAGGCCACGCCCGGCAAGGGGCCCGAATACACCTGGGCCGAGATCGCCCATCTGCTGGCCGATGCCCCGCGCCAGGCCAGCGTCGAGCGCGTTACCAAGGAAACGAAGATCGAAGTCCACGTCGATCTGGATCGTCCGGCCGAGCCGATCGCGCTGACCGGCCTCGGCTACTTCGACCACATGCTGGAGCAGCTCGGCAAGCACGGCGGCTTCGCGCTGAAGCTCAAGTGCGCCGGCGACCTGCACATCGACGAGCACCACACGGTCGAGGACAGCGCGCTGGCGCTGGGCCAAGCGCTTAAGCAGGCACTCGGCGACAAACGCGGCATTGGCCGCTACGCCTGGGCGGCGGAAGGCGCCGAGGGCGCCGCCGAGTCGCAGCCGGCAGCGCTGGATCTGGTGATCCCGATGGACGAGACGATCGTACGCGCCTCGCTCGACATGAGCGGGCGACCCTACTTCGTGTTCGACGGCGTGTTTCCGCGCGAGCGCGTGGGCGAGCTGCCGACCGAACTGGTGCCGCATTTCTTCCGCTCGCTGTGCGAGACCGCAGGCCTGAATCTGCATTTGTCGGTGCGCGGTGACAATGCCCACCACATGGTCGAGGCCAGCTTCAAGGCGGTGGCGCGCGCCCTGCGCGCGGCGATCAAGCGCGAGGGCTTCGACCTGCCCAGCACCAAGGGGACGCTCTGATGCAGCTGGCGGTGATCGATTCCGGCGTCGCCAACATCGGCTCGGTCTGCTACGCGCTGGAACGTCTTGGCGTACAGGCCACCCTGGTGCGCAGCGCGGTCGAGCTCAATCAGGCTGAGCGCGCGCTGCTGCCTGGCGTGGGTGCTGCGGGTGCTGCGATGGCGCGGCTGCGCGAGTTGGAGCTGATCGAGGCGATCCGCGCATTTCCGCGACCGCTGTTCGGCATTTGTCTGGGCATGCAGCTGCTGTTCGAGCGCAGCGCAGAAGGCGGCGTTGAGGGCCTCGGTCTGATTCCTTCGCAGGTGCAGAAGCTGAAGGAGTTCCCCGGCGTGCGGGTTCCGCATATGGGCTGGAACCGCCTGCATCGCGAGCGCGAATCCGCTCTGCTGAACGACGTCGCAGAAGGCGCGCAGGCCTACTTCGTGCACAGCTATGCGGCGCCAGTCGGCGACTACACGCTGGCGTCGAGCACGCACGGCGAGGCCTTCAGCGCGATTGTCCGCCGCGGCAACGTCGCTGGCGCGCAGTTCCACCCCGAGCGCTCGGCCGCGGTTGGCGCCCAATTGCTCAAGAACTTCATGGAGTGGGACGGCCAATGACGGGCTTTACTGCGATCCCTGCCATCGACGTCCGCAACGGACGGGTGGTGCGCTTGAAACAAGGCGACTACGCCCAGGAAACCCGCTATGCAGCCGACCCGCTGCAGTTGGCGCTGGACTACGCCAGTGCGGGTGTCGAGTGGCTGCATCTGGTGGATCTGGATGCCGCCAAGGCCGGTGGCTATACGCTGGCACCGCTCGTGAAAGCGCTGCGTGCGCAGAGCGCTCTGCGCATCCAGAGCGGCGGCGGCGTGCGCAGCGCAGACGACGTCGAAGCTCTACTCGCGGCCGGCGTGGAACGGGTGGTGGTCGGCTCGCTGGCGGTGAAGTCGGCCGAGCTCGTCATCGACTGGCTGGCGCGATTCGGCGCCGAGCATCTGTGCATCGCGCTTGATACGCGTTGCGACGACAGGGGCGTGTGGCGCCTGCCCACGCACGGCTGGACCGAGAGCGCGGGCGAAGAACTGTTCGCGCTACTCGCGCGCTACCGCGCCGCCGGCCTCAAACATCTGCTGTGCACCGACATCGCCCGCGATGGCATGCTCAATGGGCCAAATTTCGACCTGTATCGAATGCTGGTCGAACGCGCGCCTGAGGTGCAGTTGATCGCCTCCGGTGGGGTGTCGAGCTTGGACGACATTCGGGCCGCGAAAGCTGTCGGCGCGGCTGGCGTAGTGCTGGGCAAGGCCCTGCTCGATGGCCGTTTCACCGTCGAGGAGGCGTTGTCATGTTGAGCCGAAGGTTGATCCCGTGTCTGGACGTGCGCGATGGCCAGGTGGTCAAGGGCGTGCGCTTCCGCGACCACGTGGTGATGGGGGCCATCGAGGAGCTGGCCGCGCGCTACCGCGACGCCGGTGCCGACGAACTGGTGTTCTACGACATCACCGCCAGCCCCGAAGGCCGCAGCGTTGACCGCGGCTGGGTCGAGCGTGTCGCCCGTTTGATCGATATTCCGTTCTGCGTGGCCGGCGGTATCCGCTCGGTCGAGGACGCACGCGCCATTCTTTTTGCCGGTGCCGACAAGGTCTCGGTGAACTCGCCGGCGCTTGAGCGGCCGGAATTGATCGACGAGCTGGCGGATGCCTTCGGCGTGCAGTGCGTCGTAGTCGGCATCGACAGCCTGCGCGACGAAGACGGCGAGTGGCGCGTACGCCAGTACACCGGCGACCCCAGCAAGACCCGTGCGCTCAGCCGCCGTACGCTCGACTGGGTGGTCGAGGCGCAGCAGCGCGGGGCGGGCGAGATCGTGTTGAACTGCATGGGCACCGACGGTGTGCGCGCCGGATATGACATCGAACAGTTGTGCGCCGTGCGCGCCCTTTGTCATGTGCCGCTGGTGGCTTCGGGCGGCGCCGGCACACCCGAGCATTTCGTCGAGGTGTTCGAGCAGGCCGATGCTGATGCCGCGCTGGCCGCCAGCGTGTTTCACTCCGGCGCGATTGCCATACCCGATCTGAAAGCCACGCTTAGAGAGCGCGGCATCGAGGTGCGTGATGTCTGATGACCTGCAGGTGATGCCTGAATCGCTAGGCCAGCTCGCCTGGGACAAGCAGGACGGTCTGCTGCCCGCCGTAGTGCAGGATGCCGACACCCTGCGCGTTCTGATGCTGGGCTACATGAATCGTGAGGCGCTGGAGATGACCCTGGCCTGTCGTCACGTCACGTTCTACAGCCGCAGTAAGGGACGCCTCTGGACCAAGGGTGAGCGCAGCGGACATGTGCTCAAACTGGTCAGCATCGAAACGGACTGTGATGCCGACACGCTGTTGATCCAGGCGCACCCGCAGGGGCCGACCTGCCACCTGCAGCGCACCAGTTGTTTTCCCGCAGCCCCCGGAAGCTTCCTGGGTGATCTCGACACCTTGATCGCCCAGCGCGAGCGCGAGCGCCCGATCGGCAGCTACACCACCACACTGTTCGAGGGCGGCATTCGCCACATCGCGCAAAAGGTGGGCGAAGAGGGCGTGGAAACCGCGCTCGCCGCAGTGGCGCAGGAGGATTCGGACCTGCTCGGCGAGAGCGCCGACCTGATCTACCACCTGCTGGTGCTGCTGCGCGCGCGCGGTCTTTCGCTGACACAGGTGGAGGAACTGCTGCGGCAGCGGCATGCGAAAGCGCCCAAGCCGCTCGGCTGAAGGGGCAGGCTCAGGGCCCTTGCTCGAAGCGCCTTGAACTGGGGCAGCCGGTCGAACCCGGGCAACGGGGCGCAGCTCACGGTGGGCCAGGGCCTGAGGTCTCCCCAGAATTTCTCTTTTCGATTCC
>CAZPHV010000058.1:0-34293 GCA_964586455.1 uncultured Aquimonas sp.
CTGCCTGCGGAGCGCCCGGCGCGGCTTTGTTGAGAGTCGCGGGGTTCACTGATCCCCCGCCTGAAGGTGCTGAGCCAGCGGATGCATTTGCGCACGCAGAGCGCGCGCGATTTCCCGTGCGACCGCGGCCGCACCTGCGGGTGAGAAGTGGGTGTCGTCCTGCAGGCCGCTCGGATAGTTCGGGTGTGCGCTTGTCGGCAGATGCAGGAAGAACTGCCTGGAGGCAGCGGGGCCCGCCCGCTGCAGCAGCGCCTCGCTCAGGCGTTCGGCATCAATGATGGGCACGTCCAGCTCGATCGCCAGCGCGCGCACCGCGTCGGGATACGCGCCGTGGCTGGGCTGCAGGCGACCCGCCTCGTCGAAGCGCCGTCGTGCAACTGGGGTCAGCAGCAACGGTTGCAGCCCCGCCGCGCGCGCCTCGCGCACGAAACGCTGCAAATTCTCGCGGTACTCCGGCAGCGGCGTGTAGCGATCGGGTTTGTTCTCCGACGCATCATTGTGGCCGAACTGCAAGAACACATGGTCGCCCGCGGCTGCGCCCTCCAGCAGGGCCGTCCAGCGGCCTTCCTCGATGAAGGTCCGCGTGCTGCGGCCGTTGCGGGCATGGTTCAGCACCAGCACAGAGCCGGGCTCGAAGAGCCCCGCGAAGGGCTCACCCCAACCGGTTTCGGGGCGCTTCTCGGGTAGCTTGTCAGACAGCGTGGAGTCACCGGCCAGGTGCAGCCGGATCAGCCCTTCGCTGGCGCTCACTGCTGCCGACAGGCCCAGTGCAAGGACAAGTGCTACCCACGCAGATCGACGCATGCAGCGGTTCCTCTTGCTGAGGCTGATGAGGGGCGGAAAGGCGTTGGTCAGGGCCTGACCCTGGGGTGTCACATTTCCGTGGCGGGCTCGCTGGATCGCGCAATGAGCCGCCACCAGAGGTCTGGTGCGCTCTCTGCGCAGGGTTCGCAGCGCACGGGTCTTCTCAACGGCGATGGGACGACGCGCAAAGAAAAGGCCGCCGCGGTTGCGGCGGCCCATTGGCAGGCCCGGACGGGGAAGCCGGGCCGGAACTCGCGTCGATCGATGGAGACGCCGGGCTGAACTGCCGCCCTGCGGGTCCACCCACCCGGGGAGGGAGACGCGGATCGCCAAACCGACGGACGCTGCAGCAGCCATCGTCCGTCGACATCACGCACGCGTCCGGGGAGACGGCAGGACGCGTGCGCGCTGTTGCTTCAAGGTCAGAACTTCACGCGCACGCCGAGGATGTAGACGCGGCCGGTCTGGTGGTAGACGTTGACGCGGTCGCCAATCGAATCCACCCACTGGTCGTTCCACTCGTTGGTGAGATTCAGGCCTTCGAGGGTGAAGTCGACCTTGTCATTCAACTTGTAGGAAGCCGACATGTCGACCGTGGTCGTGCCCTTGGTGCCCTCGACGTTGTTGCCGTCGCGGCCGGGAACATTGGTCAGATAGTCATCGCGGTTGGACACCGACACGCGTGCACCGAAGCGTTCGTCTTCGTAATACAGCGTCGCGTTATAGGCGTTCTTAGACAGCCCGGTCAGGTTCTCCCGTGCGGCCAGGGCGCCGGTCGCGGTCAGGTAGTCGATGGTCGACTCGACGTGGGTATGGTTCAGCTGGATGCCGGTGTTGGCCAGCAGGCCCGGCAGGCCGCTGAAGGGCTTCTGGAAGGAGATCTCGTAGCCCTTGAGCGGACCGCCCGGGGTGTTGACCGGAAGGGTGAACTGCCAGTCGTCCTGGGGCGAGGTGTTGGCAGGGCGCAGACTTTCCGGCAGGCCGAACGGGTTCTGGTCGAAGGTGCCGGTCTGACGCGTGGTCTGCACGAAGCTGTCGATGTCCTTGTAGAACAGCGCCAGCGACAGCAGGGACTCCTCGGCGAAATACCACTCCAAGCCCAGGTCATAGGTCTTGGCGCGGAACGGGTTCAGCAGCGGGTTCTGGCCGGCGACTGTGCGAGCCGAGCCAGACACCGTGATGTTCACGCCCGGGCTGAGGCTGCCAAGCCCGGGGCGGGACATCACCTTGGCTGCGCCAAAACGCAGCAGCAGTTCGTCGCTGAGCTCCCAGCTCAGATTCATCGACGGAAGGGTGTCGTTATACGAACGATCCACCGTGATCTGGGTGGGTGCTCCACCGACAAGCCCGATGCCGGTTGAGCTCTGATCGGTCTTGACGTGGCGCACGCCGAAGCCACCTGCGAAGTTGCGCCCCAGCAGCTCGGTGTTGAAATCCGCCTGCAGATAGCTGCCGAGCGACTCTTCGGTGACGCTGCCGTTGTTGCCGCGGGCAGGGTCGGTGGACAGCGCGAAGGTGCCGCATCGGCAGTAGATGTCGAACAGGTTGGCGAAGGCATCCACGTCCGGAATCAGCCAGGTGCTGGGCGTGTTCGCATTGAGCCCGGCAAAACCGATCGTGCGCGTCAGGTTGGCCAGCGAGGTGCCGGCCGGCAAGGCAGGCACGGCGCCTTCGGAGCTGCGGCGCTGCTCGGTGGTGACAAAGCCGTAATCCTTCCAGCTCATGCCGCCGCGCAGGGACCAGGTGTAGTTCACATCCCAGGTCAGGTCGAAGCGCAGGGTCTCGAAATCGTTGTCGGCAGTCTGCGGCCGCAGGCGGATTTCCGAGCCCTGACTGTTCGGTGCGGTGTTCAGCCAACCCCAGTTGGCCGGGTTGGCGACATCGAAGCCAGGGTCGATTGTGGGCAAGCGATCATTGCCGCGGTAGTCCCAGACGTAGCCGTTGGAGTTCGCACGGTCGAGGGTGATCGTGGTCTGGATCGGATTGCGGAAACGCGAAGTTGAAGTGCCGTAGACCGCGTCGATGCGGAAGTTGTCGGTGAAAGCGTGGCCGAGCTCAAGGTTGTACTGGTTGAACCGGGTGGTCAGCTCGTCGTAGCGCGATTCCGAACGCAAGTCGACGTTGTCGAACACGCCGTAAGCGAGGTTGCCGCGGCTGTCGACGACGCCCTCGCGTACGACGGTCTGCGGCTTGCCATTGCCCGCGCGCGAGAAGCTTTGTGCCTGCAGGAAATTCTCGCCACGGGTCGCATCGAATTTCGCGTGCAGCACGTCAAAGTTCAGCAGGGTGTCATCGCCGACCTGCCACTGCAGGGCAAGCGTGGCGCCGAGAAGTTCCTGGCTGTGCTCGATGACACCGTAACGCGGCAGACGGGGATGGAAAACGTTGGCGCCGCGCCCCTCGGCAAAAGGTGAGGACGCCGCGAAGTTGCCATTGGCAGTCGCGGGGCTCCAGCGGACGGTACTGTGGCCTTCTTCGATCAGGTCACGCTCGCTCTGCGCGATCGAGAGCAAGGCGCCGAAGCGTCCATCACCCCACGAATTGCTGATCAAAGCTGCGGTTCGCGGGTTGACGTCGCCCGACAGGTCGCCATAGCTGGCCTGGCCGGAGGCGACAGCCGTGAACCCGTCGTAGTCGAAGGGCCGAGCCGTGCGCAGGTCGACGGTGGCGCCGAGTGAGCCCTCGTCGACCTCGGCCGAGCTCGTCTTGCGCACGGTGATGCTGTTGAACAGATCGGAGGCGAAGACATTGAAGTCGAAGCCGCGACCGCGATTGGCGCCGCCCGATGAGTCGGTGCCGCCGCCGGTGGCCAGGGCTTCCATACCGTTGATGCGGATACGCGTGAACTGCGGCCCCAGGCCGCGCACCGAGATGTTGCGGCCCTCACCGGCGTCGCGGGTAATCGCCACGCCCGGGATGCGCTGCAGCGACTCTGCGAGGTTCAGGTCCGGGAACTTGCCGATGTCCTCGGCGACGATCACGTCGACCTGGCCGACCTCGGCGCGCTTCATGTCCAGCGCTTTGTTGAGGCTCGCCCGGTAGCTGACGACAATCGCGTCGAGCTCGGTTGCGTCCTCGCGCGATGGTGTGTTCGAGCCTTCCTGCGCCAGCAGCATCGCTGGCAGACTCATCAGGATGGCGGCTGACAGCTTGGCCAGCGCCAAACCACGGTTCCCCTGGGCATTCTTCATCACAAAACTCCCTCCGCTTGCGGGCTACGGCAACATGGGCCGTGGCGCTGGATGTCTTTGACACCGGTAGCATCTGGCGTGAGAAGATGGCCGTGACACCGGTGGACAGCAGGCTATCAAGCATCGCGTTGCAGCAACAAGACGGCCGCTCGGAGTTGTCCAGAGCGCGAAAAGGTCGGCGACAGAACGTCGCAGGACAAGTGAAATCAAGCATCTTGGGAGTGAGTTTATGGTTCCGGCTGCAATGCTGCAAAGCAGCAAGTCCATGCGGAGTGTCGCGTGAGCGGCGCGATCCTGTGTTTCGGCGAGCTGCTGCTGCGGCTTTCCGCGCCCGGTCAGGAGCGTCTACTGCAGTCTCCGCGGCTGGAGATCCATGTTGGCGGAGCGGAGGCCAACGTCGGCGCCGCGCTAGCGCAGTTCGGACACCCGGTTTCGATGCTGGGTACCGTCGCCGACAACCCGTTGGGCCAGGCTGCGCTGGGCGAGCTGCGACGCATCGGCATCGACACCGCACGTATGCGTCGAGCCGAGGGGCGGATGGGCCTGTACTTCTTCGAGCAGGGGGCGATCCGGCGCGCCAGTGAGGTCGTCTACGACCGCGCCCATTCCGCCTTTGCGCAGGCGCGAGCATCCGACTACGAATGGCCTGTTCTGTTGGTCGGCGCAGGTCGCCTGCATCTTTCAGGGGTGACTCCGGCCTTGGGTGCCGAATGTGCGCGGACTGCGATCCAGGCCGCTGATGTTGCCGTGACTCAGTCGGTGCCGGTGTCCTTCGACGGCAACTTCCGCGGCAAGCTGTGGCAGCTTTGGGGCGGAGATGCGCCGGCCCTGCTCAAGCCCTTGATGGCCAGCGCGGATGTTCTGTTCGCCAACCATCGCGATATCGCGCTGGTGCTGGGCGAGCGCTTCGAAGGCATGCACCCGCGGGCCGCCTTTCGTGCCGCGGCCGAGGCTGCCTTCACCGCCTTCCCGCGTCTGCAGCACTTTGCCGCCACCCAGCGCCTGTCGGGCGGCGTGCAGCAGCAGGAGCTGGGCGCACTGATGGCCCTGCGTGACGGGCGTCTGATCGAAGCTGCACCCTATCTGCTGGACGGCATCGTCGATCGCATCGGCGGCGGCGATGCGTTTGCCGCGGGCCTGCTGCACGGCCTGCACTCGGGCATGGATGCACAGGCCACGCTCGACTTCGCCCTGGCCAGCGGTGCGTTCAAGCACACCGTGCCGGGCGACATGAGCCGCTGCAGCGTGGCCGATATCGAAGCCTGGAAGGCCGGCGAGGGTGCCGACGTGCGGCGCTGAAACCGCGGCAACTGTGGCCGCTCAGCAGCGCCGCTACCAGATCAGGTCGTCAGGCACCTGGAAGCGGCTGTAGTAGTCGTCGTCCGAGCCAGGTTCCAGCGTAGGCACCTGGGTATGTGCATGGTCCACCGCCAGTGCTGCCGCATCGATCGCCCGCAGTCGTTCAGCAGTGTCGCGCGGCACCAGCGCATACGAGCCGCCCATGCAGGCAATGGCCAGCGCGCCCCGCGCGAGCTGAGGGCGCTGTGCATCGCTGACGCGCAGGCTGCGAATGGCCCCCGCGTGCTCGAAGCGGTAGTCGCTGTCGTCGCCGGGCTTGACGCGATGCGCCTCGATGATCTGGCGAATCTGGGCGGCGCGCTCATGGGCATCGCGCTCGGCCCGGCGCTGCGCTTCGAGCTGTCGATCGCGCTCGGCCCGTTCCGCCTGCAGGCGCTCCGCATCGACGGCCTCTGAGCTGCCATCGATCGACGGCGTCTGCTTGCCGGTGCGCGCCTTCTGCTGTTGACGCACGACCTGGTCCAGCTTGTTCTTGTTGACCAAGCCGGCCTTGAGCAGCTGTTCCTGCAGCGGGTTGCGGGCCATCAGTTGTCCTTGCGGGTGAACCTGTCGAGCAGACCCATGCCGACCGCCGAGACCACGAAGGTCAGATGGATGATGACGTACCAGTAGAGTTTGTCATTGTCGGTGCGGTGGGTGTCCATGAACACCTTCAGCAGATGGATCGAGCTGATTGCAACGATCGACGAAGCGACTTTGTTCTTGAGGCTGGTGTAGTCCATCTTGCCCAGCCAGCCGAGTTTGTCGCCTTCGGCTGCGGCATCAAGGCGTGAAACGAAGCTCTCGTAGCTGGACAGCATCACCATCACCAGCAGGCCGCCGACCAGGGCGAGGTCGATCAGTGACAGCACCACCAGAATCAGATCCGCCTCAGTCTTCTCGAATACCTGCGGCAGCAGGTGGAAGACTTCCTGAAAGAACTTCAGGCCCAAGGCCAGCACCGCCAGCGACAGGCCGAGGTAAATCGGGGCGAGCAGCCAGCGCGCTGCGTACAGGCTGCGTTCGATGACACGTTCGAGCATGGGAGCGATCTCTCGCGAACCGGGGTGGGAAGGGCGCGCACGATAGCAGGACGCGCCGGCGCGACGGGGAGCAACGTTGCTGCCGGGTGCGGAAGGGCCTGACCAAGAGCAAAGGCCCGGGTCGCCCCGGGCCTTCGCCATCGCGACCTTCGCAGGTGGCGATCAGGGCAAGGCGCCGCACTGCTGCGCGCGAGTTCTTCAGCGCTTTGGCGTTTGGCCGAAACCGAAGTCGATTCTAGGAGCCTGTCGGACTTTGAATGGCCGGGCTGCAAATCCGCCTGCGCGGTCCACTATCCGCCGGTTCTTGGCCGAGAGCCCACTCGGCCTGCGAATCGTGGAAAAACTGTCCTCTCGCAGTCGACAATCGCCTCGACCCCCAAAGCCCGACAGGCTCCTAGGGCAAGCCCTTGCCGGGGGCTGGGCCGAATAGACCGAGTCGAGCCTAGCCGCCGAGCAGCCCCGGCGCCGATGGGCCGCTTTGAGCAACTCCGAATCGCAGGCAGTCGAACCCCAGCTGACGGCCCGGCGGTTCCCGTATGCGGGCGCCGCGCAGTTGCAGCCTTGGAACACGAACGGCCCGGTTGCCCGGGCCGTTTGCTTCAACAGAGATGCGAAGTCTTGAGCCGCCGCTGCAGACTGCTGCGATCAAACGCCACGCCCGCGTAGGCTGGGCGCCATCGATGCGGTCGAGCCATCGCCAGCCAGATCCGGACGCCTTACCAGATCGCCACGCGCTCCTCGCCCTCGCGACGCATGCGGTCGCCGGGCTGGCAGCCGAAGGCTTCGTGGAAGGTCGGCATGTTGGAGGGGGCGCCGACCGCGCGGAACAGGCCCGGCGCGTGCGGCCCATTGGTGATCTGCAGCTTCATCGCCTCCGTGGTGAAGCCACGACGCCACACTGTGGCCCAGTTGAGGAAGAAGCGCTGGCTCTGCGAAAGGCCTTCAAGCATGGGGTCGTTGAAGCCCTCGCCCTGAGCGCGCCGCATCGCCGCATAAGCCACGGTCAAGCCACCCAGGTCGGCGATGTTCTCGCCCAGCGCGAGTCGGCCGTTGACGTTCAGACCGGGCAAGGCCTCGTAGGCATTGAACTGCGCGACCAGACGATCGGTGCGGGCATTGAAGCGCTCGCGGTCCTCGTCACTCCACCAGTTGGCGAAGTTGCCGACCGCATCGAACTTGCTGCCCTGGTCGTCGTAGCCGTGCAGCATCTCGTGACCGATCACTGCGCCAATGCCGCCGTAGTTGAGTGCGTCGTCGGCGTTGGGATCAAAGAACGGCGGCTGCAGGATCGCCGCCGGAAACACGATCTCGTTGGCCGAGGCGCGGTAATAGGCATTGACCGTCTGCGGGCTCATGCCCCACTCCGTGCGGTCGACGGGTTTGCCGATCTTGTCGAGCATGAAGCGATAGTTGAAGGCAGCCGCGGCTTCGAGGTTGGCGACGTAGCTGTCGCGGGTGACCTGCAGGCCGTCCCAGCTGCGCCAAACATCGGGATAGCCGATCTTGGGCGTGAAGCTGGCCCACTTCTCCAGCGCCTTGGTCTTGGTCTCGTCGCCCATCCAGTCAAGCTGCTGCAGACGCTCCTTGAGCGCCTCCGACAGGTTCGCGACCAGCTGCTGCATCTTTGCCTTCGATTCCGGCGGAAAGGCCACGGCCACGTAGAGCTGACCCAGCGCCTCGCCCATGCTGCCGTTGACTGCGCCGAGCACGCGCTTCCAGCGCTCCTGCTGTTCCTGCTGGCCGCGCAGGGTCTGGCCGTAGAGCGCGAAGTTGGCGTCATCGAAGGCCTTGCCGAGATAGGGCGCAGCGCTGTTGAGCGTGCGGAAGCGCAGCCAGGTCTGCCACTGCTGTACCGGAACCTCGACCAGCATGCGGTCGAACTCGCGGAAGAAGTCCGGCATCGCCAGCGAGAACATCTCCGGGCGCGCCACGCCGAGCGTGTCGAAGAAGGCGCCCCAGGGGAAGTTCGGCGTCACCGCGTCGGCTTCGGCCAGCGAGACCGGGTTATAGCGGGTGGCCGGGTCGCGCAGGCTGACCCGGTCCATCGAGGCTTTCGCGAGCAGGGTTTCGAACTCGAGGATCTGCTGAGCCTGTGCCTTGGCGCTGGCCTCATCCGCACCGGACAGCTGCAGCACGGTGCTGGCGTAGGTCAGCAGCGCCTCGCGTGCGCCGACGAAGTCTTCGCGGTCCTCAAGATAGTAGCTGCGCTCGGGCAGGGACAGGCCGCCCTGGCTGGTGAATCCGATGACCATTTCCGAGTTCTTGAGATCGGCATTGGCGTAGAAACCGAACAGCGGTCCCTGGCCCACCGCGTAAGCCTCGCGCAGGTACGCGGCCACGCCCGCCGGGTCGCGGATCGCGTCAATCTTGGCCAGCCGCGGCTTCAGCGGGTCGATGCCAGCGGCCTCGATCGCGGCTTCATCCATGCCGGTGCCAAAGAAATCGCCGACCTTCTGCTCGATGCTGCCCGGCGTTGCGTTGGATTTCGCGGCGGCCTGCACGATCGCGTGCTGGATCTCCAGCGAGCGCTCGCCGAGCACCTCGAAGCTGCCCCAGCTGCTGCGATCTGACGGCACGGGATTGGCGGCCAGCCAAGTCTGGTTGGCGTGCAGGTTCAGGTCGGTACAGGCGGCGACATCGGGATTGAGGTCGACGGCCTGGAAGCGGATCGGCTGGGTCTTGATCGCGCCCATGTCGATGGCGATCGGCTGCGGTGCCGCGGGCGCGCTTGCGGCCGGCGTTGTCTGGGCCGCAGGCGCGGCGGGCGCACTGTCACCGCTCGGGGCCGAGCAGGCGGCAAGCGCGGTGAGGATGGCTGCGGACAGCAGCGAGCGGAAGGGCAGATTCACAGTGGGGGCTCCTCGGGCGCATGGCCCGTCAGGCGTGGTCCGGGGATCGGATCAGAACCGCGCACCCTAAGCGCTGGCGACCCGCACCGGATGTGGCGGGAGTCACGCGAGGACAGTCGCGTGGGCGCGCGCAGCGCGCGTGGGCGGCATGCCCGCGTGGGCGAGGACAGTCGCGTGGATCCCGCCAGCGCGCGCGGGTGCGCGCCAGGCGCGGTGCCGCACCGCCGCCTGAATCGCCTGGTCGACGAAGCGCGCGCAGGCCCGGATCCCCCCTAGTCAAGCGCGCGCGAAATCTCCACTCTTTCCGCCAGCGCGCGGCCGGCACTGCGTCGTGCGCAGCGCAGCACCCGTTCTGGCTCCCCAGGGGCCAGGGCGAGACCGATCCACAGGGATCGGCACGCAGCGGTCGCGGGCTCCGGGTGGCACCGGTGCCTGTAGCCGCAGGGGGCAGGTCCGAAACCTGGCTCCGCAGCGCCTGCCAGACAGGCGTCATCGCGCGGCCCGAGCGCATTCCAGTGCTGAAGCATCAGCGCTACCCGGCGCGGGAGTCCCCGTGATCCACCCCAGTTCGGAGCTTCGTTTCATCTCGGCCGAGATCGGCTACGGCGTGTTCGCCACCGAGTTCATTCCGCGCGGCACCTTTCTCTGGGTGCTGGATGCGTTCGATCGCATCCTCAAGGTTGATGAGCGCGACGCTCTGCCGCCGCTGCTTCGCCAGCAGGTCGACCGCTACGCCTACCAGGCAGCCGACGGCGACTATGTGTTCTGCTGGGATTTCGGTCGCTATATGAACCATTCCTGCGCGCCCGCCAGCCGCGGCATCGGCGACGCCTTCGAGATCGCCGTGCGCGACATCCAGCCGGGCGAGGAGCTGACCTGCGAGTACGGCACGCTCAATCTGGTCGAGCCGATGCCCTGCCGCTGCGGCGCCCTGAGCTGTCGCGGCGAGATCCGCCGCGACGATGCCGAGCGCTTCTACGAACGCTGGGATGCCGAGGCCCGCGCCGCCTTCGATCTCGCTGCCAAGGTGCCGCAGCCGCTGCTCCCCTATGCCAAGGCAGGTCCGCGCGATCTGCCGCTGATCGCGGCCCTGCACGGCGGCAGCGAAGTCGAAGTGCCCTCGGCCCGCGCCTATCACGTGCCGGCGGCGGAGGCGCAGACCCAATGATGCATCCGCATACGCAATGCATGCCGATCGATTCCGTGGTCGGCGCGGGTGTGATCGCAACGCAGCCGATCCCGCGCGGCAGCCTCGTCTGGGTGATGGACGCGCTGGATCAGGCGATTCCCGAGTCCGAGATCGCCCAGTTGCCCGGCTGCTGGGGTCCGCTGGTCGATCGCTGGACCTTCAGCGACGGCCGCCGCCACCGCGTGCTGCTTTGGGACCACGGCCGCTACGTCAACCACAGCTGCGCGCCCAACTGCGGCGGCACCGAGTTCGGCTTCGAGATCGCATTGCGCGACATCGAAGCCGGCGAGCAGCTCAGCAACGACTACGCCACGCTGTTCATGGGGCCGAGCGAGGCCTTCGACTGCCAGTGCGGCGCGCCGAACTGTCGCGGAGTGATCGATCACCGTCAGGTGCCGGAGGCGGTGTCGGCGGTGCGTCGTGCGCTGACCCAGGCGCTGGACTTCATCGAGTCCGCCCCGCAGCCGCTGTGGCCCTTGCTGGATGCGCAGCGACTGCAGGCGGCACGGCTCAGCCTCACCCATAGCCTGGCCGATGTGCTGCAGTCGCGCGGCACGCGGCGACGCGCGGTCAGCGGCTGAGGCCGCTGCCGCGTGCAGGTCATAGGGTGGGCCCTGGCCCACCGGGGCTGTGCCCTGACCAATGCGGATCGGGCATGCGCTGAAGCGGTTGGCCACTGCAGAACGACGGGCGTGTCCACATGCCCTCGCTGATCCGTGGTCGCGAGTCCGGCACAGGTCCGGACGCGTTCGGCCGCTACGCGGCGACGCCTTCGCTTCGCTCGCTTGCGCCAGATTCAGCATCGCGTGCTCGATCCGCGGGCGCGCCCTCCATGGCGCACGACATCGATGAATTCTTCAGCCTTGTTCTAGAGGCTGCCTGGCACGAACTCCAGCGACACCTGCGGCGGCCGCCCCGGCAGCTCAAGCGTGCTCTGCCGTTCCGGCGCGCGTGCGATCACTCGTCCGCGCCGCACCACGGCAAGTCGTGCCGCCTTCAGGCGGATCGCCTCGAACGGGTCGGCTGCCTGCAGCAGTACGAAGTCGGCCGGGCCGCCCTCGCGCAGGCCGTAGTCGTCGAGGCCGATCACCCGCGCGGCGGTGTCGGTCACGCCGGCATAGCAGGCGCGAATGCCGTCCTGCGAGGTCATCTGCGCCACGTGCACCGCCATGCTGGCGACTTCCAGCATGTCTGCGCTGCCGAAGCTGTACCAGGGGTCCATGCAGCAGTCCTGGCCCAGGGCCACGTCGATGCCGGCGGCCAGCAGCTCGGGCACGCGGGTCATGCCGCGACGCTTGGGATAGCTGTCGTGGCGGCCCTGCAGGGTGATGTTGATCAGCGGATTGGCGACAGCCGAGAGCCGCGCTTCGGCCATCAGCGGCAGCAGCTTGGACACGTAGTAGTTGTCCATGCTGTGCATCGAGGTCAGATGCGAGCCAGTGACGCGGCCCTGAAGCCCGTGGCGGATCGTCTCTGCAGCCAGCGTTTCGACGTGGCGCGAGTGCGGGTCATCGCTCTCGTCGCAGTGCATGTCCACGCGTAGACCGCGCTCGGCGGCAAGGCGGCACAGTCGAGCCACGCTGTCGGCGCCGTCCGCCATGGTCCGCTCGAAATGCGGGATGCCGCCGATGACGTCGACGCCGCGGTCCAGCGCGCGTTCGAGGTTCTCGATCGCACCCGGTGCGCGCAGGTAGCCGTCCTGCGGAAACGCGACCAGCTGCAGGTCGATGTAATCGGCGACCTGGCGCTTCACGTCCAGCAGTGCATCGACGGCGAGCAGGCGCGGGTCGCAGACATCGACATGGCTGCGGATGTGCAGCAGGCCCTGCGCTGCGGCCATGTCGCAATAGGCCAGCGCGCGCCGCACCACGGCCTCGACGGTCAGATCCGGCTTGAGCTCGCCCCACAGCGCGATGCCCTCGAGCAGGGTGCCGCTGGCGTTCAGCCGCGGCAGGCCCAGCGAGAGCGTGGCGTCCATATGGAAGTGGGCGTCGACGAAGGGCGCACTGAGCAGACGGCCGCGCGCCTCGATCACTTCGCCGGTGTGTTCGGCGGGAAGATCCGCCGCGATCGCGACGATGCGGCCGGCGCGCACGCCGACATCGACGCCGCGTCGGCCATCGGCCAGCGCGGCGTCGCGCACCAGCAGGTCGAAGTTCATCCCAGCAAGGCCTTCAGCGCACGCGCCGCCCGCGCGTTCTGCGCGGCATCGGCTTGCGCCGCATGCGCGGCCCAAGCCAGCAAAGCCGCGCGTGCATCCGGGCGCGCCGCGCCACTGCCCATGCGCTCGGCCAGGCGCTGCATCTGCAGCTCGCGCCGACGCGCGGCAGAACCCGCCGGGCTGTCGAGGCTGGCGTCGAGCTCCAGACCGATCAGCGCGTCTTCGGCGCTTTCATCGGAGACATCGCGCAGGCGTGCGGCTGCGAGCTCGCGGCGTTCGGCGTCGCTGAGCGCCGCGTCCTGCGAGGCGTCGATCGAGGCGTCCAGCAGCGACTGCAGAGCGTGCTTCGCCCGCGCCTCGCGCTGCGCTTTCTGCGCGGCGCGCAGGCGCTCGACCGACTTCTCGAACTCGCGCTCCAGGCTGCCTTCCGCCGCGCGCGGCGGACGCGGGCGGCGTTCGTTGCGCTCGCCACGATCACCACGTTCGCCGCCGAACCGGTCGCTCTGCGAACGATCGCGCGGCGGACGGCCGGGCCGGGCGTCGCCGCCCGTTTCATCCTGCTGCGGCTGCTGGGCCTGCCAGCGCGCTTCGAGTTCGGTCAACTGGGCATCGATGCTACTGAGGTCCTCGGCCTGGGCCAGGGCCTGCACGGCTTCGACCAGCCCGCGGCGTTCGGCTTCGACCGCGGCCAGGGCGTCGCTGCGCGCCTGCACGCCGGCACGCACCGCTTCGAACAGGGGGTCGACCAGTGCGCGTAGCTCGGCCCACAACCGATCCTCGGTCTTGCGATCCGCCCGTGCGGCGTTGCGCCATTCCAGCTGGATGGCCTTGGCGGTGTTGATCGCCTGCGCAGAATCGCCGCGAGCGGCGAAGCGCAGCCGTTCCAGCAGAGCCTGCTTGCCCTCGACCGCGGCGCGATTGCGCGCATCGCGCAGAACATCGAGCTGGTCGAGCAGGGCGCGCAGGCGCTTGCCGAGCGCGGCGCGGGCGCGCGGCTCCACTTCATCGAGCTCGCGCAGCGCGGCAACCACCCGCTCACGCAGGGGCTTCAGGTCTTCGGGTGCCTGTTCGATCTCGGCGGCGAGCGCGCTCGTCGTGGCATCAAGTGCGGTCGCCTTCTGGCCGCGCAGCGCACGGCGCTGCTCGAAATAGGGCCGCGCAGGCGCAAGCGCGCGGTGACACAGGGCACGGAAGCGCTTGCTGATGCCGGTGGCGTGCTCGCCGTGGTCGGGCTCGGCGGCCTCGACTTTCGCCCACTCGTCCTGCAGCTCCTTGACCCGGTTGGCGACGGCGTCCGGGTGCAGGCCGGAGCCGATCAGGGTTTCGACGTCGTCGCACAGGCGCGCGCGCACCTTGTTGCCGGCCCAGCGCTGCCAGCGCTCCATTTCGGCAACGCCGGCTTCAAGCACACGCAGCGAATCGCGCTGGCGCGGTGTTGCCTTGATGCCCGCGGCGAGCCGCGCGCGCGCGGCCTCCAGCGCCGGCTTGGCCACGCCGAGGCGCTGCTCTTCGACCGCTGCCAGACCTTGCTGCAGGGCTTCGCGAAGCGCTTCGTCCGGTGCAGCGGGCGGAGTCGGCGCAGCAGCCACGGTCAGCGGTTCTAGGGCTTGATCCGGCTCGGTGATTGTCGGCTCGGTGTCCGGGTGTGCATTCGATTGCCCGCCTTCGGCGGCGGGGGCTGAGTCGCTGCCCAGAGGGGCTTCAGGCGACGCAGTCTCTGCATCTGCAGCAGCAGGTGCTGCCTCGCCGTCGGCGCTTCTCTCCACGGAATCCAGCGGCGACGGCGCGGCTGGTTCGGCTTTGGGCAGGTGCGCATTCTTGAACGCCGCGATCGCCGCGGCCGCGCTGCTGGCGTGGCCCTGCAAACGGCGCAGCAGGGCGGCCTCAAGCCGCGGCGCCAGCTGTTCGACTTCGGCGTTGAGCGCCGCCAACTGAAGCTCGGCGTCGACCGGCAGGCCGCGCGCCAGTGCATCGAAGGCAGAGCCCAGCTGCAGGCCGCGCTGGTTCAGCGCGCCGGCATCGCCGCGGGCGAGCTTGATCGCATCGGATTTTTCGCGTGCGCGCCGAGACAGCGCTTTGTCCTGGCCGCGTGCGGCTTCGGCGATCCGATCGAGCGCGGCTTCGTCTTCGATGCGGTCCAGCAGGCGCAGGCGCAGGGCAGGGTTGGGGTCTTTCAGGCAGCGCCGCTGCAGCAGGCCGGGCTTGTTCAAGCGCAGCAGGGCGGCCTCGCGCAGTTCGGGCTCAGGCGCGGATTCGGCTACGGCTTCGGCCAGTTCGGCCGGCAACTGCGGGTGCACGGCCAGCTGCTGACGGTCCTCGGTCGGCACGCGCGCATCCAGCAGGCGTGTACGCACGCGCCCGAGGATCGCTTCTCGACAGCCGTTTTCCTTTTCAGAGGCCAGCAGGCCGAGCAGCACATCCGCGCTGTCCAGGCGCGCGATGGCCGCACGCCGCACCTCCGCTGCGGTGTCGCTGGCCGCGATCTGCGGCAGCAGGCGGATCAGTTCGGCGGCCGTTTCCGAGCGCACAGCTTCGGCGCGACGCAGGGTGTCCGGGTGTTCCCACAGCGGGCGGCGAAAGCGGTCAAACAGCTTCATGCAGGATCTCGGCGGTTGGGTTCAAAGGATCCGCGCGCAGGCACGGGCCGCCGATTATGGCCTCTCGTCGCCATATGCGGATGCAGTGCCGCCGATCTTCACAAACTGTGGCCGCACCGGCAGGATGCAAACCCCGGTGGCGCGGCCGGCGGCTTGCGCTGGCCTGTCCGCTCCACTTTTGGCGGCCCGTCATCCGAACCGATGGCGCGCACGCCCCGAACTCCCTGGAGATCCGTTCAATGAGTGTGCCCAGCAGCGAGTACGTACCCAACCATCTGGTCTGGGCGATCTTGACCACCCTGTTCTGCTGCCTGCCGCTCGGCATTGTCTCGATCGTGTTCGCAGCCCAAGTGGATGGGCGGCGCGCTGCCGGCGATCTGCAGGGGGCGTGGAAGGCCTCGGAGCAGGCCAAGCTTTGGGCCATGCTTTCGGCAGCAGCGCTGCCTCTGCTGGTGGTGGTGTGGATCGTCTTCGTCGGCGGGCTGGGTGTGCTTGGGGCCCTGACAGGTCAAGGCTGAGCATGTTCCGACGGCTGCGGCCGAGCACGCCACAGGCCGCCGCGCGCCTGTCGCTGGCCGTGCTGCTGCCGGTGGCCGGGGGAGTCGTCTGGACCCTGCGGCGGCTCGATCCCAATGCGGCAGACTCGCTGCTGCCGAGCTGTCCCTTCTTGGCGCTGACTGGCCTGTACTGCCCAGGCTGCGGCAGCACCCGCTGCATGCATGCGCTTGCTCACTTCGACCTGGCCGCGGCAGTGGCGATGAATCCGTTGCTGGTGCTGGCCCTGCCCGTGCTGCTGCTGATGCTGCTGTGGTCAGCGGGCTTGCGGCCCCGCGTTCTGGACTCGCTCATCGCCTGGATCGCTCAGCCCCGACTGTGGCTGTGGCTGCTGCTGGGTTTCGGGTTGCTGCGCAATCTGCCTTTTCCGCCCTTCGTGTGGCTGGCGCCGGGCTGAACGCACAGGCCCCGCGATCAGCGGGGCCTGTTTGCGATCTCGATGGGTTCAGATACCCGCGGGCGGTGGGGGCGGTGGTGTGGCGGGCAGGCCGGCCACCGCCTGGGGCGGCGCCATTCCGGCCTTGTCCTTGAGTTCCTTGAACTTGCCGGACATGCCTTCGAGCTTGGCCGACCACTGCGGGTCGGGCGTCTGGCCTTCAGTGACCTTGAAGAACACCTGCATCAGGGCGGTCATCGCCAGCGGATCGACCAGGGCAGCCTTCAGAGAGATTGCAGTGACGATTGCGAGAGCGAAGGTCCAGAAGCCGGCCAGGCCCGGGAAGAAACTTGCGATCAGGGCGATCGGCCCGATCACCAGCACGAAGATCAGCAGGGTCAGCGCCCAGATGATGAAGGTCAGCCAGACTGCGTTCTTCAGCATCGTCTTGTAGTTCTGTGCGTACAGCACCACGGCGTCGCGCGCCGAAGCCCAGGCATTGGTGCTGCCGGTGCGGATCGCGTGTGCCAGGATCACTTCGTCGACATAGGTCAGCGACGTATTGATCACCGTGTTCGCAAACTTGGCGATGCCGTCCAGGCCCGGGATCGGAAGGAAATTCGCGATCATCAGCATGGCGCGGTTGAACACCCGCAGGATGCCCTTGATCAGCTGGTCGACGCCGAACAGCACCGAGCTTTCGACGAAGCGCTCCTTGACCACCGCCGAGGCGTGCGTGATCTGGCCGCGGCCGCCGGGGATTTCCTTGCCCTGCAGCAGCTCCGCCAGCACCGCGATGTGGCCAGCCTTGACCAGATACAGCAGGTACTCGCGCGCCCAGTACAGCACGCCGCTGATCACGCCGAAGCCGATGAACGCACCCCAGGCCGAACCCGCGCCTGGGTTGGCGGCGACCTTGCCGAACAGAAAGCCCAGGCCGGCGCCGGCGCCGGTGGCGAGGATGTAGGCGAGGGTGATGCCCATGTAGACCGCGAGCCGCAGCAGTAGGAAGGGCAGGGTGCGCAGCAGCAGGCCGATGACCTGGCCAAGGCTGAAGTCCATCATGTCGGGTGTCTCCGTGACTGGGTTTCGGAACGGGGATTCGGGCGCAGGGCCGATCGATCGCGATTACAGGCTGGGCGGCCGTCGTCGGATGGCCGACGCTGTATATACGCGGCGACGCGCGCTGACGCGACATCGCCCGGGTTTCACCTCGTACCGACAGCGGCGGCGTAGCCTCTGCCGCCACTTGCCTAGTAACCGGAAGCTTTGCCATGCGCCTGAAGATCCTGACTCCACTACTGTTCGCGCTGTTCCTCTCCGCTTCGCTGCCGGCATCGGCAGCCTGCGGAATGCTGGAGGGCGAGAGCTTTCGCCCGCTCGCTGACAAGCAGCCTGTCAGCTTGTGCGAGCGCTATGAGGGTCAGGTGCTGCTGGTCGTGAACACCGCCAGCAAGTGCGGGTTCACCCCCCAGTACGAAGGCCTTGAAGCCCTGCATCAGGAACTCTCGGGTCGTGGCTTTTCGGTGCTGGGTTTCCCCTCTGGCGATTTCATGGGCCAGGAGTTCGAGGACGAGCAGCAGATCGCCGAGTTCTGCACCAACACCTATGCGGTGAAGTTCCCGATGTTTGAACGGGTTTCGGTGAAGGGCGACGCAGCCGTGCCGTTTTACCGCGAGCTCGCGGAAGCGACTGGCGAAGTGCCCGGCTGGAACTTCCACAAGTACCTGCTGAACCGCGAGGGCGAAGTGGTGGCCAGCTTCGGTAGCCGTACGCGGCCCGACGACCCCGCGCTGCGCGCCGAGATCGAGAAACTGCTCGGCGGCTCCTGAAAGCTGCGACGGGCGCGTGCGCGCGCCCGTCCGCACTGGAAGCAGGCCCGCGTCAGGTCGTCACGACGACGTGTCCGCAAGCTTCCTGCCGACAACGGGCCTGTACCTGAGCCCTTACAGGCGGCGCTTGATCATCCGGATCAGCGCGCCCAGCAGCGGGATGTGTTCGTAGAGTCCGTCCGCGGCGTTCCAGTAGTCCTGGTGGTAGACGACACGGCCCTGCGCATCGAAGCGCAGGTGGGACAGCCCGACGGTTTCGGTGTCCACGCCGCGCCGGAAGCGCTTGAAGCGGATGCTCATCCGCCAGCGCAGCAGGTGTTCGCCCTCGGCTGTACGCGTGCTCGAAAGCACCTGCACGCGGCAGTCTTCGACGGCCTCGGCGCTGTCCCGCAGGTAGTGCTTCAGCGCCTCAAGACCGCGCACCGACTTCAGGGTGTCGTTGAAGTAGATGTCTTCGGCGTAGGTGTCCGGCACCAGTCGTTCGATGCGGTCGGGGCTGAAACTTTGGAAAAAGGCCCCGAAACGGGCGAGGGCTTCCGCTTCGCCCGGGCTGCCCGCCAGCGGCGGGGCGGGGTGACGGCTGCGGATCTGCTCAAGTTCGGATAGCGTTTCCAACGGGTGGCTCCATGGGTTGCAGTAGGGCGAGCATTAAACAAGTACAGGGGGTGTCGAAGTGAAGGTGCGCACGTCTGAGCGGGTTGCGGTGTGGCTGGGCATGGCGGGGCTGCTGCCCTTCCTGCTGCTGGCGGTATCGGTGTGGTCGCCCCACTGGCGCGGGCTCGCCTTGCCTGCGCTGCTCGGCTATTCGGCGCTGATCCTGTCTTTTCTGGGCGGCGTGCGCTGGGGGCGTGGGCTGTCGGCAGACCGCCCCGTGGAATACGTCTGGGCCGTCCTGCCCAGCCTGTGGGCCTGGGCAGCGCTGCAGGCGCCACCAGCGGCGGCCCTGCTGCTGCTCGCGGCGGGTTTCGTCGGCCAATGGTGGCTGGATGGGCCGGGCGATCGTCTGCCGGCTCCCGGCTGGTTCCGCCGCCTGCGCGCGTTACTGACCGCGGTGGTGCTCGCCTGTCATGTGCTGGCGGTCAGCGCGCTGCTCGCATGAGCACTGTCGGACTGGGGAACCTTTCGCGCCAAACACCGTCCATGGGCCCGGCGTTGCGCCCCTGCAGGGGCGCCCCCACAATACTGTGCCCCGTCGCCGTCGGACTTACGGCGCCCCATCCGTCTTGGAGAACCCATGAAGCATTCCCTGCGCACCACCTTGCTCGCCGCGGCCACCGCCGCAGTAGTCGGGTTTTCGTCCTTCGCGGTCGCGAACGACAAGTTGGAAACCGAGAAGGACAAGATCAGCTACGTGATCGGCCTGCAGATCGCAGGCTCGCTGGTGCAGATCAAGGACGAGGTCGACCTGAAGGTGCTGGTGCGCGGCATCGAAACCGGCCTGTCCGGTGAGCAGCCGGCCCTCTCCGAGGAAGAGGCCATGGCCGTGCAGCAGGCCTTCGGTCAGCGTCTGCAGGCCAAGCGTGAAGGCGAAATGCAGGCGGCAGCCAAGAAGAACCGCGAAGACGGCGAAGCCTTCCTGGCGCAGAACAAGTCCAAGCGTGGCGTGCAGACCACCGAGTCCGGCCTGCAGTACAAGGTCGAAACCCAAGGCAGCGGCGAGCGTCCGGCGCTGACCGACACGGTCAAGGTGCACTACACCGGCACCCTGCTTGACGGTACCAAGTTCGACAGCTCGGTCGATCGCGGCGAGCCCGCGCAGTTCGCCCTGAACCAGGTCATCCCTGGCTGGACCGAAGCGCTGCAGCTGATGCAGGTGGGCAGCAAGTACACCCTGTGGCTGCCCTCCGAGCTGGCCTACGGCGAGAACGGCACCCCGGGTCCGATCGGTCCGAATGCGACGCTGATGTTTGAGGTTGAGCTGATCGAGATCGTCAAGGCGCAGTAAGCCGCAGCGACGACATCAACGCAGACGGCCGGCGGACGCAATCCGCCGGCCGTCTGCTTTTGCGTGTCGCGCAGGGTAAGGCTGGCGTGAAATGAGAAATTCATCACAATCTGCTACCGTTCCGCGCCGGTGCGGGACGTGGGGTGGCCGCCCATCCCTTGGACCGCAACGCCACCCCGCCCTTGATGCCCGTGCCGCACTCAGCGGCAGGTTTGAGTGTTTCGTGATCTCCGGAGTCCGCGCATGAATGTCACCGTTTTCGGCACTGGCTACGTCGGCCTCGTGACCGGCACTTGCCTGGCTGAAGTAGGCAATACCGTCACCTGCGTCGACATCGACGCCGCCAAGGTCGCGGGCCTGCAGGCCGGCCATGTGCCGATTTTCGAGCCTGGCCTGGAACCGATGGTGGTCGAGAACAGCCGCGCCGGGCGCCTGCTGTTCACCACCGATGCGGCGGCCGCGCTGGCCGACGCCGACATCATCTTCATCGCGGTCGGCACGCCGCCGGACGAAGACGGCAGCGCTGATCTCAGCCACGTGCTGACGGTCGCGCGCACGATCGGCACCCATCTGCAGCGCGATGCGCTGGTGGTCACCAAGTCGACGGTGCCGGTGGGCACCGCTGACCGCGTGCGCGCAGCGGTCGCTGAATCGCTTCACGCGCGAAGCTCGACCCTGGGCTTCGAGGTGGCTTCAAACCCCGAGTTCCTGAAAGAGGGCGACGCCGTCAAGGACTGCATGCGCCCGGACCGAATCGTGATCGGCTGCGAAAGCCAGCATGCGATCGACGTGCTGCGCGCGCTGTACGCCCCCTTCAATCGCAATCACGAGCGCATCGTCGCGATGGACCTGCGATCGGCGGAACTCACCAAGTACGCCGCCAACGCAATGCTGGCGACCAAGATCAGCTTCATGAACGAAATGGCCAATCTGGCCGAACAGCTCGGCGCCGACATCGAGAAGGTGCGCATCGGCATCGGCTCGGACCCGCGGATCGGCTTTTCCTTCATCTATCCGGGTGCGGGCTACGGCGGCAGCTGTTTTCCCAAGGACGTGCAGGCCCTGCACCGCACGGCTGCTGCACGCGGTTTCGACGCCCGCATCCTGCAGGCGGTTGAAGACGTCAATCACGCCCAGAAAGACAAGCTGCACACTTTGCTGAAACGTCATCTGGGCGACCTGCGCGGACGACGTATCGCGCTGTGGGGCCTGGCCTTCAAGCCCAACACTGACGACATGCGCGAAGCCCCCAGCCGCCGCCTGATGGAGCAACTGTGGGCGGACGGCGCCAGCGTCGCTGCCTATGACCCCGAGGCGCGCGAAGAAGCGCGCCGGATCTACGGCGAGCGTGCGGATCTGCGCCTGGTCGAGCAACCCTATGAGGCGCTGGACGGCGCGGATGCGCTGGTCGTGGTGACCGAATGGAAGGCCTTCTGGAGCCCCGACTTCCGGCGCATCGCGCGCAGCCTTAGGTCGGCAGTCGTGTTCGACGGCCGCAACATCTGGGACCCGACCCTGGTCGAGGCTGCAGGGCTGGCCTATTACGGCATCGGCCGCGGCCGCAGCGTCGTCCGTTCAGGAGCAGAGCATGCGTGAGCTGGTGGAGCGTGTGGTCGAACTGGAGATGCGGGTGGCCTTCCAGGACGATACGATGCAGCGCTTGAACGCGGTGATCACTGACCAGAGCCTGCGCATCGAACAGCTCGAGCGCCGTCTGGAACTGATGCTCACTGACCTGAAATCCCTGCGCGGTCTGCTCTATGCCGACCCTTCGCAGGAACCGCCGCCCCCGCACTACTGAACCCTGCGGCGCACCGGATCGATGGCCGAATCATGACTTCTTCCTTGCGCGACCAGCTGACCCAGCTGGGCTTCAAACCCCCCGAACCTGCCAAGCCCCGCGAGGCGGCGAACAAGGGCCGGCCGCATTCCGGCAAGCCCGGCCAGGGCCGACCCGAGCAGGGCCGCTCCGAGCAGGCCCGCCCCGGGCAGGGCAAACCTGCACGCTCCGGTAAGGGCCCGCACGGCGGCGCGCACAATGCGGGCCGGCGTGGTGGCGATGCGCGCAGCCAGGAAGAAATCGATCTGGCCAAGGCCTACGCGCTGCGGCAGCGCGTCGAGCGCGAGGAGCAGCAGCGGCTGGAGCGCGAGCGACAGGCCGAGGCCACGCGGCGTCGCGAGGCCCGGCTGAAGCTGCACACCTTGCTGCAGACCGCGTCGCTGAACGTGCCCACGGCGGAACTGCCGCGGCACTTCGAGCACGCCGGCAAGATCCGTCGCATCTATGTCACCCCGGAGCAGCTGAAGGCGCTCAACGCGGGCGAGCTCGCCGTGGTCTCTGCCGGCGGTCGCTATCACCTGGTGAGCCTGGAGCATGCCGAACAGGCACGCGCCCACATGCCTGACTGCATCGCCCTCAAGGTCGACCCGAATGCCGGCGAGGGCGGCGAAGACTACGCCGACCCGCGCTTCGCGGTGCCGGACGACCTCGTCTGGTGAGGCCTGCGCGGCGCATGCTCGTCGAGGCGCGACGCGGGGCCTGGATGAGCACGTAGGTAGCGCACCGGGACTTGACTCGCCGGGTCGGAATGTCGTCCTGAAGTCGCCCAGCCGCGGCTACGCGGATTCAGGCGCTTGCAGGGCTCGCATTCGATAGAGTCCGCGGAGTGCCTGCTCGCTCACAGACTCTGAGACGACCGACGCGCTCGCGACTCCTGCCGGAATTCGTGCTGATCATTGCAGCGTCGCCCGGGGAGGGGCGGAAGGGATGATTCGAATTGTTCTGGTGGATGACCATGGTCTGATGCGCGCCGGCGTGCGCATGCTGGTGGAATCCGAGGCCGACATGCAGGTGGTCGGCGAAGCGGGCAATGGCGATGAAGCCCTGCCGATGCTGCGCAAGCTCAAGCCCGACGTGGTGCTTTGCGACTTCCACATGCCCGGCCTGTCCGGCCTGGAAGTCACCGAACGCTTGGCTCGCAGCCTGCCGGAGATTCGCCTCATCATGGTTTCGGTGTTGAACGAAGGGCCGATTCCGAAGCGTGTTCTGGCGGCCGGTGCGTACGGCTATCTGGACAAGGGTGCGCCGGGCGCGGAGCTCATCAAGGCCGTGCGTGAGGTAGCCGCCGGACGTCGTTACATCGGCACGGACATCGCCCGGCAGATGGCGCTCGAGGGTCTGAACGGCACGCCCTCGGCGGTGCAGGCGCTGACGCCGCGCGAGCTGGAGGTCGCCCTGCTGTTGGTGCAGGGTCGCAAGATGACCGAGATTGGCGAGCGCCTGAACCTGAGCGCGAAAACCGTAGCCACCCACAAGTACCGGGTGTTCGACAAGCTCGGTGTGCGCGATGTGGTCTCGCTGGTGAGGATCGCGCGTCAGCACGGGCTGCTGGATCCGAACGCTTCCTGATTGGCTGGCGGTGGGGGGACTCAGGCGCGCTGTTGCGGGCGTGGCGCCAGCGGCTGGTAGATTGTCTACCCTATGACCGCGCGCAAGGCGTGCGTCGAACCCATAGGGTGGGCCCTGGCCCACCGGGGCTGCATTCGTTCGGACCCGCTGGCAGAAGCGCTGCGCGTATCCACCCAACGACCGCGCGCCGGGCGTGCGTCGAGCCCATAGGGTGGGCCCTGGCCCACCGGGCTGCATTCGTTCGGACCCGCTGGCAGATGAGCGGCGCCAACCGACCCTACGACGCGACGCCAAAAAAAACGCGACCCGGAAGACCGGGTCGCGCTTTTTCATCGAGGTACTTGATCAGTCCGTGCCACGGGCGGGGCCGCGAGCGGCCCAACCTGGGCGACTGCACTCAGATCAAGCGTTCCTGACGGGGCTCGACCGCCGGCGGCTCATCGTCGGACGTCTTGGAGGTCATGGTCTCCGCGTCCTCAGCTGCCGCCCTCGGCTGAGCGTCGTGGTCGTCAGTCAGTGCCACGGTCGCTGCAGTCTTGGCTTGGGCTTCAGCCTCAGCTTCCGCCGCAGGGGCAGGCCCGGCGCGGGTCGCTTCGGCCGGAGCGGGCGCTGGCTCCGGATGCACCGCCGCCTGGGCCGGAGCCTCGACCGCTACGTCGATCACCGGTTCGACTTTGATCGCTGCCGGCGGCGCGGCTTCAGCCACCGCGTGCTCGGGCACCGCTTCGACGGTCGCCACGTCTGCGAGCATCGGCTGCGGCGCTGGCTCTGCTTCGATCGCCGGTTGGGGCGATGCCGCGTGCTGTGGTGTCGGCTCGGAAAACACCGGTGCAGGCGAAACGGGTTCCGCTGTTGCAGTTTCCGATGCCAATGCCTCGGACGGGACCGTCTCGGCGAGCGGCTCGGTCACGAGCGCCGGCGCTGCCTGTTCCACTGCGGCGACGGGGTGCGCGATGGCCGGCTCGACAGCCTCAGGCAGGGCCGTCCCATGCGCGTCGGACGAGGGCATGGCCGACACGGACTCGATGGGCTCCGGGCGCGGCACGCTCTCGATCGATGGGCTGGGCTGCGGCGGCGCCTCAGCCTGCACGCCGCTCTCGACCGACGTGACGTCGATCTGCGCGGCGGCCAGCGCTGGCTGCGAATGCGCTGCGGACTCTGCAGCTCCCTCAGGCGCAGCTGCCTCCACGGCAACAGGTGCTGCCGCGTCCCGCTGCACTGTTGAGGCTTGCTCTGCCGGTTCGGCTGCGTGCGGCGTCGAACGGGCTTCCGCCATCTCGCCCGTGGCAATGGGCGACGCCACCACGGTTTCAGTCACGCGCTCGGCGCGACGCGCCGTCTCCGCGACCTGCTCTGCCCGCTCGCTGGCCTCCGCGGCCACCACGGCAGCGGCCGCCGAGGCCACAGCGACTGCGGCTGGACGCGGCAATGGCACCGGCACGAACGGTGGCGCTTCACCCTGCGCAGGCGCTTCGGGCGCCTGCGGCACGGCGTTGTCGTCATCGAGCACATCGGCACCAGCGACCCTCAGCAGGTCGTCGGGCAGCGCGACGCGCTTGGCGGCGACAGCGGACGGTTCGATCCCGGTTTCGCTCTCGCTCTCGTCGCCGTCCTCGTCATCCAAACCGAGTGCAGAGTCGCTGCCATTGCCTTCGCCTGCGGCACCGGCCTCGCGACGACGACGGCGACCACCCCGACGACCGCGGCGGCGGCGACCGCCCGCGGCATCGTTCGCGGCATCCGCGGCGGCATCGTTCGGGGTTTCTTCGGCTTCGCTGACGGCTGCAGCGACCGCCGTTGCAGTGGCGGCTACAGCCAGCGCTTCGGCGGTATCAGCGGCCTTGCCGGTTTCTGCCAGGCGCGCCTCACGACGCTCTTCGCTGCGCGCGGCACGGCCCTCGACGTTCGCCTCATTGCCACCGCGCTCGCGACGACCTTCACCGCGCTCGGCCTTGTCGGGGCGATCGACCTTGTCAGCGCGCTCCGGACGCTCGGCGCGTTCGGGCTTGTCAGCGCGCGCGGCCTCCTGGGGCTTGCCCTGCTTGCCGCGGTTGTCGGCGCGCTCTTCCTGGCTCGGACGCGGGCCGCGCTCCTCGGACTGCGCCTTGCCGCCCTGCGGCTGCTGACCCTTCTGCGGCTTGTTGCCGCGGCCTTCCTGGCCCGCGCGTGCCTCGTTGCGGCTTTCGTTGCGGTTGTCGCCGCGCTGTTCGTTACGTTCACCACGCTCGTTGCGGCGGTTGTCGCGACCGCGGCCATCGCGGCCTTCGCGCTTGGCCTCACGCTGCGGCTGCGCTGCCGGTGCCTCTTCTGCTGTGCCCAGACCCAGCACGCCGAGCAGGCGCGACCACAGGCCGGGCTTCTTGACGGCCTTCGCGGCCGGCTGCGGGCGCTGCTGCGGAGACGCCACCTGCTGCGGCTTCTGCGGCTGCGGCGCTGCCTTCGGACGGGTCTCTTCCTCGTCGTGCTCGTCGCGATCCTCGCGGATCGGTGCCGGGCTGGCGGGCTTGACGGCCCTCACCGCTGGCGCCGGCGGGATGTTCAGATTGGCGCGGGTCAGCGCGTGCACTTCCTGCTTGCGCGGCGAGGTGCGGTAGTAGCTCGGCTTCGAGGTTTCCTCGCCGAGCTCACCCTCGCGGATGCGCTGCACGTTGAAGTGCGGGGTTTCCAGTTGGTCGTCGGCGACGATCACGATCGGCACGTCGTGGCGCTGCTCGATCTCCATCAGGCCGCGGCGTTTTTCGTTCAGCAGGAAATTCGCGATCTCGTGCGGTGCCTGCACCAGCACCTGACCGGTGTTGTCCTTCATCGCCTGCTCTTCGATCAGGCGCAGGATCGACAAGCTCAAGGAGTCGACGCTGCGCATGCGGCCGTGGCCGGCGCAGCGCGGGCAGACGATCTGGCTGGACTCGCCCAGGCTCGGGCGCAAGCGCTGGCGCGACATTTCCAGCAGGCCGAAGCGCGAGATGCGGCCGATCTGCACGCGCGCACGATCCGCCTTGAGCGCGTTCTTCAGGCGCTCTTCGACTTCACGCTGATGGCGGTTGGACTCCATGTCGATGAAGTCGACGACCACCAGGCCGCCCAGGTCGCGCAGGCGCAGCTGGCGCGCCACCTCGTCGGCGGCCTCCAGATTGGTGTTGAACGCGGTCTCTTCGATGTCGCCGCCCTTGGTGGCGCGGGCCGAGTTGACGTCGACCGCGGTCAAGGCTTCAGTCTGGTCGATCACAATCGAGCCACCGGAGGGCAGGCGGACCTGGCGCTCGTAGGCGTTCTCGATCTGCGACTCGATCTGGTAGCGGTTGAAGAGCGGGATGCTGTCCTTGTAGAGCTTCAGCTTGCGCAGGGTGTGCGGCATCACCTGCTCGACGAAGTCCTTGGCCTCCTGGAACATCGGTTCGGAGTCGATCAGGATCTCGCCGATGTCAGCACGCAGATAGTCGCGCAGCGCACGCACGATCAGGCGTGATTCCTGATAGATCAGGAAGGCCGCCGGACGCGCCAGTGCGGCGTCGGTGATCGATCGCCACACCTGCAGCAGATAGTCGAGGTCCCACTGCAGTTCTTCGGCATCGCGGCCGACGCCGGCGGTGCGGATGATGATCCCCATGTCGTCGGGGATGTTCAGCTTGTCCATGGCCTCTTTCAGGGCCTGGCGGTCTTCGCCCTCGATGCGGCGCGAGACACCACCGGCGCGCGGGCTGTTCGGCATCAGCACCATGTAGCGGCCGGCCAGCGAGATGAACGTGGTCAGGGCAGCGCCCTTGTTGCCGCGCTCTTCCTTGTCGACCTGGACGACGATCTCCTGGCCTTCCTTCAGCAGCTCCTTGATCCCGTGCTTGTTGGGGTCGGTGCCTGGCAGGAAGTAGTCGCGGGAGATCTCCTTCAGCGGCAGGAAGCCGTGACGCTCACCGCCGTATTCGACGAAGGCCGCTTCCAGTGAAGGTTCGAGCCGAGTGATGCGGCCCTTGTAGATGTTGGATTTCTTCTGTTCCTTGGCGGGCTGCTCGATATCGATGTCGTACAGGCTCTGGCCGTCGACAATGGCCACACGCAACTCTTCCTGCTGAGTTGCGTTGATCAGCATTCTTTTCATTGGATGTCATTCCTCGCGCGCTCACGCGGGGAACGCCGGAAATCCCGGCCAAGGCATGCGAAGACCGCGCGCCCGAAGCGGAGTCACCAGCGCTGCGACCGTGTAGCCGGGTCCATCCCTGGCCCGCGGGAGCGCCAAACATTGTTCTTTCCGCCAGCGCGTGCTGCGGGAGCCCCGCAACGCCTGCGCCAGCGACCATTCCTGCCGCGCCCTGCGGCCAGAACCTCGATGTCCGAGGGAAGCGGCGGGCGCTGCAGGTGTCGCGATGCTGCTGCCGCGCCGGGATCCATCCCGACGGCGGCGGCTCCACCACTTACGGCGCACGCGCCCGTGGAGCCCACACGAAACGGGCGGCTGCAGCGCCCCTCAAGGGAGGTACGCCGGCAGCCGCCGATTCCGAACCGGAGCCTGTCCTTGGCCCCGCGCAGCCCCGGGGCCTGTGCCCCTGGCTGCGTTCATGTCGATAAAGCGGTGTGCAGCCGATGCCGCTACCATGTTCGACCCGCCTTCGGCGGATTCGCCTCCGGCCCGCGTATCTGAACAGATCGCGCCGCCAAAAGCTTCATGGAAACAGCCCCGGAAACGACAAGGGCGCTGGAAAATCAGGACCTTATCGCGCGTGAAGTCTAGCAAGCCGGGTGTGGCCGCAGCAAACGAAACCGCCAAGCAGCCCACAGCGGGCGGCGTGCGCCTGGTGCAAGTGCCCGCCGATCGCGAGGGCCAGCGGCTGGACAACTTCCTGCTGGGTCACCTGAAAGGCGCACCGCGCTCCTTGATCTACCGCATCCTGCGCACCGGCGAGGTGCGCGTGAACGGCGGCCGCGCCAAGCCCGATACGCGGCTGGCCGGCGGCGAGACCGTGCGCATTCCGCCGGTGCGCCTGGCCGAGCCGACCGCCCCGCAGGAAGCCCCGCGCAGCCAGATCCAGCGCATCGCCGACAGCATCGTGTTCGAGGACCGCGCCCTGCTGGCGCTGGACAAACCCAGCGGCATCGCCACCCACGGCGGCAGCGGCATCAGCTTCGGTGCGATCGAGCTGCTGCGTCAGCTGCGCCCGGGCGAGCCGCTGGAGCTGGTGCACCGGCTGGACCGCGACACCTCCGGCCTGCTGGTGGTGGCCAAGAAGCGCTCCGCGCTGACCGAGATGCAGCGGCTGATCCGCGAGGGCAAGCTGGAGAAGCGGTACCTGACGCTGCTGGTCGGTGACATCGGGCAGAAGGCCTTCAGCGTGAATGCGCCGCTGCGCAAGTTCGAGCTGCAGGGGGGTGAGCGCATGGTTCGGGTCGACCCGGTCGAGGGCAAGGCTTCGCTCAGCCACTTCCGGCGCCTCAGCCTGCACGGCGGCCACAGCTACACCGAAGTCCGCATCGACACCGGCCGCACCCATCAGATCCGCGTGCACGCCCAGCACAGCGGTCACCCGGTGGCGATGGACGAGAAGTACGGCGAGCGCGAGGCCAACCGGCTGCTGAAGGCGGCCGGACTGAAGCGGCTGTTCCTGCACGCCACCAGCCTGAGGTTCGCGCTGAAGGACGGCACCGAGCCCTACACGCTCAGCGCACCGCTGCCGGCCGAGCTGAAGGCGGTGCTGGATGCGCTGGAGCGCTGAACTTCAGAGCAGGTAGCGAGCACCCATCTGAAGCTGCCGGCGTCTCGTCTGCGGATAGTTGGGGGTAGCTGGGTGCCCGTCGCGTCACGGCACCCGCACGTGCTCGCCGCCCTGATCGTCGCAGCCGCGGCGCCCGAGTTCCCTCAGCGGTGGTAGTACAGCACCGGTGTTTCCAGTGGCGGGGTGAGTGCCTCGAAGCGTCGCAGGTAGGCATCCAGCACCTGCTGGTACTTTTCTCGCCCTTCCGGAAAGCGGCCGTGCGGGCCGGGCGCCAGCATGTCGGTTCTGAAGCTCGGTACACGCAGCGGGCGCAGTACGGCATCCAAGGCGGTGTATTCGGGGATTCCATGGCCGTGCTCGGTGTCGCCCATCTGCGGGAACTCTCCTGCTCGGATCAGCAGCCCGCCGGGACTGTCCCAGCACTCGAAGCCCGGCAATTGCAGGCGCTCCCGCACTGCAGCCTTGCCACCCAAACGTTGCAGCCACTCATCGCCCACTGCGGTTAGCCAGTTTACCGAGTAATAGCCCTTGAACACATCGAGATAGAACCCATGGTCGGTCAGCTCGGCGCCGATCCATTTCTGCGCCACCGGGATCAGAGCCCGCGAATGCGGCCACAGATCGTTCATGAAGATCGCCGGGCTGGTCGGCACGGTGAGGCCAATGCCGGCGCTGGCGTAGATGGGCTGCAGAATCTCCAGGACCCGTCGAACCAACGCGATAAAGCTGTTGCCGGGCTCGGCCATCCACATGAAGGGCACATGGCAATAGAAGTAACCGGGTGAGCGGCGTTGCTCAAGGAAATCGCAGCCGACAAGCCGGGTTGCGTAGGTCTGCGGCTCATTCTCATCCTGCTCGGACGACCTGTCTCCGCTCATCAGATAAACACCTAATCCAGCGCGCGAGTCTGCCAATTTGCCGCGCGCAGCCTTCTGTATGTCGAGCGTCGGCTGGTAAGCGGTCCAATGTTGACCATCCAGTACGCGATGCCTGAGGTGCTGTCCGACCAGACTGCGGTAGTACCCCATAGCCTCGATCAGCTGCAGGCGCACCTCGGGGGTATGGGCATCGAACACCCAGGCGCGCAGCGTCATGCCCAGACGGGCGATGGGCTGGGTGCCACCCTTGCGGCTGGGGCTACGCACTTCGATCCGATCGAGGTCGGACCAGGTGTCCAGAACGGTTTGGGTGATCTGCATGCGGCTCACTGAGAGGGAACAGGTGAGGGGTCGGGCGGCGGCCCGGCTTTGGTACGCGACGGAGCCACGGCACCAGTCTGCGCAATGCGAGCTCCCAAACGAGCTCGTTGCCGCGCTCATTCATCTGCCGGCGCCTTTCCATCTCACGCTGACGCTCGTAGGCATCGGCCGCCACCAGCACCGGCACGCGCTGGCCGTAGTGTTCATCGCACTGGCCTTCTCCGTCCCAGCCTGCAGGCACCGCTCAGCGGTGGTAGTACAGCACCGGCGTTTCCAGCGGCGGGGTGAGTACTTCGAAGCGCCGCAAGTAGGCATCCAGCACCTGCTGGTACTTTTCCCGCCCTTCCGGAAAGCGGCCGTGCGGGCCGGGCGCCAGCATGCTGGTTCTGTAGTGGGGGATTCGCAGCGGGCTCAGCACGGCGTCCAAGGCGCTGTATTCGGGGACGCCATGACCGTGCTCGGTGTCACCCATCTGCGGGAACTCACCGGCGCGGATCAACAGGCCGCCGGGACTGTCCCAGCACTCGAAGCCGGGCAGCTGCAGGCGCTCGCGCACCGCGGCTTTGCCGCCCAAGCGCTCCAGCCATTCATCGCCGACGGCGGTCAGCCAGTTGACCGAGTAGTAGCCCTTGGCAACACCAAGATAGAAGCCGTGGTCGGTTAGCTCGGCGCCGATCCATTTCTGGGCCACCGGGATCAAAGCACGCGAATGGGGCCACAGATCGTTCATGAAGATCGCCGGGCTGGTCGGCACGGTGAGGCCGATGCCGGCGCTGGCGTAGATGGGCTGCAGAATCTCCAGGACCCGTCGAGCCAGCGCGATAAAGCTGTTGCCGGGCTCTGCCATCCACATGAAGGGCAGATGGCAATAGAAAATGCCGGGGGAGCGTCGCTGCTCCAGAAAATCGCAGCCGACGAAGTCCGCGTGGAACGTCTGCGGCTCATTCTCGTCCCGATCGGCCGGGCCGTCACCGCTCATCACGTAGACTGCAAAGGTGTTGTTCGAGTCCGCAATCTTCCTTTGGTAGGAGGCCGCGATGTCGATGCTGGGGCGGTATGTCGCCCAGTGCAGGCCGCTGACCAGTTGATGCCTGAGGTGCTGGCCGACTAGGCTGCGGTAGTGCGCCATGGCCTCGATCAGCCGCAGGCGCACCTCGGCGGTGTGGGCATCGAAGACCCAGGCGCGCAGGGTCATGCCCAGACGGGCGATGGGCTGAGTGCCGCCCTTGCGGCTGGGGCTGCGCACTTCGATCCGATCGAGGTCGGACCAGGTGTCCAGAACGGTTCGGGTGATCTGCATGGGGCTCACTGCGCAGGAACAGGGATAGGGGTGGGGCGCGGGGCGGGTCTGGGCACAGGGCGCGGGCGGCGCAGCAGCAGGCGCCACACCAGCTCGCCAAGAACTTGGTTGCCTTTCTCATTCATCTGCCGGCGCGTGGCCTGCTCCCGCTGGCGCTCGTAGGCATCGGCCGCCACCAGCACCGGTACGCGCTCGCCCTCGTCATCGTCGCAGTCGCAGTCGTTGACGTCGACCAGCAGAGTCGGAGCGATTCCTTCGTACTTCTCGATCTGATACGGATTCGCTGGATCCCCCGGAAACTTCATCTCGTAGATCTGCAGGATGTTGTCCGGGGTCGGTGGCTTGCCGGCATCGATCACCGCCACTACATCGACGCGCACGGTGCCGTCGCCGGGGTAGTCCGGCGGCCGGTTATTGCGCGGCACCGGCCGCAGCACCGGTGGGTCGGTCATGCGGTAGCCCGCCTCGGGGTGGTAGGGCGTACGGCCGCCGGTGCGGCCTTTTGCCTCGCGCAAGGTGTCGGCCACGCAGTTCTGGTACAGCCGCGCGCCGCTGGACGAAATGTTGGGCTCCTTGAGGCAGCAGCAGGCGATTTCGCAAAGCACCTTGAGATCGAGCAGCAGTCGCGCCTCGCGAGGCAGTGGTGTCTCAGGGCAGGGCAGGTCAATGCTGGCCCACTTCAACATGGCGCACAGGTGCTCCTGGTCGAGGATCCGCCCCAGCGCCATCACACCGAGGCTGTTGATCTGGCGGCAATTGAGGTCGAACAGGCTCATGGTTTGCCGGCCCCCCAGCGCTGCTCGCAGATGCGCCGCGCGGCCGCCCAGTAGGCATTGCGGGTATGCAGCATCAGCATGAGCACGCGCTGCCCGTGGGGCACGCTCGAGTCTTGAAGCTGCCGCCGCAGCTTGGGCAGGCGCCAGAAGCCGATGCCGATGCTGTGGCGAAGGCTGAGAAAGCCGAGCACATCGCGTGGATCACGCAGGCCCATGCGCAGGGCCTCCGCAAGGTGGATGCGGGTATCCGCGCGCAGGCTTTCATCATCCAGGCCCGAGTCGGCGCCGGTGGTGCGCAGCACCTGCAGCATTTGGTCGAGCTGCTCCACATAGGCCAGTGCCTGCATGGCCTGCAGCTGTGGCTGGTCGAGGTTTTGCTCAGCCATGGGTCGCTTTCCGGCGCTCGGCGGGGCACGGCCAGACCCGTGCGGGCGGGCTCGGCGGGCCCAGTGCCAAGCGTCCGGGTGGGCGGAACTCCAGCATGCTGCCCGCGTCGGCGGCCTGCACATACGCCGCCTGCAGATGGCGTCCGAAGAAGGCCTGCAGCTGCTCCCGCGTACAGGTCTGCAGATAGATGCGCAGCACGCGTGGGTCGTAGAAGCGGAAGTAACGACGTTTACCGTCCGGGCCGCGCACCCACAGAAAGCGCTTGAGCTGACGGACAGCCTGGTCTGGCGCGCTGCCGAAGGCAAAGAAGCTCGCCCACGGTCGCCCGGCAACGCGCTGCAGCAGGGTGCTCAAGCGCGGCGCATCCAATGGGACCAGGTAGGGCGCATAGGCCGCCAGGGTGGTGGCGGCCGGTTCGGCATACAGGCAGAGCCGCGGCCACGCCTGCTGCTTGAGCAGATCCATGACCTCGTGGCCGTGTGCGGCATCCAGCACCGCGGTCAGTGTGCCGGGTGCGTGTTTGGCCCAGTCGGGCACCGTGTCACTCACTCGCCATGCTCCTGAACCAATGCGGCGCCGCTCTGGGCCGCACGCTGCAGGCAGGCACCCTGCGGGTGCAGGCCGATGCGTACGCTGGGGCAGCCCTGGCTGATCACGCCCTCGCAGCCGAGCTCATCGCCCAGTCGCGCGGCAAGGCGACCGTTGATGCGCACCGTCGGCTCACCCTGCACGATGGGCTCCTTGCCTTTGCCGTGCTGCACGGCATCGCCCTTGCGCGCGGCCGGCGCGCCGCCAATTCGTACATCCGGGCTGCCGCTCAGCACGGCGCCGGGTGCGCCACCCTTGTGCAGGCCCTGGTCGCCGATGCGTGCTGCTGGCTGTCCCATGTCAGCCCCCGCGCTTCAACAGGCCCGACAGCAGGCGTCCTGCAGACCCGGACACCCCACCCGCAAGTGAACCCGCAAGCTCCAGCAAGCCGCCGAGTTTGTTGAGCGCACCCCCGGATGCCGCCCCTGATCCGCCGCCTGATGCAGCGAAGTTCAGCACCCCGCTGTCGGCGGGCGTATCGGAGTTCGGCGCGGCGGGCTCGGGCTCGGCTGGGCGCGCAGGCGGCGGCTTCGATCTGCCGCAGTTGATATCCACTCCCGCGGAATCCGCATTGATGGCCTCGGAGAACTGCACCTCCAAGCGAGCGCCGTTTAGGTAGAGCGCGCCATCGCTAGTCAACACCAGCTGTGCGCCCCCGCACTTGAGCTCGAGGCGCTCCGCCGCCTCAATGATGCAGGTGCCACCCACGTTCAGCGCGCTCCACTGCCCGATCGAGGTGCGCAGGCTTGAGCCCACCTCTACGCGCTGATCGCCGCTGACGCGGAGGTGCTCGTTGCCTCCAACCAAGCTGCTGCGATCGCCGAGCACGGTCGAGCGTTGGTTGCCGGCGACCTGTTGCTGATGGTCTGCTCCGGTAACCTCCTGCCGATGCTGGCCGACCACGCTGAAGGAGGCGAGCCCCACGTTCTCGGAGTACACCAGTCCGACATTCACCATCTTGGCCAGCCCGACGTTCTGCATCGAGGCCATGCCTATGGTCTCGGTCTTCATCTTGCCGACCTTGATCGACCAGTTCTTGCCGATCTTGTCGC
>CAZPHV010000059.1:0-33221 GCA_964586455.1 uncultured Aquimonas sp.
TCATGTGGGTGATGCAAAAATTCTACCAGCCGGGCTGGGATAAATCAGAGCTTCCCAAGGCGAAGCTTTCGCCGAGGCCGAAGCTCAGTGACATTCCAGAAGGCCGGGGATCAGGGGCGCGCAGTATGCCCAGCCTGAATCAAGCACGCGCGGCGCGAACGCAAACGAACGTTCGGCCGCTATTCTCTGCGGCCCCTCGAATGCTACCGCCATGATCCGTCAGCCCAGCTACGTCGACCGCATCGAGTTTCTGCTGCAGCTGGCGGCCAGCCTGCACACCTATGGCACCACCGCCCAGCGACTGGAAGCAGCGATCTCTAAGGTCGCAACGCGGCTGCGCTTGCGCTGCCAGGCCATGGCGAACCCGACCGGGCTGATTCTCTCCGTGGTCGACGCGGACGCCGAAGTCGAGGAAGGCAACCCTGCGGCCGAAACCACGCGGGTGGTGCGGCTGGAGCCCGGCGACGTCGATCTGGCGCGCTTGTGCAAGGCGGACGCCATCGCCGAGCAGGTGCTGGCGGGCGAGATGAGTTTGAATGAGGGCTCACGCGCCCTGCGCGCACTCAATGCGCCCTCGGGTGCGATGGCGCAGGCGCTGACCGCGATGAGCTTCGGCCTGGCCTCTGCCAGCGTGGCGGGGCTGCTCGGCACCGCCTGGGCGGATATCGCGACCGCCGCCTGCATCGGCTGGGTCATCGGAGTGATGTATGTGCTTGGCGCGGGGCGTCCGCGTTTGTCGGAAGGCCTTGATGCCATTGCCGCCTTGCTGGCGACCCTGCTCGCCACCGCGGTCGCGTTCTGGCTGGTGCCGATCAATCTCAAGACCGTGATCGTGGCCAGCCTGATCGTGCTATTGCCGGGCCTGACGCTCGCGAATGCGGTCTCCGAGCTGTCGAGTCAGCACCTGATGTCGGGCACCGCACGATTTGCAGGTGCCGTGGCGACCCTGCTCAAGCTCACCTTCGGTACGGTCGCCGCAACCCAGTTCGCGCGCTTGCTGGGCTGGGTGCCGGAGGAGCCGCCGACCGCAATGCCCCCGGAATGGCTGGAGTGGGCGGCGCTGTTGGTTGCAGCCTATTCATTCGCGGTGCTGTTTCGCGCCGACCGCCGCGATTACCCGGTGGTGATGGCATCGGCGATACTCGGCTATCTATGCAGCCGCTACGGAGGCGCCGCGCTGGGTAATGAAGTGGGCGTATTCATGGCTGGCCTGTTCGTCAGTGCCGCCAGCAATGTGTATGCGCGCACTTTCCGACGTCCGGGAGCGGTGGTACGGGTGCCAGGGATGATCCTGCTGGTGCCGGGCAGCGTCGGCTTCCGAAGCCTCTCGTTTGTATTCGAGCGCGACGTGTTTCTGGGGCTCGACACCGGATTCACGGTGATCACCGTGTTGATCTCGCTGGTCGCGGGGCTGCTGTTCGGCAATTTGCTGGTGCCGCCGCGACGTAGCCTGTAGCGCGCTGTTGTAGTGCGGCCTGCTGGGGAAGCCCTGATTTCGCGTAGCTTCCTGCACGCCATGGGTGGCGTGCTCGCGAATCAAGCACGCAAGTGCTTGATTCAGCGAGTGTGAGTCCGGACCTGTGCCGGACCCACGATCTTTGAAGAGCTCCAGGTTGGAGTTTTCCGCACCTTCGCTAGCTGGGCAGGGCCGGGGTGACCAAGCGCGCGCGTTACGCGCTCTGTGGGTCGTGAGGCGGTTCGGGCCTGCGCCGCATCGCCGCTTCCAAAAAACCCCCAGGTGGGGACGTGCGCGACAAGCTGATTGAGCGCTCGAAAGCGGCTGCACGGACGTCATTGCAGTGGTGAATGAGAATCCCAAACGCAGAACGCCGGCCCTGAGGCCGGCGTTCTGGATCAGCGCATGCTGGCATCAGCCGACGCGCAGAGAATCCTCAGAAGCGCCTGCTGCCAGTGCGGCCTTGAACCAGTTCGGGCGCTTGCCGCGACCGCTCCAGGTCTGGGAGGAGTCGGCCGGGTTGGAGAACTTCACCGCAGCGCCGCCTTTACCGCCTTTACCGCCCTTGCCGAACAGCTCTTCAATGCTGTAACCCTCGTCCTTGGCAAGCTGGGTCAGCTTCTTGCGGACGTCGTTGATGCGCTGCTTGTGCAGGTTGCGCTTGGCTTCGCCTGCCTTGGCAATCAGTTCATCCAGCTGCTGCGGGGAAAGACCTGCCAGATCGATGGCCATTCGAATGCTCCTGTTTGGGGTATTGGATTTTTTGTTGGACTGCGCAGTACCGAGGGTTCGCGGATTAGCGCGAACACGGTGGTTTATAGCGCAGGCGTTGTGGAATGGCAATCTTCCGGCTGCCGGTGGCGCGCCTTCGGGCGTGATTCCGCGGAGTATCGAAGTCTTTGACGGGCCGCGGGAAGTGGGTCTATCTGCGCATTCAAACGGTGCTGGGTTTCCCCCTTCACAGGCAAACGTATTCAGCATTGGCGCACTGTCGCGGGCGCTGATCCGAGGTGCAGGCAAGCGCACTCGGGCGTGATCCGGCATCGTCCATTCTGTTCTCCGCGGGCGCAGGCAGCGCGGACTCGGACTTTGCGCGGTATGATCCCGAACCTCACAATGCAGAACGATCTTCTGCATGGCGGAACCAAGAGCTCATTCTGTCCACAGGAGATTCGTCATGGGTGTGCGCCAACTGCTTGAACTCGGGGGGCGTGTCGCTGTGGTCACCGGAGGCTCGCGCGGCCTGGGTCTGCAGATCGCTGAAGCGCTGACCGAAATGGGCGCGAAGCTTGTGATCACCGCGCGCAAGGCCGATGAGCTGGCGCGGGCGCAGGCGCATCTCGAATCCTTGGGTGCGGAGGTGCTGGCCGTGCCCATGGACATCGTCAAGCCGGGCGCCGCTACTGAGCTGGTCGACGCGGTGCTCGCCCGCTTCGGCCAGATCGACATTCTGGTCAACAACGCCGGTGCCACTTGGGGTGCTGCTGCCGAAGATCATCCCGCCGAGGCCTGGGCCAAGGTCATGGATCTGAACCTCAACGCGCTGTTCGCGCTGACCCAGGAAGTGGCACGGCGCTGCCTGCTGCCGCAGGGCAAAGGGCGAATCATCAATGTGTCGTCGGTGGCCGGCCTCGGTGCTTCACCGCCCGAAGTGCTGCGCGCCGCTGCGTACCACGCGAGCAAAGGGGCGGTGGTCAATCTGACCCGCGCGCTGGCGGCCGAGTGGGGCGGACGCGGGATCACCGTCAACGGCATTTGCCCGGGCTTTTTCAGCAGCAAGATGGCCGACAAGATCATCGAGCGCTCGCACGAGCTGCTGACCCGCCTGACCCCGCGTGGCCAGATGGGCGGCGAAGAAGACCTGAAAGGCCTGGCCGTGCTTCTGGCCTCAGACGCCTCGGCGCATATCAACGGCCAGAACATCGCCGTCGACGGCGGCATGAGCGTGCTGTGATGGCGACGCTGCCAACCGGCGTGACCGAGGTCCGCGCTGCTCATCGCATCGACGAGGCCGCGCTCGCAGCATGGCTGATGCGCACGCTCGGTTTCGACGGTGCGCTCAAGCTCTGGCAGTTCGAAGGCGGGCAAAGCAACCCGACCTATTACCTCGAAGTGGGTGCCGAACGCCTGGTGCTGCGCCGCAAGCCGCCGGGCAAGCTGCTGCCGTCCGCGCATGCCGTGGATCGCGAATACCGTGTGATCCGCGCGCTTCGCGGCAGTGCCGTGCCGGTCGCTGAAGCGCTGGCGCTGTGCAAGGACGCGTCCGTGATCGGCACGGCGTTTTATGTGATGCGGCACGTGCCCGGGCGGATCTTCTGGGATCCGAAGCTGCCCGAGCTCGAACCCGCGCAGCGCCGCGAGGCCTTTCTGTCGATGGCGCGCACCATCGCCGCCCTGCACGCGATCGAACCCGCGGAGGTAGGTCTGGGTGACTACGGTGCGCCGGGCAACTACATGGAGCGCCAGACCCGCCGCTGGACGGGCCAGTACCAGGCGTCGGAAGCGCCACCGATCGCGGCGATGGAGCGCCTGATCGAATGGCTGCCGGCGCATCTGCCGCCGCCCAACGAAGTGCGCATCGTCCACGGTGATCTACGGCTGGACAATTTCATTTTCGCGCCCGAGTCGATCGAAATCCGCGCCCTGCTGGACTGGGAGCTGTCGACGCTGGGTGACCCGCTGGTCGACTTCGCCTACAGCACGCTGACCTGGCGCATGCCGGGCACGGGTTTCCGCGGGCTGGCCGGTGTCGATATCCACGCGCTCGGCATTCCGAGCGAGTCCGAGTACATCGCTGAGTACTGCCGTCTGGCGGGCCGCGAAGTGGGTGCCGACGGCCGGCCCGCCCACTGGAACACCTACCTCGTCTTCAACCTGTTCCGGCTCGCCGCGATCCTGCAGGGGGTGCTCGCTCGCGCCCTGGCCGGAAATGCAGCTTCCAGCAAAGGGGCAGAAATGGGCCGTCAGGCCGTGCCCTTGGCCGAACTGGCCTGGGCGATCGCGCAGAAGGAAGCGCAGTAATGGATTTCAACTACTCACAGCGCACGCAGGCGCTCATGGTCCGCGTCGACGCCTTCATGCAGGCGGAGGTGTTTCCGAACGAGGCGGCCTTCTTCGACGAGGTCGAGGCCAACCGATCCGCCGGAAACGCCTGGGTGCCGACCCACGTGGTCGAAGCCCTTAAAGCCAAGGCGAAAGCCGCCGGGCTCTGGAACCTGTTCCTGCCCGAATCTGCGCGCGGGGCGGGCCTCAGCAATGCCGAATACGCGCCCTTGTGCGAGCTGATGGGGCGCTCGCCGATCGCGCCCGAGGTGTTCAACTGCAGCGCGCCCGACACCGGCAACATGGAGGTGCTGGAGCGCTACGGCTCGCCTGCTCAGCAGGCGCAGTGGCTGCAGCCGCTGCTGGCCGGTGAGATCCGCAGCTGCTTTGCGATGACCGAGCCCGAGGTGGCCTCGTCAGACGCCACCCAGATCCGCACGCGAATCGAGCGTGATGGCGATCAGTACGTGATTAACGGCCGCAAGTGGTGGAGTTCGGGCGCCAACGACCCGCGCTGTCGGATCCTGATCGTGATGGGCCAAAGCCAGCCCGATCACGCGAGCCCGCACCTGCGGCAGTCGATGATCCTGGTGCCGATGGACACACCCGGCGTGCAGCTGCTGCGCTCGCTGCCGGTGTTCGGCTATGACGACGCCCCGCACGGCCACGGCGAGATCGTGTTCGATAACGTGCGCGTGCCGGCCGAAAACATCCTGCTCGGTGAGGGCCGGGGTTTCGAGATCGCGCAGGGCCGACTCGGCCCGGGTCGGATTCACCACTGCATGCGCCTGATCGGCCTGGCCGAACGCTCGCTGGAGCTGATGTGCAAGCGCGCGCTCAGCCGCCACGCCTTCGGCAAGACCGTGGCCGATCAGGGCGTCACCCGCGAACGCATCGCGCAGGCACGCATCCTGATCGACCAGGCCCGCCTGCTGACCCTGAACGCGGCCTGGAAGATGGACACCGTCGGCAACAAGGTCGCCGCAAAGGAGATCGCGATGATCAAGGTCGCGGCGCCGAGCATGGCCTGCCAGGTCATCGACTGGGCGATCCAGGTCCACGGCGGCGGTGGCGTGAGTAATGACTTTCCGCTCGCGTATGCCTACGCGATGGCGCGTACCCTGCGGTTGGCGGATGGCCCCGACGAGGTCCACCGAAACCACATCGCCAAGCTCGAGCTCAAACGCTGGAGCTGAACACCGCAGGGAAACACAGGGCAATGACCGACAGGCACGACACTGAACAGAACGACGCCGGCGCCGCAGACGAAAGCCTGGCCACCGAGGCCGGCATTCGCGCCGAGGAAGCCCGCGACCGCCGCTTCGTCACCGCACTGGCACGGGGCTTGGCCATCCTGCGCTGCTTCAAGCGCAGCGAGCGCTGGCTGGCCAACAGCGAGATTGCCAGCCGCACCGGGCTGCCGCGGCCGACCGTGTCGCGCCTCACCTACACACTGACCCGGCTCGGCTATCTGGAGCACTCACAGAAGCTGGAGAAGTACGCACTTGGCGCCAGCGTGCTGGCGCTGGGTCATGCCTTCCTGGCCGGTGAGGACGTGCGCACGGTCGCGCGCCCGCTGATGCAAGCGCTGGCCGAAGAGGTGCAGGCCAGCGTGATTCTGGGCGCGCTCGATCAGACCCAGATGGTCGTGCTCGAGGTCTGCCACGGCAGCAATGCGTTTCATATTCGCCGCGAAGTTGGCGAGCGCCTGCCGCACGGCACCACCGCGCTCGGTCGCGCCTATCTCGCCGGGCTGGATGAAGCGCGCTTCGAGCTGACCATGGCCGCGTTGCTACAGCGGGTGCCAAAGTCGCAGCGCGCCGAAGTGACTGCAGGCGTGCAGCAGGCGCGTGCCGACTACGCGGAGCATGGCTTCGTGTTCTCGCTGGGCGAATGGATGCCCGAGCTGTATGCCGTCGGCGTGCCCCTGATCATCCAGGGCGGCGAGCGCGTGCTGGCGCTATCCGTCAACGGCCCGGTCTACAGCATGACCCGCGAGCGCCTGGTTGGCGAAGTCGGTCCGGCCCTGATGCGTTCGCGCGACGCCATCCTGCAGCGGGTCGGCTGACCGGCAGCCGGCAGCGCGGACAGCCCGCAGCTGCCGCGCTCGCTTGGTCGCTCAGTCGCGGAAATTGTCGAACTGCAGCGGCAGCTCGAAGTCGCTCTTGCGCAGAAAGGCGATCGCTGCCTGCAGGTCGTCGCGCTTCTTGCCGTTGACCCGCAGTTTCTCGCCCTGGATCTGGCTGTCCACCTTGATGCCGCTGGCCTTGAGCGCGGCGTTGATCTTCTTCGCGGTGGCCTGCTCTATGCCTTGCTTGATCGTCACCGACTGGCGCGCGCCGGCCACATTGGTCTCGACTTCGCCGGGATCCAGACAGCGGATGTCGATGCTGCGTGCGGTCAGGCGCTGGCGCAGGATGTCCATCAGCTGCTGCAGCTGGAACTCGCTGTCGCCGCGCAGCTTGACGGTCTTGTCTTCCAGCTCGAAGGCGGCGGACGTGCCGCGGAAGTCAAAGCGCTTGCCGAGCTCGCGGCTGGCCTGGTCGATGGCATTGGTCAGCTCGTGGGCGTCGACTTCGGACACGATATCGAAGGAGGGCATGGGGGCTCCGTGGTTTGGGAAAGATGGCGAATGCGGGCGACGAGGGCGTTGGGCGCTCGAAGGTCGAAGCGTGATGCGGGGGGCGCGCGCTGTAAGGGCAGCAGCAGGGCCGGATCAAGACGCACATCGAACCAGTTCAGGCCCCAGTGCAGGTGCGGGCCCGAGGCGCGGCCGGTAGCGCCGACAGCACCCAGGACATCGCCCCGTTCAATGCGCTGACCCTCGCGCACGTCGATGCGTGAAAGGTGCAGAAAGCTCGATGACAGACCGTGGCCATGGTCCAGCAGCACAGTGCCGCCGGTGAGGAACAGATCCGGCCCGACGAAGCTGACGATGCCTGCGGCCGGCGCCTGGATCGGCGTGCCGGTGGGCACCGCGATGTCGAGCCCCATGTGCGGTGCGCGCGGTTCGCCGTTCAGGATGCGCTGGCTGCCGTAGACGCCGCTGATTCGGCCGCCTTCGATCGGACGGAGGAAGCCTTCGGCGAAGTCGATCCGATCGTCATTGCGTTCGCGCGCTTTCGCCACCGAAGCCTGCTCGCGTGCAATGCGTTCGGCAATCGCAGGGTCCGGCGTTACCGTCTGCTGCGGTAGGCCATTGACCCGCTCGATGCGGAAATCCCGCGGCACGATGCGAACGGAGTGGAAATGGCGCACGTGGTTTCGATCAATGCGCTCGAAATGCAGCGTGCCGCTGGCTTCGCGGCCCACGCCGAACAGGGTCCAGCCTTCAGGCGAGACCCTCAGCGCGCGGCCATCGAGCTCGGCGCGCTCGCCCGTCGCAAGCTGAACAATGGCGAGTCCGCCCTGCGGCAATCGTTCTGGTACGGCGGCGGCGAGCGCAGGGGCCATGCAGGCCAGCAAGACAAGCTTCAGCAGGGCCGCGTTCAGCAAGAATAGGCTCAGCAGAGACCGGTTCAGCAGGATTCGCATCGGGCGTCGTCACCAGGTTTGGGATGGGGCGGTGGGGCGGGCGCGTCGGAATCGCGCGGGGCGGTCTGATCGAAGCTGTCTTCGCTCTGGCATCTGCATCGGCGATGCTCACCGCGTTTGGGCCAGGTTTCAGGCACGGGATCGAGCCCGCCGTCGCAGAAGGGTTGGCAGCGCGCCAGTCGGCGGGCGGTCAGCCAGCCGCCACGCACCGCGCCAAAACGTTCGATGGCCTGCATCGAATACGCCGAGCAGCTGGGGTGAAAGCGACAGTGCTGCCCCAGCAAAGGGCTGATGAATCGCTTGTAGCCGCGCAGGAGTAGGATCAGCAGTCGACGCACGTGGCAGGCCGGTGAAAAGTGGGATGCGCGCCTGCAGGCGAGGGCGAAAGGAGGCGCGAGGGCCGGCGCAGATGCGCGGGCATCGAGGCGGCGGAAGGTTCAAGCCGGGCGGGTTTCGCTTGCCGCAGCTCGGTCGACAGGCTATAACACGCGCCCGCTGGGCCTCAAGCAACTCACACAAAGGGAAGGGCTATCGTGGCAGCGAAGTCGAAAGCGGTGAAAGCACCGGCCAAGGCGGCCGCAGCAGTCAAGTCGAAACCGACTGCGGCAAAGACGACCCAACCGGCAGCGAAGACTGCGGCCAAACCCGCAGCCAAGCCCGCTACCAAAGCGGGCACGAAAACTACCCCGAAGCCCAGTCCCAAGGCGGCCCCCAAGACCGCCGCAAAACCCACCGGCACAGTCATCAAGCCGGCCGCGAAGGTCAAGCCGGTCGCCAAGTCGGCAGCGAAACCCGCGCCCAGCGCACCCTCCAAGCCGGCTGCCATCGCCAAGAAGGCCGTCAGCACCGTCAAGTCAATCACGCAGGCGATCGTGGGCATGGTCAAGCCTTCTTCCGCCAAATCTGCCGCCGCGGCCTCAAAGAGCGCGACTGCAGTCAAAAAACCGGAACCCGCTGCCGCTAAAGTGGCATCGGCTCCAGCGCCGGCCACGACCAGCAAATCGAAGGTCGCTGCCACGGGCGCCCCAAACGCAACAGGGAACATGATGAAACCAAGCGTCACCAAGCCGAAGAACACCAGCGCGGGAACCAGCGAAGGCGGGCGTGCCCGCGCTGTCGCGCCGAGCCGCCCCATTTCGCATTCCGAGCCGCTCGTCGCCCACCAGGTGGTGCGTGTCGATCTGCCCGAGGGCTACAAGCCCAGCGCCAAAGAGGAGTACATGTGCCCCGAGCACCTCGAGTACTTCCGCCAGAAGCTGATCAACTGGCGCACCGAACTGGTCGAAGAGTCCAAGCAGACCATCGACAACCTGCGCGAAGAAGTGCGCGATGTCGGCGATGAAGCTGAACGCGCGACCCGCGAGACCGAGAACTCGCTGGAACTGCGCACGCGTGACCGCTACCGCAAGCTGATCAACAAGATCGAGAAAGCGCTGAAGCGTGTCGACGACGGTTCCTACGGCTACTGCGAGGAAACCGGCGAGGAAATCGGCGTGGATCGGCTTGAGGCTCGACCGATCGCCACCCTATGTCTCGACGCTCAGGAGCGCTGGGAGCATCGCCAGAAGCTGATGGGCGACTAGTCCGCTCTGAGTTCACCGTACTGAAACCGAAAGGCTCCGCATGGCGGGGCCTTTCGCTTTTTTCAGACCCTGGGTAGGGCGTGGGCGTGGTCTGCAGCTCGGTTGGCCCCAGCCTGGATAGTGCGAACCGGCGCCCGATCATGCTCTGAATCTCTTGCCGCACGAGGAAGCGGGGGGCTCACAGAACCCCTATGCGGCGCGTTTTCCGGAACCAAGCCGCACATGCGTCAACACCTTGCCTGGGGACAGGTCGAGCCCATCGCAGATAGAGCCGGCACCGAGCAGCGCTGTCGCTGGCGATCAGCGGCTACCGCTTCAGTGCCGACGTAGTTCGGACCCGCTACAAATGCGCTGCGTACGTCGCCCGTGAATCGATGCCTCGGTTTGAACGCGATGCGCGCGACGCAGGGGTGGACATGTTGCGCGCGGGGCTGATAGTGATAGGTACCGGGTCTGGGCTGGTGTTCACGCCGCACGGCGCAGTGTCATTGCTGTTGGCGGTCACCGGCGCCCGCCGGCTCGAGCGCTCGCAGCCCCTGCACAGGCGTGGTCAGGCACCGTCCTCAGCATGCCCAAAAGGAAAGTATGCCCAGTGGAGGTGATCAGCAAAGCAGCCTTGTTGCGGGTGTACCGCCGCTACGCACCCATTTATAACTTGGCCTTCGGGCGGGCACTTGAAGCAGGCCGGCGCGCGCTGGCCGACGCGCTCGCCGCACACAGTCCAACGCGCGTGCTCGAGGTCGGCGTGGGCACCGGCTTGGCACTGCCCTACTACCCTACCCAAGCGCAGGTGTGCGGCTTGGACCTGTCACCCGAAATGCTGCGACATGCACGACGCCTGGCGCAGCGGCGCGGATTGAGCCAAGTCAGGCTGCTCTGCGCCGACGCCGAGCAACTGCCGTTTGCAAGCAGCAGCTTCGACTGCGTCACCTTGCCCTATGTGCTGTCGGTGACACCCAGCCCCGACGCGCTCCTGGCCGAGCTGCGGCGGGTATGCCGGCCGGGTGGGCACGTTTTCGTCCTCAATCACTTCAGCGGTGCGGGCGGATGGCGCTGGAGCGAGCGCCTGCTTGCGCCGCTGGCGCAGAAAGTTGGATTCCGCTCGCAGCTGTCGCTCGAGTGTCTGAGACATGCCGGCTGGACGGTGAAGACAATCCGCAGCGTGAACCTGCTGGGCCTGTCCAAGCTGGTGGTGATCCGCAACGCCGCTGAGTAGGCGCATGCTGCGGCCAGCGTTGGGGCGGCTCTGGAGCTGGGCGATCGGCGGCGACCTGGTTCAAGCTCGACAGGCTCCTGGAACAGACGGGTTCAGAGACTTCGCACCACGGCTTGCCGGACGCCGCAGTCGGCGGCCAGCGCTGGCAGCTCGCGTCAGCCCTCGGAGGGGTTCCGAATCCCCGCGCCCACATGGGGCCCGGGGTCGCGCATGGCACAATCCGAAGCTCGCTCGACCAGCAGCAGGCCCATTGTCCATGTCCTATCTCGTCCTCGCCCGCAAATGGCGCCCCCGCCGCTTCGCCGAACTGGTGGGGCAGGAGCACGTCGTACGGGCATTGACGCATGCGCTGGAGAGCGGTCGTGTGCACCACGCTTTCCTGTTCACGGGCACCCGCGGCGTTGGCAAGACCACGATTGCGCGCATCTTCGCGAAGAGCCTGAACTGCGAAAGCGGGCAGGGGGCCGAGCCCTGCGGCGAGTGTTCGGTGTGTCGTGATGTCGATGCCGGTCGTTTCGTCGACCTGCTTGAAATCGATGCCGCCAGCAACACCGGTGTCGATGACGTCCGCGAGCTGATCGACAACGCCCAATACATGCCGGCGCGTGGACGCACCAAGGTCTATCTGATCGACGAAGTGCACATGCTGTCGAAACCGGCCTTCAACGCGCTGCTGAAGACGCTGGAGGAGCCGCCAGGGCATGTGAAGTTCCTGCTCGCCACCACCGACCCCGAGAAGGTGCTGCCGACGGTGCTCTCGCGCTGCCTGCAGTTCAACCTGAAGCGGCTGACGGTTGATCAGATCCAGACCCAGATGACCGCCATCCTGGCTGCCGAGGGCATCGAGGCGGAGTCGACTGCACTTGCGCAACTGGCGCGCGCGGCCGACGGCAGCCTGCGCGACGGGCTGTCCCTGCTTGATCAGGCGATCGCCTATGGCGGCGGCGCGCTGCGCGAACCTGAAGTGCGCGCAATGCTAGGCACCGTGGACCGCGCCCAGGTGGGCGAACTGATCGAGTCCCTGGTGGCTGCTGACGGCCCGCGTTTGCTGGCTACGGTCGAGAGCATCGCCTCCTTCGCGCCGGATTTCGGCGCCGCGCTGGATGCGCTGGCGGAAGCCCTGCACCGGCTGCAGATCACCCAGCTCGTGCCCTCGGCTGCGATCGAGGATGACCGGCTCGACCTGAAAGGCCTGGCCGAGCGGCTGCCGGCTGAGCGCGTGCAGCTGTGGTACCAGATGGCCCTGCAGGGCCGGCGCGAGCTGCCGATGGCGCCGAGCGAGCGGATCGGTTTCGAGATGGCCCTGCTGCGCATGCTGGCCTTCGCCGGCTTTGATCCCGACGCAGCCTCGGTGCGGCCCGTGCCGTCGAGCGCACGCGCCGAGCCCGCGCGTGCACCGACCGCGCGTGCCGAGTCGCCCGCCCGTGTCGCTGAACCGCCGGCTCCGCGCGCCGCAGCCGGAGCAGTGGATGCGATCGCCAAGCTGAGCGCGGTGTTTGACGACGCACCCGGGCGCTCGCGCGGCCCGCGCGCGGACAGCGCGCCGGCGCCGCGCGCGCAGACAGTGTCACCAGTGATGACGGCGCTGGCCGCGCGCGGCGGTGCAGCGGCGCTGCGCCTGTCGCCGGAGCCCGAGCTTGTGCCGGCCCCCGAACCGATGCCGCGCGCCGCGCTGGCGTCACCGCCCGCTTCCACGCGCGGCGCGAACGAGCGCGATGTGGCGTCCCTGCGCCGCGATGGCGGCGAGGCCGGGCGGGGCGATCCGGCCCTGCCGTGGTCAGAGTCACGCGAGCTGTCCGACGCTGCGCCCTCAGGTTCAGAGGCCTACGCTGCGGTCGACGCGCTGCTCGGCGCCGGCGAAAGCGCGGCCGACGCGCTTGTGGCTGGCCCGGCGCCCGAAAGCGCGGCGCCGCGCTCGTATCTCAAGGCTGTAGATGCCCCCCAGGCGCGTCTGCTCGACCATGAAGACTGGCTGGATCTGCAGGCCGGCTGCGGCCTCGGCGGCCCGGTGCGCGAGCTGGCCGCGCATTCGGTGTTCGCCGGCTACGACGGGATTCGCCTGAAACTCAGCCTGCCGGCGCGTCTGGAGCATTTGCGACTGCCCGCGACGGTCGACGCGCTGGCGCTGAAGCTGGGCGAGCCGCTGGGCGAGCCGCCGCGAATCGAGTTCGTCGAGGAAGCGCTGGAGCGCGAAACCCTGCATGCCCGACACAGCCGCCAGCGCGGCGAGCGCCAGGCGGCGGCCGAAGACAGCTTCCAGCAGCACCCCGCGGTGCGCCGCCTGATCGAACAGCACGGCCTGCGGCTGGTGCCGGACTCCATCCGTCCCTTGGACGAGTGAGTACACGGCGTATCCGCAGCGACCCGCACACTCGTCGACTGTGAGTTTCCAATCCCCCATCGATTTACCCCACTCTCGGAGAAAGCAATGCGTGGACCCCTTGCAGGCCTGATGCAACAGGCGCAGAAGATGCAGGAAGATCTCAAGAAGGCCCAGGAAGAGCTGGGCGCCATCGAAGTGAGCGGCCAGTCCGGTGGCGGCATGGTCAAGGTGCAGATGACTGCGCGCATGGAAGTGCGTCGCGTGCAGATCGACCCCTCGGCGCTCGGCGATGACGTCGAAATGCTCGAAGACCTGATCGCGGCGGCCTTCAATGACGCAGTCAATCGCGCCAACGAGGCCTCGCAGGCGCACATGTCCAAGGCCACGGCGGGCATGCCGCTGCCGCCCGGCATGAAGCTGCCGTTCTGAGACCGAACGGACGCTTCCCGGCATGGCCTTGCTTGACCAGCTGATCGACGCGCTGCGCGTGCTGCCGGGCGTGGGTGCCAAGAGCGCGCAGCGCATGGCCTACCAGCTTCTGGAGCGCAATCGGGAGGGCGGTCGACGTCTGGCCTCGGCACTGGAAGCAGCGATGCATGGCATCGGCCACTGCGAACGCTGCCGCACGTTCACCGAAGACAAGCTGTGTGCCGTCTGCGCCAGTGGTAGTCGAGAGCTCAGCCAGCTGTGCGTCGTCGAGACGCCCGCCGACCAGAGTGCAGTTGAAGCTGCGACCGGCTATCGTGGCCTGTACTTCGTGCTGCTGGGTCGACTGTCGCCGCTGGACGGACGCGGCCCGCGCGAACTCGGCCTGCCGCAGCTGGACGCACGACTGGCTGAGGGCGAGGTCCAGGAGCTGATCATCGCGACCAGCGCGACGGTTGAAGGCGAGGCCACCGCGCACTATCTGAGTCAGCTGGCGGCCAAACACGGCGTGCGCGCCAGCCGGCTGGCACACGGCGTGCCGCTCGGCGGTGAGCTCGAATACATCGACCGCGGCACCTTGGCGCACGCCTTCGGTTCGCGTCAATCTGTTCCAAGCCAGGCCGCCGACTAGGAGCCTGTCGGGCTTTGGTCGGCCGGGCTGAAGCCCTGCTCGCCCCGGCGCTGATCGCGCCGGAAGGCCGCATGCGCAGGCGCCGATGGCTGCATCAATGTGAGCGCTGCATCGAGGCCTTCGCTGAATCGATGCACGCGCAAGCGCCGCCCACTGTGTTTCCACTCACCCGCACCGGAGTATCTGCATGAGCGAGACCCTGTTCGACAAGATCATCCGCCGCGAGATTCCCGCCGATATCGTGTTCGAAGACGAACACGTGCTGGCCTTCCGCGACATCCAGCCGCAGGCGCCGGTGCACGTGCTGTTCATTCCGAAGAAGCCGATCGCGACCCTAAACGATCTTGAAGACGCCGATACCTTGCTGGCCGGGCGACTGCTGAAATGCGCCGCCGACTACGCCGCGCGCGAGGGGTTCGCCGACAAGGGCTATCGCGTGGTCATGAACACCAACCGCGATGGCGGTCAATCGGTCTACCACATCCATCTGCATCTGCTGGCCGGCCGCCAGATGACCTGGCCGCCGGGTTGAGTGCATCGCAGCAGTTCAGGCGCACAGACAAAGGGCGACCCATGGGTCGCCCTTTGTCATTCACCGTCTCGGGGAGAGAGGTCGTTCAGAACTCGAACACTACCTTGACGCCAGCACCGGCGGGAACGCTGTCGACGTAGCCGATGGCGCCCGGCTTGCCAGCCACCTTGGCCACGACTTCCGCGTCGTTGCCAGCCTCTTCAGGCTGTTTTGCGCGGCCGGTGAAGATCAGGCGAGACCAGTGCGCGGTGAGCTGCGAGCCGGGCTTGCCGAGCACGTCGCCGTCAAACTTCTCGCGGGTCGAGCCACCACGCTGGAACACCAGCGCCACCGGTGCGTCACCGACTTTCTGGTCACGGCCTAGAAAGATGCCCTGGATGGCTGACTTGTCGAGGCTGCTGACGGACGCATCGGCCGACACGATGACGGCACCGGCCTGCGCCTGTGCCGACAGGGCGACGCCCAGAAGCACGGAGAGATACAGCTGTTTCATGGTTTCTTCTCCGGACTTCAGAACGTGAACACGACGCCGGCCGAAACCAGATTGGCGTCTCGACGGGTGGCGATATCGCTGCTGTAGCGCGTGTAGTCCGCCTTGAAGGCGACATTGCGCGCGAAGTCCCAGCGCAGCCCGATCCCCGTGTAGGTGTCGTCCAGCGCCTGCGAGGCAACAGCCCCAGCGACCGTGGTGTACAGCGGGTGCTGAAGCGGAACACTGCCTAGGATGTCCAGCTTGGCGTCGGCGTTGCGCTGGCCCCAGTTCACGTAGGGCGTGAATTCGCCGGCGCGGTAGGCTGCAGCGATGTAGAGGTTGTCGTTGATCGGCAGAACCGTGTTCTTGGCCCGGGTCTGGGTCCATTCGCCGACCAGCAGCCAGCTGCCGCGGTCGATCTCGAAGCCGAAGTTCTTGAAGCTGGCGGAGTCCTCGTTCGCGTCAATCAGCCGGGCCGCGTTGGACAGTCCGAACTGATTCAGTGCGCCCAGCAACGGGTCCAGCGAGGCCAACTGCAGGCTCAGGTCGGCCTGAAAGTAAGCCGCGCGCAGTGACAGCCAACCGTCGTAGTTCACATCCCAGGAGGCGCCGGTGAACTGGTCGAGCTGACCCTTGTCACTAGGGCCCAAGTCGCCGTCAAACTGACCGTAGAACAGTTTGGCCTGCGAGAACCAGCTACCGAGCGCGCGGTTCCAGCCAAGGCTGGCGCCATCGGCGTTGTTGAAGCTCAGGTTGTAGACCGAGCGCTGCGGGCTCATCCACGGGTAGGCGTAGCCGACGTCGAGAAAGTCCGAGTAGCGGAAGAAGGCGGTGCGCTGCCGACCCAGGGTCAGGTTCACCTCGTCGCTGAGCTTGATGCCGACGTAGGCCCAGGCGAAATCGGCGTCGAAGTCATCGGCTCCGCGCGCGACGATTTGGCCCACCGCCGAGACGCGCTCGTTCAGGTCGGCACTGACCTGCACCGCAAACAGGCTGTCCTGCTTGAAGTCGAGATCGTCGTCGTAACCGCCAAGGGTGGTGCCGGTGCCAGTGGTGGTGCCGGCAACGACCTGGCCAAAGCCGCTGACGCGGACCTGGGCATCGGCGAGAGAGGGAAGCATCAGTGCCAGGCTGAGGGCACAGACGAGGGGTTTGATCACGTGGGGGCTCCTGCGGGGAATTCGCAGGAGCCGTTGTGCATTGCGCGTGCCGTTCAAGCCCTGAAGCCCGGCTGCCTCCTAGGCTTGAACGTGGGGGGCGCCCGGTGGACCGGCGAAGCGACTGAAAAACATTGGGTTTTTCTGTCCTGCGGCGTTCAGCTGGCAGCCAGCCTGTCAGATCTGACAGCTTGCAAGACTCGCCAGATGACGCCCACCTCGCCGCAGCCCCGGGGCGAACTCTCGCTGTCTAACGAAATTTTGACACTGCACCCGAGGACGGATCAGGCGATCGCGCGCGCGGGTCGCTCAGGCCGCCTGATGCGATCCGTATTTGCGCAGGCGCGCGTAGCGCTGGTCGAGCAGGGTGTTGAGGTCGAGGCGTTCGAGCGCGTCGAGTTCGCCCAGCACCGCAGCCTTGATGCGCTTGGCGGCCTCAGCCGGGTCGCGGTGCGCGCCACCCAGGGGTTCCTTGATGATCTTGTCGATCAGGCCATGTTCGAGAAGGCGCGGCGCGGTCAGGCCCATCTGTTCGGCGGCATCGCGAGCCTTGTCGGCCGACTTCCACAGGATCGAGGCGCAGCCCTCGGGCGAGATCACCGAGTAGGTGCTGTACTCGAGCATCAGGGTGCGGTCGCCGACGCCGATCGCGAGCGCGCCGCCCGAACCGCCCTCACCGATCACGGTGCAGATCACCGGGATCTTCAGCTCGGCCATCTCGATCAGGTTGCGCGCGATCGCCTCGCTCTGGCCGCGTTCTTCCGCGCCCACGCCGGGGTAGGCGCCGGGGGTGTCAATGAAGGTCAGCAGCGGCAGGCGGAAGCGCTCGGCCAGCTTCATGATGCGCAGCGCCTTGCGGTAGCCCTCGGGCCGCGGCATGCCGAAGTTGCGCTTGATCTTGGTCTTGGTGTCGCGGCCCTTCTGGTGGCCCATCAGCGCGACCGGACGGCCGTCGATGCGGCCGATGCCGCAGACCAGGGCGGCGTCGTCGGCATAGGCGCGGTCGCCGGCCAGCTCCTCGAACTCTTCGCAGAAGAAGCCCACGTAGTCGAGCGTGTACGGCCGCAGCGGATGCCGCGCCAGCTGGGCGATCTGCCAGGGCGCGAGGTCGCGGAAAATCTCCGCCGTGCGCAGCTTGAGCTTGTCGCGCAGCTTGGCGATCTCCTCCTCGATATTGAAGGCCGAGCCGTGGCTGGCGTGGCGGAGCTCGGCGATCTTGGCCTCCAGCTCTGCGATCGGCTGTTCGAAGTCGAGGAAGTTCTGATTCATGGGGCGCGGTCTTCGGCGGCGTGAAGGGCGGAAGTATAGCGGGCGCCTGCCGGCGGCCCCGAACGCTGGGGTACGGGCCGGCTTTCAGTGTTCGACTCCGACGTCGCGGGGTCTACAGGCCCTCGACCGCAGCCGCGATGGCAGTGCCCGTCACGCCTGCGAGCAGTTCGAGGCCTTCCGCGTCGATGCAATAGGGCGGCATCCAGTACAGGACATCGCCCAGCGGACGCAGCAGCACGCCGTGATTCATCGCGTGGCGATAGGCGCGCAGTCCGGCGCGCTGGATCGCCGGTAGCGGCGCGCGCGTGGCTTTGTCCGCGACCAGTTCGATCGCGAGAATCATGCCGGTCTGGCGCACCTCGGCCACGTTCGGATGTTCAGCCAGGGGAGCCGCCAGAGCGGCCATGCGCGCTGCAGTCACGCGATTGCGTTCAAGCACCGGCTCGCTTTCGAAGATGCCGAGCGTGGCGCGCGCCGCAGCGCAGGCCAGCGGATTGCCGCTGTAGCTGTGCGAATGCAGGAACGCGCGCTCGCGGCTGTCATCCAGAAAGGCCTCATAGATGTGCTCGGGCGCCAGCACCGCCGCCAGCGGCAGGAAGCCGCCGGTGAGGCCCTTGGACACGCACATCAGGTCCGGTGCGATGCCGGCCTGCTCGCAGGCGAACAGGCTGCCGCTACGACCGAAGCCAACCGCGATCTCATCGGCGATCAGATGCACTCCGTAGCGGGTGCACAGCTCTCGCGCACGCCTGAGGTAAGGCGGGTCGTACATGCGCATGCCTCCGGCGCACTGCACCAGCGGTTCGAGGATCAACGCGCTGACCGTGTCGCCTTCGCGCTCCAGCAGGGCTTCAAGCGCGCACGCCGCCCGCTCGGCGCAGTCATGGGCGCTTTCGCCCGGCAGCGCGTTCCAGGCATCGGGCGAGGGCGTGAACAGCGGTGTGATCAGCAGCGGCGCATACACGCGGCGGTACAGCGGGATGTCCGACACCGCCAGCGCGCCCAGGGTCTCGCCGTGGTAGCTGTTCGACAGCGCAACAAAACGCGTTCGTCGGTCATCGCCGCGGTTGCGATGCGCGTGAAAGCTCATCTTCAGCGCGACTTCGATGCCGGCCGAGCCGTTGTCGGCGTAGAACACCTTGGTAAACGCCGCGGTCGATTCGGCGCGCGGCGCTAGGCGCAGCAGAGCTTCGGCCAACTCGATCGCCGGCGCATGGCTGAAGCCGGCCAGGATCACCTGCTCCAGCTGCTGCGCCTGACGCGCGATCGCCGAGCCGATGCGTGGCTCGGCATGGCCGAACAGGTTGGTCCACCACGAGCTCACCGCATCCAGATAGCGACGGCCGCCAAAGTCGATCAGCCAGGCACCTTCGCCGCGCTCGATCGGGACCAGCGGCAGCAGATCGGTGTGGTGTTCACGCATCTGCGTGCAGGGGTGCCACAACACGCTCAGATCGCGCTGTCGCCAGTGGTCTTGCAGGGCAGGGGAGGTCGACATCGCTTTGCTACACTCGCGCGGATTCGATAGACAGGCGACCCGCAGGGGTCGAAACGCCAGCCCGACATGATCCGCCGCCCAGTGTCTTCCGTCCATGCAGCGCGCTCTGCGCGTGTTTCCGGTTTCGCCGCGCGCGGCTTCACCCTGATCGAGATTCTCGTGGTGGTGACGATTCTTGGAATCCTCGCCGCGCTGGTGGTGCCGCAGCTGATGAGCTACCCCGATGAGGCCCGTGTGACCCGCGCCGAGCAGGACATCCAGTCCCTACGCACCGCGCTCGATCTGTATCGCATGGACAACTTCACCTATCCGAGCACCGACCAGGGCCTGCGCGCCCTGGTTGCCAAGCCAGGCGGTCGGCCGGAAGCGCCGAACTGGCGCAGCGGTGGCTACATCAAGGAACTGCCGAAAGACCCCTGGGGCGGTGATTACGTGTATCTCAGCCCGGGCCAGAGCGGCGCCTTCGACCTGTACACGCTGGGCGCGGACCGCGCGCCGGGCGGCGAGGGCGCAGCCGCCGATATCGGCCGCTGAACCACCCCATGCAGCGCCGTGCGCGCAGCCTGAAGTTCGAGTTCATGGCGCGTGAGCGCGGCTTCAGCCTGATCGAAGTGCTGGTGGTGGTCGTGATCCTCGGTGTGGTGGTTGCAGCCGTGGCGCTATCGATCGGTGGCAACGCTTCTCGCGAGCTCGAAGCCCAGGCGGCCCGCCTGCAGGCCCTGCTGCGTCTGGGCTGCGAGCAGTCGGAGTTGACCGGCCGCGACCTCGGCATCTTCGTCAGCCGCAGGCGCATCGAGTTCGCCTGGCGCGGCCCCGATCGCTGGTATCCACTCGCCGATGCTCCACGCGAAGCGCTGCGCCCGCGCGAATTCGACGCCGCCATTGAAGTTGCACTCGAGCGCGACGGCGAACGCCTCGCTCTGCAGGAAGACGCGCCCGCCGATCCGCAACTGCTCTGCGTCGCCAGCGGCGAGCTCAGCCCGTTCCGGATGCAGCTCAGCCGCGGCGATGTGCCCGAGCACTGGCAGCTCGAAGGTCGACCGGATGGCCAGGTGCTGCGGGACCGCCTCGATGAGTAGGAGGTCGGGATTCGGGAGCGAAGAGGCGCCCTTGCCGACTACCCGTGCGGGCGTTGATGAGCGCCCGGGCGCTGCGAGTGAGGTCAAGCATTCGGCGTGGGAGGCGACGTCATCGCGACGTTCGGCCTGCTGCACGTCTCGATTCTGTCTGCGAACCACGGTGTCGCCAAAAGGCATGCTCAGGTTCTGGGCCGCATCGCCGGCGCGCGGCCGCGTGGACAAGTGCGCTGCTCTTGCGAATCCCGACTCCCGAATCCCGACTCCCGGAGCTCTTGGCAATCCCGAATCCTTGCCCTCGCGCGTAGCGCTCGGGCGCTCATCGGCGCGCGGACCCGTGGTCCGCAAGCGCGCCTCTTCGCTCCCGAATCCCGCTGCGCGCGGGCGCGCAGCCGGCTTCACCCTGCTCGAAGTCCTGATCGCGCTGCTCATCCTTTCGCTGGTGCTGGTCGCATTGATCCGCGCCGCGGGGCTGCAGGCACATGCCTTGAACCACCATCGCGACAGCACGCTGGCGCAGTGGGTGGCGGCCAATGTCGCCGCGGAGCTGCGTGCCGAAGGGGCGCCTTCGGTCGGACGCCAGCAGGGCGAAACCCGCATGGGCGCGCAGCGCTGGCGCTGGCAAGCGGAGACCAGCGACACCGACGTCGAGCGCCTGCGCCGTATCGAGATCACGGTCTACCCCGCCGGTAACGTCAGCCTCGCCGGCAATCAAGCCGACCCCGTCGCCCGCCTCACCGCGTTCGCTACGCCATGAATCCCGGGCAGGCGCAAGGAACGGGCACCGAAGGTCGTGGCGGCAGCGAATCCCGATCCTTGCCCTCGCGCGTAGCGTTCGGGCGCTCATCGGCGCGCGGACCTGTGGTCCGCAAGCGCGCCTCTTCGCTCCCGAATCCCGGCGCGCGCGCGTGCCAACAAGGCTTCACCCTGCTCGAAGTCGTCGTCGCCGTCGCCCTGTTCGCGCTGGTCGCGGCTTTGGCCTATGGCGGCCTCGACAGTGTGCTGTCGGCTCGCGCGCAGCTCAGCGAGCAGGCCGACCGGCTGGCGCGTCTGCAGTTCGCGGTGGGCCAGATCGAGCGTGACGTGCGCGCCGTCGCACAGCGGCCGGTACGCGATGGCTTCGGTCAGCGTCAGCCGATGCTGATCGGCAGCAGCAGCGGGCTTGAGCTCACCCGGCACGGCTACGGCAACGCGCTGGAAGCCGCGCGCGCCGAGCTTGAGCGCGCCGCCTACCGACGGGTGGACGACCGCCTGCAGCGCCTGCGCTGGCCGGTGCTGGATCGCGCCCCCGGCACCCTGCCCGAACAGGTCGAGCTGCTGGAAGGCGTCACCGATTTCCGCCTCCGCTATTTCGTCCGCAGCGGTCGCGAATACGACCGCTGGCCCGCGCCCGGCAACACCGATGCGCTGCCCCTGCGGATCGAGGTCGAGCTGGAGGTCGAAGGCATCGGGCCGATCCGGCGCCTGCTTGAGCTGCCCGACACCGAGGCGCGACTGTGAGCGCCGTTCGCACGTATCGCTCGTCGCCGCGCAGCCAGCGCGGGGTGGCGTTGATCGTGGCGGTGCTGGTGCTCGCCCTGGCCGCGGTGATCATCGTCAGCCTGCTGGACGCTGGCGAAATCGCCCAGGCCCGCACCCGCAACAGCCTGCGCGCCGAGCAGACCTGGCAATTGCAGCGTGGCCTGGAGGCCTGGGCTGCACAGGCTCTGCGCGAGGACGAACGCACTGAACCCGGCGTTGATGCCTACGATGATCTGTGGGCGCAGCCACTGCCGCCGCTGGACATTCCCGGCGGTCGCATCGTCGGGCGGCTGCGTGAACGCGGCGGCTGCCTCAACGTCAACAGCCTGCTGCGCGGCGACCAGCCCGATGAGCGCGCCCGCCAGCGCTTCGAGCGCCTGCTGCGGGCGCTGAATCTGAACCCGATGATCGCAGCGCAGGCGCTGGACTACATCGATGCCGACATCGACCCCTCGGCCGGCGGCGCTGAAGACGGCGCGCATCTCGCCCAGCAGCCTCCGCGTCGCGCAGCCAACCGGCCGATGCTGCATGTCTCCGAGCTGCGCCTGCTGCCCGGTGTAGATGCGGCCGCATGGCGGGCGCTACGGCCGCATGTGTGCGCGCTGCCAGCCGGCGCAGTGCTGAACCTCAACACCGCGACGGTCGAACTTTGGATGAGCCTGGACGACGCGCTGACGCGGCGCCAGGCGGAAATCCTCGCCCGCGAAGGCCGCGCCCGCTACCGCGGCCTCGACGAAATCAACCGCGAGCTTGAGCGCCTGGGCTTGGCACCGCAGCCGCTGGATGGCGCGATCGGCGTGTCTACCAGCCACTTCGTTCTGGAGGCGGACATCCTGTTCGACGAGCTGCCGTTTCGCTACAGCAGCCATCTGTACCGCGATCGCGAGACGGTGAGCGTACTTGCACGCACCAGAGGCGGGTTGTAGCGGCGCTCCAGAGGCCCAAAAGAGCTACGACGCAGAGTGCGCACGATTCCAGTGTTGTCCTCGCATGACGCGACGGTCTGCAGATGTCGCCCCCAGACCTTCGGATGCCCGAGCTGAGAGAGCCCTGGGCCTCCGCACAGGTACCTCGATGTTTCTCGATCCAAGGAAGCTCTGGTGTATCAGAGCTTCCGAAACGCCATGGATCGCGTGTTCGCGAATCAAGCATGCACGTGGTTGATTCTGCGCGAGTGAGTCCGGACCTGCGGCGGACTCACGACGCTTGAAGAGCTCCAGGATGGAGTGCTTCAGACCTTCCCTAAACTGACTACAAAATGCAGTCGCGGCGCGCTTCCGCCAGCCGCCGTCCCGCTGGGACTGCTGCGACCGTAGCGTCGTCAGCGCTGCGCGCCGCTGGCCTGCTTCACCAGCGCGGCGGCATCGATGTTCTCGAACGCGCACAGCTCCTTCAGCGCGTACTCCATCACCGAGCGTGCGTGGCCAGTGACGCGGGCCAGCATGCGATGGATCTGCGCATCCTTTTCGTTGCGATTCTGGCACTGCGCCGAGTAGCTCTCGAAGGCGTTGAGGGCAAGCACCAGATCCGCGACCTGGTTCGGGCATTCGCAGTCGACCACGGACTTGATGTCCTGCAGCGCGGCGAGCTGCATGTCGTCGTAGCGGCGCATCGGTGGCTGCTGCTCCAGCCGCAGCATCGAGGTCTCACTGCTTGTGGCCGTCGCACTGGCCGTGGCCGGCGTCGTAGCCAGGTGCTTGACGATCAGCCCGATCATGTTCGAGCGCAGCGAGCGTGCGCTGACCGGCGCACGCAGTAGCTGCCGGCGCGTGCCGCGCAGGCGCTCGATCAGGTCCCACTTGGCGAAGGCGTACACGATCAGGCTGAGCTCGGGCTTGAACGCGCGCTCCAGCTCCTCAAGCGTGGCTTCCGGCCGCTCGCCCAGCAGACTCAAGTCGATCACCAGCGCGTCCACCTTGACCGTCCCAGCCGCCGCGAGCAGTTGCTCCTTGCGGTCGCCGGACAGCACGATCTGCAGGTTCTTCTGATCGGCCTCGCCCGCACTGGCACGCAGGTATTGGGGAAGGGTGGCGTGAAAAATGGCTAGGTTGACCATGGCGATGTCCTTGGGGGATAGGGGGGAGAGTTTCGTGCAGTCAGAGTGGAGGGCGAGTGTGTAGGCCGGCTCGCAAGCCGGTGGATCGCCGGGCGCTACTCGGCCCCTGAACCCGATACACGATGCGCGCGCTTCAACGCGCTGGCCAATTGTCAGATCGGATCGCTGCGATAGGTCCGGCACACCGCGCCGCGCCAGGGCGCTCATCGCGGATCCGTCTCTCGCCTGGGGCTGCCCCGCCCCAGCGGCTTCGCGCGGGTTCGCCTATGCCGACCTCGCTGCCGCCTCGACGGCAACGCATGCCTCTGCTCCGGGTCACTCGGCGGCGCTGGAGCGAGTGACCAGGCCGCGGATCGGCGGTTTGCAATACGCCTGTCATTCGGAATCGCGATGCTAGAAGCTTTGCGCGCGTCCACGCAGACCGCGATCTCGACTCTCTTCATGGCGAGCGAGCCGAGACGATTCCGATGGCGGGCTCAGGGCATCGCAGTCGATGCTGGACTGCACCCGATGCGGAGCGCTGGTGACTGAGGGTTGCGAACGCCGTCGCACCCGAGCCGCTTGACCGGCTTCCGTGGTCGAGGCGAGATTCGACGGCGCGTGGGCGCTTTTCGACGATTCGCAGACCAGCAGAGCGGCGCTGCTGGGCAACACTCGGAGGATGGATGGACCGCACAGGCGGATATCACAACGGTCCGCCGAAGCTTGATCGGGTGCTGGCCGTCCGGGACACGCTTGCCCTTGCCAGTAGTCCCGCCAGATACCCTGAAGACCCGGTGAGTCCGCTTTTCGCCCGCGTGGCGCGTTGGCAACCCAAGCAGGAGACACCGGAGCAACAATCGGGTTGCCAAAGCCGCCGACAGCGGCCGGAGCCGACGGGTGGCGCGTGGCGTCGCTCGCCTTCTTTCCCTCGACAGTACGGACAGACAATGCTTATGAAACGTTGCAATTCCCCCGCGCCGGCCTCAGGTTTCCTTGGCGTGCTTGGTCGGCTCACGCTGAGCTGCGCTTCGTTCGTACTGGTCGCTTCGGTCGCTGCCGCTGATGAGGTCGCGCTGCGCTTCGCTGTATTGGGCGATGCCGAGCCCAAGCCCTTGGCCGAGTTCCCGCATATGGCTGCCGCTGTGAGCGACGTAAATGCCTTGGCAGAACGGCAGCGGCTGGATTTCGTTGTTGGTGTAGGCGATATCGCACACGACGGCACACTCCTCCAATACGAGGCCGCGACTCCGGTGCTGCAGGCGCTCTCGCTGCCCTTCTACCCGATCATGGGCAATGAGGAGTTCACCGACACCGAGGCGCGCTTTCTCGAGTTCGCCAATCTGTGGAACCAGGGCAAGGCTGTTTTCGACAGCCGACGCTACGTTCTGGAGCGGGCGCCAGTCGCTCTGGTCTTCGCCTCACCCGACCACGGACGTGATTTCGACGACGATGGCATTGACTGGATGCTGCAACAGCTGGCCGACGCGAGCCCGAAACCTGTGCTGCTGATCGTGCATGCAGCGCAGGCCGGCTTGTACCCCGAAAACGCCGAGAAAGGCATCACCCATCCAAGGTTCAAGGAGGTGCTGGCCCAGCCCAACCTCACTGCGGTGATCTCGGGCGATCTGCATATGGACATGGATCGAGTTGTGCACTCCAAGCAGGTTGGAGAAGTTCACTACCTGCACATTCCGGCCTTGGAGCGCACCAAGATTCCTGACGAAACCCGCCACACGCCGATGTTTCGCGTGTTCACCGTGCACACCAGTGGCGCGGTCGTCGTCGACACCTATGCGGTCGGGTCCATCGAGCCCCTGCCGCGCCACGCTTACCGCTTCACGCTTCGACCATCGGCGGCGAAGCTCCACGACGCGGCTACCGGAAGTGCAAACGACTGACGGCGGCCGCCGAGAAGCGGATCCCCGTGCCGAGGCAGGAGGTCGCTGCCAGGTCCCCCACAGCGGATCTGGCAGGATCCAAGCCACCCGGGCTTGCAGGATCGCCCGGTCACACTGCTGCGAGCGCCGAGGGCAGTGAACAAGGACGCGCGGGCCACCCGCCCGCACCGATGGCTTGCTTCGTGCGGAGGGGCCGCAGGAACCCTGCACGATCCAAAGACTGCTCACGGCGCGGCGGTGCCGCGCACTACCATGGCGCCTCCAGGCCCCGGTGAGTCTCATGGAAACGACCAGCGGTTTTTTTGACGCGTTCGACTGGTACACCAGCACGTTCTTCGGTGCCGCGCCGTTCTGGCTTGCCCTCTTGGGAGTGGTCCTGTGGGGGCTTGCCGGGTTCACGCTCGGGCTGCATTTGCAGATCCGCAGCTCAGGCTACCTGACGCAGGGCAGGGTGCTGGGGACGGTCCGTAAGCGGCGCACGGTGTCCTCGGTTGGCGGCGACGTCGAGGAAGACACGGCCCGTTTTCTCGTACTGGAATACGAGAGCGCTCAGGGCGCCCGAAAGCGCGGCCTGAGCTCCGAGTGGGAGCCCGCCTACGCCCGCTTCGAGCAGGATCAGCCGGTAACCATCAGAGTGATCAGCAACGCGCTCTACGATGATCTTTACGTCGCCGGGCGGCAGGGTGCGGCGAAGCTCGCGTTGGTCCTCGCGCTTGCTGGTTTTCTGTGCCTGATCCGCTACTGGCAGTCGCCCGGACTGTGGCTGCTGGGCCTGATCAGCGTGGTGCTGGTCTGTGTCCTGACGCTGCGTTTCCTCGGCCGCTTGGCTGCGCCGACCGAACTGCCGGCGGACAAGCAGTTCGACGACAGCGAGATCGAGCCGATGACGGAGCGGCAACGGAACTGAGGCCGCGGGAACACCCGTCTGGCATCACCGCTGAACCGAAGCCGCGCCTTTCCGGCTCAGGATCTGCTTGACCGGCATGCGCGCGGCGTTCCAGCACGCGTGGGCGCTGACGGGGTCGTCGAGTGGGGCTTCGCAGGTTTCTGTGGGGGGCGCCCACGTGCCTGCGCGACTCAGCGGGTGCCCTGAACTGCTGTGGGTGCGCCCCAGGCGCACCCGATGCGGCCGATTGGATGGTTTTGAGATGTCCTGATTAACACCGGCCCGCGACAGAACGGTCACTGCTTCCTCACGCATTGGCAATAGATCCTGCGCGGCCGCGATGTCCGCGTCTGCCGCACCGATGCCGCACCGATGAATGCCGAACCCACCCTCAGCCCAAGCACAGCTGCTGCAGAGTCACTGCGTCTCGCTGGCCTCGTGCTGCGCATGGCGCAGGGCGAGCAGGCGGCGCTGTCCGAGCTGTTCGAGCACTGTTCGGCGCGGGTCAATGCGGTCGCGCTGCGTGTGCTGCAGCGTGCCGAGGATGCCGAAGAGGTCACTCTGGACACGTTTTCCCAGGCCTGGGAGCGCGCGCCGGAGTACGCGCCTGAGCGGGGCGAGGTCATGACGTGGCTGTTGGGCATGGCCTGGAGCCGCTCGATCGATCGACTGCGCCGTGAGCGTCGGCACCGACGCGCCGAACCGCTGCATCCGCCGACTGCGGGTATCGCGTATACCGAAGCTATGTACGACCCCACCCCCCGCCTGTTTGACGCCCTTGATGCGCAGTCTGCGCTGGCGAGCATGCGCGAGGGTCTGAGCGGCGAGCAGCAGCGCATGGTCGCGCTCGCCTTCCTGGAGGACTTCAGCCACGCAGAGATCGCCGAACGCACCGGCGTGCCGCTCGGAACCGTCAAAAGCCATTTGCGGCGCGCACTCGACCGGCTGGCGCGAGCGATGGGCGGGCGAGGGCAGGCGAATGACTGAGCGCGAACAGCATCCGCTTGATGGTGAAGCCGCGGCCCGACTCGCGGCGCAGCTGAAGCCGCAGCCGCTGCGCCCGCAGGCCAGCGATGCGCTGCGACAGCGGCTGCTGAGCCGCGCGCAGGAAACCGCCGACGCACTGCCGCGCACGCCGGCGCAGCCCTGGTTCCCTGCGTTCGAAGGGGTGGAAGTGCAGACGCTGCGCTTTGACCCGGTCAGTCGTCAGCAAATCACCCTCTGGCGGCTGGCGCCGGGGGCGCGTATCCCGCGGCATACCCACAGTGACCGCGAGGAGTGCCTGGTGCTCGAAGGGGCGATCCTGCATGCAGGACAACGCCATGCCGCGGGTGACTTCCTGCTCGCCGAGGCGGGCTCGCGGCATCAGCCCTTCGATTCGCCCGAGGGTGCGCTGCTGCTGATCCGCGGCGAGCCGGTGCCACGCTTCGGTCGTGTGATCCGATGGCTGCTGAGGCGACTGCGACTCTAGGAGCCTGTCGGACTTTGGATGGCCGGGCTGCAAATCCGTCTGCGCGGTCCATTTTTCCGCCGGTTCTTGGCCGAGAGCCCACTATTGGCCTGCGAATCGTCGAAAAACTGTCCTCTCGCAGTCGACAATCGCCTCGCCCCCCAAATCCCGACATGCTCCTAGACTCCTGCTTCACCGTGGCGCTCCTACTTTCCCCCAATCGACGAAGTCCGCCCATGAACCGTCACCTGCTCACCGCCGTACTGATTGCCCTGACCTCGACTGCGCTGGCCCAAGAACCTCCGCCGAAGCCGCCGGCCAGCGCGAGCATGTTCGAATCCACTCGGCCCCCGGCCACCGACGAAGAGTCGGCCGCGGTTCTCGCCGAGCTCGAAAGTCAGATCAGCACCGCACCAGCGCTGTTCATTCGCGGCTATCTGGTCGACCGCCGCGGCATGACTCTCTACACCTTCGAGCGCGATCGCCCCGGCATCAGCACCTGCTACCGCGCCTGCGAGAAGCTGTGGCCGCCGCTGACGGCTGACCTCGATGCGGTGCCCTACGGTGAGTTCGATCTGCACGATCGCATGAACGGCTCTCGGCAGTGGACCTGGCGCGGCCAGCCGCTCTACTTCTGGCCCTCGGACAAACGCCCGGGCGACATCACCGGCGACAACGTCAGCGGCGTGTGGCATCTGGTGCTGGACCCGCGCCTGTCGCGTGAGCCCACCCCTGCTGAGCCGACTGGTCTTCCAGAGGTCTCTGATTCTGGCTATTGATTAGCCAATAATGGTGCATGGCAGCAGATCGGTCTTGTATTGGTCTGCACATTATTCGTATGCAGCGAGTTCCACCGGTGGCAGGGGTGGCTACACTTGGGGCCCCTGCATGCAGCCCTGCCTCCGGATGTCCCGATGAGCCACCCTGTCTTTCGTCGCACCAAGATCCTCGCCACGCTGGGCCCGGCAACCGACGGCCCGGGCGCACTGGACGCCCTGCTGTTGGCGGGGGTGAATGTCGTCCGACTGAACTTTTCGCACGGCACCCATGAACACCACGCCGCACGCGCGGAAGCCGTGCGCGCAGCGGCGGGCCGATTGGGCCGCGAGATCGGCATCCTGGCTGACCTCGGCGGGCCGAAGATCCGGGTCGAGCGCTTCGCCGCCGGCAAGGTCATGCTCAAGGCCGGCGACGCCTTCGTGCTGGACTGTCGCGCCGATGCGCCCCCTGGCGACGCGGGCCGGGTCGGCGTCAGCTATCTCGGCCTGGTGCAGGACGTACGCGCCGGCGACACCCTGCTGCTGGACGACGGCCTGATCGCGCTGCAGGTCGATGAAGTGGTTGGCTGCGAAATCCGCACCCATGTGCTCACCGATGGCCCGCTGTCCGATCGCAAGGGCCTGAACCGCCTGGGCGGCGGGCTGTCGCTGGGGGCGCTGACCGACAAGGACCGCGTCGACATCAAGCACGCCGCTGCCTTGGGCGCCGACTTCATCGCCGTCAGCTTCTGCCGCACCGCCGCCGACATCGAGGAAGCCCGCGCGCTGGCCCGCGCAGCCGGCAGCAGCGCGCAGATGGTGGCCAAGATCGAGCGCGCCGAAGCCATCGAAAACCTGCGCGAAATCGTCGATGCCAGCGACGTGGTGATGGTCGCGCGCGGCGACCTCGGCGTGGAAATCGGCGACGCCGAGCTGCCCGGGCTGCAGAAGAAAATCATCCGTGAATCGCTGGACCGTGGTCGCGTGGTGATCACCGCGACCCAGATGCTGCAGTCGATGGTGGACAACCCGATCCCGACCCGCGCCGAAGTGCTTGACGTGGCCAACTCGGTCATCGACGGCACCGATGCGGTGATGCTCTCCGCTGAAACAGCCAGCGGCGCGTATCCGGAAAAAGCCGTGCAGGCGATGGAGCGCATCTGCCTGGGCGCCGAGCGCCAGTTCCGCATGGACACCGACTTCGAAGCCGCACCGCGCAACCTGGTGCATGTGGATCAGGCGATCGCGATGAGCGCGATGTTTCTGGCCGAACACATCCAGCTGCGCGCGATCATCGCCTTGACCGAATCGGGCGGCACTGCGCGGCACCTGTCGCGCTTCCGCAGCTCGGTGACGATCTACGCCCTGTCGCGCCACGCCGGCGCGCGTCGACGCATGGGCATGATGCGCGACGTCTACCCGATCGACTTCGACAGCGCCGGGCTGTCGCCGCGCAAGGCCGCGCGCGCAGCGGTGTCGCACCTGCATCGGCTGGGCCTGCTCGACACCGGCGACCGCGTGCTCATCACCAGTGGCGACCACATGGAGCAGCTCGGCGCCACCAACACCTTGCGCCTGCTGCGCGTGGGCGAGGGCGGCGAAGCCGAAGGGCTTGGCGAGCTGTAGGCGGTCTAGGGAGTCGGCGGGCGTTTGCGGCCCGAGCAGATGGGTGCAGCACGTCCAGCAGATCTGGCTTCAACGCTGATTGAACCCTGCTGGCGTGCGACCTCTAAGCTAGCCAAGCTCTGCGGGCCTTTGGCATTCGGGAAAGCGCGGAGCCTCGCGACACGCACGGCCGAACACGCGCGCCCACAACGCCCAAACTTCGCTCCACTCAACGCCTCCCTCGAGTCGTAGGGTAGATAAGCGCAGCGCATCTACCAGAACCCCGCGATGCGCACCGACCCCCGCGACACGCGCGGCCGAACACGCGCGCCCACAACGCCCGAACTTCGCTCCACCCAACGCGTCCCTCGAGTCGTAGGGTAGATAAGCGCAGCGCATCTACCAGAACCCCGCGACCCGCACCGACCCCCGCGACACGCAACGTACCGCTGCCCATCAACCCCGACCCCTCCGCGCGCCTGCATTCACCCGAAGCGCACGCACACAAGCACCGCCACGTTCGGCACCCGTTCGTTGCCGCCGTGCTACGGTCGCGGCCCCGTTCAGCTGCATCGGCCCGACCATGTTCCAGCGTCTGCTTCTCGCCCTGACCCTCGGCTGCGCCAGCCTGGCTGCCGCCGCCGCAGACCGCCACTTCGAGATCGAATACCGCGTGCGCTTCCTGCCCTCCGAAGGTGTCGCCGAGGTGACCCTCGACTACACCCCCGGCCAGGGCCGCATCCGCGGGCTGGACTTCGCGATGCCTGACGAGCGCTACAGCGGCTTCGGCGGTGACGGAGAAATCGAGCGCAAGAGCGACCGCCTGATCTGGACGCCGCCGAGCAAGGGCGGCGAACTGCGCTGGCGCTACAGCATCGACAAACGTCGTCGCGACGGTGGCTACGACGCGCGCATGACCGACAGCTGGGTCATCGTTCGCGGCGACCATCTCGTGCCCTCCGCACGCGCCCGCCTGAGCGCAGACGCCCGCGCCCGAGCCCACATCCGCTTCGAACTCCCGAACGGCTGGTCCGGCGTCGACACCCCCTTCAAGCGCCGCGGCGAAGAGCCCGTGTTCGATGTGTTCGACGACGACCGTCGCTTCCAGCGTCCTGTCGGCTGGATGATCGCCGGCGACCTCGGCATTCGCCGCGACTACATCGGCGACATGGAAACCGCAGTGGCCGCGCCCAAAGGCGACCCGATGCGGCGCAACGAGTACCTCGCCTTCATCAACCTCGTATCCGGCGAAATGGAAGAAGCCTTCGGCACGCTGCCGGAGAAGATCCTGATCGTCGGCGCCACCGACCCGATGTGGCGCGGCGGCCTGTCCGGCCCGCGCTCGCTGTACCTGCACTCTGATCGGCCGCTGATCAGCGAGAACGGCACCAGCACGCTGGTGCATGAGCTGGTGCATGTGATCTCGCGCGTGCGCGGCCCCGGCATGGACGACTGGATCGCCGAAGGCCTGGCCGAGTTCTACTCGATCGAAATGATGCGCCGCGCCGGCCTGCTGAACGAAGCGCGCGCGCAGAAGGCCTTCCAATGGATGCGCAACCACGGCCGCCGCATCACCACGCTGAAAGCCGAACGCAGCCAAGGCCCACGCACCGCGCGCGCCGTCACCCTGTTCGCCGAGCTCGACCGTGAAATCCAGCGCCTCACCGACGACCGCAAAGACATCGACGACCTCTCGCGTCTGCTGGTAGAGAAGCGAGCAGTCAGCCAGGACGACCTGCGCGCGGCGTTCAAGCAGGTCACCGGCAAAGAGTCCGAAGTGCTGGATACGCCGCTGCTGCGGTGACATTGGCTGGGCCGCAGGTTTGCGGGATGACGAACGGCGCAGCGAACCCAGCACGCCCCTCTCCCCTCTCCCCCTGTGGGAGAGGGGCCGGGGGAGAGGGGGTAGAACACTCGCGACGAGCCGTATCGCCCTCACCCAAATCCGCGCCCGGAAAGCGCCCGTGGCCGCATCGACGCAAACGAGCCCGCTGCCGGCCGCTCTACGACCAAGCGGCAGCAAAACAGCTCGCGCGAACTTCTCCCCTCTCCCCCTGTGGGAGAGGGGCCGGGGGAGAGGGGTAGAACACCCGCGACGCGCATCGATCACCCTTCCTCTCCACCCGCGCACCTCCGCAGATCCAACCTTCCGCGCCCTGCGTTGGCGGCAGGCACCAGAGTTCCAATCCAGCGTTGCGGCGCGCTGCAAGGTCGCATCCCCTGAGCAGGGAGGCACTCGGCATCATCTCGCCCGTGTCATCGTCGCGCTGCCCGACGGAGCAAGCACAACGCTTCATCCGCCCAGATGAAGCGGGCAGCCGTCGTGCTGGACGACAGCGCCCGCCCTCGCGTGCTGCTGCCGTCCTCGCACGAGCACACAACGGAAGCCGATGTATACGGCCAGCGCCTGAAGGCCCAGGCCGGCTTCGACCCACAGGCCGCGGTTTTATGGCGGGGTGTGCAGGCCGCCACTGGAAGCGAAGGTCGGCCGCCGCGGATTCTTACGTCGGATCCGGAGGTTGAAGGCGGGGTTCGAGCTTTGATCGACTCTTCCCCCGGCAATGAAAACTTCGTCTCCAAAGTGGTCGCCGAAGCCGAACCCGTCTCTGCCGAAGTCCCCCGCCGCCAGCGCCTCGCGCCCTCGCTTCGCCAGCAGCCAACCGCAACGATGCCATCCGCCGCGCCTACGGCACAGGTGCCTACACATTGGGCGAGATCGGTGCAGACTTCGGCCTGCACTACGCGACGATCAGTCGGATCGCGCGGCGGGAATCAGGCGGGTGATGTGGCAAAAAAAGACCTGAATACTCATCGCGCCGCCCCCGACTGCTGACAGGACAGTCCAAGGTG
>CAZPHV010000060.1:0-32914 GCA_964586455.1 uncultured Aquimonas sp.
CTGAGGCTCAACACAGGGCGAGGTCGAGCGGTAGGTGTCGTCGCCGGACGCTTACAGAATACCGGGGTGAAGTCTTGTTCTGTCACATCCTAAGGCTGATCAGGCCCCTGGATGCGGGCTTCCAGAGTTGAGTGGATTGACTCAAAAAGGACAGGCCGCTTCATAACCGTGAAGCGGCCTGTGCCTGTTGAACCGACAGCGACTGCGCAGCGCGGCGGCCTAAGCGAGACGCTGATTACGGAGCCGTGTAGGTACCGGTGAGCAGCGAGCCATCGGTGTCGTGGTTTTCCGACACTTGGAACAGCAGCAGTTCGACAGCGTTGTTCGCCGTGCTGAGGGTGAAGGGCACCTGGCCCGAACCGACCTTGTGCTTTTGCAGCGCCGCAACAATCAGCTTTGCGCTGTCTTCAACGGCGCCAATCGGGTCTTCGGTCACGATGTCGACCACATAGCCCAGGGTCGCCTCCACGATGGCGGTCGCATAGTCGAGGGTGACATTGCTGTGGGTGATGGCGGTCATCTGTGCCGAACCCAGCCACCAGTTATTGCCGCCGGTCGGGGTGCTGCCTTGCGCCAGCACGAAATTTTCGGCGGTGTAGGTCTCGTTGTTGATGACCAAAGTCAGCGTGCCGCGCACGGCGAAGTTCAGCTCCTCAGGCGAGGTGTCGGAGTAGGTCAGGGCGATGCCGCCACCGCCTTGCACCGCTTGTTTGAACCAGTGCGCCACCTCCGACGTCTTGTGCCGCCCGGCTTTGACCGTCACGGTGGTGCTGTTCTTGATGCTGACGCCGCCATAGGGCTGGCCGCTGCTGATGGAGTGGTCGCGCTCCACAAAGCCCACGTGCGTCAAGCCGGGAAAATTGAAGGTGAAGTCGTTGTCGTGCATCGTCGTCATGTCGGCTGCATCCTCGGTGGTGGTACTGCGAAAACTCCCGAAGCGTCATTGACGCGCTCGGGCTCTATGCGAAGTTGGCGCCGATCACCGTCTGGACATTGCGGTTGTCCAGGTGGCCGGTTTTGTTGTTGTAGAAGTCGAGCATGACGAAGCCCAGACGCGCCGGGCCCGGCGTCTGCGCAAACCGGTTCGAGAGGTACGCCTGCAGGGCGGGGTTCATCGCGCCCTTGACCGACCAAGCGTACTGATAGGGCGTGGTCGCCGGAATGCCGGCGTAAGCGATGCTGTTGAATGTGAGGTACAACACGCCATCCGTTGGACTTGCCGTCGCCTTGTCCAGGGCTGCAGAAACCGCCTGCAACTTCTTGCTGGTGTCGTGCGTGCCGTACTGGTCTTCGATGTGCAGCCTGGTCAGGCCGTCTGGGGTGGTGGTGTTGAAGGTATGGCTGTAGCCGTTGGGCCAACCGACCCCGGCGAAGTTTTTCCCCTGCTGCTGCAGGTTCAAGCCCAGCTCAACGTTGTCCGGGGCGAAGAAGCGACGCAGCAACACCACCTTGCCGCGCAGTTGCGACAGCGCGAGCTGCGGCGATGTCGAACTGAGACAGAACAAGCCCTGATAGGCAGCGTTGCCGAGGTAGGCCTGGAATCCGTCGTAGACCGTGGTGTCCGTTGCGTCGCCTGAGGCATCGTTGACCAGCATGAAGATGGCTTCGCTGGGATGTGCGCTGAGGAAGGCGACACAATCGTTCAGGACATCGCCGAACGTGATGTCACACGAATAGCTTCCGTGATTGACCTGGAGTGGATCCGCAGGCGCTTTGTCCGTGTTCTCGGCGAGCCGGATGTCGAGGAAGCGAATGCCGTCCTCAAGCTGCTGGGCAATGCCGAAGTTCTGCGTGTGGGCTGGGCCGGGAGAAATCTTCTCTGTGCCTGAGTCGTGCGTGCCCGGCACCGACAGTTGGGCCATGGTCAACGCATCGCCCAAGCCCGACATCCAGCTCGACAAGTCACCGCTGTAGGTATTCTGTGTTTGACTGGGCATGTCCATCTCGCGGGGTGGATGAATGATTGCGGCCGACGCGTCAACATCGACCTTTGCCTTGCTGCAGGCCAAAGGACTCTGGACTAGGTGAATGTCGTTTCCACGGTCCTGATGGGTATCGAGGTTCGGCGCCAAACGCCGCCCCCGAGACCGATAGAACCCTGCAACGTCAAGCCCTGAAGCAGGATTTGCACGGCCCCGCTCCCAGGCTTGCCGTTGATTTGAGTACGCTGGGCCCGCGCAGGGCCATTAGAACCAAGTGCTGCTGGAGCTTCGACGGCCAATCATGGCCATCGTAAAGCGAGGTTCGGCAGCCATCAGGCTGACGGTCGCCGCAGCGTATCGAGAGGGGCGCAATCTCACAACCTGTCATATCTGACAGGACGATTGATGCCACAATCCATTCGAGCAGCTCAGCCAGTGCCAATTCCCATGGATCAGCATTTATCACCCCTCAATCGAGCCAGAAATGATGAGCAAGTGGACAGGCTCATTCGTTCCGCAATGGCGCATGAACTTGAGCCCATTCCAACCGACCGTTTCGGCCTGTGGCTTGTCAGCGCAACGGAGATGCATGTGAAGTGGGTTCGTATCGCGTTGGCGCTGCTGTCTGCCTGGGCCCTGTGCGGCTGCGCCGCGGTGCCGCCTCGGTTGGAGGTGCCGGTGTCCGTGGTAGGCGTGGTCTCTCAGCCCGTGTTCACTGGCTGGTTTCGGGACTACTGCCAGGGCGGGCGACTCGTGGACTCGACGCCCGATTGCCTGCAGCACGGTGGTGAGGTCTACAGGGCCACCCTGCTCGACGCTCGAACGGAGTCTGGTGCGCCGCTCGCGCGCAGGCTCGTCATCGCTTTTCCCGCGCATGCGCTGCCGCGCAGTTACTCACGCCGCAAGCGGATCGAGCTGGTCGCGGCACCCGACCCGTTCGTTGAGGCGACCGGCATCGTCTACCTTGCCAATGTCTGGAGCGAGCCTTGAGGTTCGCCTGTGGACCTCTCGCGGCGCCAGTGAAAAGCAGGGGTCTGGAAGGCGGGCGGCAGAGTGCGCGTTACGGATGGGATCCAGCGTCATGTGTTGCTTTGCCACATGACCCACGTCATCTGCCTTGGCCCCACAGCCACGCCACCCTTGCGTGGCAGAGTGCTGGCGCTGACAAGTCTTCGCGTTGGGCTGACCCAGCCATTCCGACGAGCTGTGGCGTCTCCGCTTCTCCGCTCGACTGAGGTGGCCAACGACATGAATCCCGCCAAGGTCGTCAGAAGCAGGGTCGCAAAGTTCACGGACCTGCCGAACATCGGGCCGGCATCGGCGCGCGACTTCGAGCTTCTCGGGTTTACCCAGCCGTCGCAGCTTGTCGGGGCCGATCCATGGCATCTGTACCAGGCCCTTTGCGTCGCCTCGGGCACGCGCCAGGACCCTTGCGTGCTTGATGTGCTGATGTCGGTCACCGATTACCTGAGTGGCGCGGAGCCCAAGCCCTGGTGGGACTACACCGAAGAGCGCAAGCGCAGGTACGGAAGGCTGCTGTCCGCTTCGGCGGAGCAGATTGAGTCAGCAGACGGGGTTCGTTCTGGGCTTTAGACCAACCGTGGGCTTGATTGCAGGCAACTTCGGCGGGCCAGGCATCGCTGCCCAAGCACTTCCGGTCTCCGGTTTCACGTCCAAGTTCAGCGAGCTCGCCTGGGCTTTCCACAGCAGGATGGCTGCCCAACCTCTTGGAGCCGTCGATGCCCAGCTTTCAACTCTCCGGCCTGCACCACGAAGCGTTCGAGCCAACGTTCGCACTATCGGATGCGCAGCTATTGTCGCTGGGCGCGGTAAGGCGCTTCGCCGCCGAGTCCTCCGGCTTCCCCTGCAGGGTCAGCCTGCAGGACGCCGATATCGACGACGAGTTGCTGCTGCTTCCCTTTCAGCATCAGTCTGCAGCGTCACCGTACCGAGCCTCGGGTCCGATCTTTGTGCGCCGCGGCGCCAGGCAGCGCACCCTGCCCACCGGCGTGGTTCCGCCCTATGTGTCGAAGCGACTCATATCGCTGCGCACCTACGACAATGACGACATGAGGATCGATGCCTCGGTCTGCGAAGGCCCCAGCGTAGCGGTGCAGTTGGACCAGTTGTTCTGCATCCGCGATGTCGCCTACGTGCATCTCCACAATGCCAAGCGCGGCTGCTTTTCATGTTTGGCGAGCCGTGTTGTGTAGAGGTCGCAGACATCGCCCCGGGCGGGACGAGACCGCTCCGGGCATCGCGCTTGGTTTGCCAAGGGCTCACCATCGCCATCCGCCTTGCGACCAGATCGCCGTCCGGTGACGCCCGTCTGCGGCGAATGCGTTGTGGTTGCCTCGCGTGCGCGGACCGCATGAGGCGCGCCTTGGGGTAGCGCTGGAGGAAGAGCTCGCAATGGTGCGGAGACGGCATCGCGCAGATCGAGCCCCTGCGCGCAGCCCTTCCTTGCACGGCGCGGATTCTCAGCGGGGTCTGGCGCTCGCTCTATCGAAGCGGAAGTGAGCTCGCGAAGCGTGGGCTCTTGCCGCACCGCTCCGGATTCGTTCGATGGCGCCTTGGGCTACCAGGTCGGGCGCTATCAAGTCGCTCTGAACTCCGAGCCCACGTCCCTGTCTACGGGCGATGCTTAGGTCCCTCCTCTTGCGCCGGCCCATTCTCACCGCGACCCTGCTGGGTGTTTTCTTCGGTGGAATCTACGGTCACTATCGCAACCAAGCCGCCGCAGCAGCTCTCCAAGAGCGATGGGGGTATGTCTGCGCAACCGGGATGCAGGAGCTGCTCGTTCTCTGTGTTGTGGCTGGCGGAATGCTTGGCGCGGTGACTGCTTGGGGAATCCTCTCGGCACGTCGGCTGCGAGCAAGGTAGCGTCAGTGCGCTCCCCGGGCTGTGCGCAACACACCTCCGGTTGCGTTGTTCTGAAGGGGCACGATCTCGACTTCCAACCGACTGTGACTTTCGGTCCTCATCCGAAGCGGACCACGGTCGCACCCCCTGCCAAGTACAAGGGTGAGCCAGCAAGTGAACAATCGCGTTGTCTTTGTCGATGTCGACGACACCTTGGTGCGCTCCGTCGGCACCAAGCGCATCCCCATGACCGCGGTCATCGCCCGCGTGCGCGAGCTGCATGAAGCAGGCGTTGCGCTCTACCTGTGGAGCTCGGGTGGTGCGGACTATGCGAAGTCGTCCGCGGTCGAGCTCGGCATCGAGTCATGCTTTGTCGCCTTCCTGCCCAAGCCGGATGCCTACCTGGACGATCAGGCGGTGCACGAGTGGCGTTACTGTCGGCATGTTCTGCCTGGCAATGAGGGTGATGTCTGACGCCGTTTGTCGCACCGCCGCAAGCCCGGGGTCACGTCTTGTTTCGCCACATCCCTGCCCGTAAAGCCCGTCGCTTGCGTCCTTTGCCCGACCGATAGGATGAGCCTGTCGGGCCCTCCAGGCCCCCCGTCGAGAGAGGCCTGCGAGGTGTCGAAGCATGAGATAACCCAAACCTCCTTTCTTGTTGCTCAGAGACCATGACAGGCGAAGCAATTGTAGGCGGCGCGATTCGCGCCGAGATTCTGCGGCGGCTGCGGGCAGCGGAAGTCGAGCACGGCGTGCGTATCGTCTACGCCTGCGAGTCGGGCAGTCGCGCCTGGGGCTTCGCCTCGCCCGATTCCGACTACGACGTGCGATTCCTCTACGTGCGCGACGCGGACTGGTATCTGTCGTTCGACGTCGAGCGCCGCCGCGATGTCATCGAGTACCCGATCACCGATGAGATCGACTGCGGCGGCTGGGACCTGCGCAAGGCGCTGTACCTGCTCACGCGCACCAACGGCGCGCTGATGGAGTGGCTGAACAGCCCTGTCCGCTACATCGAGGAAGGCCCCTGCGCGGAAGCGCTGCGGGCGCTCGCGCCGCAGGTGATGAACCCCACCGCGCTCTGCTACCACTACAGCCACATGGCGCGTGGCAATGCGCGCGAGCACCTGTTCCATGATCAGGTTCGGCTGAAGAAGTACTTCTACGTGCTGCGGCCGCTGCTGGCGATTCGCTACATCCAGCAGGGCTTGGGTGTTCCGCCGGTAGAGTTCGAGCGACTGATGGACAGCGTGCTGCCTGCCTCGCTTCGGGCCAGCGTGGAGCGGCTGCTTGAAGCGAAACGTCGCAGCGGTGAGTTGGGAGTCGGGCCGAAGGTCGAAGAGATCAACCGCTTCGTCGAGGAAGAGCTCGAGCGGCATGGACCTGAGTTTTCCGGGCAAGGCCGGCCCGAAGTGCTCGGCAAAGATGCAGTGCATGACCAGCTCAACGAGATCTTCAGGGCGGCGGTTCGTGCGGGCTCCGAGAGGTAGGTAGTGCAATGGGCCCTTTCAAGGACGGATGGACAGAGCAGCACGTCGAGGCTGTGCTTGCTCGTGGCAATCCAGACGAGCTTCTATATGTCCCAATCGTCATTACCATGGATTCTCCCGACTGCGATTGGTCGGAGGCCATTTGTCTAGCGCTTTCCCAGCACACGCACTTCAATGTTCGGGGCAATGCTGTTTTGGGCTTTGGCCACTTGGCAAGAACATGTGGTCGCCTCAACTTGGCTGCAGTGATTCCCGTGATTTCCGCGGCCCTCAACGATGAAAATGAACATGTTCGTGCTCATGCGCGCGATGCGGCCGACGATATCAGGCACTATCTGGGCGTTCGTGTTGCCAGGCAAGCTTCAACTGGCACGGAATGACCGCTCATTCTGGTCAACGCCGCTTCTGAAATCATCAAAGTGCAGGTGTTGGGCCATATCTCTATGCGTCATGCCTTCCTTCTCTCCCTCCTGTTTCTTAGCGCCTGCCAAGGGTCACCCATGCAGAACATGCCCACTCCTGATCTTCCACAGCCGTTCGGTTACAAATGCGCCTGGATCGCCGTGCGTGCTGATTCACCTACGGCTGTCGCTGCCGCCCTTCATCTTCAAGACGTGGCCCCAAGCACATGGGCAGAGGGTATCGACGCGGCATACGATGGTCGCGTCTTCGTAACTCCTCAGATTGCTGGCTGGGTACTCGCCGTCGGCACTGTACTTGCCGACGCCGGCGACTATCACAACCCGGACCACATCAGTCCAGTGCTCCTCCGGCTCGGTCAGCAGTTTCCGGAAGTCCAGTACTTTGGCACCCATCATGTCGTCGAGTGGCATGCTTGGGCTCGTGTCGTGGCCGGCGACTTCGTTCGCAAGTTCGCCTACGTCGGTGACCAGGGTGTCGTCGTTTGGCAGCACGGGGCACTCTCACCCGAGGAGACCCGGCTCGGGCTCCGTTTCACCGCTTCCACCATCGACGACGGCCCATTCCCGGATGAGCAGAACGTCACCGATCTCGCCGGTCTATGGAGCGTCGATCCCACAAGGCTCGAAGACCTTGGTCTGTCGCCGTCCACCGGCCTCCTCGGCGTCTATCCCCAATGAGCGCGATGCATCGGCGTAGTAGTCGGTCGAAACGGGTTTGGGGTGCGGGTTCTGATTGATTGGACGTATTCACAGCTGTAGCCTGATCGCGCATTGATTTCTTGCCGGCGAACGACCCTACTAGATTGGGGTCAGGTTATTTTTCAGGCGACGCTGTGCCGTCCCTTGAACTTGGACAGCGAATTAGCATGGCCTGTTTCGCGTTTTGGCCCCAGGATCCCAGCCTTGCGTCCCACTCCAATCGGCCCTTTCGCGGCACCGGAGCTGAACGCCTACGTGTCGTCAATTAGATTAGTGGCCGCGAATGTGCTCTTCTACTGAGTCGTCCCAAAGATATTCAGAGGCAAGCCCGTGAACACTTCGATCAAGACCGTCCTTTCCGCCGCCGTGTTTGCCGCCTTCCTGGCCGGTTGCCAGACCACCGGCGGCTACCAGTCGAGCCCTCCGCCGCGTGAGCAGAACCGCAGCGAGTCGCAAGACGGCATGAGCCGCACGCAACGGGGTGCGGCGATCGGTGCCGCAGTGGGCATCGTCGCTGGCTTGCTCAGCGGCAGTGACGCGACCGAGCGCCGGCAGCGTGCGCTGGTTGGCGCGGGTGTCGGTGGCCTCGCCGGCGGTGCCATCGGCCGCTACCAGGACAACCAGGAGCGCGCCCTGCGCGAGCGCATGGCCGGCACCGGCGTGGAGGTTGTGCGACAGGGCGACAACATCACCCTCGACATGCCCGCCGCGATCACCTTCGGCTTCGACAGCTTCGCGCTGCGTAGCCAGTCCTACGGCGTGCTCGACACCGTCGCGTCCACGCTGCGCGAGTACGATCAGACCATCATCGAAGTGGCCGGCCACACCGACAGCGTCGGTGCTGCCGCGTACAACCAGCGCCTGTCGGAACAGCGCGCCCAGGCCGTCGCCGACTACCTCACCAACCGCGGCGTGAACACGCAGCGACTGCTGGTGACCGGAGCCGGCGCCAACCATCCGATCGCCAGCAACGCCACCGACGCCGGTCGCGCCCAGAACCGCCGCGTGGAGATCACGCTGGTTCCGCTTCGCAACAACTGACGCACCGAACGTGCGGGAGTTGAGCCATGAAGCCGGCTGCTGCGCATGGACGCCGCAGCCGGCCTTTCTCATCAGCGCAGATGCATGTGCAGGCCGCGCTGACTGACCGTTTGCAGGCGGCCGGGGCAGTCCGGATACGAAGGCCCCGGTCGCGAGCAAGCTGGCATCTGCAGCGGCGCGGTGCGCACAGGCGGTAACGTGGTCCTACGCCGAAGCGGGAATCGGGAGTCACCATTGCGCTGCCCGTGTCGGCTCACGTCATGCCAGTTGCCGCCTAAGCCATGCAGCTTTTCGCTCACTTTTCTGCATGCGCTCCGGCCTTCCGCTGCCCTGGCGCTCGCGGAGGAGCCAGTGCTCCGAGCTTGAGCGCGCCCAGCCCGCACACCCGATTCGACTCCCATTCCCGCCGCCTGTGCTACTGCTGTCCGCCCGCACCGGCCCACGGCATCTACATGCAACCCATTCCAAGCTTCGACGTGGTGATGAACGCCGGCTCCGGTCGCACCGGGGCGCAGGAGCGGAAGGCTTGCGTGGAGGGGGTGCTGCGGCAGGGCGGCCGCACGGTCGAGGTTCGGCTGGTGCGGCATCCGCGTGAGCTGCCGCAGCAGATCGCGGCGGCGATTGCTGCGGCGCGTGCATCCGGCGGGGCGGTGGTTGCTGCCGGTGGCGACGGCACCATCAATGCGGTGGTGCAGCAGGTGCTGGGCAGCGGGCTAAGCTTCGGTGCGCTGCCGCAGGGCACCTTCAATTTTTTCGGCCGCAATCACGGCCTGTCGGAAGACATCGAAACCGCGGCGCGCGATCTGCTGTCCGCGGAGATCCGCGAGGTACCGGTCGCGCGGGTCAACGATCGCGTGTTCCTGATCAACGCCAGCATCGGCCTGTACCGGCGGCTGCTGCAGGATCGCGAGCGCTACAAACGGAAGCTCGGTCGTTCGCGACTGGTGGCGCTGTGGGCGGGTTTCAACACGCTGCTGCGGCCGCACCCGCGGCTCGATCTCTGCCTGCGCGGCGAAGACGGCGAGCATCGCGAACAGGTGCTGAGCTTTCTGGCCGGCATCAACCGGCTGCAGCTTGAGCAGCTCGGGGTGCCCGAGGCCGCGGTAACAGACGAGGGTCGGCTGCTGGGGATCAGTCTGCGACCGCAGAGCCGTTGGGAGCTGCTCGGCGTGGCTCTGCGTGGGCTCAGTGGCCACTGGCCGGACGATGCGCGCAGCCGGTCTTTTGTGTTCGATGAACTGATCGTGCAGCCGACGCGGGGCCGCCGCAGCCTGCGGGTGGCGCTGGATGGCGAGGTCGTACGGATGCGCCCGCCGCTGCGTTTTCAGGTCGACTCGACGCGGCTGCCGCTGCTGGTGCCGACCGGCCCGCGCCCGGTGGAGTCGGCATGAGCCGGATCCTGCACCTGTCGGATACGCATTTCGGCGCCGAGCAGCCGGCGCTGGTTGAAGCCCTGCTGGCGCTGGCGCACAGGCTGGCGCCCGATGCCATCGTGCTGTCCGGCGACATCACTCAACGCGCGACGGTAGAACAGTTCAGCCGCGCGCGCGTGTTTCTGGAATCGCTGCCGGCGGTGCCGAGGTTGGTGCTGGCCGGCAATCATGACGTGCCGCTGTTCGCGTTCTGGCAGCGCCTGTTCACGCCGTACGCGCGCTACCGCACAGGCTTGGGCATCGATGCGCTGGAGCCGCGGCTGCAGCTGCCGGAGCTGTGCGTGATCGGGGTCAAGAGCACGCGGCGGCGCCGGCATATTGATGGTGAGGTCTCAAGGAAGCAGGTCGATGCGGTGGCGCGCGCGCTGCGCGCGCAGGCGCCGGGGACGCTGAAGGTCGTGGTCACCCATCAGCCGCTGTGGGCTGCGCGTCCGCAGGATCTGCACAACCGCTGCCATGGGGCGGAGGCTGCGCTGGCGGCCTGGGTCGAGGCCGGCGCCGATCTGTTCCTGGCCGGACACATCCACTGGCCCTTCGCCGCGGCGCTGCCGCCGCATGGGCAGGCCTGGGCGGTGAATGCGGGCACCGCGGTTTCCAGTCGCGTGCGGCCGGGCGCGCCGAATTCGGTGAACGTGATCGACTACGTGCCGCGTGGGGGGGATCGGGGGTGTGTGCTGCGGCGCTATGTATGGAATGGGGTGGATCGGTTTGAGGCCGAGCCCGAGGAAGCCTTGGGTTTGGGGTGAGGTGGGTTGCACTCTGGTGCAGGCGGGGTGTCCGTGACTGGGGCCCGACGCCTCCTTCGCGCGGGCAGTGGTTTGGCGGGGTGAGGGAGCGGAGTCGATTGCGGATCTGCTGACTTCGTTGGGTGCTCGGCGTCCACGGGACTTGCTGGTAGATGCGCTGCGCTTATCTACCCTACGTGTGCGCGTGAGGCCTTGTCTCAATCGAAGCTTGGATGCGTAGGCCCGCGCCGTTTGAGCTCGATCGTGCGCAGCGCTTGTCGGGCCTGAGTGCGGGGGCTGGGTCGTGGACTTGTTTGGCGCTTGGCGTCGGCAGGACATGCTTCGTTTGGTGCTTGGCGTCCGCAGGGCGTGCTTCGTTTGGTGCTCGGCGTCCATGGGACTTGCTGGTAGATGCGCTGCGCTTATCTACCCTACGCGGGCATCGGCCCTCGCCCTCGCAGGGGCACGGCGTCATTCACCGGTGTTGGCACAATCAGGCCGACACCACGGGTGCTCGCGCTGAAAGGCGCGGGTCGTGAGTGCGAGCTTCGTTTGAGGGCCTCACGCGTACTCGTAGGGCAGATAAGCGCAGCGCATCTACCGGCTCTCGGCGCTTGCTGCCCGGTGCCACTTGGCGCCCCCCGGGCAACGTCTCGATCGCCCACTCCGGGCGCAAGGCGTTGGGCACGTGTGGCTTGCGACGTGGCTGCACCTCAAGAAGTGAGCGATTCAGCTGAAACGATGGCCGGCTGAATGTCCATCGTCCGAACAGCATTCAAGCCACTCCCGATCGCCACACCCGGCTCCAGCCGCTTACTCGAAACCGTTGCGGAAAACCTGGTTGGGGTCCGGCACGTCGAGTCGGCGGCTGATCAGCAGGCTGCCGAAGCTGTTGGTGTTGACGCGCACCAGCAGCTGGCCGTCGGCGCCCACCCAGCCGTCGCGGCCGGTTTCGGGCAGGCCGTCGCCGGGCAGGCTGAAGCTTGTCACGCTGGTGCTGGCGGGGCCGCTGGCGGTGGGCACCGACAGGGTCTGGCCGCTGGACAGCAGGCGCTGCGGGTTCTGTCCGGGCGCGAGCTGCCACAGGTCACGGACGATGTCCGGGTTGGTGGTGGCATTCAGCACGATGTCGCCGTTGGCGAGCACCGCGAAGGCGTCGAAGCTGCGCCAGGTGCGGCCGAACTCGGGGATGTAGCCGGTGGCGGTCAGGCTGAGCAGGGCGACCAGCTCGGGCGCCTGACCGATGCGCTGCCGCCACAGGCCGGTGGCGCTGCCGCCTTCGCTGGTACGCACGCTGGCCGTATAGGCCAGCCAGTCGCGGGCGACGCTGAGCGCTGTGAAGTTGGTCCATGTCGAGTTCTGCCAGTTCGGGCCGAGCTGGCCGCCGACGTCGTTGTAGGCGATCGGCAGGTTGCGGCCGTTGAGGTGCTGGAACAGGCCGACGCGGGTATTGCCACCGGTCACGCGCCAGTCCGCCGAGAACAGCAGGCCCTGGGTGGGCGAGGGACGCAGTCGCGAGAAACCGAGGAACAGGGTGTTGGCCTCGCCGCTGTCCGGGCCCAGCGCGCCGATCCGGTTGGTGACGGCAAGCGCAGCGGGGGCGCCGTCGCAGAGAGCGAACAGGCCTTCGCCGCCACCGCTGATCGGCAGCAGGCCGAACACCTGCCCGGTGGACGTGCTGACGAAGCGGTCCAGGCCCTGGGTGAAGTTGGCGAAGCTGTCGCCGGGGCTGAGGCCCGGCGACAGGCCGGGCTCCTGCGCGGTGCTGCGCAGGCAGGGCTGGTTGCCCTGGCCGGGAACGTGGCGCGCCACCAGCCGGCTCTCGATCGCACCGGGGCTGACCACGGTGCCGACCAGCAGCAGGCGACCCTGATCGAGCATCTGGGCGTCGGCAAAGCTGGCGGTGTTGGTGCGGAACACCCAGTCGGTGCCGAGGCCTGGGCCCAGCGGGCCGTCAGTGCCGCCGCGCGCGATTTCGATGTTGCCCTGGCCGTTCCAGCGCCAGATGCCGAAGCTGGCGCCGGCGGTGTTGGCGGGGTCGCCCGCGCGGGCGCGCAGCAGGCGCTGGCCGTCGCTGCCGGCATCGCCGGAGTCGCTGCCGAAACTCAGGAACTGGTGGGCGGTCTCGCCACCCGTGCGGCCGGGGCCGGCAGCTGCGGCGCTGCCGAACTGCGCCCAGCGCTGGAAGCGGCCGGCCCGGAACGCCCAGTAGCCGATCTGGGCGGTCGGTGAGGCGACGCGAAAGCCGACCTGCTCCGCGCCACGATCGCCGAGCAGCACGTCCTGCAGGTCGCGGCTGCTGCCGGCGGGCAGGTCCGGTGCGAGCACCTGTGCGTTCTCGCCGGCGACGACGCGCCAGGCGGCGGTCTGGGCAAGAGCAGCGCAGGGTGAGAGGGCGAGCAGCAGGCACAGGGAAAGCGGACGCATCGACATGGAAACCTCGAAACAGGGGAAGGAACGGCGCGCGGCCCGGTGCCTGCGCCGATCGCGATTGACCGCATGGAAGGCGGTCGGCGCGGCAGCGACAGCGGGCTGGCAGGTCGGGGCGGCAGTGTGGCGAGCCCGGCCCACGCTGTCCGCACGCGCTGGCCTCTCCTCGGTAACGTTTCGGTAACGTCGCTGTTGACGGCCACAACAGGCGCACAAATCGACAACGGACGCCGCGCTCGGGCGCGTGCTAGCGTTCCCCGCCCTGGATCTGCCCGGTTGCCGCCCCGATGGAACGAGGCCTGTACTGCTACCGCTTCGGCACCGCCGAGTTCGACGAGTCCCGCTACGAGCTGAAGGTCGCCGGCCTGCCGGTCGAGGTCGAGCGGCGCGCGCTGGAAGTGCTGCTCTACCTGCTGCGCCATGCCGGCGAGGTGGTCACCAAGGAGGAACTGCTGGCCGAGGTCTGGGCCGGGCGCATCACCGTCGACAAGGTGCTGCCGAACGCGGTGACCAAGCTGCGGCGCGCGCTGGGCGAGACCAATGCCGAGCACGTCACCACCCAGGCGCGGATCGGCTACCGGCTGGACGGCCCCGTGTCGCGCACGGCGGTGGGCCGACAGGCGCCGGTGCAATTGGAACTGCAGACCGGGCACGCGGTGCCCGGGCGCGGCAATTTCGTGCTGCGCGAGGCGCTGGCCGCACGCCGCGGCAGCGAGGTCTGGCTGGCCGAACACGGCAAGACCCGCGAGAAGCGCGTCTACAAATTTGCCCTCGACGGCGAGCGCCTGCGCAGCCTGAAGCGCGAGGCCACCCTGCTGCGGGTGCTGCAGGAGGGCGCGGGTGAGGAAAGCGCCTTCGTCGGCCTGATCGACTGGAATTTCGAGCAGCCGCCATTCTTTCTCGAATGCCAGTACGCCGGCCTCGATCTCGAAGCCTGGTGCACCAAGTATCTGGATGCGCTCGACGAGGCGGCGCGCATCGCGCTGTTCCTGCAGATCGCCGACGCGGTGGCCGCGGCGCATGCGCTGGGCGTGCTGCACAAGGACCTGAAGCCGGCCAATGTGCTGATCGAAGGCGAGCCCGGGAAGGCGCGCGCGCGGCTGACCGACTTCGGCAGCGGGCGCATGCTCGATCCCGATCGCCTGGAGCAGCTCGGTATCACCCGCATGGGCCTGACGGTGACCGAGAACCTGAGCGCTGATTCGAACTCCGGCACGCCGCTCTACCTCGCGCCTGAGATCTTCGCCGGGCAGACGCCGACCGTGCAGAGCGACGTGTATGCGTTGGGCATCCTGCTCTACCAGCTGCTGAGCGGGCGCCTGCGCCAGCCGATGGCGCCGGGCTGGGAGCAGTCGATCGCTGATCCACTGCTGCGCGAAGACCTGCAGCGCGCCACCGACGGCAACCCCGCGCTGCGCCTGGCCAGCGCCGCCGAGCTGGCGACGCGCCTGCGCTCACTGGCGGAACGGCGCGAAGCCCGCGCGCAGCAGGCGCGCAGCGAAGTCGAGGCGCGCGAGGCGCAGGCCGCGCTGGCCCGCAGCCGCGCGCGCAGGCCTTTCGTGTGGGCGGTGCTGTGCCTACTTGCGCTGGGGCTGGCGGGCTCGCTGTGGCTGCAGCAGCGCACCGACGAGGCCCGCGCCCGCGCCGAGGCCGAGCTGGCGCGCGCCAATGCGGTCACGCGATTCCTGACCGAAGACCTGATCAGCCGCGCCAACCCGCTGGTGCTGGCGCGTGGCGCTGAGGCGCCGCTGCGCGATGTGCTGCTGGCGGCGCGCGAGCGTCTGCCGCTTCGCTTCGCCGCGCAGGAAGAGACCGAGGCCAGCGTGCGCGCCAGCCTGGCCAGCCTGTTCGCGACGCTGGACCTGTGGGCGGAAGCCGAACAGGAAATCGCGCGGGCGCTGGAACTGTTCGACGCCCAACTCGGTGCTGCCAGCGCGGACAGCGTGCGCGCCCGCGCGCTGCGCGTGCATCTGCTGGCACGACTGTCCCGGTACGAGGACGCCGAGGTCGAACTTGCCCGACTGCAGGCCTCGGCCGTGTCCACGGACCCCCACCATCGGCATGCGCTGGCCAAGGCGCGCTCCAGTCTGCACTTCAACCGCGGCGGCTTCGGCGAGGCGGTGCCGGCGCTAAGCGAGGCGCTGGACACGGTGCAGGTCGCCGAGCCCGGCAACGAGGCGTTTCGCGACAGCCTGCGGGTCGATCTGATCGTGGCGCTGGGCCAGGCCGGCGAGCATGCGCAGGCCCGCGACGAGGCCGATGCGCTGATCGCCGAGGCCGGCGCGCGGCCAGGCGATCAGGCCCTGCTGGTGGCCCTGGTGCAGATCGCGGTAGCGCGCAGTCACAGCTATCTGGGTGACGACGCGCAGGCCGAAGCCCTGCTGCTGGCGGCGCAGCCGGTGGTGATCGAGCGCCTCGGCGAAGCGCATACCCGTCACCTCGGCCTACTCAACGAGCTGATGGCGGTGTACTTCCGCCGCAACGACTGGGCGCGCGCCCTGCCCTACGCCGAACAGGTCTACCAGCGCATCCGCGCGCGTCTGGGCGACGAGCACAACATGAGCCAGGTCAGCCGCGGCAACTGGGGGCGGCTGCTGTACGAGATGGGCCGCGACGAGGACGCCGCGGCGCAGCTGCGTCCGGCCCACGAAAGCTTGACCCGGAGCCTGGGCGCACGCGCGCCGCAGACCCAGGACGTCGGCGTGCTGCGCGTCGCGGTCGAGCTCGAACTGGGTGAGCTGACCTCCGCGGCACGCGTGCTCGACGAACTCGATGCCGAGGTGCTGGAAAGCGCACGCGGGACCGGCCTGTGGCGGCACCAGCTCGATGCCCTGCGCGGGCTTCTGCTGGCGCGGACGGGCGAGGCGGACGCGGCGCAAGCACTGCTTGCTACCAGCGTATCGGCGCTGCAGGACGAGCCCCGCAGTGCGTCGAGTCGACTGTTCAGGGATGCGCGTGCGGCGCTGGACCCGCCGCCATCGTCCACGCCCTGAGCCGCGCGAGCCCGCGGGGCACGTGCGCATGCGAAGTCAGCGCACTGTCCTGACCGCGGCATGCAGGCGGAACAGGCGCGATGCTGCGGCCGGGGTTCACAGGGCGGCTCGATCGCCCAGCCGGCCGTTCAGCCCTCGACGGACTCCGCGCTCGACAGCGCCAGCGCGACGCGATTGCCGCCGGCCAGCTTGGCCGAGTACATGGCCGCATCGGCGCGGGCGATCAGGGCCGCACCGCTGCTCGCGTGATCCGGGTACAGGGCGATGCCAACGCTTGGTGTGATTGACTCGGAGCTTCCCAGCAGGGTGAAGGGCTGCTGGAGCACGGCACGCAGTTTCTCCGCCACGGCTTCAGCACCGGCCGCGCTCCCTGCGCCGTTCAACAGCAGTACGAACTCGTCGCCACCCATGCGCGCCACGGTGTCAGAGTCACGCAGCGCACCCTGCAGGCGCTGCGCCACTTCGCACAGCAGTTGGTCGCCGCAGGCATGACCGTAGCGATCGTTGATCTGCTTGAACCGATCGAGGTCGAGATACAGCAGGGCCAGCCCGCTGCGGTTGCGCGCCGCAGCCGTCAGGGCGGTGTTCAAGCGCTCCTCGAACAGGGCGCGGTTGGGAAGGTCGGTGAGTGGGTCATGCCGGGCCATGTGCTGAAGTCGGGCGTCGGCCTGCTTGCGCTCGATCAGGGTAGCGACCTGGGCGGAAACAAACTCCATCAGGGCGCTGTCCGCATCGCTGTAGATCGCATGCGCGGAATCACCCGCCACCGCCAACACGCCGAGCGTCTGCCCCCCAACCCGCAGGGGCGCCACCAGCCAGGCGAGACCGTCGTGCTGCATGCGTGTCAGCCCAGACTCGGCGATCACCTGCTCAAGCTGCTCAGCGGTGCAGGGCGGTTCCAGGCTCTCGACCGGCGCATCGGGCCCGCTGTGGTACGGAAATTCAAAGCTGCCGTCCGCCATGCGCAGCGCCAGACACAGCCGACCGACGGGCAGCAGGCTGGCCAGAATCCGCTGCAGCTGTTGGCACAGGGCAGGCACATCGGCGGCCGCATGCGCCGCTTGCGAAATCGCATACAGAGCCGACTGCACCCGCTGCGCGCGCTTGAGCGCGGTGACATCGCGCGCCACACCGATGCGCAGGCGTTCATCCTCCGACCAGCGCGCCGACCACATCAGATCGACAGCGTGGCCATCGCGGTGCAGATAGCGGTTTTCGAAGTGCCGCTGCTCCTCGCCCTGCATCACCCGGGCGGCGCTGAGCAGGGTGCGCTCACGGTCCTCCGGGTGCATGAAATCGGCGATCTCGCGGCCCACCAGCTCCTGCGGGGTGTAGCCCAGAATCCCGGTGATCGCCGCATTGACGTAGACGAAGCGGCCCTCGCGATCCACCATGCAGACGGCGTCGAGCAGCAGGTCCAGCAGGCGATCGCGCGACGGCTTGTCGCGATCAGCGCCGCCGGCAGCCCTGTCCATCAGCCTGGCCCTGTCAGGACGCGTGCTGCAGCGCGCCTGCCCTGCATGCGGCCCACCGGGTCCTTCATCCGCGGGAGAACAGCGTCCATGTCATCCAACCTCATCGCCTGGTTCGAGATCTACGTGCAGGATATCGGCCGCGCCCGCAGGTTCTATGAGCATGTGCTCGGATGTCGCCTGTCGCGACTGCCCGTGGAGGGTGTCGAGATGTGGGGGTTTCCCGGCGCTACTCCAGACGCGCCCGCAGTTGGTGCCTTGATGCAAGTCCCGGGCCTTCTTTCGGGAGGAAACAGCTGTTTGCTGTACTTCGACTGCACCGACTGCGGCGAAGCAGCGGCGCGCGTGGACGCCGCCGGCGGCCAGCTGCGGCGGCCGAAGATGGCGATCGGCAGCTACGGATTCGTTGCGCTGGCGCTCGACACGGAAGGCAATCTGTTCGGGCTGCGTTCGCCGGCTTGACGCTGGGTCGTCTAGCGCTGGTCTCAGCTGGCACGTGGCGAGCCGAACAGGATCTTGCGCTGCGCCTCGCTCATCTCGCCGCTGCGCTCCCAGGGGCGGCCCTTGGCGTAGGCGGCGACCGTCGCCGGCCTTGCTGCGATGGCCTCGAACCAGCGTTTCAGGTTCGGATAGTCATCGAGGTCCATGCCCTGACGCGCATGCGGCACGATCCATGGGTAGCAGGCCATGTCGGCGATGCTGTAGTCGCCGGCGATGAAGGCGCGACCCGCCAGCCGACGATCCAGCACGCCGTACAGGCGCGCGGTTTCGCGCACGTAGCGGTCGATGGCGTAGGGGATCTTCTCGGGCGCGTAGACGTTGAAGTGATGGTTCTGGCCGAGCATCGGGCCCAAGCCGGCCATCTGCCAGAACAGCCATTGCAGCACCTCGTGCCGACCGCGCAGATCGGTCGGCAGGAAGCAGCCGGTCTTCTCGGCGAGGTAGAGCAGGATCGCGCCTGATTCGAACAGGCTGAGTGCGGGGCCGCTGTCGGCGGGAGTCGGGTCGACCAAGGCCGGCATGCGGTTGTTCGGCGCGATCTTGAGGAAGGCCGGCTCGAACTGCGCGCCGCTGCCGATATCGACCGGCACGATCCGGTAATCGAGCCCGCACTCTTCGAGCATCAATGTGATCTTGTGGCCGTTGGGCGTGGGCCAGTAGTGGAGGTCAAGCATGCGGACGGCACCGACTGAGGGGCCAACAGTGTGACGCCAGCACGGCGTGCCTGGCGTGCACACCGGGCATGCGTGCTGCGTGCGCGGTGAGCTGGACAACATCGGGCCGGACCCAACCGGGCTTCAAGCAACGCGGCCTACCGGCGTCCTTGGACGCCAGTAGGCCGTGGGGGTGGCGACCCCGGTCGGGAGGGCCCGGATCGTGCAAACAGAGGCTCTGCCTCAGCGGAGGCTGCGGATCTCGATCGGAAGCGCCAGCACCGGCTGGCCATTGGCACCAAGCTGGCTGAACTGCAGGGTCGCCGCGCCGTCGTCGTCGAAGTCGATCGTGAAGTCGCCGGCCTCGGACACTTCTTCGTTGGCTACCGCGGCGAAATCGCAGTCCGGATTGGGGAACTGCAGGGTGCAGGCGAAAGGCTGGCCGCTCAGCAGATAGACCACACCCTCGACGCGCGTCGGTGAGGTCCACGCGGCGTTGGCCAGCAGATACCACCGCGGCGCACCGAAGCTGTCGAAGTTCATCCACATGCCGACCAGGCTGTCCGCCTCACCGGCGCGGGTTTGCAGCAGGGTCAGGCCGGAGCCGCTGTGACGCGGCGAGTACCACGCCCCCTGCACGTTGTAGGCGCTGTGGACAGGTGCATCCACGGCCGCGCCCTGCACCACCAGCTCATGCGTGGCAAGCCAGTCCTTTCCGCCAGCAATCAGCGCAATCTCGACGAGGCCGGCGTCGGCCTCATCAATGCGCAGGCCTTCAAGACGCTGCTCGAAGGGCGTCAGCACGGTCAAACAAGGGCTACCGGGCGCTGCGGCTTCCAGGCTCAGGATGCGGCGATGGCCAGTGCCTTCGAGTGCCAGCATGCGCGGCACGCAGCTGTCACGCCAGACGCCGCTGAACTCCAGCGCGAAGGCTTCGCCAGCGCGCACGATCTGCGGCCCGGCCTGATCTGCCTGTATGGCCCTCAACTGGTAGCCCGGCTCGATTTCGGTTTCGGCCTGAACGATTCCAGAGGCGGCGCACGCCAGCACGCCGGCGAGGCTCAGCAAGGCCAGATGGGAGAGGGTGGCTATCCGGTTCATGGCAGGACTCCTGAAGTCGATAAGTATCTGAACAACAGCCCCGCACAAAAGGGCAAGGGGCGTCGGCTGGGGCTGCGGATGCACGCTTGCATCTCGGCGTCGTCGCACTATGCCGGGCTTCCAGCCACGCGCGGGTGCGACGATTGAGTCCCCAGCCTGACTTCTTACCATCGCCGGGTCGTGCTGTCCGTAGTGAAATTGTAAGCCGCCCGTAGCGGAGCCCGTTCCAAACGCAGGCGGGACGCGATTGCTGCGCGAGCACTCGCGTGGATTCAAGCGCATTCGCAGACGTTTCGCACGTGCGCCGCGCATCCGTGCTGCCTGGCAGGTTCCGAAGAGGGGGTCGCAGGCGTCAGGTGGTGACAGACCCGCTGGCGCGCTAGGGCGTGCGCTCCCGGCGTTTGGACAAAGCAGCGATGAGCGCCCGCAGGGCGGCCGGCCGCACCGGTTTGTTCAGCAAGGGATAGCCCGCCTCTCGACAACGTCGCTGCAGCTCATCGCCGCTTTCGGCGGTGATCAGAGCGCCCGGGGGCGGCGTCGGAGCAAGCTCACGCCGCAGGATATCGAGCACGGCCAAACCGTCGAGGCTCTCGCCCAGATGCAGATCGATCAGCAGCATGTCGGGCCGATGCTCGCGCACATGCAGCAGTGCGGGCTCCAGCCCGGTCACGGTTTCGACCTGCAGGCCCCAGCGTTCGAGCAGAGCGCGCATGCCTTCGAGGATGCTCGGGTCATTGTCGACGCACAGCACGTGCAGGCCCTCGACCGGGCCGGGGCTGCTTTCGACCGGTCGCGGTGCGGCGATGTCCGCCAGCGCCGCGCGCGGGGCACGCACACTGAACACGCTGCCGCGGCCCGGTAGTGAGCGCAACGCGATCGGATGATCGAGCATGCGCGCGATGCGTTCGCAGATCGACAGGCCCAGGCCCAGCCCCTTCTCGCCCCAAGGCGAGGGCTGCTCCAGCCGATGGAACTCCTGAAAGATCACCGCGCTGTGCTCGGACGAGATGCCCGGGCCGGTGTCCCAGACCTGGAATTCGACGCAGTCACCGCGCGCGCGCGCTGCCAGCAGAACGCCGCCGTACTGGGTATAGCGCAGCGCGTTCGCCACGAAGTTCTGCAGAATTCTGCGCAGCAGTCCGCGATCGCTGCACAAGGCCAGCGCCGGCGCGTGCACGCGCAGCTCCAGCCCACGCTGCTCCGCCATGGGAGCGAACTGTTCCTGCAGTGAATTGCACAGATCAGCGGCGGCGAACACGGTGGGTTCGGGCTTGAGCGAACCCGAGTCCAGCCGCGAGATGTCGAGCAGGCCGTCCAGAAGATCCTCGGCGGCGCGCAGCGCACTGTCGATACGCGAGGACAGCAGCCGCGCGTCGGCGTCGGCCTGTGGCTTGGCGGCCAAGGCTGCGGTAAACAGGCGCGCGGCATTCATCGGCTGCAGCAGGTCGTGGCTGGCGGCGGCCAGGAAGCGCGTTTTGGACTGGTTGGCAGTCTCGGCTTCCTGCTTGGCCGCGCGCTGTGCTTCCAGCGCCTGGGTGAGCTCGCCGGTGCGCTGGGTAACACGGTGCTCAAGTGTTTCGTTGGCGTCGATCAAGGCGTGCTCAACGCGCTTGTAGGCGGTGACGTCGGTGAAGGTGGTCACGAAGCCGCCACCGGGCATGGGTCGGCCGCGCATTTCGATCACGCTGCCATCGGGGCGGACGCGTTCGAACACGTGTGGGCTGCCGCGCTGCATGTAGCGCACGCGCTTGGCCACATGTTCGTCGACATTCCCAGGGCCGCATTCGCCGCGTTCGGCATTGAATCGAATCAGATCGGCTACCGGCCGACCCACGTAGACCAGCCCCTCGGGATACTCGAACATCTCGAGGTAACGGCGGTTCCAGGCGACCAGGCACATCTCCGCGTCGACCACGCTGATGCCCTGCGAGATGTTCTCCAGCGTGGCCGACAGTAGTTCGCGGTTGAAGCGCAGCTCTTGCGAGGCTTCGTCCAGCAACGACACCACCTCACCCAGATCGAGGCCGGAGCCGCGCAGGGCGGTGGTCAGCACCCTGCGCGCCGAGGCACCACCGATTGCTCCTGCAAGCAGGCGCTCGGTGTACTGCAGCAGGCCGCGCTCGGCGGCGTCGCCATCATTGAATTCGCGCCCGGTTTCGCGGGCGTAGTCCTCGAAGGCCCGCGTGGTGGCGCGCACGCCAAGAATGCGTTCGGCGATCAGGCGCAGATCGGCTACCGACAGGCGACCGCGCCATTCGGTGACCGCCCCGACTGGACGCCGGTACCAAGGGTCGAGGAAAGGCAGCGCGCGCAGGCGCTCGTCGATGCTGGGGCGGTAGCGCAGCGAGAGCAGGATCAGCGCCGCGCTGTTCAGCAGCAGGGTCCAGAAGGTGCCGTGGGTGATCGCGTTCCAGCCGGACAGCCCGAACAGCGCCTGCGGCTTCAGGAAGGCGATTCCGAACGGTCCGCTGCGGGTCCATTCGGCATCCATCCAGCCGGCGATGGCCAGGGTCGGCAGCAGCAGCGTGTAAGCCCAGATCGCAAAGCCCGCACACAGGCCGCCGATCGCGCCGCTCCGGCTGGCGCCGCGCCAGTACAAGCCGGCAATGATGGCGGGTGCGAACTGCGCCACCGCAACGAAGGACAGCAGGCCGATCTCGGCAAGATTGGTGTGGGTCTCAGCCGCGCGGTGATAGGCGTAAGCCAGCAGCGCCAACACGATGATGGTCACGCGGCGAATGCGCAGCACCAGCACCGACAGATCGGGTGGCGCGCCGTTGGCGTAGCGCGCCGACCGCAGCAGGGCCGGCACCACCAGGTCATTGCTGACCATCGTCGCCAGCGCCACGGTGGCGACGATGACCATGCCAGTGGCGGCCGAGAACCCTCCGAGGTACGCGAACAGGGCCAGCGCGTTCTCTCCGGCGGCCAGCGGCAACCGCAGCACATAGGTGTCGGGATGTACGCCGCTGCCGGCGAACAGCGCGGTGCCGGCCGCAGCGATCGGCAGCACCAGGGCGCAAATGATCACGAGGTAGATCGGGAACAACCAGCGCGCATAGCGCAGATCACCCGGGTTCTCGCACTCGACCACGGCGACCTGGAACTGCCGCGGCAGGCAGAACATCGCCAGGAAGGCGAGCACGGTCTGGGCGATGAACCCGTTCGGCATCACGTCCATGCCCTGGGCCGCGAGCGTGCGGCCGGACAGCGGGTTCCAGTCTTCGGGTACGTAGTTCAGCGCAAACACGCCGACCGCGATGAAGGCCAGCAGCTTGACCAGGGACTCCAGCGCGACCGCCAGCATCAGGCCGTGGTGGTGCTCGGTGGCATCGATCTGACGGGTGCCGAACAGGATGGCGAACACCGCCAGCAACACCGCGAGATAGAAGGCCGAGTCGGCCAGCACGGGATTGCCGCCCTCGGCCACGTCGACGCCGCTCAGCACCGCGATGCTCATCGCGCCCGCCTTGAACTGCAGCGCGATGTAGGGCACGGCGGCGATCACGGCGATCACGGTGACCAGCGCGGCGAGTCCCTGCGACTTGCCGAAGCGGCTGCCGATGAAATCCGCGATCGAGGTGATCGACTGCTCGCGGGCGATGTGGATCAACCGGCGCATGATTCCACTGAAGAACAGAAACAGCAGGATCGGCCCGAGATAGATCGGCAGGAACGCCCAACCGTTGGAAACCGCGGTGCCGACCGCGCCGTAGAAAGTCCACGACGAGCAGTACACCGCCAGCGCCAGGCTGTAGACGATCGGCCGCAGCCAGGTGCGATCCGGATACAGCGGGCGGCGGTCGCCGTAGTAGGCGACCCCGAACAGGATGGCGATGTAGACCAGCGAAACCAGCAGCAGCACCCAGCCGGCGATCATCGTGCCCCTCCCCCAGGGTGATCTGGCTTCACGCCTGCGCCCGATTGCAGCGTAGGCGCAGCCCACGAGCAATGGCGGACGGCGTCAGCGCGTCTTCTTGTGCCCCGGGATGGTAGCAGCCACAGCCGGTGTCGCCCGCCCGCGCGGCGTGCCGCGGCGACAGGCATCCGCGCAGTAGATGACGGTGTCCCAGCAGCGCTCCCAGCGCTTGCGCCAGCTGAAGGGGCGCTGGCAGACCGGACAGGTTTTCTCGGGCAGGGGCTTTTTCAAGCTGCGCGGTCGGAATCGGCGTCTTGCGGCTGCAGTACGTGGCCTGGTAGCAGGCGGTAGCAGCGCAGGCGCCGCGCCGGCGGCGTCTGCGCCAGTGCGGCGCAGTGTCCGGGCGCCGCCGGCAGCGTCTGCAGGATGAAGCGGCCCGCGTGGGCGAGATCGATTTCGCCTTCCGGAGCTTCGAAGCTGGCGGGGTCGGTGCGCAGGCCCAGCCCACAGGCCTTGAGCAGGGCTTCCTTACGCGTCCAGGCCTCGGTCAGGGCCTCGACGCGGTAGCTCAGTGGCGATCGACGCCAGTGTTCAAGCTCCGCTGGCGCGAGGATCTGCATCGCCAGCACTTCGGTGTCGCGCTGGATCAGGGCTTCGATGTCGACCCCGACCGGCGCCACATCGAGTGCGAGCAAGGCCTGGCCACCGCAGTGGCTGAGCGAGAAGTGCATGCCGGAATGGCTGACGAGTACCGGTTTGCCGAGCGCATCCGGCTGGATCTGCAGGGACTGCGGAGGCGCCGCTACGGCCCAGCCGAGCAGGCGGCGCAGAGCGGTGTGCGCGGCGATGAAGCGCCGCTGCAGCAGCGGTGTCGCAAATCGGATCGCGCGTGCGCGCTCGTCCGCGTCGAGAAGTTCGAACTCGGCTTCCAGCGCGTCGAGGTGCAGCGCGATCACGCGCACGCTGGCGCTGTCCTGCAGCGGGGACGGAGCAGTCACGAGCGCGGAGCTCCCGGCACAATCAAGCCGGCGAGTATGCCGCGGGCACCGCTCAAAGCCGATCCGATGGCGCCGGACGGTATGCCCGCTGGACGAATGGTCATTCCGGGCACCTTGGGATCAGTCGCGCCGATAGATCAGGCCAAGGAAGTAGCGGTTTTCATCGAACTCCTGGCTGGTCAGATCGCTGCGGCGGCTGGCGCGGCTGACGCCGAGCTCCAGTTCCAGATTTCGCAGCCACTGCCAGCGCAGGGCGAGGCCATACAGGCTGTCGCGGTCTTCGCGCGCTTCAAGCGTGTACTCGCGGCGATCGAGGCTGGCATAGAAATTCAGGCTGAGCGTTTCGCGCAGTGGCCGCGACAGGCCGAGGCTGATGCCGCGCACCTTCTGGTCGAGCGCGTCGCTGCGCGCGTAGTCCTGATCGCGCCAATAGGCGTCGATCCGCGAGAACAGACGCTGCCCGTTGCGCGTGTGGCCCACGCCGAAACTGGTGTCGCGGTAGACGTCCGGGTTGAGAAAGGTGCTGCGCAGGCTCGGCAGACCGACCGGCAGTTCGAAGTCTTCCAGACGCGGTGCGGCACCGATCAGATCCGCCACCGCATCGGAAAACTGACGCGCCGCTCGCAGCTCGACGCTTTGTGATTCGTCCGGTAGCCAGCGCATTCGCAGCCGCAGCAGGCTGCCCTCGCGCTGCTGGGCGTCTTCGAAGTCGATCCGGCTGGCGCCCACATCGGCTGACAGTTCGGTACGTGCGGCGCGGCGATCCCAACGCAGGAAGCCATCAAGCCGCTCGAAGGACTGCACGGTCGCACTGGGCAGATCGAAGCGGGTGTCGGTGTATTCCAGATGTGCCGAGCCGGCCTGCGTTGCCGAGAATTGCCGTAGGCCGCGCAGGGCCAGGCTCCAGCGATCGCTGTTGAATTCACGCGTGCGCTGGGCCCAGGAATTGATATAGCGCAGCTCGCTCAGCACGCGGGTGCGGGGGTCGGGGCGCAGGCTGAGCGTCGGGCCGGTGACCAGTACATTGGTGCGCTGCTGGTTGTCCGGACGGTCGATCGCGAAGGCGTCGATCGGCTGACGGCCAAGGTAGTCCTCAAAGTTCCAACTCAGACGCTCGGGCAGGATGCGCCAGGCCGCGCTCAGGCCGAGGCGGGTGCGCAGCTCGCTGTCGAAGCTGCCATCGCGGTAGTCGCGATACTCGGCGTCACCAGCGGCCTGCACGCTGAAGCGGTCCCCGTCTCCGGACAGCGCGAAGGCCACGGTGGGCAGCAGCACGGTCTCGCTGATCGGATCGATGGGAGCGCGCCGGACGTTGTCGCTGTGCTCGATGCCAAAGCCGAACCGGTAGTCCAGCCGCAGCGGCCGCTCGGCGCCGTCCTGCGCCAGCAGCGGCGTGGAGACCAGACCCAGGAGGGCGCCGGCGACAAGCCCGGTTCGCGGGCGCAGGAAGCTGCAGTGCTGAGCCATGGCGGTGCTCCTTGAGAGGCGCCTGCGAGCGGCGCGGTGTCGTTCGAATCAGTTCGGCACGCGGTTGAACGCGACTCCGGCCAGCCGGACGCGATCGAGCACGGCGATCGCTTCCTGCACCGCGGTCGGCGTATCGCGGCCATAGCCCGCGACCAGCACCGACAGCTCGGCCATCGTCGAGAGGATGCGTGCGTCGGGTGAGGCGGCCACCGCGGGCGCATCGAGGATGACGCTGACCGCTTCATGGGTGCCGCGCAGAGAATCCAGCAGCAGGCGCATGCGTGCTGAGCCCAGCAGGTCACCGCTGGCTTCGCGACGCGGGCCCGCCGGCACCAGCAGCAGGCGCGGCACGCCGGTCGGGTGCACGATCTGCTCGACGCGATCAACGCGCCCTTCCAGAAAGTCGACCAGGCCGAACGCGTCGGCGGCGACATCGACGCGCCGATGCAGCTGCGGCGCTCGCAGGCAGCAGTCGACGACGATCACGGTTCGGCGCTCGTCGAAAGCCATGGCCGAGGCGAGGTTCAGTGATACGAAGCTGCCGCCACTGCCGTGCGCTACCGGCACTACCAGCAGGCTCAGGCTGCCGCCACCGACGCGGGCGAGCAGCTGGGTGCGCAGATCCCGGAAGGCATCTGCAGGGCGCGAGTCGGGCATGTCGTGGCTGACGATGCGCCGCGCCTGCAGTTGGGTGCCGCTGAAGGGCGCGATCGCAGCGCTGCGCTGGGCAAGCGCTTGGCCGATGTGCTGGGGTTCGACTTCGTGGCGCTTGCTCACAGCACGATTACTCCGCGGCTAACCGCCGCCCATACGTAAAGAAACAGCACGCCCACCACCACCAGTAGCGCCAGCCCCAGCTTGACCAGCGTGCGGCGGCGATCGGTGCGGGTGCGCAGCTCGGGAATGCTCACCAGTACCGGCACCGGTAGCGTCTGTGCCAGGGCTTGTGCGCTGCGCGCGCGCGGATCGATCTGCAGCAACGCGAACAGCAGGCCGAGCGGCACCGCCACGCCCAAGCCCAGGCCGGCTGCGGCGAAGTGCATCAGACGTAGGCCGGTGGGCTGCAACGGCAGCGCCGCGGATTCCTGGATCCGGAAGGTCAGTCCGCGCTGCTCGGAGTCCAGGCTCATCGAGACGCGCGCGTTTTCGCGACGTCGCAGCAGGTCCTGGTAGATCTCGCGGTTGACTTCGTAGTCGCGGGTCAGCTCAGCCAGCGAGGCTTCGCTGTCGGCAACCCGGCGGCCTCGATCCAGCTCGGACTGCAACAGGCTTTCGTTCTCGCTGACTCGCGCGCGCATCGCGGCCATGTCGCCGCGCACGCGCGCCAGATCCGAGCGCAGCTGCTGATAGAGCGGGTTGCTCGCAGCGGCGACGTCATTGCCCCGCGCGCCGGATGCCTCGGCCCGCTCCTCGCGCGCGAGGGCGGCTTGGGTGTCTTCGATCTGGTGGCGCAGGCGCACTACGTCCGGATACGAATCCGTGTAGTCGAGGCGCAAGGTGTCCAACTGCGTCTGCAGCTCGGCGATGCGGACGCGGTATTGGGCCGAACGCGAGCGCAGATCCGAGACTTCGGCTTCGCCACTGATCTGCGCCTGTAGGGCGGCTTCGCGCATCTGCATTTCCGACAGGTCGGTGCGGGCGCCTTCGATTTGCGAGCGGATTTCGGCGATCCGGGTGCGCACGTCGACGTCCGTGCCAGGGCGCGCATCGAGATTGGCCCCTCTGAACAGCTTCAGACGCTCCTCGGCGTCGGTGAGCTTGCCGTGGTATTCGTCGACACGGGCGGCGATGAACTCGAAGGCTTCGCGGCTTTCGCGCTCCTTGGCGGCCAGGCTTTCACTGATGAAGAACTCGGCGTAGCGCGATGCCACGCGGAACGCGCGCTCCGGCTCCGCATCGGTGTAGGTGATGCGGATCAGGTTCACGCCCGGGCTGTCGATGCGGGTGCGCTGCTTGATCTCCTCGACCAGGCGCTCACGAACCAGGGGCGTGAGTTCACTCTCTTCCCAGCCGCCGGCGCCCAGGATCTCGGTCATGACCGCGCGGCTGAAAATGACTTCGCGCGCGATGCGGGCGCGGTCAGCGACACCTGTCGGCACGGCACGACCTTCCATCAGCGGCGCGATGATGTTGGCCTCACCGACCAGGATGGTGCTGGCGGACTGGTACTTGCGCGGCAGCAGCACGCCCGCCGCGAGAAACAGCAAAGCAATCAGGCCGAAGCCCGCCATCAACAGGGCACCATGCCGCCGCAACTCTGCCTGCATCATTGGCAGGCGTTCGAACAGCTCGGCGCCCGGCGAACTTGCCGGGCCTGGTAGGCCCTGCGGCTTCACAGTGCGCGCTCCGGGACAGTGATGACGTCGCCCGGACGAACCTCGATGTTGGTGTCGAGGTCGCCGCTACCCAGAATTGCGCCGAGGCGCACTGGAACGGTCTCAGTCGTGTCGCCCTCGCGCCGGTACAGGCGCGTGCGGTTGGCGGCGGCGAACTCGTTGACCCCGCCTGCCTGCAGCACGGCATCCAGCACGGTCATTCCCTGTCGATGGGGAATCGAGATCGGCGTGCGCACCGCACCTGTGACCCGCACCCGCGAGATGAACTCGTGGCTGCGCAGCTCGGTCAGGATGACCGCCACCTTGGGGTCACGGACGTAGGCGGCGAGCTGTTCTTCGATATCGCGTGCGACCTCTTCCGGGCTGCGCCCACCGGCGAGCACGTCTCCGATCAGCGGCACCGAGATGCGGCCGTCGGGGCGGACAGGGACGCTGACGCTGAGTTCGGGGTTGCGCCAGACCGAAACCTGCAGCTGATCGTCGACTCCGATCCGGTACAGATCGGCGCCTGGATGAGAATCCTGGGCGATCGCATCGGACGTGAGCATCATGCAAATGACGGCTGCGATGAGGCTGTTCAGCAGGCGGAAAAGGCGGCTCACGCGGGACGCTCCTGGCAAGGAATCTGGGAAACGGCTCTGTGAAGGCTTTCGCAGAACCACGCTCGCTGAGATGATAAGAGCTTCCGGGCATAATGAGAAGCCCGTCACATTTGAATGGCCTGCATGCCGACCGACGACTATCTCGCTGACTACGCCAGGCTGGGGCTGCAGCCCGGTTGCAGCGTCGAAACGCTGGAGCGCACCTGGCGGCTGGCGGTGCGCGATCTGCACCCGGACCGCGCCAGCGATCGCGCCGACGCCGAGACGCGTTCGCGTCAGCTGCATCTGCTCACTGCTGCCTATCGTCGCCTGCGCCAGTTCGAGCGGGAACACGGCCGCTTGCCGGGCGGAATGTTGCGCGCGCCCCGAGCGGGAGCCGAAGCCAGTGCATCGCAGGTGCCGCCACCGGTAGCGTGGGACGCGGGGAACCCGTCAGGGAGTGCCGAGGCGCCGGTGCGGAATGGGCCGCGTCGGCGATCCGGCTTTGCCGCGGTGCTTGCGGCGACTGCCGTTGCGGTACTGCTATGGGCGGGTACGCGCGAGGCCTTGCAGGAGCCCAGTGTCGTGCCTGAGTCCGGCACTCAGGGCATGGGGCACCCCGGTGCGGGGCTGGCTACTCCGGCAGTCAGGATGCCGCAGCCGGTGAGGCGTATCCGGGTGGGTAGCACCGAAGCCCAGGTTGAGCGACTGATGGGTACGCCGCCGATCAGCGACATCGATCTCTGGGAGTACGGGCCTTCGCATGTGCGCTTTCATCGGGGACGCGTGGTGGGTTGGTACAGCTCGCCGCTGAAACCCCTGCCGGTTGATGTCGAAAGCCGATGAGCTTGGGTTGTCGGGCCGTTTTGGCGGGGCAAGGATGACGCGTTGTCAGCCCAGTTCACGCGCAAAATCGGGCAGCGCGGCCAACATGCGGGATCCGTAGCGCCGACTGAGCAGGCGGTTGTCCAGGATCACGATGCGGCCGCTGTCGGATTCGCCGCGGATGAGTCGGCCGCAGTACTGGATCAGGGTGCGGGTTGCCTGCGGGATGGTCACTTCAACGAAGGCGTTCCGACCGCGCGCTTCCAGCCACTCTGCATAGGTGGCGCCGACGGGATCGGTCGGCACCGCAAACGGGAGCTGGGTAATCACCACGGTTTCGCACAGGCGGCCCGGCAGGTCTAGACCTTCGCCGAAACTTGCGAGTCCGAACAGGGTGCTGCCAAGCCCGGCCTCTACCGCCGAGGCATGGGCGGTGATCAGCGCGGACTTGCTACGGGTGCCCTGCGCGAGCACGCGCAGCCTGCGCGCTGCCGGCAGCTGGGCAAGGCTGAGTTCCAGCTTTGCCTTTGAGGTGAACAGCACCAGATTGCCCTGCGTCCAGTCGAGATTCTGGTCGAGCCAGCTGACCAGCTCGGCGACGTGGGCCTCGCGTTGATCGGGAGCGGCCCTTATGCGTGGAACCTGCAGTCGCGCCTGACGGTGGAGGTCGAAGGGCGAGGGCAAAGCCAGGGTCTCGGCATGATCGGGCAGACCTACCTGGGCCGCGAAATTGCGAAAATCCCCTCCGATCGAAAGCGTTGCCGATGCCAACACCACGCCCGCGGCCTGCGGCCACAACACTCGGCGCAGCGTAGGCGCAGCGGAGACTTCCGATGCATGGCAGACCAGACCGCCCTCTGCTGATCGCTGTAGCCAGCGCGCCCGTGGCGGTACGTCCACAGGCTCTTCCTGGGCCCATAGCCACCAGAGTGATGCCTGCCCTTCAATGCGCTCGCGCGCCAGTCCGAGCTCGCGCGCGACCGACTCGCGTCGATCGGTGGGAAGGTCGCTTTCCACCACGGCTTTGAGCGCGGACGGCAGCCAGCGCAGCAATTCCTGCGAGCGCTGCGACAAAGTCTGCGCCAGCATTCGCCATTGGTCCGGCAGCTGACCCAGCGTTGCGCGCCACGGAGCGTCGTCCTCTCCGGCCTGTTTGGGCCAGGCCTGATCAAGTTCGCTCTGCAGCGTATCCATGGACTCGATCAATTGATCGAGCAGCGTATCGACCTGGCCGGCATCCAGGCGGCCGATGCGCTCACGGCCTGCAGCCAGAAACGCGGCGCGAAGTGGCGCGGCAAGGCGTTGCAAGCGGCGTCTGGCATCGCCCAGCGCAACTTCTGCGCTGCCGCGATCGATAGCCTTGGCGGGAAGGTGGTGCGCTTCGTCGAACACGTAAAGAGTTTCGCGGGGCGCGGGCAACAGGACCCCACCCGAACCGTCTTCGTCGCGTCCCAGCTCCAGGTCGGCGAGCACCAGATCGTGATTGGCGACTACGAGCTGCGCGGTCTGGAGGCGATTGCGAGCCTGCACGAAGGGGCAGCCGACGAGGAACGCACAGCGCCGGTTGCTGCAGCCGCCCGCCGAGGTGGTGATCAGCCGGCGCAGCTCATCGTCGATCGGCTCGGGACAGCGGTCGATATCGCCGTCCCAGCGGCCCGACTGCTGCGCGTCGAGAAGCGACTGCAGCCGTTCCGGCTCACCCGGTCGTGGTGGGCGTAGCCAAGCCGCAGTGACTGCTTCGGCACCGAACTCGAAGCCGCCCTGGGGAATGTCGGCGTCCTTGCGGGTCAACTCGTGCAGGTTGCGCGTGCAGGCGTAGCGCTGGCGTCCCTTGGCGAGCACAACTTCGGCTTGGAGACCACTGGCAGCGAGAAAGGCCGGGATGTCCCGCTCGACCAGTTGTTCCTGCAGTGCGACCGTCGCGGTGGCTATCACCAGCTTCTTTTGGCGCGCAAGCGCAATCGGCAGCGCAGCCAGCAGATAGGCCATCGACTTGCCGGTTCCGGTCGGTGCCTCGACTGCAACCACACCACTGGCTTCTGCCAATGCCCGGGCAACGGCCGCAATCATGTGGCGCTGGCTAGCGCGCTGCACGAAACCAGGCAAACTCGAGCGGATGGCCTGGTAGCGCGCGCGGATCTCGTCTCTCAATGCATCTTCGAGGCCCGCCGGACCCGCGGCGGCATTCACGTCGATGCCTTGCTACTTCGGGCCGATTTCGCCGTCGACGTAGTACCAGACCCCGTCGTCAAGCAGGAAACGACTGCGCTCAGCCAGGCGTTGGGCAGGGCCACCCCCGACCTTGACGCGCGCAATGAAGCTGACTTCCTGCCGCTGCGGATCCATCGTGCGGTGCGAGATCACTTGCAGCCCCAGCCAATGCGTGCGCAAGCCCGGGCGATCTGCCAGATCCAAGGTGGGCGGCCGCGTGCTGGGATGCCAAGTGCTCAGCAGGAATTCGCTGTTCTTGCGCACGTATGCGCTGTAGCGCGCACGCATCAAGGTCAGCGCATCCTTGGGTTGCTGCGCTGCGGCGTGCAAAGGGCCGCAGCAGCGCTGGTAGCTGACCCCGGTGCCACAGGGGCAGTGCGCCTGGGCATCCCCGCTGTGGGTTTGCTGTACGCCATTCGAGCTCTGGGTGGAGACGTCATTGAACATGGGCGTGTCTGCTTTCGACGTGACCGCTCAGAATGGGGTCAGTGGCTCGATAGGGCAAGTGTGCAGCAGCGGATGTACGTGCGCTCGCTGTCTGCTGTTCAGGGACGGACAGAGCGATGTCCGCTGCGAGGCCCATCCTTGCTTCGTGGACGATTCATTTACATAGGCTTCGCCCACTTGGCTGACGTCGCCGCGATGACCTCGGGTTCGAGTGCGGCTCGATCCGTGGGCTGCGCTTGTTGTGGGGCAAGTCGACGCGTCTGTAGCGAACCCTGTTCTTTCGCTTGTCCGCAGAGCTCCGATGGGACGCAAATAGAGCACAGGAGCGGTGTTTGCTGCGACGTCAGCTGAATACTGGAGGCTCAGTGTTTCGCTTTTTCGCGCCCAAAAGAAAAGGGCTGCCCCTGATGGGACAGCCCTTTGGTGTAAGGCCCTGGCGATGACCT